>VERE01000077.1 GCA_018882835.1 Limnohabitans sp.
AATTCTTTTTGGGTGTTCTTGCGCACTTGCGGCGCCGTCTCGGGCTTGCGCAGGCCGGTGGTGCGCTTGTCCAGCAAGGGTGCCAGCTCAATGCCATCGATCAGGTCCACCGGGTCCAGCACATTGCCCTCGGACTTCGACATTTTCTTGCCTTGGGCATCGCGCACCAGACCGTGAATGTAGACGTGCCTGAAGGGCACCTGGCCGGTGAAATGGGTGGTCATCATGATCATGCGGGCGACCCAGAAGAAAATGATGTCGTAGCCGGTGACCAGCACCGTGCTGGGCAGGTAGAGGTCATAGTCCTGGGTTTTTTCGGGCCAGCCCAGGGTCGAGAAGGGCACCAGGGCCGAGGAGTACCAGGTGTCCAGAACGTCTTCATCGCGGCGCAGAGTTTTGCCGGGCGCCATCGCTTGTGCTTCGGCTTCATTGCGGGCTACATAAACCTGACCGTCTTCGTCGTACCAGGCGGGGATCTGGTGCCCCCACCACAGTTGGCGGGAGATGCACCAGTCCTGGATGTTGTTCATCCACTGGTTGTAGGTGTTGACCCAGTTCTCGGGCACAAACTTGACCTGGCCCGACTGCACGGCATCGATGGCTTTTTGTGCAATGCTTTTGCCCGTGGGGTCGTCTTTGCCGATCTGGCTCATGGCCACAAACCACTGGTCGGTCAGCATGGGCTCCACGATCTGGCCTGTGCGGGCACAGCGCGGCACCATCAGCTTGTGTTTCTTCACCTCGACCAGAAAGCCCTGGGCCTCCAGGTCGGCCACGATTTGCTTGCGGGCCACAAAGCGGTCCAGCCCGCGGTAGGCCTCGGGCGCGTGGTCGTTGACGGTGACATCCAGGTTCAGCACGCCAATCATGGGCAGCTTGTGGCGCTGGCCCACGGCATAGTCGTTGGCGTCATGGGCCGGCGTGACCTTGACCACGCCGGTGCCGAATTCGCGGTCTACATAGGCGTCGGCAATCACAGGGAGGGTGCGGCCGCACAACGGCAGGTGCACGTGCTTGCCAATCAGCGCTTGGTAACGTTCGTCTTCGGGGTGCACCATCACGGCCACATCGCCCAACATGGTTTCAGGACGGGTGGTGGCCACGGTCAAGCTGCCCGAGCCATCAACCAGAGGGTAGCGGATGTGCCACAGGTGGCCATCTTCCTCTTCGCTTTCCACCTCCAGGTCGGAGACCGCGGTTTTCAGCACCGGGTCCCAGCTGACCAGCCGCTTGCCGCGGTAAATCAGGCCTTGCTGGTACAGGCGCACAAAGGTTTCGGTGACCACCTTGGACAGCTTGTCGTCCATGGTGAAGTACTCGCGGCTCCAGTCCACGCTGTCGCCCATGCGGCGCATCTGGGTGGTGATGGTGTGGCCGCTTTGCTCTTTCCATTCCCAGACCCGCGCCACAAAGTTTTTGCGGGCCTCGGCCGGCGAGGTGCCCATGTCGTGGCGGCGAATGCCTTGCTCTTGCAATTGGCGCTCGACCACGATTTGTGTGGCAATGCCTGCATGGTCGGTGCCAGGAATCCATGCGGTGTTGAACCCCATCATGCGGTGGTAGCGTGTGAGGCTGTCCATGATGGTCTGGTTGAAGGCATGCCCCATGTGCAGCGTACCGGTCACATTTGGCGGCGGCAGTTGAATGGCAAACGAGGGCGCGTCGCCCTGGGCTTGCTGGCTGCCACGGAAACCGGCGATTCCATAGCCACGGCGCTCCCATTCGGGTCCCCAGTGGGCTTCCAGCGCAGCCGGCTCAAACGATTTGGACAGGCTTTGCAGGCCGGGTTGGGACAAGGGAGAGTCGGACGTGGTGCTCATGGGGTGGCGATCATTCGGTAAGTCCCCGATTTTAGCGGTCGCGCCCCACGGCAGCGCCGAGGGGACTCAGGCCATGGCCAGCGCTTTTTCGATGCCGCGAATCAGGTTCCCGTCCAGCCCCACGCCGTTGGCGGCCAAGTAGGCGTCGGGGCGCACCAGGGCCCAGCGTTTGTTCTCTGCGCGGCAAGCCGCGCGCAACAAGCCTCGGTCGTCGATCAGGTGCTCGCGTGCTTGAGCTTTTTGGCCCGGCGAGAGCACTTGCACCGCCCGCAAGGGGGCTTGTTCCAGCAGCCTGCCCAGGCGCGCCAATTCGGTGGCCGACAGCGTGCCAAAACAGAACAAGACCAGTTGACCCTCGGCCCAACGCAGCACATCGTTGAGCTTGCCGCGTTGCGCACCAGACCATTGAAAGCCGACGTTTTGCACCGAAACGCCGCCGTCGCCGCGGCAGGCCTCGCTGCGGCTGTAGTTGTTGGCCACAGCCATGCGACCGGTGTTGACAAAGTTGCGGGCAAAGCTGTGGCGCTTGGCCAAGGCAATGGCCGCTTGGCGAAACACCTTTTCAATGCCATCTGCAGGCCGCAAGAAGCGGGCTGTGCGGTTGGTGACAAGCACATTCTGCTGTGCGGCCTCGAGCCGCTCGTCGTTGTAGCTGTTGAGCAGTTGCTCGGGGGCCTCGCCGCGCAGCACAGCGCCGAGTTTCCAGGCCAGGTTGTCGGCGTCGGCAATGCCGGTGTTGCCGCCGCGCGCGCCAAAGGGACTGACCAGCTTGGCGGTATCGCCCATGAAAAACACCCGGCCCTTGCGCAGTTGGTGCAGGCATTGGCTGCGGTAGGCATAGGGGCCTACCCATACGATGTCGCATGCGATGTCATCGCCAAATTGCCGTCGCAGTCGCTCGCGCACCTGCTCTTCGCGGCTGACCTCGGCCGGGTCGGCGTTGGGGGCCATCTGGTAATCGATGCGCCAGACTTCGTCGCCCATCAAATGCTGCCAAACAGCGCGGTTGTCGTTGAACGGGGCTTCCACCCAGGTATGGCGTTCAGTGGGCGGGCGGTTTTTGAAGCGCACATCGGCAATGCACCAGCGGTCATCGCCGCGGCGCGCGTCCAAGGTGGCGCCGCACCAGGCATGAAAGGGGGTGTGCGAGCCGGTGGCATCGATCACATGCCGCGCTTCCAGCACGTAGTTGCCCTGTGGCGTTTGCACCGTCAGCGTCGCAAAGTCGGCGTTTTGCTCAAACGCTGTCACCCGCGAGGACCAGCGCAGGTCCACGCTGGGGCGCTGCGCCGTCAGCTCCTGGATGCGCTCGACCAGGTAGCCTTCGATGTAGAACTGCTGGATATTGATGAAGGCCGGTTGCTCGCTCAGGTTGAAGTTGCTTTGGGCCCGCAGGTCAAAGGAAAACACCTCGTCCTGACCGGCAAAAGTGCGGCCCACGCTCCACTGAATACCCTTGCGCGCAATGCGCTCGTAAATGCCATAGCGCTCAAAAATTTCCAGTGATTTCTGGGTGTAGCAAATGCCGCGCGAGGAGGCGCCCTTGACGCCCACGGTGTTGTCTTCGTCGAGCAGCACCGCGCGCACGCCCTGCAATGCCAAGCCGCAGGCCAGGGTCAGGCCGCTCATGCCTCCGCCCACAATGACCACGTCATGGCGAACCCGCTTTTGTTGTGTCAACTCTGTCGGCGCTACAAACGGGTAAGTGGGCAACGCATAGCCCGTGCCTTCGGTGAACTCGTAGCCATTGGTGAAAGCCACCGGCGCAAAAGAATCAAGCATGGACAACACACTCCGAGCAAACCATCGATGAAGCGCATCCTAACGCTTGTGGGGCACAATTCAAGCTCAGTGTTTTCGAGGCCTTGCCATGCTGTTTTTGTTGTCACCTGCCAAATCACTGGATTACGAATCGCCCGTGCCGGACTTGCCGCACACCGAGCCTTCGTTTGTGCCGCAATCGGCCGAGCTGATCGGCTTGCTCAAAACCCAGTCGCCCCAGCAAATTGCCGAACTCATGGACTTGAGCGACAGCTTGGCGGGCTTGAATGTCGCACGCTACCAGGCCTGGTCGAAAAAGTTCACCGCAAAAAACGCCCGACAAGCCATTCTGGCCTTCAATGGGGACGTTTACGAAGGGCTGGATGCCAAGTCGCTCAGCGCCAAAGACCTGGCCTGGGCGCAAGACCATGTGCTGATGCTCAGCGGTCTGTATGGCGTGTTGCGTCCGCTGGACTGGATGCAGCCCTACCGCCTGGAAATGGGCACCCGGCTGGCCAATGCCAAAGGCAGCAATTTGTACCATTTCTGGGGCGACAAAATCGCCCTGTTTCTGAACCAGCAGCAAGCCAAAGAGAAGCAGCCGGTGGTGGTCAATCTGGCTTCCCAGGAGTACTTCAAATCGGTGGACCGCAAGGCCCTGAAGGCGCGTGTCATCGAGTGCGTGTTCGAAGAACTCAAGGGGGGGCACTACAAGGTCATCAGCTTCATGGCCAAGCGCGCCCGCGGCTTGATGGCGCGCTATGCCATCACCCACCGCCTCAAATCGCCCCAGGGCTTGGAGGCCTTTGACCTCGAGGGCTATGCCTTTGTGCCCGCCGCTTCCGAGACCGATCGCCTGGTCTTTCGCCGCGACCGCGTACCTAACTGAAAGAGCCCATGCGCCTGAACGTCAACCAGATCGAGATCGAGGTCGAAGACACCGGTGAGGCCACGCGCCCGGCCGTGTTGCTCATCATGGGCTTGGGCATGCAACTCATTGGCTGGCCCGATGCGTTTTGGCAGGGCTTGCATGCTGCTGGCTTTCGGGTGATTCGCATGGACAACCGCGATGCCGGCCTGTCCACATCGTTTGATGCCGCCGGTGTTCCCAATTTGCTATGGGCCGGCATGAAACACAAGTTTGGCTGGTCACAAAAGTCGCCTTACTCCTTGCAAGACATGGCCCAGGATGCCTTGGGCGTGTTGAGCGCTTTGCAAGTGCCGCGGGCCCACGTGGTGGGCGTCAGCATGGGCGGCATGATCGCCCAGCGCGTGGCACTGGCCGCACCGGACAAAGTGCTGTCGCTGACCAGCATCATGAGCAGCAGCGGCGCCGAGGGTTTGCCCGCCGCCGACCCCGAGGTCCTGAAAAAAATGTTTGGCAAGCCCAGCCAGCCTGGACTGGCCGGCGCCCTGGAGCACGCGTTGGGCTTGTTGCAAGCCATTGCCAGTCCGGCATTTGCCCAGGACGCCCAAGCCGTGCGCGAGCGTGTGATGGCAGCCATGCAACGCAGTTATCGCCCCGCCGGCGTGGCGCGGCAAACCCTGGCCGTGATGTCTGACCGAACGCGTGCCGATCTCTTGATGCAAATGCGCGTGCCTACCCTGGTGGTGCACGGCAAGGCCGACCCCTTGGTGCCCTACGCCTGCGGCGAAGACACGGCACGCCGGATACCCGGCGCGCGCCTGTTGGGCATCGATGGCATGGGCCACGACCTGCCGCCGGCGGTTGTCGCGCGTCTTTTGGAGGCCTTGGTGCCTTTTTTCAATGAACACCCCTGAACACTCCCAACTTGGCAAAAGCTCGGCCTATGCCGACCAATATGACCCGCAATTGCTGTACCCGCTGGCGCGACAGCCCAAGCGCGACGAGATCGGCATCAGCGGCACCTTGCCTTTTTTGGGGGCGGACCTGTGGACGGCCTTCGAGCTCGGCTGGCTGAACCTCAAGGGCAAGCCACAGGTGGCCCTGGCTCGCCTGGTCATTCCTTGTGACAGCCTGAACATCATCGAGAGCAAGTCGCTGAAGCTGTACTTCAACAGCTTCAACAACACCCGCATCGCCAGCGCTGACGAGGTGGCGCAGCGGCTGCGCACCGATTTGAGCGAGGCCATTTGGCGCGGTGGCCCCATCCGCGGCAGTGTGGGCGTGCAGTTGCTGTTGCCCGAGCAATTCGACCGTGAGCCCGTGCATGAATTGGATGGCCTGAGTCTGGACCGTCTGGACATCGAATGCAGCCACTACCAACCGGCGCCGCATTTGTTGAACGCGAACTTCGACGAGCAACCCGTGACCGAAACCCTGACCAGCCAGCTGCTGAAAAGCAACTGCCTGGTCACCGGTCAACCCGACTGGGGCAGCATACGCATCAGCTACAGCGGCCCGCAGATCGAGCAGGGCGGCTTGTTGCAGTACCTGGTGAGCTTTCGCAACCACAACGAATTCCATGAGCAATGCGTGGAGCGCATCTACATGGACATTTGGCGCCGATGCAAGCCCTCGCAGTTGACGGTGTATGCGCGTTACACGCGCCGCGGCGGGCTGGACATCAACCCGTTTCGCACCAGCCATCCGCAAGGATTGCCGGCCAACTTCCGAACCGCGCGTCAGTAAGCCCGCGCCAGTCTGCGCGCTGGCTCAGCCCAGGTCGTGAAAGGAGCGCAGCGGCGCCAGCGGCGGGAACTCGCCCGCGCGCTTGCTTTGAAACGCCGTGATGGCCTCGCGCACATGGTCATTGCTCCAGATGGCGCCTTGCAGCCAGCCCATTTGCTTGAGCGATTCGTCCACGCTGTGGTCGCGCGCATAGTGCAGGGCCTGCTTGGTACCCCAGATGGCCACCGGCGGCTTGGCCGCAATTTCCTGGGCGCATTGCATGGCTGCGGCCAGTGTGGCCGCAGCGTCTGGCAAAACCTCGTTGACCAGGCCGTGCGCCAGTGCACGTTGTGCGCTCAGGCGGCGGCCGGTGTAGGCCAGCTCTTTCACCAGGGCCATGGGCATCAGCTTGGGAATGCGCTGCAGCGTGCCGACATCGGCCACCATGCCGATGTTGATTTCCTGAATGCAAAAAAAGGTGTCGGCACTGGCAAAGCGAATGCAGGCTGCGGTGACCAGGTCGACCGCGCCACCAATACAGCCCCCGTGCAGGGCTGCAATGACGGGGATGCGCAGGGTTTCCAGCCGGGTGAAGGTGGCCTGCAACTCGCCAAGCTGGTCCAGCACGGCCGCGCGCGACTCGGGCGTGTTGTCGTTGAGGGACACCTCGCCGCCAAAGGCATCGAGTGACATGCCGGCGCTGAAATGCTTGCCCGTGCTCGAAAGTACCAGCACGCGGGCCTGGTTGTCGCGGTGCAGGCGGTCCAGTATCTGGTCGAGCTCGCGCCAGAACGTCATGTTCATGGTGTTGAGGGCCTCGGGCCGGTTCAGCACCAGGTGGGCAATGTGCTGGTCAATCGTCAGGGAAAAGCAGGTCGGTTTGTTCATGGCCCCACTTTAGGCCCGACGAGGCTTCTGCGGCAACCAGTGACAACCCGGAGCCGGTCGCAGCGGCGACGCCCAGATCGCCCGCGCGCAGCAAAGTGCCCACCCGCACGCCCAGCAGGCGCAGTTTGCGGCTCAAGTCCACCCGCTTCAGGCACTGGCCAGCCACTTGGCGCAGCACTTTCGGGTCGGCGGTGTAGTGCTCGATGCTTTGGTCGCGGGTGACGATCTTGAAGTTGTCGTAGCGCAGCTTCACGCCAATGGTGCGCCCCACATAGCCCTTGCGCTGCAGGTCGGCCGCCACTTGCTCGCACAAGCGCGTGAACAAGGCGCCCAAAGTCTCGCGGTCGCGCACCGCATGCAGGTCGCGCTCGAAGGTGGTTTCGCGGCTCATCGACACCGGCTCGCTTTCGGTGACGATCGGGCGGTCATCGCGTCCGTGGGCAGCATCGTGCAGCCAGGCGCCGTAGGATTTGCCGAAATGGGCCAGCAACCAGTCGCGTGGCTGGGCCGCCAGTTCGCCAATGGTGTGAATGCCGTGCCCGCTCAGGCGGGCTTCGGCTTTGGGGCCTATGCCGTTGATCTTGCGACAGGGCAGGGGCCAGATGCGACGGGCCAGGTCAGCCTCGTACACCACCGAGATGCCGTTCGGCTTGTTGAACTCGCTGGCCATTTTGGCAAGCAATTTGTTGGGCGCCACCCCAATCGAGCAGGTCAGGCCGGTGGCATCGTGAATGGCTTTTTGAATCAGCCGCGCCAGCACCCGACCGCCCTCACGCTGCCCGCCCGGCACCTCGGTGAAGTCGATGTAGACCTCGTCCACCCCGCGGTCTTCCATCAGCGGGGCAATCTCGGTGATGATGCCTTTGAAGGTGCGCGAGTAATGGCGGTACTGGTCAAAATCCACCGGCAACAAAATCGCCTGCGGGCACAGCTTGGCGGCTTTCATCAAACCCATGGCCGAGCCCACGCCAAACTGCCGCGCTGCATAGGTGGCGGTGGTGATCACGCCGCGGCCGGCATAGCCTTGCAGGCGTGGAAAAAAATCCAGCGGAATGTCGGCCAGGTCGGCCTCGGTCCAGTCTCTCTCTGGCAGCTCGCGGTTCAGCCGGGCCAGCACATCGTCTTCACGGCGCCGGCCGCCGCCAATCACCACCGGCAGGCCCTTGAGCTGCGGGTAGCGCAACAACTCGACCGACGCGTAAAACGCGTCCATGTCGAGATGGGCGATCCGCCGCACAGGGCTCAGGACACCTTGGGAAAGGTGCCCGGCAGCAGAATGCTGGTGTCGACCTGGTGGATCTGGGTGCGGCCGCAAAAGGCCATGGTCAGGTCCAGCTCTTTGTGGATGATCTCCAGCGCCTTGGTGACCCCGGCTTCGCCCATGGCGCCCAGGCCATACAGCATGGAGCGGCCAATGTAGGTGCCCTTGGCCCCGAGCGACACCGCCTTGAGCACATCCTGGCCGCTTCGAATGCCGCCATCCATGTGCACCTCAATCTGCGAGCCCACCGCGTCCACAATGGCCGGCAAGGCCTGGATGCTGGACTCTGCGCCATCGAGCTGGCGTCCGCCATGGTTGGACACAATCAGGGCGTCGGCCCCGGATTGAACCGCCAGGCGCGCGTCTTCCACGTCCTGAATGCCTTTGAGGATCAGCTTGCCGCCCCAGCGCTTCTTGATCCACTCGACATCGCCCCAATTCAGGCGGGGATCAAACTGCTTGGCCGTCCACTCCGACAGCGAGCCCATGTTTTCCACGCCCTTGACGTGGCCCACGATGTTGCCAAACTGGCGGCGCGGCGTGCCCAGCATGCCCAGGCACCAGCGCGGCTTGGTCATCAGGTTCAAAATCGTCGACAAGGTCGGCTTGGGGGGGGCGCTCAGGCCATTCTTCAAATCCTTGTGGCGCTGTCCCAGAATTTGCAGGTCCAGGGTCAGCACCAAGGCCGAGCAAGCTGCCGCCTTGGCGCGGTCGATCAGGCGCTCGATGAAGTCGCGGTCGCGCATGACATACAGCTGAAACCAAAACGGGTGGCCATCGGTGCCCTGGGCCACATCTTCGATCGAGCAAATGCTCATGGTCGAGAGGGTGAAGGGAATGCCAAACTTCTTGGCGGCACGCGCCGCCAGAATCTCGCCGTCGGCGTGCTGCATGCCGGTTAGGCCCGTAGGCGCAATTGCCACCGGCATGGCCACGGGCTGGCCCACCATGGTGCTGGCGGTGCTGCGACCTTCCATGTTCACGGCCACCCGCTGGCGCAGTTTGATTTTCTGAAAATCGCCCTCGTTAGCGCGGTAGGTGCTTTCGGTCCAGCTGCCCGAGTCAGCATAGTCGTAAAACATGCGCGGCACGCGCTTTTCGGCCAAAACCCGCAGGTCTTCGATGGTGGTGATCACGGACATTCAGTCTCTCCTCAAGATGGCGCCCATGGTAGCGCTGCCCGAGGCCGCAGCTTGTGAAGACAGCGACAGCCGGGATGAAAAAAATTACATCAGGCGCGCACGGTGGCGGGCAATTTGGGCCTGCACCTGCGAGGGCGCTGTGCCGCCCAGGGTGTTGCGAGCGTTCAGCGAGCCGCGCAGGCTGAGCGCTTCAAACACGTCTTGCTCAATCGAGGGGTTGAACGATTGCAGCACCGGCAAGGGCAGCTCGGACAGGTCCACGTTGTGTGAAATCGCAGCCTTCACCGCATGCGCCACGGTTTCGTGGGCGTCGCGGAAGGGCAGGCCTTTTTTCACCAGGTAGTCAGCCAGGTCGGTGGCGGTGGCATAGCCCTTGAGAGCGGCGTCCTGCATGGCCTGGGGTTTGACGGTGAGGCCGCCGCTCTTTTCGCCAGTGGCCGGGTTGAGCTGGCCGCCAATCATTTCGGCAAAGATGCGCAGGGTGTCGCGCAGCGTGTCCACGGTGTCGAACAAGGGCTCTTTGTCTTCCTGGTTGTCCTTGTTGTAGGCCAGGGGCTGGCCCTTCATCAAGGTGATCAGGCCCATCAGGTGGCCCACCACACGGCCGGTTTTGCCACGGGCCAGCTCGGGTACGTCGGGGTTTTTCTTCTGCGGCATGATGGAACTGCCGGTGGTGAAACGGTCGGCGATCTGGATGAAGCCAAAGTTTTGGCTCATCCATAAAATCAGCTCCTCGCTCATGCGGCTGATGTGCACCATGACCAAGCTGGCGGCCGCCGTGAACTCAATGGCGAAATCGCGGTCGCTGACGGCATCCAGGCTGTTCTGGCAAACCGCCGGCTGACCGTTCGCGTCCACCATGCCCAGGGTGCGTGCCACCCGCTCGCGGTCCAGCGGGTAAGTTGTGCCGGCCAGAGCAGCCGACCCCAGGGGCAGGCGGTTGACCCGGCGGCGCACGTCGCCCAGTCGTTCGGCGTCGCGGGCGAACATTTCCACATAGGCCAGCAAATGGTGGGCAAAGCTGACCGGTTGGGCCACTTGCAAGTGGGTAAAGCCGGGCAGGATGACGTCCACATTTTGTTCGGCCACGCCGACCAGGGCGCGCTGCAAATCGTTCAGCAAGCCCAGCAAGCCATCGATCTCGTCGCGCAGCCACAGGCGCACATCGGTGGCCACCTGGTCATTGCGGCTGCGGCCGGTGTGCAGTCGCTTGCCGGCGTCGCCCACCAACTGGGTCAGGCGGGCTTCGATGTTCAGGTGCACATCTTCCAGGTCCAGTTGCCATTCGAAGCGGCCGGCTTCAATGTCCTGGACGATTTGGGCCATGCCGCGCTGGATGTCCGCATGGTCTTGCGGGCTGATGATGCCCTGTGCGGCCAGCATTTCGGCATGGGCCAGGGAGCCAGTGATGTCGGCGCGCCACAGGCGCTGGTCGAAGAACACACTGGCGGTGTAGCGCTTGACCAACTCGCTCATGGGTTCAGAAAAGAGCGCGGACCAGGCTTGGGCTTTTTGATCGAGTTGGTTTGTAGACATGGGCTGATTTTAAGGGGGGCGTGCTAGCATCTTCACCATCCTTGTTTTAGACCCACGGCATTCACCTTGAGCGCACTTTCCCTGACCATCGCCACCCGAGAAAGCCGCTTGGCCTTGTGGCAAGCCGAACATGTCCAGGCCTTGTTGCAGCAGCAGGGGCACCATGTGACCCTGCTCGGCATGACCACCCAGGGCGACCAGATCCTGGACCGCAGCCTCAGCAAGGTGGGCGGCAAAGGCCTGTTTGTCAAAGAGCTGGAACTGGCCCTCGCCGAGGGTCGCGCCGACCTGGCGGTGCATTCCCTCAAGGACGTGCCCATGGATTTGCCCGAGGGCTTTGTGCTGGCCGGCGTCATGGAGCGCGAAGACCCGCGTGACGCCTGGGTGTCTTCCCGTTACGCCACCCTCATGGATTTGCCCCAGGGCGCCGTGGTGGGCACCTCCAGCTTGCGTCGCACCGTGCTGCTGCGCGCCCTGCGGCCCGACCTGCGCATCGAGCCGCTGCGAGGCAACCTGGACACCCGCTTGCGCAAATTAGACGAAGGTCAATACGACGGTATCGTGTTGGCCTCGGCAGGTTTGAAGCGCCTGGGACTGGCCAGCCGCATCCGCCATATTTTTGAAACCGAGCAAATGTTGCCCGCGGCTGGCCAAGGCGCCCTGGGCCTGGAAATTCGCGCCGGGCGAGACGATGTGCAAGCGGCGTTGGCTTTTTTGTCGCACCAAACCAGCTGGCTGTCAGTGGCCGCAGAGCGCGCCGTCAGCCGCGCCATGGGCGGCAGTTGCTCCATGCCGCTGGCCGCGCACGCAGTCCAGCAAGGCGAGTTTTTGCATTTGCGCGCCGCCTGGGGTGA
>VERE01000078.1 GCA_018882835.1 Limnohabitans sp.
GCTCAAGCGCCATGTTGAGCAAATCGGTCGCCCCGGTGTATGAAAAGTTCCGCCCCAGCATTGGCGCCGAATTGCTCAACATGGCGCTTGAGCAGGTCAAGTGATGGTCAAACGCAGCATCACCCGCGTGTCCGATGGGCTGGTTCGCCTGGTCAACATCTGCGTGGTCCTTTTGGCCAGCGTCATGTTGGCCGCCATTGGCTGGCAGGTGACGCTGCGCTACCTCTTCAACCGCCCGCCCTCCTGGACCGAAGAGCTGGCCTTGCTTTGTTTCACCTGGACCATGCTGCTCATGATGGCCCTGGGTGTGCGACAAGCCTTTCATGCCCGAATTGACCTGCTGCTGGACCGGCTTCCTGCACCCTGGGCGCAACGGCTGGAAAATGTGATCGGGTTGTTGACCCTGTTTTTCGGTGGCTATTTGGCCTTGGGCGGTTGGCGCTACATGGCCGAAACAGCCACCTCCACTTCGGCGGCCATCGCCTACCCCATCTACATGCTCCATGGCGCGGCACCGGTGTGCGGCGCACTGGTCGCCTGGTTTGCGCTGGAGTTGCTGGTGACCCAACCCCAGCGCCAGGACACGCCCTTACCGGAGCTTGCCAAATGAGCATCACGGCCTGGTTTTTGACCGTTGGCTTCGCTGCGCTGATGGTCTTGGGCGTCCCCTTTGTGTTTGCCATCGGCTTGAGTGTGGTGGCGGTGCTGATCGCCGTTGACATCCCCGACATCCTCTTGCCCCAAACCCTGATTGGCGGCACACAGTCGTTCAGCTTGTTGGGCATTCCCTTTTTCATGCTGGCCGGTGAGCTCATGACCGCGGGCGGCCTGTCGCGTCGTTTGATCGGTGTGGCCGACGTGTTTGTTCGCCACTTGCCCGGCGGCATGGGCCATGTGACCATTTTGGCCGCGGTGATTTTCGCGGCCATCTCTGGCTCGGCCCCGGCCACCACGGCCGCGATTGGCGCCATCATGATTCCGGCCATGATCGAGCGCGGTTACGACGCGGGCTATGCCACCGCACTCTCTGTGTCGGCCGGTGTGCTGGCTCCCCTGATTCCGCCCTCGATTGCTTTTGTGATTTGGGGCGTGATTGCCGAGCAATCGATTGCCAAACTTTTCTTGTCGGGCGTGGTGCCCGGCTTGGTGATGGCCGCAGCCCTGGTGGTGGTGGTGGCCTTGCGTGCCAAGCGCGACCAGTTGCCCCGACTGCCCCGCGCCAGCTGGTCTGAAATACGCACAGCGGTCAACGATGGCAAATGGGCTTTGCTCGCGCCGCTGATCGTTTTGGGCGGCATTTATGCTGGCGTGTTCACGCCCACCGAAGCGGCCGCCGTCGCTTGTTTTTACAGCCTGGCGGTGGGCCTGTGGATCGAGCGCCGCATCCGCTTGAGCGACCTGCCCCGCATTATTTTGGCGGCCATGAAAATCAGCGCGATTGTGATGGCCATCATTGCGGTATCGGGCGGCTTTGGGGTGCTGGTAGCGCAAGAGCAATTGGCTACCAAGATGGCGACCTTCCTGGGCGACAACATCCAGGAAAAATGGGTCATGTTGCTGCTTTTGAATGTGGCCTTCTTTTTGCTGGCCGCAGTGATGGACGAGATCGCCATCATGGTCATTCTGGGCCCGATGCTGATCGCGATTGCGAACAAGTTTGGCATTGACCCGATTCACTTTGGCGCCATCATCGTGACCAATGTGTCCATCGGTATGGCGGCGCCGCCCATCGGCTACTGCCTGTTTGTCGGCATGGCCATCAGCGGCTTGTCTTTGGCCCGCGTGGCCAAGGCCATCTGGCCCATGGTGGTGGCCATGTTGGTGGTCTTGATGCTGACAACCTATGTGCCAGGCTTCTCCCTGGCATTCCAGAAAGCGGCGTGACTCAACAGCCCAACTGATCGGCCAAGGCCATCAGGCTGCTGGCGTGCAGATCGTTTTCTGGGCGTGGTGACACGTCTTTGAGTTGGTGGCGACCGTTTTCAAAGGGTCGCTCGATGTAGGCGCTGTGCAGGCCGCAGGCGCGCGCGCCCGCCAAGTCGTCATGGTGTGCGGCCACCAGCATGACTTGCGATGGTTGCAAGTCGAACACCCTGGCAACGCCGAGGTAGGTGGCAGGGTCGGGTTTGTAGGCGCGAAACACCTCCGCGCTCAAAACGCAATCCCAAGGCAAACCTGCTCGCTTGGCCATGCGGGTGAGCAAGCCAATGTTGCCATTGGACAAAGTGGTCACTGTGAAGCGCGACTTCAAGCGGCGAATGCCCTCTACGCTGTCAGGCCAGGGATCGAGTTCATGCCATACACGGTTCAGTGACTGCCGATCGGCTTCGCTCAAGTGCGCCAGGCCAAAGTCGGGCAGCAAACTGTCCAGAATCATGCGGTGCAAGTCATCGATCAGGGTCCAGCCCAACTCACCGCTGCGCACACGGGCCATGGCAGGCACATAGCCGGCGCGCCATGCCAAGGCGAAGGCACTGCCGTCGATGCCAGGAAAACGCTTTTCGACAGCGCGTTGAATGCTGCCATGCCAGTCCACCACGGTGCCAAACACGTCAAAGGCCAGAACTTGCACGGTCTCTTGAATTGACTTTACCATCGCTCATCTCCCAAAGTTTTCAAAGTGTGCCATGCCAGGCCTGTATGCGGCACTCGTACAGTGTCGCCAACAGGGCTATTGGCGTTAACCTTGATGACTTTTCAGCCCATTGCAGTTAACTTTCTGCCATTGTTTACCTCTCGATGGAATTCTCATGACGCAACGACGCAGTTTTCTTCGGGCCAGCTCTGCCTTGGCAGTTTCAGCCGCTTTCCCTACCCTGTCGCGCGCCCAAAACTTTCCTGCACGGCCAATCAAATACATCTGCCCCTGGCCGGCCGGTGGCTCGACCGACGTCGTCATGCGCAGCCTGGCAGAAAGTGCCAGCAAATTTTTGGGGCAAAACGTCATTGTGGAAAACAAGCCCGGCGCCGGCGGCATGCTCGGCGCAGTCGAGATGCTGAATGCCAAACCCGATGGCTACACCCTTTGCCAAATTCCCCAAGGCGCCTTTCGCATACCGCACATGCAAAAAACAGCCTACGACACCCTCAAAGACTTCACCTGGATTGCATGCCTCACGGGCTACACCTTTGGTCTGGTGGTGCCTGCCAACTCGCCGTTCAAGAGCATCAAAGACCTGGTCGACTTTGCCAAAGCCAACCCGGGCGTGGTGACCTACGGCTCGACGGGAACGGGTACCAGCCCGCATTTGGCCGTAGAGGAATTCGCTCAGAAAGCCGGCATCAAGCTCAACCATATTCCCTACAAAGGGAATGCAGAAAACATGCAAGCCATTTTGGGCGGCCATGTGATGGCGGCCAGCGATGCCACGGGTTGGGGGCCTCACGTCGAGTCTGGCAAGCTGCGCCTGCTGGCCACCTATGGCAGCAAGCGAACCAAGCGCTGGCCACAAATACCCACGCTGGATGAACTGGGTTACCAAACCGTTTCCGACTCACCCTTTGGTGTGTGTGGCCCCAAAGGCATGGATCCCGCTGTGGTCAAAACCATTCACGATGCTTTCAAGAAAACACTGGAAGATCCTGCGGTCATGGCGACCTTTGACAAATACGACCAAAACGTGATTTACCTCAACACAGAGCAGTACACGAAATTCGCGCGCGACAGCTTCTTTGCAGAACGCGCATTGATCGAAAAATTGGGGTTGCTGAACAAAGGTTGAAAGCATTGCGAAAGCCTGGAGGCGCCGAATACCTTCATTGCGAACCTTGCCTGATCCCAAGCCATGCTGGAACGACTGTCTTACACCTCCAAAGAGACCGAGCCTTTTGGCACCCGAGACCTGTTCGATCTGCTCAATCACGCACGTGAAAAAAATGCGCGCTTGCGTTTGACAGGCCACTTGCTCTACGCCCATGGTGTGTTCACGCAATGCATTGAAGGGCCCACAGAAGCTCTCAACAGCCTTTGGGCTGCCTTGCTCAAGGATCCCCGACACCATGACGTTCAGTTGCTGGACCGCAGTCCCATTGACCACCGCAGCTTTGCGGACTGGAGCATGGCTTTCAGCAGTTACCGCTATCTCAACGCCTTCAACATGCCAGGTTTTTTTCCGATTGATGAGGGCGGCGCCTCACCGCAATCGCAGATGTGCAAGGGTGAGGCGGGTCAAGCTGCCCCCAGCTAGCCGGCACCACTTCAAAAACGCATTCGCACCGTACCTCTGAGAGTTCGCGGCTCTGCCGGGTGAACATGCACATCGTTGACGCCCGTCAATTCACCCGCAACGCGCGATTTGTAGAAGTAACTGATGTCGTTGTTCTGGCGATCCGTCAGGTTGAGCACATCAAAAACAAGGTCGACATCCTGGTTTATTTTTCGGTCGATCCGCAAGTTAGCTGTCAGGCTGGCAGCAGAACGAACCGAGTTGTCCTCTAAAAGAGGGGCAGAGCCGATGTAACGAATGCCCAAGGCCCCTGACCAAGGCCCCAGGTTTCGCAACGCCATGGTGAGATTGGCGACCTTTTGGACTGCGTTGGCAATGTAGGGCCCTGCTGGCGCATGATCTGAATAGCGCGGTCGACTCCAGGCGAAATTGGCGTCCATCAAGAAATGCTCTGCTGGCGTCCAGTGGTTGCTCCACTCCAGGCCTGTGCGGCGGCTTGGCCGCCCAGCCTCGGTTGTCCCCGCGTCCCCCAGGTAAACCAACTCTGAATCGAATTGAAGGCGCCAGAGGGCCAGCGTCATTTGAAGGTTCGGAATGGACTGTGACTTGACGCCAAGCTCTTGACCCTGAGAGCTCACCAGTCCTGGCACTGAGTCGATCGTTTGTCCCGTTCGGGGATCGATCTTGGCGGTGGCCCCCCGCGCATCATTGCTGTGAAAACCTCTGCCCGCGTTGAAGAAGAACTCTGTGCTGCGCCAAGGCCCCAAGATGAATGAGAGTTTGGGCGACAGCCTGGATGCGCGTGCAGCGCCCGAGTTCATGGCTTGCTGATGGCTCGTGACATGGGCATTGAATTGATCGGCCCTCAAACCAGCGACCGTTCGCAGCCAGGGTGTCCAGCCAATGTCGTTTTCACCGTAGACCCCGATCAGCGCCTGGTTGACCTCATCTTCTCGAACGACGGATTGCATTTGTCTTGACAAGGTGTCATACAAACCGACTTGAATGCGGTCTTGACGAACCTGAATGCCCAGGGTGTTTTGCATGCTGCGCTCACCACGGAGGTCAGCAAACCAAGTTCGGAAAGCCCGGCCGCCCCAGACCGACCGGCGGTCGGTCTGGCCGAACTGGTCACTGGCACGGTCCAGGCTGTACGTGAAGTTTGAAAAAAGCTTCAGCTGATACTGAATGGCATACCACTCGACCTTGGTCAACTCGTGGTCGGAGGCTTGGTGCCAATGGCCCGACAAACTGGTGCGCTGCGTGCTAGCGCCGTCCGAACTGTCCAGCGTGTCAAATCGGCCGAATGGCTGGCCCAGGTAGCTTCCCGCATTCACCAGCCGCTGTGGTATTTGATCTGTTGAATGCCAATGTGCAGCGTAGGCAGACACACTGGTGGACCAACCTTCCCTGGGACTTCCTCCGCTCAGTATGAACTGTGCGTTGGTTTTGCGAAATCCCTCCGGTAGAGTCCAGGGTCCGTTGTTGTTCATCCGTTCTACCGCAGTCAGCAACGAGGTCCCCTCGGCCAAATCGATCGAACTTGCCGCAAGGCCTCTCCAAAAACCGCGTTGCCCCAGCGACACCTCCAGCAAGGGTTGCGCCAGCTTGGTTCGGTAAACAAAACTGGCCGAGCCAACGGAAGAAAAGTCGCCATCGGCAGCGAAATACGGCCCCTTGCGGTACTCCACCCGCTGAACCAATTCAGGGATCAAGAAATTCAAATCACTGTAGCCATGACCGTGCGCATGGGTTGGCATATTGACTGGGACACCATTGACCGTGGTCGCGAAATCGGTGCCATGGTCCAGGTTCATGCCACGCAAAAAATACTGATTGGCTTTACCGTCACCCGAGTGTTGTGTCACCACCAGACCCGGAATGTATTCAAGCGCATCCGCAGGTCTGAGGGTGGCTCGGCTTTGCAGCAAGTCCGGGCCAACGACGCCTTGGCTGGCAGCCTCGCTGGTTCCGAGAGCATTGTCATAATGTCCCGTCACTTCCACCGTCGCCAGCTCATGCGCCGTCGCGCAAGCACAGGCGCATAAGACGGCACAGCAGAGAAGTTGCCGAAAAGCAGCAGGCGCTTTTTTTTGCGAAAAAGAGAGCGGTGCGCTGTTTGCTTGCATGGTGTGCAAGCCATTTTATTTTCATTTACAAACGTTTCGTCTCAAACCCTCCCATCGTTCGAACAACCCTGTCGCGATGATGGTTGGAGAAATACGCGCCCAGCAATGTTAGTATTTGACCTGGGTGTTGCATGAACCTTCATGCATCAGGACAGGTGAAGGTCGGGCCGCCTCACCGGATGGCCTTGGCCAACGGAGTCCTGTCAATGAACAACCCCTTCCTGCCCTGGATTGCAGCCGGCATCTTTCTTCTTGCGGTGCTGCACACCTTTTGCACCAAGTATTTCGAGCACATGGCCAGTCAACACCCTCGCCATGCAGGCGTTTGGCATCTGCTGGGTGAAGTCGAAGTAGTCTTTGGGCTTTGGGCCATGGTGCTGACCTTCATCCTCTTTGCCATGGCGGGTAAAACTGCAACCCTGGACTATCTGGAGTCTCGACAGTTCACGGAGCCACTTTTCGTTTTTGCCATCATGGTGGTGGCGGCCAGTCGGCCTATTTTGCAGGCTTGCAGCCTGTTGGTTCAACGCATGGCAAGGCGGGTGCCGTTGCCCCTGACATTGGCCCATTACTTCTTGCTGCTCTCGGTGGTCCCTTTGCTCGGTTCTTTGATCACCGAGCCAGCGGCCATGACACTGGCGGCCCTCATGCTGCGCGACGCTGTTTTCTCCATGCGGGTAAGTGAGCGGCTGCAGTACGCGACATTGGGCGTGCTGTTCGTGAACGTGTCCATTGGCGGCACACTGACGCCCTTTGCAGCGCCACCAGTGCTGATGGTGGCAACCACCTGGCAATGGGACCTGGGCTACATGCTGCAAACCTTTGGTTGGCGGGCAGCGATGGCGGTCATCGTCAACGCAGCCCTGGTGACGTTCCTCATGAAAAAGGAGTTGCTGGGTTTGGGCCAACCACCCGTGGCCCGCATGACGGTTCCACCTGCCGTGGTGGTCGTTCACGTGACGCTCTTGCTAGGCATTGTGCTTTTCGCAGATCATTCGGTGGTGTTCATGGGCTTGCTGCTTTTTTTCATTGGGTACGCGCATGCCTATGCCTCGCACCAGGATCGCCTGATTGTTCGCGAAGCCTTGTTGGTCGCCTTTTTCCTTGCGGGTCTGGTGGTGTTGGGTGGGCTGCAATCGTGGTGGCTGCAACCCCTTCTGCTGAACCTGGGCACAGATGTCGCCTTCTATGGTGCCGTCGCACTCACGGCCGTCACAGACAATGCGGCACTGACCTACCTTGCCTCTCAGGTCCCTGGGTTAACCGATGAATTCAAGGTGGCCATCGTCGCGGGGGCTGTGACGGGTGGCGGATTGACCGTCATCGCCAATGCACCCAACCCGGCTGGGATTGCCGTTCTCAAAGACCGATTTGACGAAGGCGTCGTACACGCTGGCAAGCTGCTGCTGGCGGCCTTGGCCCCAACGGCAATCGCTGCCATGGCGTTCAAGGTACTCTAAGGCCCATGCTTCAAGCCTTGCGAGCCGATGCCACAGACGTGGTCACAGCGACGATCAGCCCGGTCATCACCAGCAACACCCCAAAAATTTCCAACGGCACCGGCACATGCCCCAGAATGGGCCAGGCCATGAATGCGGCAAGGCCAGGTGCCAAGGCCGGAAAAACCGCTGCGCGAGAAGGTCCTAGCAACGACACCATCTTTGAATAGGTGTAAAGCGTGCCCGCCCCTGCAATCACCCCCTGTACGAGCACCTCGATCCAGAGGACAAAAGGCTCCACCACAACCAGATTGGCCCCTGCGGTGTACCAAAAATAGGCGGGGACATAGCTCAGCAATGCGCTGATTGAAATCACCGCCGTGGCCAGCAAGGGGTCAAGGCGATGTTTTCGCAAAACTATGCCAAAGCCTGCCCAAAGCGTTCCTGCGGCCACAAACATGACATCGCCAATAGAAGCCCGCAGCGTCAGGCTGGAGGCCTCGACACCTGACACCAGAACCAGGCCGATCAGAACCGTGGCAATGCCCGTGAGGCGACGCACTGTCATGCGGTCATCGAGCACCACCGCACCCAGCACCATACCCATCACGCTCATGGCAGTGAACGGAAAGACCGCAGCATGACTCGGGGGTGCGAACTGTAGCCCGCCGAACATCAGCAAGCCAAAGGGAGTCCCAGCAAGCAAGGCCACCAGCAGCCAAATTCTCCAACGCGTGGTGAACTGCGCCAGGTCACGTCTGATCGCCAGCGCCAACACTGGCAACATCAGCAAACCAGCCACCCCGAATCGAAGCACGGTGAGGTCTGGAGACGTCAGCCCATGGGCAATGCCCCAGCGGGCAAACACGGTGTACAACGCGCCGATACTGGCAGCCACCAGCCCCACTGAAATACCTTTGACAAATTGGCTTTGTTCGCTGAGGCCTGTATGAGGAGGCGAAAGGGTGCTTGTATTCATGGCAAGTTCTTCATCGTTAAGTCTTGAATTCGATGCGAGAAGTTTGATTAGTTCCGAAAAAAACCACTAGCCCTTCATTTAAACTAACATACATTCCAAATAGGAATTATTTGAAAAGCTTATGGATAGACTGACAGCCATGCAAACCTTCGTGCGCGTTGTAGAAAGCGGCAGTTTTTCGGCGGTTGCCCGGGAAGCGCGCAGCACTCAAAGCGCTGTCAGCAAGCAGGTGGCCGCACTTGAGCGCGAACTGGGTGCAAAACTGTTGAGCCGCACCACCCGTTCATTGGCCTTGACCGAGGCAGGTGCACGCTACTTTGAGGAGGCAAGGCGGCTTGTCTCTGAAATCGCTGAAGCAGAAGCCGAGTTACGACAGGGCGAACAACAATTGCGCGGTTGGTTGCGCGTGGCCGCATCGGTTGGCTACGGTCGCCTTAAACTTTTGCCGCTGATCAAAAGCTTTCTTGACGTTCACCCGAACGTCAAAATAGACCTACGGCTCAACGATGGCTTCGTTGACCTGGTGGAAGAAGGCATAGACCTGGCCGTACGCATCGGGGAACTGGCTGACAGCTCGTTGCTGGCCAGGCGCATTGGGACCACGCAGCGGGTCTTGCTTGCCAGCCGCAAGTACCTTGATGCATTGCCCCAGGGTGTAAAGCTTCCCTGCGTGCCGCAGGACCTGCTTGAGCATAACTGTCTTGTCTATTCAGAGTTGGCGACCCAGAACGCCTGGACGTTCACTGCAGGTCCGGGCGCAGCCGCGCCTGAAGGCTCGCAAGTTACCATTCGCGCTGAGGGCAATTTCCAAACGAATAGCAGCGAAGTCATCCGCGCTTCAGTCTTGTCGGGCATGGGCATCGGTTATTCCCCTATTTGGCTTTTTGAGGACGAAATAGCCAGTGGGGCGCTGCAAGTTCTGTTGCCCGACTGGCCTGCACCCCCTCTGCCGATTCATTTGGTGAGCCCGTCCCAAAGGCGCGACTCCGCCAAGGTGAGGTCTTTTGCACTACACTTGTCGTCTTTGGCGTGAGCCCATTTCAGAAAAAGTTTGATGCAACTCACACCGACCATTGCCATCCACACTACTTTCGCATTGAGCGCGCTGATCTTGGGTCCGATGGCCTTGTGGACCCGGCTTGGAAGCGTTGTGCGACCAAGGTGGCATCGAGCCTTCGGCTATGCATGGGTCACCTGCATGGTGGGTGCAGCAATGACTGGCTTGTTCATCCGGGACTACCAACTTCCCAATATTGCAGGCTACACACCCATCCATATTCTCATACCTGTCACCTTCTTCAGCCTATGGAGGTCATTCAGTTATCTCGCAAAAGGAAATTACCGTGGGCATCGGTTGACCATGCAATGGACCTATGGACTTGCTTGTGTCGTGACCGGGCTGTTCACCCTTTTACCGCAGCGCTACCTTGGGGGATTACTGCTAGGGAGTTGACGGTGCTTCCAGGGGTGACGGTGAAGCAGCTCACAGCCTGAGAGCTGCCAGGGTGGCAGTCGACGCACTGTTGTGCGGCTGATGAACCACAACGCGTAAATTACTGCGCTGTGTGGACCCAGTTCTCTAATTCCAGCGCAGGCACCCGTGCGAACTCTCCCATGTTGTTCGTCACCAGCACCAGGCCTTCGCTGCGGGCGTGCGCTGCAATGTGCATTTCGTTCACACCGAGAGGCTGGCCGAATTTTTCCAAGGCGGCGCGAATGGCTCCGTAATGTTGCGCGGCCTTGGGGCCATAGGACAGAACTTCTAGACGACTGCAAAAGTCCTCTATAGCGGCTAGGTTCTCGTTCACCCGGCTGCTTTTCTCCGCACCGTGCAAGAGTTCGGCGAGGGTAACGGATGACATTGCCATGCGGCTGGCATTGGCGTTGAAAGTGGAAAGCACCTCGACAGGTCGACGTTTCAACACGTAGATGACGGTGTTCGTATCCAGCAGGTAACGCAGCATCAGAACGCTTCCCGCTCCGGCTGGTGCTGGGGGGCGCGCTCGGGCAGGAAGTCGTCGCTCACTGTGGGGCCACCCAGAAAGAAGCTGTCCCAGGTTTGGCCCAGGGGGGCGATGATGCGCTCTTTACCTTTGACGCGTATTTCTACTTTTTGGACACCCTCGGGGAAACGCACGTCCAAAGGGAGGCGAACGGCCTGGGTACGGTTATTGACGAAAACAGTGCCGATGGACATGATGACCCCAAGAAAATATATAGCAATCGTATATAGCATTTCCGCAGAAGTCAATTGGGCGTTTTACAAAGGTCATCTCTTCATCATTAACGGGGGGAAAACCAATAAGACCCCGAAGGGCTTTTATATGGCTGGCCAGAAGAGCTTGTTTAACTAACTCGCTCAGTTTTCGCCCCCCTGTTTTAGGTGGTTTCGGGGACTCGAACACCTCAAGGCTCGATCCGTCCATGCGCAGGGCAGGCCTGCGGCAGTTGCGTGTTAGCGCTGTCGTATCTACAATGTAGATACTAACGAGGAGTCTGAATCCATGGAAACCGTCATCCGGAAATGGGGCAACAGCCCGGCCCTGCGCCTACCCACTGCAGTCCTGAAAGAGGCCGGGTATCAACTTGAGCAAAAAGTGGATCTGGTGGTCTCCCGCGGCCGGATCATCATCCAACCTTCTAAGAAGATTGAATACGACCTTGATGCGCTGGTAAATGACATCCATGCAGGCAATATCCATGAGGAGGTCAACTTCGGGCGACCCGTTGGAAACGAGGCGCTTTGATGCCACCGCGTGCCTATGTCCCGGATACCGGCGAGGTCGTTTGGTTGCAATTCGATCCGCAGGCCGGGCATGAGCAGGCGGGGCACCGTCCTGCGCTGGTCATCAGTCCGGCCAACTACAACGGCAAAACAGGCTTGATGGTCTGCTGCCCGATGTCCCCCAAGGTCAAAGGGCATCCATTCGAGGTAGTTACCGAGGTCGACGGCATCGAGTGCGCGGTCTTGTCGGA
>VERE01000079.1 GCA_018882835.1 Limnohabitans sp.
TGCAACGTGCCGCCGGCGAGGGCGAAAACCAGACCGACCTCATCATCCTCACACATGACTGTGTGGAGTCGCGCATGAACGCCGCCATGGCGCAGATGCAGCAACTCACCACGGTATTGGCCCCCATTACCCGCATCCGCAAGGAAGACCTGAACTGATGCTGTACCTGTCTACCCGCGGCCACCCCGAGCGCCGACGCTTTTGTGAAATCTTGTTGGAGGGGCTGGCGCCCGATGGCGGGCTGTACTTGCCGGAATCGTATCCCCATGTCGATGATGCCACCCTTGGCCAATGGCGACGGGTCTATGCCGAGCAAGGGTATGCCGACCTGGCTTTTGAAATTCTGTCGCGTTTCATTGACGACATCCCCGCCAGCGACCTGCTTGGCCTTTGCCGCAAAACCTACACCGAGGCCGTGTTCGGTACCCCTGAAATTGTGCCCGTGCGCCCGCTTGAAAAAGGCCTCTATCTGGAGGCCCTGTCCAACGGCCCGACGCTGGCTTTCAAGGACATGGCGATGCAGTTGCTGGGCAACCTGTTCGAGTACGAATTGGCGCGCCGTGGTGAACAACTGAACATTCTGGGGGCCACCTCGGGCGACACGGGCAGCGCGGCGGAGTACGCCATGCGCGGCAAAAAGGGCGTCCGCGTCTTCATGACCAGCCCGCATGGCCGCATGAGCCCCTTCCAGCAGGCGCAAATGTTCAGCCTGCAAGATGAAAACATTCACAACATCGCGATTGAAGGCGTTTTTGACGATTGTCAGGACATCGTGAAAGCCGTCTCCAACGACCTGGACTTCAAGCGGCGCTACCGCATTGGCACGGTCAATTCCATCAACTGGGCGCGCTTGCTGGCGCAGGTGGTGTACTACTTCGCTGGCTATTTCCAGGTGACGCAGCACAATGCCCAGCGTGTGAGCTTCTCCGTGCCCAGCGGAAACTTCGGCAATGTCTGCGCAGGTCATGTCGCACGCATGATGGGGCTCCCCATCGAAAAGCTGGTTGTGGCCACCAACGAAAACGACGTCCTGGACGAGTTTTTCCGCACGGGCGTGTACCGCGTTCGCGCCGGGGCGGACACCCACGAAACCTCCAGCCCCTCCATGGACATTTCCAAGGCCAGTAATTTTGAGCGCTTTGTCTTCGACCTGCTGGGCCGCGATGCCGATCGGACGCGTTCCCTGTTTGGAGAAGAGTTGTCTCGCAAGGGGCTGTTTGACCTGAGCCACGACCCCTTGTTCAAGCAGGCAGCAGAGCGCTATGGCTTTGTCAGTGGCCGCAGCACCCACGCCAACCGTTTGGCCACCCTGCAGGACACCTACCAGCGTTTTGGCCAGATGATTGACCCTCACACGGCGGATGGCGTCAAGGTGGCCCGAGCGTTCAAACAAGAGACCACCCCCATGCTGGTGTTGGAGACGGCACTGCCCATCAAGTTTGCCTCGACCCTGGTGGAGGCTTTGGGCAAAGAGCCCGATCGTCCGGCGCGCTTTGAGGGCATCGAGGCTTTGCCACGGCGCGTCCAGGTCATGCCTGTGGACGTGCAGCGCGTCAAGCATTTGATAGAAGCGCACTGCGCATGAAGGTTGTGGGCTTTGCCGGTTATTCCGGCGCCGGCAAAACCACATTGGTCGAGCGCCTGGTGCTGGAGTTACGCCACCGAGGCCTGCGCGTCTCGGTGGTCAAGCATGCCCACCACAGTTTTGACATCGACCACCCCGGCAAAGACAGTTACCGACACCGCGAAGCCGGTGCCTTTGAAGTGGTGGTGGCGTCCAACCGCCGGCTGGTTTTGCAGAGACAGTTTGAGCAAGAAGCAGAATTGTCAGTGCACCACCTGATTGCCGAGTTGTACGACGGCGTGGACTGGGTGCTGGTGGAAGGCTTCAAGGAAAGCGATTTGCTCAAAGTGGAAGTCTGGCGGGCCGCAGCCAACCGTCCGGTGCGCTATCCTGACGACGATTTTGTGGTGGCCATCGCCACAGACTCTGCATCAGCTTTGCCCCAGGCCACCCTGCGGCCGGTGCTGGATTTGAACGATGCGCACGCTGTCGCCGAATGGTTGATCCACAATCAAGACCGCTTCCATTATTCTGCCCCTGAGTTCCTATGAGCCGACCGCCCTTGCTGTCCCTTGACGAAGCCCTGCCGCTGCTGCTGGCGCGCGCCCAACCTTTGTCCGGTGTGGAAGAGGTTTCCACCTTCGAGGGTGACGGACGTGTTTTGGCCGAAGACCTCTTCTCTGCTTTGCAAGTGCCCCCGCAGGACAACAGCTCGATGGATGGCTACGCCGTTCGCTGTGCCGACGTCAAGGCGCCTGGGTCGCTTTTGAAAGTCACGCAGCGCATCCCGGCCGGCAGCCATGGGCATCCCTTGCAAGCGGGCGAAGCTGCCCGCATTTTCACAGGCGCGCCGATCCCGCAAGGTGCCGATGCGGTTGTCATGCAAGAAGACTGTGCCGCCGACGGTGATACCGTGCGTGTCCAACAAGTGCCCTCCTCAGGGCAATGGATTCGCCGAAGTGGCGAAGACGTGGCGCGGGGCGACCGGGTGCTGTCTTCGGGCGATCGTTTGTCACCGGCCGCCTTGGGCCTGGCTGCCAGCATCGGTCTGGCGTCCCTGAAAGTCGCGGTGCGCCCGCGTGTTGCCTTGTTTTCCACCGGCGATGAGTTGGTCATGCCCGGTGAGGTGGCGCCCGAGGCCATGCAGCCCGGCGCCATCTACAACTCCAACCGTTTTTTCTTGCGCGCCTTGTTGCAGCGCTTGGGTTGCGAGGTCACTGACCTGGGCATCATTCCCGATCAGCGCGAGGCCACCGAAGCCGCGCTGCGTGCGGCCGCTGAGCACCATGACCTGATTTTGACCAGCGGCGGTGTGTCAGTGGGGGAGGAAGACCACGTCAAGCCCGCGGTGGAAAAGTGGGGCGCGCTGACCCTGTGGTCTTTGGCCATCAAGCCAGGCAAACCCTTTGCCTTTGGGTCGATCCGTCGACTCGACGGCATTTCCAGTGCGCACTTCATGGGCTTGCCAGGCAACCCCGTCTCCAGCTTTGTCACCTTCTTGTTGCTGGTTCGCCCTTTTGTGCTGGCCTTGCAAGGCGCCACCCATCTGGCGCCACCCAGTCAGCCCATGCAAGCGCATTTTGAATGGCCGCGTGCCGACAAGCGCCGTGAGTTTTTGCGTGTGCGGCGCAATGCCAAGGGCGGCCTGGATCTTTTTCCCAACCAGAGCTCAGGGGTGCTGACCTCTGCCGTCTGGGGAGACGGCGTCATCGACAACCCACCGGGGCAGACCATCCGTGCCGGTCAATGGGTGTCCTTTATCTCTTTGGCAGAGTGGCAGGCATGAAGGTCACGGTTCGTTACTTTGCCGCCATTCGGGAAACCATCGGGCTGGGAACGGAGCAGGTACAAACCCAGTCACTGACTGTCGCCGCGTTGCGCGAAGAGTTGCGTTCGCGCGGCGGCGCGTATGCCGAAGCGCTGGCGCCGGGGCGTGCTGTGCGCATGGCGCTGGACCAAGTGCTGTGCGAGCCCACCATGCCATTGCATGATGGCTGCGAGCTGGCATTTTTCCCGCCGGTTACGGGGGGATGAGGCATGGCTTTCTCTGTACGCATTCAGACCGAGGACTTTGACGTCAGCCAGGAGCTGGCCGCCTTGCGAGCTGGCGACAAGCGCGTGGGAGCCGTCTGCAGCTTTGTCGGAACTGTCCGCGACCGCAATGAAGGCAGCCAGGTTGCCAGCCTGGAGTTGGAACACTATCCGGGCATGACTGAAAAGTCCATCGAAGGCATGATGGCCCAGGCGCGCGATCGTTTTGACATACACGCAGCCCTTGTGATTCACCGCGTCGGGCTGATGCAACCGCTGGACCAAATTGTCATGGTGGCCGTCACCTCTGCCCACCGTGGCCAGAGCTTTCAAGCCTGCGAGTTCCTCATGGACTACCTCAAGACGCAGGCGCCATTCTGGAAAAAAGAGCTGACCCCAGAAGGCGCGCGTTGGGTCGATGCGCGTGTCAGCGACGACCAGGCCTTGGCGCGCTGGGGGATTCAGGCGCACAACGCCCCTCAGTTCAGGTAAGTGGGGCGCTCCGCTGGCTTGGCGCCCTCGGCCTCTTTTTCCTGAGGCTTGACAACCGCGTCAACCCGAAGCCAACCCGACTTGGCCACGGCATCGTTGAGCAAGTGTTGCAAGCCAATGACCAGTTCCGATTTCACTTTCACCTGAAACGCGCGGTGCGGCGGCTCGCCGGTTTTTTCCTGGAAAGCCAAGACAAGGGTGCCGTCGGTCTGCGGTGAAATTTGGATATCGGTGACCAGCAAGGGGTTCTCCCCCAGCAAAAACTTCACGGGCTCTTCGTAGGGCGTGGCGAAGTCTGCTTTTTGCAGGTTTTCTTGTTGCTTGAACTCCGCCAGCATTTCCTTGGCCTGGGGAGTTGGCAAGGCGGTCTCCGGGCTGGCTTCCTTGGCAATCAGGTCGACGCTGGCACGCTTGAGGTAAGGTTGCAGACCCAGGGTCAGGCGGCGTGTGAGCCACAGGCGGATTTCCTCGCGCTCGGTCGTGCTGATGCGCAACAGGATGCGGTCCTGGATCGGATCGTGCAGCAGGGATAACTGGTGTATGTTCATTCTTTGTGTTGTATCAAACAGGGCGCAAACAACCGTCCCTTGAAAATAGTCTCGCCAACCTCAGGTACCTCACAGATTCATCATTTTCCAAGAAAAGCCATGAGACTCGACAAACTGACCACAAAATTTCAGGAAGCTTTGGGCGAAGCCCAAACACTGGCGCTGGGGGCCGACCATGCCTACATCGAGCCCGCGCACTTGCTGGTGGCCATGTTACGCCAGGACGACGGGCCTAAGTCGTTGCTGCAACGCGCAGGCGTCATTGTTGGTGGCTTGCTGGCCGCAGCCGAAGCGGCCATGAAGCGCTTGCCGCAAGTTCAGGGGCAGGAGCAGGTTCAGGTCGGTCGCGACCTGGTGTCCTTGATCCAGGCCGCCGAGAAAGAAGCCCTCAAGCGCAGCGACCAGTTCATTGCCAGCGAGCTGTTCTTGCTGGCTTTGTGCGACAACAAGGGCGATGCGGGCAAGATGGCCAAAGAGCATGGCTTGACCCGAAAGTCCATGGAAGCAGCCATCCAATCCGTGCGCGGCGGGCAAAAAGTGGACAGTGCCGAGTCCGAAGGACAGCGCGAGGCCCTGAAAAAATACTGCATCGATTTGACCGAGCGCGCACGCAACGGCAAGCTCGACCCGGTCATAGGGCGCGACGACGAAATTCGCCGGGCGATTCAAGTTCTGCAACGTCGCTCCAAAAACAACCCGGTGCTGATCGGCGAGCCTGGGGTCGGCAAAACCGCGATTGTCGAAGGCCTGGCGCAGCGCATCGTGGCCGGAGAAGTGCCGGAGTCCTTGAAGGGCAAGCGTGTGTTGTCGCTGGACCTTGCCGCTTTGCTGGCGGGTGCCAAGTTCAGGGGGGAGTTCGAGGAGCGCCTGAAAACCGTGCTCAACGAGTTGGCCAAAGACGAAGGCCAGACCATTGTGTTCATTGATGAGATTCACACCATGGTCGGCGCCGGCAAAGCCGAAGGCGCCATGGATGCCGGCAACATGCTCAAGCCAGCCCTGGCGCGCGGCGAGTTGCATTGCGTGGGCGCCACCACGCTGGACGAATACCGCAAATACATTGAAAAGGACGCCGCACTGGAGCGCCGCTTTCAAAAGATCATTGTGGGCGAGCCCAGCGTCGAGGCCACGATCGCCATTTTGCGCGGCTTGCAAGAAAAGTACGAAGTGCACCACGGCGTGGAAATCACCGACCCGGCCATCGTGGCCGCGGCCGAGCTTTCCAATCGCTACATCACCGACCGTTTCTTGCCCGACAAGGCGATCGATCTGATCGACGAGGCAGCCGCCAAGATCAAGATTGAAATCGACTCCAAGCCCGAGGTCATGGACCGCCTCGATCGCCGCCTGATTCAGCTGAAGATCGAGCGCGAGGCCGTCAAAAAAGAAACCGACGAAGCCTCACAGAAGCGTTTGGCCTTGCTCGAGGAGGAAGTGGTCAAGCTGGAAAAAGAATATGCCGACCTGGAGGAAATCTGGAAATCAGAAAAAGCCTCTGCGCAAGGCAGTGCCCAGATCAAGGAAGAAATTGACCGCTTGCGTTTTCAAATTGAAGAATTCACGCGCAAAGGCGATTTCAACAAAGTGGCTGAATTGCAGTATGGCCGCTTGCCAGAGCTGGAAAAACGCCACAAGGAAGCCACGGCCAAAGAAAGCAAGGGCGCTCACCCCGAGGGCGGTCCAAGGTTGCTTCGAACCCTGGTTGGGGCAGAGGAAATTGCCGAAGTGGTGGCACGCGCCACCGGCATTCCAGTCTCCAAGCTGATGCAAGGCGAGCGAGAAAAGCTTTTGCAAATGGAAGATCGCCTGCACCAGCGCGTGGTGGGCCAGGACGAAGCCATTGTCGCGGTGGCCAACGCCATCCGACGCTCGCGCGCTGGTTTGGGTGACCCGAACCGACCCACAGGTTCGTTCTTGTTCCTCGGCCCGACAGGTGTGGGCAAGACCGAGCTGTGCAAGGCGCTGGCCGGCTTCCTGTTTGACAGCGAAGAGCACATGATTCGCATCGACATGAGCGAATTCATGGAGAAGCACACGGTCAGCCGCCTGATCGGTGCGCCCCCGGGCTACGTGGGTTACGACGAGGGGGGCTACCTGACCGAAGCCGTGCGCCGCAAGCCTTACAGCGTGGTCTTGCTGGACGAGGTTGAAAAGGCCCATCCCGATGTGTTCAACGTGCTTTTGCAAGTGCTCGATGACGGCCGTCTGACCGACGGTCAGGGCCGCACCGTCGACTTCAAGAACACGGTCATCGTCATGACCTCCAACATCGGGTCACCCATCATCCAGAGCATGGTGGGCCAGGACCCGCAGGACATCAAGGACGCTGTGTGGGACGAGCTGAAGTCGCATTTCCGCCCCGAGTTCTTGAACCGCATCGACGAGACCGTGGTCTTCCACTCCCTGGATGCCAACCACATCGCCCGCATCGCCGACATTCAACTGCGTGTGCTGGCCCAACGCCTGGCCAGGATCGAGCTCAGCCTGGACGTGTCAGCGGCGGCCTTGGCCGAATTGGCCAAGGTGGGCTTTGACCCGGTGTTCGGTGCGCGACCACTCAAGCGCGCCATCCAGCAACGCATTGAAAACCCCTTGTCCAAATTGTTGCTGGAAGGCCGTTTCTTGCCCAAGGATGTCATCTCGGTGCAGGTCGATCCGGTACGGGCACCGGGCGAGTTCAAATTCGCCAAGGCCTGAGCCTGCGGCTGTCTCGCGCCCGACGGACATCGCCGGGCATCTCGGGGTAGGATGCAGGACTTCTTTGTTCTGCATCCTTTTGCACCTGTGACAATTTCACCTCCAGAAGGCTTTCAGCCGATCCAAGTGGGCGGCCCGTTCATTGCGCACAATGTGCAACTGCATGCGCGTCTGGTCAACCGACCCGATGGCGATCGGTTGCAATTGGGCTTCCGGGTAGAGCCGCACCACACCAACCCCCTGGGCTTCTTGCACGGCGGCATGATGGCCACCTTTGTCGACATGCTCGGGGCGTGTGTCATGCCCTACCAAACCCAGATGGAGCGGCGCTTCCTGCCCACGGTCAGCTTGCAAATGGATTTTTTGTCCTCTCCCAAGATCGGTGACTGGGTCCAGGCCGAAGCGCAAATTTTGCGCGAAACCCGAAATCTGCTGTTCACGCAAGGCCTGGTCCATGCCGGCGAGGAACTGGTGCTGCGCACCAGCGCGGTGTACAAAATTGGCAAAGCCTTTGACGAGTGGGGCACAGATCCGCGGGACCCCTTCAAATTGCGTTCAGCCGTTGATGGAAAAACCTGAATGACCGCTGCCAGCCCCACGATCGCCCAAGCCACGCCCTTGCGACAGGACGCGGCGGTCATCGGCCTGGTGGGGCTGGCGCACGCCAGCTCTCATTTTTCGCATCTGCTGTTGCCGCTGATGTTCCCTGTTTTCATGAAGGTGTTCGGCCTGTCTTACTCCGAGTTGGGCTTGCTGATGAGCATTTTCTTTGTGGTCTCGGGCATGGGTCAGGCATTGGCCGGTTTTTTGGTCGACCGCCTGGGCGCTCGGCCGGTGTTGTTTGGCGCGTTGACGCTGCTGGCGACGGGCTGTCTGTGGGCGGCACGGGCGCAAGGCTATGCTGACCTGATGGTGGTGGCGGTTTTTCTGGGCCTGGGCAATTGCTCATTTCATCCGGTGGACTTCACCATCCTGAACCAGCGGGTGTCTGTGCCACGGTTGGGCTATGCCTTCAGTGCCCACGGCCTGACGGGCAACCTGGGCTGGGCGGTGGCGCCGGTGTTCATGGTGGGCTTGAGCGAGTGGTGGGATTGGCGTGTGGCATACCTCTGTGCCGCCATGCTCTTTCTGGCCATCCTGGCATTGGCGCTTTGGCAGCGCAGCGCCTTGAGCACGCAGGTGCATCGTGCCTCGCACGGCGCGGCTCAGCCGGTCAGCGCGCTGGCCTTCATGAAGGTGCCTGTGGTGTGGTGGTGCTTTGCCTTCTTCATGCTGTCCACCATGACCTTGGCGATTGTCCAGACCTTTGGCGTGTCCATTCTGCAAAAGATGCACGATGTCAGTTTTGCCGCCGCCAACATGACCCTGACCGCTTACATGCTGTGCGCAGCCGCTGGCATGTTCTTCGGCGGTTTTGTCGCCGCACGCTGGCCCGTGCAAAGCGACCGTGTGGTTGCTGCGTGCATGACCGCTGGCGCTGGCCTTTTTGCACTGTGTGGCACGGGCCTGTTGAATGGCACCGGCACCATGGTGGCCCTGGCCGTCACCGGCCTGGCCATCGGCATCGGCGGGCCATCGCGTGACATGATGATCAAGAAGGCCACCCCGCCTGGTGCCACCGGGCGGGTGTACGGCATGGTGTACTCCGGCCTGGACGTCGGTTTTGCCCTGTCGCCCGTGATTTTTGGCGGTTTCATGGACCGCGGCTGGTATGGCGCCACCCTGGTCGGCGGCGCCCTGGTATTGCTTTTCAGTGTGCTGGCCGCGCTCGGTATCGGCAAGCGCACGGTGGCACGTCCCTGAACAATGAAGATGAAGAGAGAGCAAAGATGACAACTCAAATGGCCGGCCATCTGTTGGTCGAATGTCTGGTAGAGCAGGGCGTGACCCATGCGTTTGGCGTTCCCGGCGAAAGCTACCTGGCCGTGCTGGATGGCTTTCATGCTTACCGTGACCGCATTCGGTTTGTGATCAACCGCCAGGAGGGTGGCGCTGCCTTCATGGCCGACGCCCAGGGCCGCATGACAGGCCGCCCAGGCGTCTGTTTTGTCACCCGCGGGCCTGGCGCCACCAATGCCTCGATCGGCGTGCATACGGCCTTTCAGGACAGCACGCCCATGGTTTTGTTCGTCGGCGATGTCGGCAGCGACTGCCGTGACCGGGAAGCGTTCCAGGAAATGGACTACAACAGCTTCTTTGGCCCGAACACCAAAGGGCTGGCCAAGCGTGTCGAGCGCATCGATGACCCGTCACGCATTCCCGAATATGTGGCGCGGGCGTTCGCCACGGCCATGAATGGCCGTCCCGGCCCGGTGGTGGTGGTGTTGCCCGAGGACATGTTGGTGAAGCAAGTGTCATCGCGCCCCTTGCCGCGCATCGAGCCGGTGGAGGCCTGGAGCGACCCGGGTGCCCTGCGCCAGTTGCGCGAAATGCTGCTGCAGTCTCAACGTCCTTTCGTGATCGCCGGTGGCGGAGGGTGGACGCCGCAAGCCGCGCAAGCCTTGCAGCGCTTCGCTGAAAACTGGAAGCTGCCGGTAGGCAATGCATTTCGCTTCCAGGACACCTTTGACAACCACCACCCGCAATACGCGGGCGACGTGGGCATTGGCATTTCTCCCAAGCTCGCCCAGCACATTCGCGAGAGCGACCTGATTCTGGCCATTGGACCCCGGCTGGGCGAGATGACCACCAGCGGCTATACCTTGCTGGCAGCGCCGCGCATGACACAAAAGCTGGTGCACATCCACGCCAGTGCGGAAGAACTTCACCGGGTCTACCACGCCGACCTCGCCATCCTGTCGACCATGAACGCTGCGGCACGCTCACTGGAGGTTCTGACAGCGCCCCCCTCACTGCCCTGGGAAAAGCGCACCGAGTCCATTCACGCCGATTACGAGGCCAACCTGCAACCCCAGGCGCTGCCCGGCGATATTGATATGCCGGCCATCGTGGCCACGATCAGCAAGCTGTTGCCAGCCGATGCGCTGGTGACCAATGGGGCAGGCAACTTCGCCAGCTGGGTTCATCGGTTCTTCCGCTACCACGGCCTGGCCAAGGGGCACAAGACGCAACTTGCGCCGACTTCGGGGGCGATGGGCTACGGCGTGCCAGCCGGGATTGGCGCCAGCATTCTGAGTGGCCGACTGGCATTCACCATCGCAGGCGATGGCGACTTTTTGATGAATGGACAGGAGTTGGCCACTGCGGTTCAGCATGGCGGCAAGAGCATCATTGTCTTGCTCAACAACGGCATGTACGGCACCATCCGCATGCACCAGGAGCGCGAGTTCCCGCATCACCTGAGCGGCTCGCAACTGCAAAACCCTGACTTTGCCGCATTGGCCCAAGCGTATGGCTACAACGGCGTGCGCATCACCCAGACTGCAGAGTTCGAGCCCGCATTTGTGAAGGCCCTCGCCAGTGACCGAGGCACCGTGATCGAGGTGATGCTTGACCCCGAGGTGATCACCACGCGCACCACCTTGTCCGCGATCCGGGACGCCGCCCTCAAGCGTTGAGGCACGCGCATGGCAAGCGCATGAAAAAAGGGCCGCATCTGCGGCCCTTTTTCTTGGCGATGCCTGAATTATTTCAGGTGCTTGCCGATCAGGCCAGCCAGTTCGAACATCGTCACTTGGGCTTTGCCGAAGACTTCCTTCAGCTTGGCGTCGGCGTTGATGTTGCGCTTGTTGACTTTGTCTTGCAGACCGTGCTTCTTGATGTACGTCCACAGCTTGCTGACGACTTCGGTGCGCGGTGCAGCAGCGTTGCCAATCACGGCAGCCAGGGCGGCGCTGGGGGTCATCGGCTTCATGAATGCAGCGTTGGGAGTGCGCTTTTTGGCGGGAGCCTTTTTGGCTGCAGCTTTTTTGGCCGGCGCGGCTTTTTTCGCGGGAGCGGCTTTCTTGGCTGCGGGCTTTTTGGCGGGTGCAGCTTTCTTGGCCGGAGCGGCCTTCTTGGCTACGGGTTTTTTAGCCGGAGCGGCCTTCTTGGCGGGTGCAGCTTTTTTTGCTGCTTTTTTCGCCGGGGCTTTTTTTGCAGTTGCCATGGTTGAGTTCCTTCTAGAAGAGTATTGAACAACTGGCGAAAACTGCTGTTTCGCCAGCACCCTGGATGCTATCGGGAAAAAATCGCGTTTCCAAGGGGAAAAACGTTTTTTTCACTCTGAAATGTTGTTTTTTTCACGTTCTGGCCGAGGGGAGGCCAGTGCGACCCCCAGAAATGCCATCA
>VERE01000024.1 GCA_018882835.1 Limnohabitans sp.
CTCCAATGGCATCCGACAGGGCGTAGACAGCTTGCAGACAATTCTGCAATTCTGTTTGCAAGCCTTCGCGGGTTGGCGATTCGTTGGCGACCCAGGTGGCGGGGTTAGGCACCCTGCGCGCCAGGCCATCAAGCGCTTCGGCCCCGCTGCCTGCCAGCTTGGACAACCGCCCTCTGAGCGTTTGGGCTACCCACGCCAGGGAGCGCGGATTATCGGTGTCCTCCAGCAGGAGGGCTAACAACGAGGGCAGGCTCCGATTCTGCTGATACTGCGACTGAAAGGTGATGGTGCTGTCAAACAGTGCCAGCAGGCCGGTGTACACCGCGTCATCTTTTTGCGGCTGATCAAGGCCACCCGACGCAAAGGCCAGGTTCAGGGCAGAAGACAGGAAGCCCAGGCGCTCCACGTGCCGGCCAATGCTCAATAACCGCCAGCCATCGTCTCGCACCATGCGATCGGTCTGAGCCCCCGTGATGGCTGCCAACTGCCGGTTGATGGTGTCCAGCAACTGCAGTGCCTCGATGGACGCGGTGTCACCTTGCTGGGCCAGCTTGTCACATTGCATGAAAAAATCTTTTTCCGTGCGGTCAATCAAGTTCCAGTGTTCGAGTGACAAACGCTCTCGCACTGCCGAGGCGGCTTGTCGCAGTGCGCGCAGGTTATAGCCCACGCTGGTCCAGTCATCATGGTGAAGGCTGGCAATCAGAGTGCGCTCGAAGAGGCGACGCGAAGCCTGAGGATGCGGCACACCCGGCGGCACCAAGCCTTGTCGCGTGGCCATCTCGTACAGCCATTGCAGCAGGGGTCGCGAGTGCTGGTTTTCGCCACTGAGCGACTCCAGGGAGAAGCGCGCCAGGCTCAGGGTGTTTTCGCTGCGCTCGCTGTAACGCCCCAGCCAGTAAAGGTTTTCGGCCGCACGGCTGGTGACCAGGCGTTTGCGAACACCCTGGCCGGCCGAGGCCGGCACATGCACGCTGGCCGTGGTGGTTTCTGCTTCCTCTGCGCCATGGGTGACTTCGCGTGACGGCACCCAGACATCGGCACTGCTGCCGCCACGCTGCATGGAGGCAATTCCTGCTCCGGGAACCGCGAGTCGCGCCAGTCCCCCAGGCAGCACGTTCCAGCGCCCCGGTGCTTGCGCCACGGCAAACACGCGCAGCATGACCGACCGAGGCTGCAAGCGCCCGCCGTCAGTCGAGGCCTGCCAAGTGGGCATTTGCGAAAACGGCAAATAGCTTTGAACCGTGTAGTCTTCGCCTTGCCGCGCCATGCGACCCGCCCACTCATCTTGCGCGCGCTCGCTGAGCCCGTGACCCAGCACCGACTCCAGGTTCTGCGCACCTGGCAACCCCCAGGGGAAGGTTGGCTTGATCACGCTGCTGTGAAGACGGTGTTGGGCTTCATCCAGGGCCGCGCGTTCGCCGCACCACCAGGTGGGCAGGGACGGCAGTTGCAAGGTTTCGCCCAGCAAGGCTTCCGACAGGGCCGGCAAGAATCCCAGCAGGGCGGGCGACTCCAGAAAGGCTGACCCTGGCGCATTGGCGACGATGACATGGCCGCAGCGTATGGCTTGCAGCAAGCCCGGCACGCCCAGAGTCGAGTCCGCGCGCAACTCCAGCGGGTCCAGAAATTGGTCATCCAGCCGTTTGATCAGCCCATGCACGGGCTCGAGCCCGCGCAAGGTGTTCAGGTACACACGCTGGTCACGCACCATCAGGTCACTGCCCTCGACCAGGGTGACCCCCAGATAGCGTGCCAGATAGGCGTGCTCGAAATAAGTTTCGTTGTAGGGCCCGGGCGTCAGCAAGGCAATGTGCGCATCGGCGCCGGCCGGGCTGCGCTGCCGGATGCCATCCATGAGCGCCCGGTAGGTGTCCGCCAGGCGTTGCACCTGCATGGCTTCAAAAGCTTGGGGAAACAAACGTGAAATGATGAGCCGGTTTTCCAGCAAGTAACCCAATCCGGAGGGTGCCTGGGTGCGTTGTGACACCACCCACCAATGCCCTTCTGGGCTGCGCGCCAGATCGAAAGCCACAATGTGCAGTCGGGTGTCGCCCACCGGCGTCACGCCGTGCATGGAGCGGATGTATCCAGGGTGGCCTTGCACCAGGGCGGGCGGAATCAAGGCTTCGTGCAGCAAGCGCTGCGGCCCATAGGCATCAGCCATGACCTTTTCCAGCACTTGCACCCGTTGCTGAACCCCTTGCTCGATGGTCTGCCAGTCTTGCGGACTCAGCAGCAAGGGGAACAGGTCAAGTGACCAGGGGCGTTGCGGGTTTTGAGGGTCGGCATACACGTTGTAGGTGATGCCGTTGTCGCGCACCTGCCGTTGCAAGTCGCGCGTGCGCTGGTTCAAGTCGTTCAGGCCTTCCTGGCCGACGTGCTCGAAAAAAGTGGACCAAGCGGGCGCAAGCAGGTTGGACTGGGCAGATTCGGCGGTGCCCTGCAACTCATTGAAGTGGCCCCGCGCCGCAGGCTCGGCCCAAGCCGCCAGCCGCTCAGGGATGGTCATGGGTTGCGAGGTGGCTTGACGATCATTTTCCACAGTGCGCACATTCTCTCACCATCCCTGGCAGGCCAACGCAAGCGCTCAGCGTCGCAGGTCGAGGGTGAAGGGGAACTCGCGGCTGCCCGGCTGGCGAATGGTTGCCTCGGGCACATCCATGGTGCCCGGTGTATGCCCTTGCCGGAAGAAGCGCGCCAGGCGCCGGCTTTCGGCCTCATAGGCATTGACCGGGTAGGTCACATAATTGCGGCCGCCTGGGTGCGCCACGTGGTACTGGCAGCCCCCGAGTGAGCGCCCGGTCCAGGTGTCGAAGAGGTCAAATGTCAGGGGCGCATCGGTGCCCAGTGTGGGATGAAGCGCAGATGGCGGGCTCCAGGCCCGGTAGCGCACGCCAGCCACAAAGTCGCCTTGTGTGCCCGTGGGTTGCAAGGGCAGGGCACGCCCATTCACGGTCACCACGTAACGGCTTTCGTTGAAGCCGTTGATGCGAACCTCGATGCGTTCCAGAGACGAATCCACATAACGCACGGTACCACCGGGTGCACCTTCTTCGCCCATCACGTGCCAGGGCTCCAGCGCATTGCGCAGGGTCATCACCATGCCCCGCGTTTGCAAGTCGCCCACCAGGGGGAAACGGAACTCAAAGTGAGGTGCGAACCAGGCGCTGTCGAAGGCAAAACCGGCATCGCGCATGTCCGACATCACATCTTCAAAGTCCATTTGGACAAAGCTAGGCAGCAGGAAGCGGTCGTGCAGTTCAGTGCCCCAGCGCGTGGCCGGCGCCTGATAGGGGTGTAGCCAGAAACGGGCAATCAGGGCACGCAACAGCAGTTGCTGGACGATGCTCATCTGGGCGTGCGGCGGCATTTCAAAGGCGCGCAATTCCAGCAGGCCCAGGCGACCGGTGCTGGTGTCTGGCGAATACAACTTGTCAATGCAGAACTCGCTGCGGTGGGTGTTGCCGGTGACATCGATCAGGATGTTGCGCAGTGTGCGATCGACCAGCCAAGGTGGCATCTCCTTGCCATGAATTTCGCGCTGCCGCTTGATTTCCCGCAGAGCGATTTCCAGCTCATAGACCTGGTCGTTGCGGGCTTCGTCGACACGCGGTGCCTGGCTGGTCGGGCCGATGAACATCCCGCTGAACAGGTAGCTCAGGGAGGGGTGGTTGTGCCAGTACAGAATCAGGCTGGCCAGCAGTTCGGGGCGGCGCAGGAAAGGGCTGTCAGCAGGGGTAGCGCCGCCCAGCACAAAATGGTTGCCGCCGCCGGTCCCGGTGTGGCGGCCATCGGTCATGAACTTTTCAGCGCTCAGCCGGGTTTCGAAGGCGGCCTGGTACAAAAACTCGGTGTGTTCGACCAAATCGCGCCAGTTGTGCGCAGGATGGATGTTGACTTCAATCACGCCGGGATCTGGCGTGACCTGTAAAACTTTCAGTCGTGGGTCCCGCGGGGGCGGGTACCCTTCCAGCACAATTCGCATCTCCAAGGCCTGCGCGGTGGCTTCGACGGCGGCCAGCAGGCCGAGGTAATCTTCCAAACGGGGCAACGGCGGCATGAACACATACAGCACGCCCCCTGCATGACCTTCGGTTTCTGCCTTGGGGCCATTGGCACGTCGCGGGTCACGCACCTCGACGCACAGGGCCGTTCGCACGACGTCATGAGCCGACACGAACCGTGGGGGGGGCTGAAGGGAAGCGGCCTTGTCTTGAACTGAAGCCAGGCTGTCTTGGCGCAGCTGGCGCGGCGTGGCGTATTCCGGCAGCGCCGTGCGGGGTGCAAACGGGTCCAGCGCATGCTGGTAGGGGTAGTCTTCCTTGCTGACCCAGGGCAGGGCGTCCAGGGGCAACCGGTAGCCCATGGGCGAGTCGCCGGGAATCAGGTACAGGCGTTCATCGCGCACAAACCACGGGCCACTGACCCACGGTGCTTCGCCCAGCGTGTGACGCTCATTGGGGGCAATCGGCAACACATAGCCGACCACCGTGTCTAGCTTTTGCTCAAACACGCGGCGCAGGCGCAAGCGCTCGAGTTCGTCATCCAGCCGCGAGTCAAAAGGGTCAACATTGACGGGCAGGCGGCGCTCACGCCACAGGTAGTACCAGGTGTCTTCATAGCCCGGCGTGATGAACTCGCTGCTCAAGCCCAACTGTCGGGTGAGGTGTTGCATGAAGCGCCGTGCATCCCCCGGCGTGTAATGCGTAGGCTGTGACTCGTCGGCCAGCAGGTCAGGGTTTTGCCAGCACGGCTGACCATCGGTGCGCCAATAAATGCCGAGGGCCCAGCGTGGCAATTGTTCTCCGGGATACCACTTGCCCTGGCCGAAATGAAGAAAGCCTCCTCGGCCATACCTATCGCGCAGCTTGTGAACCAGTTGGGTCGCATAGGTGCGCTTGGTGGGGCCCAGCGCATCGGTGTTCCACTCCGCCGCATCCCGGTCAGCCGTGGCAACGAAGGTGGGCTCGCCGCCCATGGTGAGACGCACATCGTGTGCCATCAGCTGCTGGTCGACCCGCTCTCCCAGGGCCAGCACCGCATCCCATTGGGGGGCGGTGTAGGGCAAGGTGACGCGAGGAGATTCGTAGACGCGCGTGACTTCCATGCTGTGCGAAAACGTCACTTCCGCTTTGTCGATCAAGCCCTCGATGGGGGCCGCGCTGGAAGGCTGCGGCGTGCAGGCCAGCGGCACATGGCCTTCACCTGCCAACAATCCCGAAGTGGGGTCCAGGCCAATCCAGCCTGCGCCTGGCAGGTAGACCTCGCACCAGGCATGCAGGTCGGTGAAGTCCACCTCGGTGCCACTGGGACCATCGAGTGATTTCACATCGGGCTTGAGTTGAATCAGATAGCCTGAGACGAAGCGCGCCGCCAAGCCAAAGTGACGCAGCAAGTTGACCAGCAGCCAGCCGGAGTCCCGGCACGAGCCCGAGCCCAGGGTGAGGGTCTCTTCTGGCGTCTGCACGCCCGGCTCCATGCGGATCAGGTAACGAATGTCTTGCTGAAGCTTCTGGTTCAGTCCCACCAAAAAATCGATGGTGCGGGTTTGTTTTTTGCTGGCAGCCAATGACTCGAAATAGGCTTTGTACTGGGGCGTCAGCGGCCCTTTGGCCAGGTAGGGCGCAAGTTCTTGTTCAACCTGGGGTTCGTATTGGAAGGGGAAATATTCGGCGACCGGCTCGAGAAAGAAGTCGAAGGGATTGAACACCGACATTTCGACCACAACATCAACGGTGACCTTGAATTCGGTCGTCGCCTCTGGAAACACCAAGCGCGCCTGGTAGTTGGAGAAGGGGTCCTGTTGCCAATTGATGAAGTGCAGTTCGGGTTCTACCCGCAACGAATACGACAGAATGCGACTGCGGCTGTGAGGCGCCGGGCGCAAGCGGACGACCTGTGGCCCCAGCTTGACCGGGCGGTCGTAGTGGTAATGGGTGACGTGATGGAGCGCGGCGTGAATCGACATGCCCCAACCCAAGCAAGAGCCAAGCCAGTGCCCTTTGGTCCTCAAGTCCTCAATGGATGATGTAGATCGACCTTGAGTGCACCGAAATGGTGTCTACTCACCATCTTGGTGCCTGGGCGCGCAAGTTCGGCTTGCTTTTCCGTGGCACTCAACTTGCTAGTTTTGAAGCAGGAGTGTTCTGTTCATGAAAATGTTTGATGAAATGTATGCCCAAATTCCCTATGCGAAAGGTGGTTTGAGGCCTCATTACCAGGACTACAGCGCCTGGCTGGCACAGCAGAGCGACTCCCAGATGCAAGCGCAACGCGAAGAAGCCGAAATGATTTTTCGCCGTGTGGGCATCACTTTCGCGGTCTATGGCGAAAAAGATGCTGACGGCTCTGGAACCGAGCGCCTGATTCCCTTCGACCTGATCCCGCGCATCATTCCGGCCCATGAGTGGTCCAGCATGCAAAAAGGCCTGGTGCAACGTGTCACCGCGCTGAACCGTTTTATTCACGACATTTACCATGACCAAGAGATCTTGAAGGCTGGCCTGATCCCCTCGGATCAGATCTTGAAAAATGCCCAGTTCCGTCCCGAAATGGTGGGCGTCAATGTGCCGGGCCACATTTACTCCCATATCAGCGGCATTGACATCGTGCGCGCCCCCAACGCCCAGGGCGAGGGGGAGTACTTTGTGCTGGAAGACAACCTGCGCGTGCCCAGTGGCGTCAGCTACATGCTGGAAGACCGCAAGATGATGATGCGGCTGTTCCCCGAACTGTTCCGCAAGTACCCCGTGGCCCCGGTGGCCCACTACCCGGATTTGTTGCTGGAAACTTTGCGCGCTTGCAGCCCGTCGACCACGGCCGAGCCCACGGTGGTGGTGCTTACCCCGGGCATGTACAACAGCGCCTATTTCGAGCACGCTTTCCTGGCGCAACAAATGGGCGTGGAGTTGGTGGAAGGCCAGGACCTGTTTGTGCGCGACCGCTTCGTCTACATGCGCACCACGCGAGGGCCGCGCCGCGTCGATGTGATTTACCGTCGTGTGGACGATGACTTTCTCGACCCATTGGCCTTCCGGCCCACCTCCACACTGGGCTGCGCAGGTTTGCTAGATGTTTACCGTGCGGGCCATGTGAACATTTGCAACGCTATCGGCACCGGCATCGCCGACGACAAGTCGATCTATCCCTATGTGCCCAAGATGATCGAGTTCTACTTGGGCGAGAAGCCCATATTGCACAACGTGCCGACCTACCAGTGCCGAGAGTCGGAAGACTTGAAATACACCTTGGCGCACCTGTCCGAATTGGTGGTGAAAGAAGTGCATGGTGCGGGCGGCTATGGCATGTTGGTCGGGCCGGCCGCGACCCAGGCCGAAATCGAAGAGTTTCGCAAGGCGCTGTTGGCCGATCCCGCGCGCTACATCGCACAGCCCACCCTCAGCCTGTCAACTTGTCCGACCTATGTGGACAGCGGTATCGCGCCGCGCCACATCGACTTGCGGCCTTTTGTGCTCAGTGGCAAGTCGGTTCAGATGGTGCCTGGCGGCTTGACGCGCGTGGCCCTCAAAGAGGGCTCCCTGGTGGTGAACTCATCGCAAGGGGGTGGCACCAAAGACACCTGGATTCTGGAGAACTGAGAGATGCTGTCACGCACCGCCGACCATTTGTTCTGGATGTCGCGCTATACCGAGCGTGCCGAGAACACCGCCCGCATGCTGGACGTGAACTACCAGACATCTTTGTTGCCCCAGTCTGCGGCGGTGGCCGAGCTGGGCTGGAAAGGCCTGCTCTCCATCAGCGAGTTGCTGCCTTCTTACGAGGCCTTGTACGGCGAAATCAAGGCGCGCAAGGTGATGGAGTTCATGGTGAAAGACGAGGACAACCCTTCGTCCATCATCTCTTGCTTGCGTGCGGCGCGAGAAAACGCCCGCGCTGTGCGAGGTGCCTTGACCACCGAAGTTTGGGAAACGCAAAACCAGACCTGGCTGGAATTGAACCGCCGCATACGCTCTGGCGAGTTCGAGCGCGACCCGGGCCAGTTCTTCGAGTGGGTGAAGTTTCGCTCGCATCTCTCACGTGGCGTGACCGTGGGCACCATGCTGATGGACGAGTCGTTGCACTTCATGCGGCTGGGCACTTTCCTGGAGCGAGCCGACAACACGGCACGCTTGGTGGATGTGAAGTTTCACGCCGTGCAAAGCGACTTTTTTGGCGCTGCCAGCGCCAAGGACCAAGAGTACGACTTCTACCACTGGAGCGCCATTCTGCGCAGCGTTTCGGGCTTTGAGATTTACCGCAAGGTCTATCGGGATGTGATTCGCCCTGAGCGTGTGGCCGAGTTGCTGGTGCTGCGGGCCGACATGCCGCGTTCCTTGCATGCCAGCATGAACGAAGTGGTCAGCAACCTGGCCATGGTGGCGAACGACCAATCGGTTGCCACCAGTCGGCGTGCGGGCAAGTTGCGCGCCGAATTGCAGTACGGTTGTATTGATGAAATTTTGGCCAATGGCTTGCATGCCTTTCTGACACAGTTCCTGGATCGCGTGAATGAATTGGGCGCCAGCATCAGTCGGGATTTCCTGATTCCCAATTGAAGTTCGCCAGGCTTGGGTAGGATGGGGGCATGCTGGTCACCCAACAACCCATTTTTCGAAAGTTCTGGCATGCTGTCATGCCCTTGGCCATGTTGGCCGACGGGCCCCGTGCCTTCAAGCTGCTGGACGAAGACATTGTTTTGTTTCTGGATGAAGCGGGTCAGCCTGCGGCCCTCAAAGACCGTTGCTGCCATCGCACCGCCAGGTTGTCCAAGGGCTGGTGCGTCAACGCCCAAGGCCAGGCCTGTGGCCAGGGGGCGGTGCAATGCGGCTACCACGGTTGGGTGTATGACCGCACTGGCCGTGTGATCCGCATACCCCAGTACGACCCCGAACGCGCCATCCCTCCCGATTACCAAACCATCGCTTACCGCTGCGTGGCGCGTTATGGCTACGCCTGGGTGGCCCTGGAGCAGCCTTTGGCCGACATTCCTGCGGTGCCTGAATTTGGCGCCGATGGCTGGCGTACCATTCACCAGTTCTATGAGACCTGGGCCACCAGCCCGGTGCGCGCCCTGGAGAACAGTTTCGACAATGCGCATTTCAGCTTTGTGCACCGCGCCACGTTTGGCGTGGCGGCTTCTCCGAAGCCCAGCAAATACGAGCTGGTGGACGGTGAGCAGGGCTTTTACGCCGAAACCTTGATCGATGCCCTGAACCCCGAGGCCTTTCAAAAAATCAGTGGCGTCAGCGAACCCGTAACCACGCGCCACATGCGCAACGCCTACTACCTGCCTTTCTCTCGGCGGCTGGACATTGAATACCCCTCGGGCATTCGCCATGTGATCATCAATTGCTTCACGCCCATCGACGATGGCCACATGCAGTTGTGCCAATGGCTGTTTCGCAACGACCGCGAAGAGGATTGTCCGCAAGACTTGCTGGTTGAATTCGACAAAGTCATCACGCGGGAAGACAAAGCCATTTTGGAGTCCACCGACCCTGATGCCCTGGTGGACATGCGCCGGCGTGGCGTGGAGTTCTCCATGGACTCCGACCGTCCAGGCATCCTCATTCGCAAACACTTGATGCAACTGCTGTCGCAACACGGCGAGAAAGAAATCCATGGCTGAACGTTTGGCACCCACCACCTATGAGCAACTCCCGCCTGATGTACGGCCGCTGGCCGACGACATTCTCAAGGTGTCCAGTGCCGGCCTGGGCGGGCCTTACAACGCTTTGTTGCGCAGCCCCGAGATGGCACGCCGCTGCTTCGATTTGCTGGACTACTTGCGCTTCAAAACCACGGTGGAGAAGCGCCTCAATGAATTTGCCATCCTTATTCAGGCGCGCCTGGCCAACGCCCAATACGAATGGTGGGCACATGGCCCGATTGCGCAGCGCGCGGGCTTGTCCCCCGACATCATTGAACAGTTGCGCCAATGCCGCCGACCGCAAGGCATGCAGGCGGATGAGTCCCTGGTCTACGACTTCTGTGTGCAACTCAGCCTGAACCACCGTGTGCCCGATGCGCTGTGGCAGCGCACGGTGAAGCACTTTGGCGAGCAGACTGTGATGGACCTGGTGGTGTTGTCAGGCACCTACGTGATGGTGTCCATGGTGCTGAATGCCACCCAGGTGGAAATTCCCGGTGGCGGTGCCGAGCCGCTTGAAGTACTCTCGCCCTTGGACATTCGCCAGCGCTTGCTGGCCGATTGAACGGAAGGTTTCCCCCATGTTGTCTCTCGCGCGTTGCACAGCACTGTTGGCCGCTTGTTTTTTGGTAGGGCAGGTGATGGCGCAATCGGCCGCCTCGGTGCGCCTGGTGGTGCCCTTTGCCACGGGGGGGCCGACCGACATTGCGGCACGGGTGATGGCACCCTTGCTCGCCGAAGCCTTGGGCCGCCCGGTAATCGTCGATAACAAGGCCGGCGCCACCGGGGCCATTGGCGCCGACATCGTGGCCCGTGCGGCACCCGATGGGAACACCGTTCTGTTTGGCACCAGCAGCATCATGGCTGCCAATCCGGCGCTCATGCAAAAGCTGCCCTTTGACCCCGTGCGCGATTTTGTGCCCGTTGGGCAAGTGGCCGCCATTGAAAACATTTTGGTGGTGCACCCTTCGGTGCCCGTGCAAAACGTGCAAGAGTTCATTCGTTACGCCAAGGATCGGCCAGGCAAATTGTTTTACGGGTCTTCAGGCTCTGGCAGCACCTACCACTTGGGTGCGGAGTTGTTTGCCAGCCAAACACAAACACAGTTGACGCACGTGCCCTACAAAGGTCAGGGGCCTGCGGCCCAGGACCTGCTGGCAGGCCATCTGCAACTGATGTTCGATGCCTTCAACTCTGCCGTGCCCAACATCAAGGCGGGCCGGGTGAAAGCGCTGGGCAGTGCCAGTGCCAAACGGCACCCAGAGCTGCCTGATTTGCCGACGATTTCGGAGCAGGGGGTGCCGGGCTATGTGACCACCATCTGGCTGGCGCTGTTCCTGCCAGCCAAAACACCCAAGCCCGTGGTGGACGCCTGGCACCAGGCCACGCAGGGCATTTTGCAAAAGCCAGAGGTGCGCGAGCGTTTTTCCAAACTGGGCATGCAGGCTGTCAGCAGCAGTCCGCAGGAACTCGAAGCCTTGTTGCAGCAAGAGTTGGCACAATGGCGCCGCGTGGTGCGCGACGCCAATATCAAGCCCGAATGAGCCAGCGCCTTACGAAACGCAATACGCTCGGGCCGAACCAGCGTGACAAGGTGTAGCGGTGGCGCGCAAAGCGCGCGTAACCCCAACCCAGCACCGGTTGCAAACTGGGGCGAGACAACAGCCAGGCCATGCGCCGCAAGCCTACACGTTCATAGGCAGCGGCAAACACTGCAACCCCGGTCACCCAGTCACCATTGGGCAACCGCCCATGAATGCTGGCCATGGCCCGTTCGCAAGACAGGCCTGTGGCATGGGCGTCAAAGTCGTTTTGGGTGATGTCAACGCAGTTCAGCAAGCCGAGTCGGTCGCGGTGCTGCAGGTACAGCATTTCGGCCTGGCACAGCGGGCAGCGGCCATCGTAGTAAAGCGTGAGCGGGGACATGGCCGAAGTTTAGGCCAGCCGGGATGAGCCTGCATCACTCGGGCAATAGCCCTATTTCTTTGGCCACATCTGCCCAGCGCTCATGTTCCTGTTTAAGGAAGGCCTCCACGGCATCGGGGCTGCTCAAGGGCTCTGCCATCGGGCCGATGGTCAGCATGCGTTGCGCGACCTCTGCATCGGCCAGCAAAGTGTTCACCTCGCGGTGCATGCGCTGAACGATGGCCACCGGCGTGCCGGTGGGGGCCACCAGTGCGAACCAGCCGACCATCTCGAATTGGGGAATCATTTCGGACAAAGCCGGAATGCTGTCCCAGCCTGCCACGCGCTTGCCGGAGGTGACCGCCAGCAGGCGCAGGCGACCTTGCTTGACCAGCTGCGCTGTGGACGCCAGGTCGGCCACCACCGCATCCGAGTGCCCGCCCAGCACGTCTTGGACGGCCACGCCAACCGATGCATAGGCCACCAAGTTGGCTTCCATGCGGGTGCGGGCGTTGATCAGGCGGGCAATGATGCCGCCGAAGGTGCGCGGTCCCTCGTTGGCCACGGAGAGTTTGCCAGGGCTGGTCTTGGAGCGCGCTACCAGGTCTTGCATGGAGCTGATGGGCGAGTCGGCACGGACCAAAACCGCGAAAGGGCTTTTGGCAATGAAGGCCACGGCTGCAAAATCTTTTTGCGGGTCGTAGGGCATGGCTTTGAACAGGTGACGGTTGGTCACCAAGGCCGCCGTGGTGGCAAAGTAAAAACTGTTGCCATCGGGCGCGGAGCGGGCCGCAGCTTGCGCGCCGATCACGTTTTGCCCGCCCGGTTTGTTCTCGATCACCACAGCCTGGCCCAGGGCTTTGGCCAAGCGCTCGGACAGCAGGCGCGCCACGTTGTCGGGGCCTGAACCTGGGGGCTGCGACAAAATGAATTTGACGGGGCGGTCTGGCCAGGCCGTGGCGGTTTGGCTGTGTGCTGTCATGCCGACGCTGCTGGCCAGGGTGGCAGCGGCAGCGTGTATCAGTTGTCGTCGTTGCATGGGAAGTCCTTTCAAGCCGGTCGCAAAGCTTGTTGCAGTTGTGTCAGCTGCGAATGCAGTTGTTCGGGATCGGTCGCCATAGCGTACACATAGTGGTCAGGCCGAACCACCACCGCCATCGCCTGATGGGTTTGCAGCCAATTCGACACCACCCCTTCGGTTTCTACAAACCCGGATTGTCCGAGTTGACAAACTTGCAGGGGCATGGCGTTGAAGGTTACCGTTGCGGCACTTGCCTCGGGCGGCGCTGCCGCGCACAGCACCAACCGCCAGCCTGTGCCCCAGCGTTCGTCCATGCGGCATGGGGCAGTGTCGCCGCTCAGCCAGGGTTGCGGGAACAAGGTGCCCACTGGGCCGCGGCCGGCGTCGCTCAGCAGGCCTTTGGACAGGGCCGGCTGAACGTTTTGTCGGGGCGTAGGCTGTACCACACCACCGCACTCGGCCAGCAATTTCGCATCGCGGGCACGGGCTTTCGCTGGGTCGCGCTCGCCGACCAGCTGTCCGATGCCTTTGATGCGGGTGGTCAGTTCGCGCACATGTTGCTGGCGCTCATCGCCGTAGGTGTCCAGCAAGTTGTCGCTGGCATGGTGTTGCAGCACAGCCTGCAACTTCCAGCACAGGTTGGCGGCGTCGCGAATGCCTTGGCACATGCCCTGGCCCAGAAAGGGTGGTTGCTGGTGGGCTGCATCGCCTGCCAGAAAGATGCGACCCTGGCGCCAGCGTTGGGCCACCAGTGCATGGAAACGGTAGCTGGCTTGTCGCCACAAAGTGGCATCTTGCGGCGTCAGCCACCGAGACAGCAAGGACCAGACACCCTCGGGCGTGGCCAGTTGTTGCGGATCCTCGCCAGGGTTGATGGCCAGTTCCCAGCGCCGGTGACGACCTGGCCCGATCACCAGCGTGGTGGGGCGTTGGGGCTCGCAAAACTGCACGCTGGTGCGCGGCAGCTTGGCCAGGCCGCTGTCATTGACCAACAGGTCAACTACCAGCCAAGGCTCGTCAAAGCCCAGGTCGTCCAGCGGCAGCCCCGTTTTCTGGCGGACGAAGCTGGAGGCGCCATCGCAACCGATCACGTAACGCGCACGCACCTGCTGGCGCTGCCCGTTTTCATCTTGCACCGTCAGGGTGGCGGCCTTCTCGTCTTGTGACAAGTCGATCACGCTTTGGCCCAGTGCGACCGTCACAGACGGCAGGGCGGCGACGCGCTCGCGCAGCAGAGCTTCCAAAGGCGGCTGTGAAAACACGATAGACGGTGCATAGCCCAGAGGGTAGGGGGGCGCAATCGTGGACATGCACTTGATGAGCTGGCCGTCCACGCCGAAGAACTCGGAATTGGTGAAGGGCTCCATGTGGGGCTGCAGTGCCTGCGCAATGTGCAGCTCCTGGAATACCCGCATGATTTCATGGTCCAGCGCAATCGCACGCGGCTTGTCGTAAACACCGTGCTGGCGATCGCAGACCCAGGTGCGAATGCCGTGCTGGCCCAGCAGACCCGCAGCCACCGCACCCGTCGGTCCGTAGCCCACAATGGCGACATCGAACAGATCGGGGTGCGACATGGATCTTAGGCGGCTTCGTTTTCGATGGTGTTGTGCAAAATGCCGATTTGCTCGATCTCGATGTCAATCGCGTCGCCCGCCTTCATCCATACCTGCGGGGTGCGTGCATGGCCCACGCCCGCCGGCGTGCCCATGATGATCAGGTCGCCGGGCTCCAGGGTCACGCATTCAGAGAGCAGCACAATGGTTTCTGCCACACCCCAGATCATGTCGCGGGTGTTGGCGTCTTGCATGATCTGGCCATTCAGACGGGACTGAATCCGCAGGTTGGTGGCGCCTTCGGGCAGCTCGTCCTTGGTGACCAGCACCGGGCCGAAACCGCCGGTGCGATCGAAGTTTTTGCCAATCGTCCATTGCGGTGTTTTGCGCTGGTAGTTGCGCACCGAAATGTCGTTGAAGCAGCTGTAGCCAAACACGGCATCCAGGGCGTTGTCCATGGTCGCGTGCTTGGTTGCTTTGCCAATGACCACGGCCAACTCGGCTTCGTAGTCCAGTTGCTCCGACACCTTGGGGCGCAGCGCTTTGGCGTTGGGGGCCAGCAACGAGCTGGCCGAGCGCAGGAAGAACCAGGGATATTCGGGTTTGTCCCGGCCGCCTTCTTTGGCATGGTCGAAATAGTTCAGGCCCAGGCAAATGATCTTGCCGGGCTCAGGCAGCAGTGGTGAGAGTTCCAGGCTGCTCAGGGCCATGCGCGGCGCCGGGCCGGCGAGTGCCGCTTGCGCGGCGCCGATCAGGTCCTGGCCAGCCCGCAAGGCCGTGCGCAGGTCTGAGCTGATCTGGGGTTGGGCTTTGTGCATGTCAATCACTTCATGGCCAACGACCAGGCCGAGCCGGTTTTCGTTACCCTGGCGAAAGGTGGTGAATCGCATATTGCTTTCCTTGCGTTTTAAAAATCAATCAGCAAAAAAGATGGCCCTTTGGGCTTCTTTGAGGCGCGCACTGGGAGGGGCAGAAATGCCCCATTGGTCGACACGGCCGGGTGGCCAGGTCCAGTTGTCGGGTTGGCCCACCGGGTAGTTGTCGTCGATCTGGGAGACCTCGGCGGTGTACTCGATGACGATGTCAAAAGGCCCAATGAAGTAGTTGAATGCATTGTTACCCGGACCATGTCGGCCCGGACCCCAATGGATGTCGTAGCCCGCATCGCGCATGCGGCCACCGCCGCGCATCACCGACTCCAGGTCGGGCATGAGAAAGGCAATGTGGTTGAGCGCATCGTTGTCGCTGATGCCCAGCGCCACGCTGTGGTGGTCGCTGTTGCAACGCATGAAGGCCATGATGCGCGTGCGGTCCGATAAGGAGAAGTCGAGCACGTTTTCCATGAAGGCCTGGGTAAGGGCTACATCTCGGGTGTTCAGCACCGCATGGGCCAGTCGCTCGGGGCGGTCGGCGACGCGTGTGGGTTGGGAGCGCAGGCGGTCGCCGTGGACGATTTCAAAAACACGGCCATCGGCATCGGCGACCTGAACCGCGATGCCACCACTGGGGTCCGGGGCTGTGCCCACGGCCTTAACCAGACGCCCGCCGTGGTGAGGGGCCGCCAGTGCAATGGTGCTCAGGGCTTGCGCATGTCGGGCCCGCAAGCTCACATGGCGAATTTGGGCAGCACCCGGCTTTTCATGCAGGGCCAGCAAATGATCGTCCTCGCCCGTGCCGCTCAGGTAAATCACGCCCTGTTGGCGGTGCGCGACCTCTAGATGCCAGACGTCGGTGAAGAACTTTTCGGCGAACGCCAGGTCGGGCACGTTCAGCGCCACGCTGCGCAAACCGGCAATCAAGGAGGAGGCATGCGACATGCGCAGTCCTTTTTCGAGTGTTCAACCAGCGCTGAGGCCCACCGACTGGATGCCAGCAATGCAGATTTCTTCGTCTTCATCACCGGTGCCACCACTGGCGCCCGCAGCACCGATCACTTGGCCCTGGGCGTTTTTGATCAGCACCGCGCCGGTTTGGGGCAGGAATTTGCCCTGTGCAGTAGAAGACAGCGAGACGAAAAAGTTAGGGTTGTCTTTGGCGCGCTCAAACAAGGTGCGGCTGGAGACGCCCATGCCCACAGCGCCCCAGGCCTTGCCTTGGGCAATGTCGAAGCGGAACATGCTGGCGCCGTCTTCGCGGGCATAGGCGACAGTGTTGCCCGAGGCATCCACCACGATCACGCCCATGGGCTTGAAGTTGGCTTTGCGGGCGTGGGCCAGGGCGCCGTTGATGATATTTTGGGCTTGGGAGAGGGAGAGGTTGGACATGGTGGTGCGATGGTGGATAGAGGTAGGGGGTTGCCGCGTCCGGGCGATGCTCGCAATGACAAGGCCCCGATGCGGGGCCTCGCAGATATCAGAGGGGTTTGCGGATGAAGTTGGCGATTTCGCCGATCACGCCCCGACGGAAGGCCAGCACGCAGATGACAAAGATGATGCCTTGCACGATCGTGACCCAGGCGCCAAGTTGTGCCAGATAGTTTTGCATGGTCACGATGACGGCCGCGCCAAAGACCGGGCCGAACAGGGTGCCCAGGCCACCCACCAGGGTCATCAGAACCACTTCACCCGACATGGACCAATGGACGTCGGTCAGGGAGGCCAGTTGGAACACCATGGACTTGGTGGCGCCGGCCACACCCGCAACCGTGCCGGAAAGAATGAACGCCACCAGCTTGTAATGGTCGGTGTCGTAGCCCAGGGACAGGGCGCGCTGCTCGTTTTCGCGAATGGCTTTGAGCACTTGGCCAAAGGGGGAGTGAACAATGCGCCAAATGAGGCCAAACCCGCTGAGAAAGATGGTCAGCACGAAGAGGTACATCGGCAGGTTGTCCGACAGGTCGATGACGCCGAACAATTTGCCACGCGGCACCCCCTGGATGCCGTCTTCACCGCCGGTGAAGGGCGATTGCAGATAGAAGAAGAACACCATCTGCGACAAGGCCAGGGTGATCATGGCGAAATAAATGCCTTGGCGGCGAATTGCCAACATGCCAGTGACCACAGCCAGGCCTGTGGCACACAGGGTGGCAAACAACAAGGACAGCTCGGGCGTGAAGCCCCAGACTTTGGCTGAGTGTGCTGCCGCATAACCTGCTGTGCCCAGGAACATGGCGTGGCCGAAAGAGAGCAGGCCACCAAAACCGATCAGCAGATTGAAGGCACAAGCAAACAAGGCAAAGCACATGACCTTCATCAGGAAGATCGGATAGACCACCAGCGGGCCGATGGCGAAAATGGCCGCCATGATCAGGAAGGCAATGCCCTGGTGACGGTTGCTGTGCTCGATGTAGGGAGTAGGGGAAGCGGACGCGTTGGCCATGGTGAGCTTATTTTTGGGTACCGAACAGACCGGCGGGTTTGATCAACAGAACAATCACCATGATGACAAAAATCACGGTATTGGACGCTTCGGGGTAGAACACTTTGGTCAGTCCCTCGATCAGACCGAGGCCAAAACCAGTGAGGATGGCGCCCATGATGGAGCCCATGCCGCCAATCACCACCACCGCAAACACCACGATGATGATGTCGACGCCCATCATCGGGCTGACCTGGTAAATGGGGGCTGCCATGACGCCCGCCAACGCTGCCAGCGCCACGCCAAAGCCATAGGTGAGGGTCACCATGCGGGGCACGTTGACGCCAAAGGCTTGTACCAGCGACGGGTTCTCGGTGGCCGCACGCAAATAAGCGCCGAGCTTGGTGCGTTCAATGACGTACCAGGTGGCGATACAGATGACCAGGGAAGCCACGATCACCCAGCCGCGGTATTTGGGCAGGAACATGAAGCCCAGATTGATACCTCCGGCAAAGAACGACGGCACCGCATAAGGCATGCCGGAGGAGCCGAATTCGTTGCGGAACACACCTTGAATGATCAGCGCCAAACCAAAGGTCAGCAACAGGCCATACAGGTGGTCTAGTTTGTACAGGCGCGCCAGCATGGTGCGCTCAATGATGACGCCGGTTGCGCCCACCAGCAAAGGCGTGAGCAGCAGCGATACCCAGTAGTTCAGCCCCAGATACTGTAGGCTGAGGTAGGCCACAAAAGCACCCAGCATGTACTGGGCGCCGTGGGTGAAGTTGATGATGTTCAGCAAGCCGAAAATCACGGCCAGGCCCAGCGAGAGCAGGGCATAAAAGGAGCCATTGATCAGGCCGATCAACAGCTGCCCGAACAGGGCCTGGGAGGGAATGCCAAAAATTTCCATCGTGATGTTCGTGTCTTGCTGAAACAGGGAGCCAAAAATTACTTCTTGATCATCGGGCAATCACCCTCGTTGAGCGGGCGGAAAGCCTGGTCAGCGGGGATGGTGGCGCGCAGCTTGTAGTAGTCGTAGGGGCCTTTGGATTCCGAAGGCTTCTTGACTTCAAACAGGTAGGCCGGGTGGATCTTGCGGCCGTCCTGACGGATGGTGCCTTTGCCGAACAGGGGGTCGTCGGTGGGCATTTCTTTCATCTTGGCCGTGATCTTGGTGCCATCGTCGGTCTTGGCCGCATCCACTGCTTTCAGGTAGTGGGTGATGACGGCATACACGCCGGCTTGGTCCATGGAGGGGTACTTGCCACCATGGGCCGCAGCGAAACGCTTGGACCAGGCGCGGGTCTGGTCATTCAGGTCCCAGTAGAAGGTTTCCGTGAAAATCAGGCCTTGGGCTTTTTCCAGGCCGAGCGCATGCACATCAGGCAGGAACACCAGCAAACCGGCCAGGTTCTGGCCGCCTTGGACAATGCCGAACTCTGCCGCTTGCTTGATGGAGTTGATGGTGTCGCCACCGGCGTTGGCCAAGCCAATGATCTTGGCTTTGGAGGCCTGGGCTTGCAACAGGAAAGAGGAGAAGTCTTGGGTGGCCAGAGGGTGACGAACCTTGCCCAGGACCTTGCCGCCGTTTTTCGTGACCACGGCTTCGGTGTCACGCTCCAGGGCGTGGCCGAAAGCGTAATCGGCGGTCAGGAAAAACCAGGAACTTCCGCCTGTTTTCACCACGGCGGTGCCAGTGCCGTTGGCCAGCATCCAGGTGTCGTACAACCAGTGAATGGTGTTGGGAGAGCAAGCCTTGCCGGTCAGGTCGGCGGTAGCAGCGCCCGTGTTCAGGTGAATCTTGCCCTTGTCCCTGGTGACCTGGCTGATGGCCAGCGCCACAGAGGATGTGGGGACGTCCACAATCGCGTCCACTTTTTCGGTGTCGTACCACTGGCGGGCAATGTTGGAGCCCACATCAGGCTTGTTTTGGTGGTCGGCGCCGACCACTTCCACTTTCAGAGTGCTCTTGGTGGCTTTGAGGTAGTCTTCGACGGCCATTTTGGCAGCAACCAAAGAGCCCGGGCCACCAATGTCAGAGTAAAGACCTGACATGTCATTGAGCACGCCGATCTTGACGATGCCGTCAGAGATCTGGGCTTGTGCGCCCGTGGCCATTGCGCAGACTGCCGCTGCTGCGAATGAAAGAAGTTTGCGTTTCATCATTGTCTCCTGAGGGTGATATTGGGGCTTACACCCCGAGGTACTCATGCAGCATGGTCATCTTGTTGCTTAGCTCGCTGGCAGCGAAGCCTTCAACAATTTGCCCGTGTTCCATGACATAAAAGCGGTCGGCCAACGGAGCGGCAAACCGGAAGTTTTGCTCCACCATGATGATGGTGAAGCCCTTGGCGCGCAGCGCGCGAATCATGCGGGCCAAAGCCTGCACGATCACTGGGGCGAGGCCCTCGGAAATTTCATCCAGCAGCAACAGGCGTGCGCCGGTGCGCAGGATGCGTCCGACGGCCAGCATTTGCTGTTCGCCGCCCGACAAACGGGTGCCTGGGCTGTTCCGACGCTCGTAGAGGTTGGGGAACATTTCGTAAATTTCGTCCAGGCTCATGCCATTCGGGGCAATCGCGGGTGGCAACAGCAGGTTTTCCTCGCAGGACAAGCTGGCGAAAATGCCGCGCTCTTCTGGGCAGTAGCCCATGCCCAATCGGGCAATGCGGTGGGGTGCCCAGTCCACGGTCTCCTGGCCGTTGATGAGGACCGAGCCTGTGCGACGCCCGACCAGGCCCATGATGGACTTGATGGTGGTGGTACGGCCTGCGCCATTGCGCCCAAGCAGGGTCACCACTTCGCCGTGGTTGACTGTCAAATCGACGCCATGCAGGATGTGCGACTCGCCATAGTAGGCATGCAGGTTGGAAATTTTCAGGAATTCTTGGGGCTGCTCAGTGGCCATGACCGCCCTCCAGTTCGGCTTCGGTGCTGCCCATGTAGGCTTCCAGCACCTGGGGATTCGTGGACACGACGTTGTAAGGGCCTTCGGCAATCACCTGGCCGCGCTGCAGCACGCTGATGGTGTCGGCAATGCTGGAGACCACGTTCATATTGTGCTCCACCATCAGGATGGTGCGGTTGGCCCCCACCTTCTTGATCAGCTGGGTGACGCGGTCGACGTCTTCATGGCCCATGCCTTGGGTGGGCTCGTCAAGCAGCATCAGCTCGGGCTCGGTGGCCAGGGTAGTGGCGATTTCGAGGGCGCGTTTGCGACCATAGGCCAGCTCGACTGCCAGTGTGTTGGAAAAGTTTTCCAGTCCCACGGTTTCCAGCAACGCCATGGCGCGACCATTAAGCTGTGACAAGCTTTTTTCCGAGCGCCAAAAATGGTAGGACATGCCTGTGCTTCGTTGCAAGGCAATGCGCACGTTTTCCAGCACGCTCAAGTGAGGAAAGGTGGCCGAGATTTGGAACGAGCGCACGATGCCCCGACGCGCCACCTGGGCAGGCTTTTCCGCGGTAATGTCGTGGCCATTGAACAAAATGGTCCCGCGCGTGGGGATCAGGAATTTGGTGAGAAGGTTGAAAAACGTGGTCTTGCCGGCCCCGTTGGGTCCAATCAGGGCATGAATTTGGCCCCTGCGAACGCCAATGGATACGTCATTGACGGCCACAAAGCCCTTGAACTCTTTGACGAGCCCACGTGTTTCCAGAATGATGTCATCAGCCATGGTTTTTTAAGAAAAGCACTGAGTTCAGCATAGCATGCGCTGACGCCTTCGAGAGTGAGGGTTGTCACTTGTTTTCCTTGCAGAAAACCCCTCGAATTCATACGGTCATGGCAGTTTTTCACAGGGTCCCTCTCGCGCTTGCTTGAGGCAAAAACACTGCATGGACCAATCACGAATTTCGTTCTTTCTCACGTCTGGTAACAAACTGTTGCGGCTTTGTCCGGCAGGAATGTACAAAGGCGGTTGCAAAACCTTCACCCGAACCTGGGCATCGGGGTTTTTTTGAAAAAACTGAACCTCACGGCAGGTGACGGGGCCGGGAAGGGCGTTGCGCACCGAGATCATCCAGGTGGTGGGGTCGTCTGCCGGCCAGCCCGCCTGCCGGCCCAGTCGCGCTGTTTCCTGAGAGGTCAGCGCGTATTCGGTCAAGGGCGGGCCGGGGCGAAACCAGGACATGGCTTGCAAAGGCAAGTGGCATGCGAGCACAGCCAGTGTCCCCCATTTTGCCCAGCGGCTTGCATGGCCGAGAAAATCCGTGCACAGTCCTTTCACCATCTCTTTATTTTTCACCATGTCGCTTTTCCCTGCCACGCTCTCAGATTTCATACAACAACGCCAGCAGGGCACCGTGAGTGCCCAAGCCTGGATCGAAGACTGCCTGGCGCGCGCCGAGTCCTCGGCGGCTGCCCACGTCTTCACCAGGCTTTATCCTCAAGCTGCGCGTTTGGCCGCACGCCATGCCGATGCCTCTCATGCGGCAGGCTTGACGACGGGGCCCTTGGCCGGGGTGCCTGTCACCATCAAGGACCTGTATGACGTGGCAGGTGAAACCACCACAGCGGGCACCACGGTGTTTGCGGGTGATGCGCCCGCCCGCCAGGATGCGCCAGCAGTGGCGCGTTTGCGCGCCGCGGGGGCGGCCATTGTGGGCAAGACCAACATGACCGAGCTCGCGTTCTCGGGCATCGGCATCAACCCGCATTACGGCACCCCTGTGAACCCCGCAGACACGCAGGTGCAGCGCATCCCCGGTGGATCCTCTTCGGGGGCGGCCGTGTCGGTAGCCTTGGGGCTGGCCGTGGCGGGGCTGGGCTCGGATACCGGCGGATCCATTCGCATCCCGGCCGCCTTGTGTGGCGTGGTCGGCTTCAAGAGCACACAGTCTCGGGTTCCCCTTGCGGGCGCGGTGCCGCTGTCGCATTCCCTGGACACGGTGTGTGCCATGACACGGTCGGTCGCAGATTGTTTGGTCGTTGATGGCGTGCTGTCCGGACAGCCTTTGGCTGTGGCACAACGCCCTTTGAAGGGGCGGCGCCTGGCCGTGCCACAGACCTTGATGCTTGACAACCTGGACGCCACGGTGGCGCGCGCCTTCGAGCGCAGCCTGTCGCGTTTGTCGCAGGCAGGGGCCTTGCTGGAGGACATCGCCTTGAGCGAATTGGCCGAGATCGCTGCACTGAACGCGCCCGGCGGATTTTCCCCGGTAGAGTGCTGGGCTGCGCACCATGAACGCATCGCCGATGTCATGGCGCAACTCGACCCGCGTGTCGCTTCTCGCGCCAAGTTGGGGCAAAACGTGAGTGCGGCCGACTATCTGCGGATGCTGAAAAACCGTCAGCACTGGATTCAAAGAGTGGAAGCGGCGCTGGCAGGCTACGACGCCATCCTGAGCCCCACCGTGCCCATCGTGGCCCCCGAGCTCGACCTGCTGGTGCGCGACGATGATGCGTTTGCGGCTGCCAACCGCAGCATATTGCGCAACACCTTTGCCATCAACTTTCTAGATGGTTGCTCGTTCAGCATGCCTTGCCAGGCTGCCGGCGAGTTGCCGGTGGGGCTCATGGTGTCATCGGTGCGGGGCGACGATGCGCGTTTGGGCAGTGTGGCGTTGGCCATCGAGGCGGCGCTGGCTTGAAGGCTTTCACGGACCCAGTCAACTTTACCTAGCTTCACAAAAATTGAAACGGTCCAGCCCCGGCGTGCTGTTCTAATCAAGGGTCATGCCTCGCTTTGCCCTTCAGAAAAATCCCTGGTTTCTCGCGCTTCTGATGCTCTACACCGTGGTGGAGTTGTCCTTCAACCACCGATTGCTGGAGTTTGCCAGCCAGGCCTTTGACCGTGACGACTTGGACGGTTTGGAGTTTTGGGGGCGCTGCCTCTCGGGGTGCGGCCTGGGCTTGCTGCTTTGGCGCTGGCTGGATCGGTGGACGCCCAAGCGCTGGCTGTCGGGCCTGCTGAGCATGGCCATTGGCATCAGCTTCATGTGGCAAGCCCAGACCCGACTCATCGATTTCTTGTTGCAACAAGCGAGCGAGCTTGACAAAGTCACCAGTGTTCAACGCTTGTCGATGCGCACCATCGTGTCCGAAGGTGGCTTCACCCTGAAGGGCCTGGCCTTGGGGCGGGTGGGCATGCCCGAGGGCTTGCGTGACAGCGTCAAGGCTTTGTTTCCGGCCGCCTCTTTGGGAGTGGATGTGTCAGAGCTGGACAAGCAATTGCTGACCCCCAGCGCCTTGTCTGCGCCCGTGTTCGATGTCGAGGATGCGCAGCAAATGCTCAACGACGCCTATCGCCAGACCGTGGTGTTGCCGATCGCCTTGGGATTGTCTTTGTTCTTTGCCTTGCTGAACATATCGCAAGCGGTTTCTTTGTTGCTGATGCATGCCTTTGGCCGCACCCGCGCCCGGCGTTGGTTGTGGCGGGGCCAGCCGCTCCTGGGCGGCGCATTGGCGCTTTGCCTGGTCACCCTGACTTGGGGAGCGGGCAACGATTGGGTGGACTCTGCCGGTTACCGTGAAGTTTTGCAGCCTGCGTTGCAAACTGAAAAGCCTGTGTTGGCCCTGTTTGTTCAATGGACATTGCGGGCGGAACCTTACTGGCACGATTGCGCCGGGTTCGCGCGCCACCACCTGATGCAAGGGGCGACATTTCGCTCGCCCTGGCCGGCGAAACCTTCTTGACTGGTTGGCATGTCATCCGTGCTGGGCCCTGCGGCGTTAAGACAGTGCCCTGAAATGTGATGGGCATCACCAAAGAGGCCGTCATGAAAAAAATTCTGATCTCTGCAATCTGTTGTCTCAACGCCATGATGCTCCTGCCCGCGCAAGCGGGCGAGGGCCATGGTCACGGTCATGGCGGTTGGCGATCCGTGTCTGTCACGCCGCGTGTGGTGGCCCATGGCTGGGGCGCAGGTCCGGTGGTGCGCGGCGGTGGCTATGGCCATCACTACCACGGCGGTTACCGCAATGGGTGGGTCGGCCCTGTGGTGGCTGCCGCACTGGTGGGTTCGGTGCTGTACGCGTCGCAAACCCCTGTGTATGCGACCCCGGTGTATCCGCCCGTGGTCCTGACCCCGCCACCGCAAGTGGCTTACTACTGCGCAAGCTACCAGCAATACTACCCTAACGTGGCCACCTGTCCAGTGCCCTGGCAGGCCGTGCCCTACTGAACTGTCACAGCGGAACCAGTTTCTTTTGCCCTTGGCGGTTGGAATAGCGGAGGGTCCCTCCCAGGGTTTCCAGTTCCACCTGGGCATTGCGACTGCCGTAAACACGCCGTTTGAGCCAGCTGAGTTCTTCCTCCAACGCTTGCTCGCCGCTGAGCAATCGGCTCCAGCACCGCTGCTCGCCTGACCAGCGGTAACCGCGCTGTTTGAGCAAGTCCTTGGTTTCAAAAGGCGAGCCCAGCGCAGACAGCTTTAATTGGGGTTGATTCAAGGTTTCGAGCAAGCTCAACAAAGCCGGTTGCTGGCTTTGTGGCAACTGGTGGTGCAGCAATTCCAGCAAGGCCCAGCAGTCGGTCTCGGCGCGGTGGGCCTCGTAAAAGATACCCTGGGTTTGCAGCAGATACTCGAGCTTGGCCGAGCCAAAGCCTTCGGCTTGCCAGTCAATGTCACGGATACTGCATGCCCACAGCAGGTTTTCAAAAGCTGGCCAGCGTTGCTCCACGAATGGGCGATCAAAGCCTGCGTTGTGGGCAATCACCACGGACACACCCTTGAGCAAACGTTCAACCTTGGCATCGTCAATGTGCTTGCCTTGCACCATCGCATCGGTGATGTGGTGAATGGCGGTGTTGGCAGGGGGAATCGGAAAACCCGGGTCCTCCAGCTCGTCAAACACTTCCAGTACCCGGTAGATCAGGCCGGTAGTGGGGTCAAACTCGAACAACAGCATGCCCAGCTCAATGACACGGTCTGTTTCCGAGCTGAGCCCGGTGGTTTCGGTGTCCAGCACGATGCCGCGCGCACAGGGCAAGCCCTCGCTGACCGGGTTGAAGCAGGTGCGAGGCTGCAGGCGGCGGAGCACGCGGTAGTCGGGGTGTGCGTCCAGCGCACGCGCCATGTCTTCAGGGGTAGGGTTCATGGTTTAACAACGGCGAATAAAAATTGGAAGGCATTGTCCCAGCACGGCCAGCATCAGGCTGCCCAAGGCCAAGACCCAGGCGGAGCCAATCCAGGCCAACAGCATCGCAGCCAGCAACACGCCCACCGATTGCCCCGTGAACAGCAAGCCTGCAAACAAGGCCATGCAGGTCCCGCGTTCGGGCGGGAACATTTGCGTGGCCAACACTTGCAAGGTGTTGTGAAACATGAAAAAGCCCAAGCCTGCCAGCAAGCTCGCTGGCAGGGTCAGCGGCCACCAGGGTGAAAAGGCCATGATGGCGAATGCGGTGGCAAACAAGGCAGAGCCCAGGCGCAGCATGGTGCTTTCGCCCAGTCGCCGGATGAAAAAGCGCGCGCTCAGCATGTAGCCCACGCCGCCCAGGCCGAACAAAGCCACGATGCCGCCCGACAGCGTCAGCGACAAGCCATGGCGGTGGTGCAAATGAGAGGCCGCCATGGCGACCACGCCGAAGGCGAATGCGCCTTCCAGCATGGCGGTGGTCAGCACCAGGCGAGGGCGCTTTTCTTGCAGCACGCGGATGACTTTGCGATGGAAAGACTGTTGCGTGGGGGGCTCTTCAGAGGTTTGCAGTCGATCATGCCGCTGGTGGCGTCTGAGCAGCAGGGTGCCGACCGCCATGAACAGCAAGGCCATGCCCACAAAGGCCCAGCGCCACCCAATCGTGTCGGTGAACAAGCCGCCCATGATTTGGCCGCCCACCAACCCCAGCGTGGAGCCCAACCCCAACCTTGCCAGGGTTTCCTGGCGGACTTCGTAGGCCACAACATCGCCAACCCAGGCCATCGCCATGGGAATGATGGCGGCGGCGCAGGCAGCGGCCAGCATGCGCGCCAAGACCAGTTCATTCAGCGTCGTGGCCAGCGCCGAACCCAGGCATCCCAGGCTGCACCCCAAAGTGGCCAGGGAGATGACGCGCATCTTGCCAAAGCGATCCCCCAAGGGGCCATAAAAAACCTGCGCAGCGCCATAGACGATGGCGAACCAGGAAATGACGGCCGCCACTTGCCCCATGCTGGCTTGAAAGTCTTTGGCCAACTCCGGCAGCATGGGGTCGCACAACCGCTGGATGGTCATGCTGGAGAAAGTGGCAAACGACAGGTGCAGGATGGCGCGCTGAACAGCTGGCGACACGCCGTGAGGTGGGGTTCGGGTCATGGGGCAATCAGGTCTGGGCCGATTATCCCGTCCGATTTGCACATTTGCGCTTTCTTGAAAATTAAGTTGCACTTCATTTCTGGCTAAGATCCCGGGATGCGTTATCAAAAAACGGGTCTTTCCCTGGTGATTGTGGGTGTGGCCCTGGTCCAGTGGTTGATCAATGTCTCGCGCGAGCCCGACGCGCCGGGCGTGGTGTCTGCGCGCAATGTGCAGACACAGGCCCCTGGTCCGATGCTTGCAGGTGCCATGTCGGCCGAGGTGCTTGCTGTGGCCTTCACGCCGCCGTCTGGGGGCGGGCAGGTGATCGTGCAGGCCATTGATGACAGCCGAGAAGAGGTGCTGGTCCAAGCCTACGGCTTCACACACAACGCGATCGCCCAGGCCTTGCTGCGCGCGCAGCAGCGTGGCGTCAAGGTGCAAGTGCTGCTGGACCAAAAAAGCAGCCAGACCAACCGCTATGTGATCGATTTGTTTCGCGACGCCGCGCTACCTGTGAAATTTGATGGTGCCCATGCCATTGCGCACAACAAGGTGATGGTCATCGATGCCTCCGTGGTGGTCACAGGCAGCTACAACTTCACCAATTCGGCAGACAGCCGAAACGCCGAGAACATCCTGGTGCTGCGAAGCACCGAGCTGGCCCGACGCTACCGGGAAAACTGGCAGACCCATTGGTCGCACGGGCAGTCTGCACCCTGACCTTTCGCTTTTTGAGGAATTAGTCTGTTGCCTCTAAAAAGCGCAGTGACTCTTTTTTTGCCTAGGGTTACCCCCTATACTTCAACCCATGCTGCACTGCAACATGAATTTGCCGCAGGGCCACAGCGCAGCAACGATCCAACCATTTTGAACATACTCTTGGAGATTTGACATGACGCTGACCCCTGACCAAATTGTGGCTGCCAACAAAGCCAACCTGGAAACCCTCGTGGGCCTGACCAACAAAGCCTTTGCCGGCGTTGAGCAGTTGATTGAATTGAACCTGGCTGCCGCCAAAGCAGCGCTGGCAGACTCGCAAAGCCAAGCCCAGGCTGCGCTGAGCGTCAAAGACGCGCAACAACTGTTGGCCCTGCAAGCCAGCATGTTCCAGCCCTTGGCAGAAAAAGCTGTGACCTACAACCGCCACCTGTACGACATCGCTTCCAGCACTGGCGCTGACTTCAGCAAAGCTTTCGAAGGCAAAGTGGCTGAAGCCCAACAGGCATTCCAAAACTTGGTGGACAACGCTGCCAAGAACGCGCCCGCCGGCTCAGAGGCTGCTGTGGCTGCCTTCAAAACGGCTGTGGCGGCTGGCAACAATGCCCTGGAATCGGTTCAAAAAGCCGTCAAGCAGGCTTCCGATGTGGCCGAAGCCAACTACAAAACCATGGCCAGCAATGCGCTGAACGCCACCAAGACCACCGCCAAGAAGCGTTAATTTCTTGTCGCTCTGACGCCAACGGCACCTTCGGGTGCCGTTTTTTATTGGATGATTGGGTTTTGCAACACAGGAAACGCAGACGTGGACAAGGTGGATGGCGTCATCATTGGCGCAGGCGTGGTGGGGCTGGCGGTGGCGCGGGCTTTGGCGCTTTCTCCAGCAGGGGCGGGCAAGGATTGGTTGATCCTGGAGTCGGCCTCTGCCATTGGCACGGGCACCAGCTCGCGCAACAGCGAAGTGATCCATGCCGGCATCTACTACGCCAAGGATTCGCTCAAAGCCCGCTGGTGTGTGCAAGGCCGCGAGATGCTCTATGCGTATGCCCAGGAGCGTGGCGTGCCCCATCAGCGCTGCGGCAAGCTGATTGTGGCGACGCAAGAATCCCAGGTGGCGCAACTGCAGGGCATTCAGGACAAAGCCCGTGCCAACGGTGTGCACGACCTGGTCTGGCTGACTGCCGAACAAGCCAAAGCCATGGAGCCGGCCTTGTCGTGCCTGGCAGCCTTGCATTCTCCCAGCACCGGCATTGTGGACAGCCACGCACTGATGCTCAGTTACCAGGGTGATTTTGAAAATGCGGGCGGCATGGTCGCCTTCAACTCGCCCGTGCAGTCGTTGGATTGCCGCGCCGATGGGATGGTGTTGCAAATGGCCGACGGTACGGAATTGCTGGCCTCGGTGGTGGTGAACGCCACTGGCCTCACGGCGCCATGGTTGGCCAAGGCCTTTCGTGGCTTGCCGGCCCAACATGTCCCCACAGCTTATTTTGCCAAGGGCAATTACTTCACCTTGTCGGGACGCTCGCCTTTTTCACGCTTGATCTATCCGGTGCCTGAAGCGGCCGGTTTGGGGGTGCATCTGACCATCGACCTGGGCGGGCAGGCCAAATTCGGACCCGATGTGGAATGGGTGGACAGCCCCGATGATTGGGTGGTGAACCCCGCACGCGGTGAGGCCTTCTATGCCGAGGTCCGCAAGTACTGGCCTGCATTGCGAGACGGCAGCCTGATTCCGGGCTACGCCGGCATTCGCCCCAAGATCAATGCGCCGCATGAGGCAGCGCGGGACTTCGTGCTGCAAGGACCCGCAACCCACGGCGTGCCCGGCTTGGTCAATTTGTTTGGCATTGAGTCGCCCGGATTGACCAGCTCGCTGGCCATTGGCGCAGCGGTGGTCGAGGCCTTGCAGGCGACCTGAGGGAAAGCTTTATGCAGCGGCGGCCTTCAAAGCCAGCGCTGCTTCCTCCACCAACGCAGGCCCACGGTAAATCAGACCGGTGTAGATCTGCACCACATCGGCGCCGGCTTCGATTTTGGACACTGCATCGGCGCCACTCAAAATGCCGCCCACGCCAATGATGGGGAAGTTCTTGCCCAGGGCTGCGCGCAATTGCCGAATCACGGCATTGCTTTTTTCCAACACGGGTGCGCCGGACAGGCCACCGGTTTCGCTGGCATGGGGCAGCCCTTGCACCGCCTCGCGCGACAAGGTGGTGTTGGTGGCAATCAAGCCCCAGGCATGGTCATTCACTTGGTCGCCTGTCATGCAAAGGCGCCGCAAGGTCTTGGCCAGCAAGTCGATCTGATCGGTGTCCAGGTCAGGGGCAATCTTGATAAACAGGGGAACCCGCCGCTGGTGGACCTGTGCCAGCGCGCGGCGCCGTTCGGACAGCGCCAACAGCAAGGCCTCCAGCGCCTCGTCACTTTGCAGGCTGCGAAGGTTTTGGGTGTTGGGGCTGGAGATGTTGACGGTGACGTAATCGGCGTAGGGGTAGACGCCATCCAGGCAGGTCAGGTAATCGTCGGCCGCTTGCTCGATGGGCGTGCTCGCGTTTTTGCCAATGTTCAGGCCCAACAGCATGCTGCCCGCTTGTTGCCTGCAGCGCGCCTTTTGAACATTCTGTACAAAGGCCGCCAAGCCTTCGTTGTTGAAGCCCAGCCGGTTGATCAGCGCGTTCGCTTGCGGCAGACGGAACATGCGGGGCTTGGGGTTGCCGGGTTGGCCTTTGGGCGTGACCGTACCCACTTCCACAAAGCCAAAGCCCAGGGCGGCCAAGGCGTCAATGCACTGGGCGTTTTTGTCCAGGCCTGCGGCCAGGCCCACGCGGTTGGGAAAGCGCAACCCCGCCAACACCACCGGGTCTTGAATTTGCTTTTGTGCATAAGCCCATTGCAGGGGCGTGTTTTGGGTGCTGGCCAGGGCGTGCAGGGTTTTTTCATGGGCCGTCTCGGCATCCATTCCAAACAACCAAGGGCGAAGCAGGGCGTAAGAAAGTGCGTTCAGCATTGGATAATCTCTTTTTTCAATTGACTGGATTTTCGCCGATGAGCACCCCCCCCCTTTCCCAAGATGAACTCAAGGCCCTGGTCGGGCAAGCCGCGCTGCGCTATGTGGTGCCCGGCGAAGTGGTGGGCGTGGGCACGGGCTCCACAGTGAACAAGTTCATCGACGCACTGGCAACGATCAAGGACAAGATTCCTGGCGCTGTCTCCAGCTCCGTGGCGTCCACCGAACGCTTGCGCCAGCACGGCATTGCCGTGCTGGAGGCCGAGGCGGTCGCGCAACTCTCGGTCTACATCGACGGGGCCGATGAAATTGACGCCAAAGGCTACATGATCAAAGGGGGCGGCGCCGCACTGACACGCGAAAAAATTGTGGCGGCACAGTCGCGGCAGTTTGTCTGCATTGCCGACGAGTCCAAATGGGTGGACACCCTGGGCGCATTTCCTTTGCCCGTGGAAGTCATTCCCATGGCGTCCGCGCGCATCATGCGCCAGTTCGCGGCCCTGGGCGGGCAGGCCAGCCTTCGCCTGAAAGATGGCAAGCCTTGGGTCACGGACAACGGACAGCACATTCTTGACGTGCGCGGTTTGAAGATCAGCGATCCCTTGGGCTTCGAGTCTGAAGTCAACCAATGGCCGGGCGTGATCACGGTCGGTGTGTTCGCGCACCAAAAAGCCAGTGTGTGCCTGCTGGGCACGGCCACTGGCGTCAAGACCTACACGTTTTGATCAACGGCCTACGGCCTCGGAGGCCATGCCCTGGTGGCGCAGCAAGGCGTCCAGGGTGGGCTCACGGCCGCGAAAGGCTTTGAACGACGCCATCGCCGGACGGCTGCCACCCGCTTCCAATATGGCCTCGCGGTAGCGGCGGCCCGTTTCCGGGTTGGGCGTGCCATCGGGCAGGGCGGTTTCTTCAAACGCGGCATAGGCATCGGCGCTCAGAACCTCGGCCCATTTGTAGCTGTAATAGCCGGCGGCATAGCCGCCCGCAAAAATATGGCTGAAGGAATGGGCCATGCGGTTCCAGGCCGGCGGCATCATCACAGCAACTTCGTTGCGCACTTGTTGCAGCAGGGGCATGAAATCTTCTGACGGGTTGTGGTCGGTGTGCAGCAGCATGTCGAACAAAGAGAATTCGATCTGGCGCAGCGTTTGCAGCCCGCTTTGGTAATTGCGCGCAGCCACCATTTTGTCGAACAGCGCCCGGGGTAGCGGTTCACCGGTCTCCACATGGGCCGTCATGTGGCGCAGCACCGACCATTCCCAGCAAAAGTTTTCCATGAACTGGCTGGGCAGCTCTACCGCGTCCCATTCAACGCCGCTGATGCCGGAGACGTCGCGCTCGTTCACCTGGGTCAGCATGTGGTGCAGGCCATGGCCAAACTCATGGAACAAGGTGGTCACGTCATCGTGGGTCAGCAAGGGGGGCTGGTCACCCACGCCATCGGCAAAATTGCAGACCAGATGGGCGATGGGGGTTTGCAACTGGCCGGTGTCGGGGCGAAGCCAGCGGGCGCGCACATCGTCCATCCAGGCGCCGCCGCGTTTACCGCTGCGCGCCGAGGGGTCCAGGTAGAAATGTCCAATCAGCTGGCCTTGACGCTCGATGCGGTAAAAGCTGACGCCGGGGTGCCAGACCGGCGCTTGGTCGCGGCGGATGGCGACTTCAAACAGGGTCTCGATGATCTTGAACAAGCCATCCAGCACCTTGGGCGCGGTGAAATACTGTTTGACTTCCTGCTCGCTGAAGGCATAGCGCGCTTCTTTGAGTTTTTCGCCGATGTAGGGCCAGTCCCAGGGCTGGGGGTCGGTCAATTGCAGCGACTCGCGCGCAAAGTCGCGCAGGTCTTGCAGGTCTTTCTCCGCGAAGGGACGGGCACGTTTGGCCAGATCGCGCAGGAAGCCTATGACTTGTGCGGGTGAGTTCGCCATCTTGGGGGCGAGCGATACCTCGGCAAAGTTGGCATAGCCCAGCAGGCGGGCTTCTTCTTGACGCAGGGCCAGCAATTCGCGGATCAAGTCGCTGTTGTCGAATTTCAGCGTGGCCTCGTCGGCCTGGTCGGAAGCACGGGTCACATAAGCCCGGTAAAGGGTTTGGCGCAAGGCCGCGTTATCGGCAAACTGCATGACCGGCAGGTAGCAGGGCATTTTCAGGTTCAGTTGGTAGCCTTTCAACCCGGCACGCTCTGCCGCCAGGCGAGCGGCCTCTTTCACGTCGGCGGGCACGCCTGGGAGTTCATCTTCTTGGGCCAGGTAAGTCCAGCCATCGGTGGCGTCGAGCACGTTCTCGCTGAATTTTTGGCTCAGCTCTGCCTGGCGTTCCTGAATTTTCGCAAAGCGGGTTTTGGCGTCGCCCACCAACTCGGCGCCAGACAGCACGAAGTTGCGCAGGGCATTTTTGAGCGCCTGTTGTTGTGCGGTGTCGAGCATGTGGCTGTCCATGGCGCGGTACTTGGCAAACAAGCGCTCGTCGGCACCCAGGCGGGTCCAGAAGTCAGTAATGCGCGGCAGCGCCTGGTTGTAGGCGGCACGCAATTCGGGTGTGTCAGCCACTGCATTCAGGTGGCTGACGACGCCCCAGGCGCGGCCCAATTGCTCGGTGGCCACGTCAAGCACAGCAGCCATGCGTGCCCAGTCCGCTGGAAACTCGGGGGCAGTGACGGTTTCCAGAGCTTGTTCAGCGCGTTGCAACAATTCGTCGATGGCGCCCTCGACCTGGTCGGGAGTGACAGCGTCAAAGCGGGGCAGGTCGGTGAAGTCGAGCAGGGGCAAGGTTGCAGTCATGAGGGCAATCTGAGGTGGGGAAGCGGAAGTTCAATGGGCAGCTGCTTCCGCAGCTTCCAGCGTGTTGACCAGCAGCATGGTAATGGTCATGGGGCCAACCCCACCGGGAACGGGGGTGATGTGGCTGGCCACCTCGCGCACGCCGGCGAAATCGACATCGCCACAGAGCTTGCCTTCGTCATTTCGGTTCATGCCGACATCGAGGACCACAGCGCCAGGCTTGACCATGTCCGCAGTCAGGATGTTGCGCCGACCCACGGCCGCCACGATGACATCGGCTTGCAGGGTGTGCGTTTTCAGGTCAGGCGTGGCACTGTGACAGATGGTGACGGTGGCATGTTGTTGCAGCAGCATCAAGGCCATGGGTTTGCCTACGATGTTGCTGCGCCCAATCACCACCGCATGCTTGCCGCGCAAGTTGTAGCCAATGCTTTCCAGCATCTTCATGCAGCCATAGGGCGTGCATGGCCAGAAGCCGGGCATGCCCGTCATCAGCGCTCCGGCGCTGGCGATGTGAAAGCCATCGACGTCCTTGCGGGGCGAAATGGCTTCAATCACTTTTTGCGCATCCATGTGATCTGGCAGTGGCAACTGCACCAGGATGCCGTGAATGCTGGGGTCTTTGTTCAGTGCATCAACCCGAGCCAACAGGTCGGCTTCGCTGAGGTTGGCCTCGTATTTCTCCAGCACCGAATGCAGTCCTGCGTCCTGGCAGGCTTTCACCTTGTTGCGAACATAGACCTGGCTGGCCGGGTTGTCGCCCACCAGGACCACCGCCAGGCCGGGCGTGATACCGCGATTTTTCAGCGCGCGGGCGCGCTCAGCCACGTTTTGGCGAAGTTGCTGGGAAAGGGCGTTGCCGTCGATCAGGTGTGCAGTCATGGTCGTCTCAATGGAAAACGCCCGTAGGCACGGGCGTTTGGGGAGTGGCTGGATATGTGACAGTCGTCAGGCCTTGGGGGCGTTTTGTCCGAGCGCGGTTTTCAGCAAATCGGCCACGGTGTTGGCATTCAGCTTTTCCATGATGTTGGCGCGGTGCGCTTCCACGGTCTTGATGCTGATGCCCAGGTCATCGGCAATTTGCTTGTTCAGGCGGCCTGCGACGATGCGTTCCAGCACCTGGGCTTCGCGTGATGTCAGCTTGGCCATGAGTGCGTCACGACTGGCGGCTTGCTGGAAGTCTGCAAAAGACTCTTTGGCATGTTCCAGCATGCGCTCGACCAGGCTCACCAATTCATCTTCTTTGAAAGGCTTCTGGATGAAATCCATGGCGCCTTTTTTCATGGTGGTGACCGCCATGGGCACGTCGCCATGGCCTGTGATGAACACAATGGGCAGGGGCGACTTGCGCTCGAGCAGCTTGTCTTGCAACTCGAGGCCCGTCATGCCGCCCATGCGAATGTCCACAATCAGGCAGGCCACTTCACGGGCATCGTAGCGGCTCAGAAATGTTTCGGCAGAGTCAAAGCAACGCACGCGATAGTCTTTGCCTTCAAGCAGCCACTGGAGAGAGTCACGCACGGCCTCGTCGTCGTCGACCACATAAACCGTGCCTTTTTTCGGGATCAAACTCATCTTGAAATTCTCCGCCGCCCTGAATAACTTGCTTGAACTGTCATGACTCAGTGGTCAAGGCCGCTTCTACTGCCGGGATCCAGAAGGAAAAGCGACAACCCCTGATTTCGGCGCCATTGTAGAGGTTCTCGGCCTGCATTCTGCCTTGATGGGATTCGACAATGCTTCGACACAAATTGAGACCGATCCCCATGCCTTCCGACTTGGTGGAAAAGAAGGCCTCAAACAAACGCTCCAGAACTTCCGGCGCCAAACCTTTGCCGCTGTCGGTGACAGAGAATTCAACGACCTTTTGCTCAGCCACTTCCCGCGGCACGACCTGCAATTCCACATGACGCTCAGACAACGGGCGTTGCGCATGGTTGATGGACTCGGCGGCGTTTTTCAGCAAGTTGACCATGACCTGTTCGATCAGGATGGGGTCCACCAGCAGTTGTGGCAGCTTGGCTGACACAAAGTAACTCAGCTTGACCTGTTGACGGCGCAATTCAATGTCGGCCAACTCTACCGCTTCCACCACCATGGGGGCCACTTCGGTGAGGGTGCGGTTGGGCTCGCTGCGCTTCACAAAGGTGCGGATGCGCTGGATGATCTGACCGGCACGTTGCGCTTGGTGGGCGGTTTTTTCCAGCGCCTTCAACAGATCGTCTTCGCTGATTTGCTGGCTGCGGATGCGCGAGACCATGCCATTGCAATAGTTGCTGATGGCCGTCAGCGGTTGGTTGAGTTCATGCGCCACGCTGGAAGCCATTTCGCCCATGGTGATCAGGCGACTGGCTGACTCGGCCCGTTCGGCCTGCATGGCGGCTTGCTCTTCTGCCTGGCGCCGCGGCGTGATGTCGGTGGCAATCACCATTTGTGCCAGCCGGCCGTCCACCCAATTCAGGTAGCGGGAGCGCACTTCCAGCCATTTGCCCAACTCGTCCACATAAATTTCTGCATTTTCAGAGCTGGCGGTGGTCAGGCTCTCCGAGGGCAGTCCGGCCAGCAAATCCACATCGTCATCGGTTGGGGAGGCCGAGCGCTCGGGCATGCCCGCCCGTGCGAGCATGATCAAATGGCCTTCGCTTTGGTTGCCAAACCAGAGACGGTACATCTTGTTGGTGAACAGCAATTCAGAGCTGCCCAAGGGCGCCACCGAGACCGAGGCGTCCAGTGCTTCCAGCACCGTCGTGAAGCGCTCGTAGGAGGCTGAAAGCTGCTCACGGATCCGGTTCGGCTCGGTGATGTCGGTCATCGAGGTCATCCAGCCAGTCTGCTCGCCCTTGGCATCGATCAGCGGGGACACATACAAGCGTGCATCGAACAAGCTGCCGTCTTTGCGCTTGACCCGAACCTGCATGCCCATGCTGCTTGTGTTGCCACTGAGCTCATCGCTGAGCACCTTCATCAGGTTGTCGCGGTCGGCCTCGGGCCAATAAGGGTAGGGCGGGGTGCGCCCCACGAGTTCGCTTTCATCCCAGCCGGTCATCTGGCAAAAAGCGGCGTTCACATAAGTGATGCGACCTTTCAAATCCAAGGCGCGCATCCCCGTCAAAATGGAGTTTTCCATGGCTCGCCGGAAATTGGTCTCGGCCACCAGGGCGCGCTGTGCTTGCAGCCGGCGACGGGTGTGTCGCCAGGTACCGATCAACATCCAGGCCGTCATCAGGCTCAGCGCCGTGACCAGCCAGAACATGCCGTTGCCTATCAGTCCCTGCGAAGTTCGGTAGGCCTGTGCCCGCAACTGCAAGCTGCTGCCCACCGGCGATACAGGTACTGAATACTCGTAGGCTTGCGCCATCCAGGGCATGCTGGCGCTGATATTGCCACGCGGCTGAATCACCTGTCCCGCCAGCAGGTTGTTGTTGCCATCGACAAAGGACACCGCATGGCGCCCAGTGATTTCCCCCGGCACCACAAAGCGCATCAGGCCATCGATCGCGTATTCCACCATGATCACGCCCTCAAACTTGCCATGCCACAGCAAGGGGACGTGCAATTGCAGTTGCGTCAACGTCGAACGGCCGGGGAAGTTGCGAAAAATCGGCTGCGAATAGACCGACTGCTGCAATTCACGCGCCATCGTGAAACTGTTTTCGGACTCAGGGTGGCGCAGCACCTCGCCCGTATTGCGAATTTGAGCGCCCTGTACGCCTAGGCCAGACGAGCTCGCGCGGACCCGCCGCTTGGCATCGATCCAACTGATCGAAGACAGTTCGGGATGCTGGCTGACCAGTGTTTCGGACTCTGCAATGAATTCATCCAGGCCGATTTCACGGTCGGCAACATCGCGAGCGATGCGCATGATTTGTTCCTGCCGCTCCAGTAAACGCAAGCGCAATCTTTGCTGGGCGTATTCCAAGTCGCGGCGAACGCTCTCTTGTTCGCGTTCAATTTCTTCGTAGCGCAGGTAGCCAAAGGCCGTGACGATGGCGGCGAGGAAAAGCACCACCGACAAAAGCGGGCCCAGCAATGCAAAGCGGTCTTGCCGGCTGGGGCTTTGGCGACGCCACCAGCCCGACCAGCGGTTGCTGATTTTTTGCAGGGGGGAAAAGTAGGGGCGGACCTCAGGCATGGCGCTGACAGTGTAGGGGATGGGACAAAGACCTTGCATCCATGAAATTCATAATATGAAATCAATAATCGTAATTTGAAATACTTGAAAAAATGTGCGACACTCTGGACTGAAGCATTCAAAACAGGGATGCTCTCAACCGTGCACATTAGAGGAGACAAGCATGTCAGCACAACCCAACGACCTGCGCCCCATGACCGTGAACGACACGGACAGCCAGGAAACCCGCGAGTGGATGGATGCCCTGTCCGCAGTGATTCAAGCAGAAGGCCCCGAGCGCGCCCACTTTTTGTTGGAGCAACTGCTGGAACATGCCCGCGAGAAAAGCATCGATATGCCTTTTTCTGCAACCACAGGCTATGTCAACACCATTGAGCCGGACCAGGAAGAGCGCTCCCCCGGCAACCTCGAAATAGAAGAGCGCCTGCGCGCTTACATGCGCTGGAATGCCATGGCGATGGTGGTCAAGGCCAACCGCCACAACCCCGAAGACGGTGGCGACCTTGGCGGTCATATTGGGTCGTTTGCCTCGCTGGCCAGCTTGTTTGGCGCGGGCTTCAACCATTTCTGGCATGCAGAGAGTGAAAACCATGGCGGCGATTGCCTGTACATCCAGGGCCACGTCTCGCCTGGCGTTTACGCCCGTGCTTACCTGGAAGGCCGTTTGAGCGAAGAGCAGTTGCTGAGCTTCCGCCAGGAAGTGGACGGCAAAGGCTTGTCTAGCTACCCGCACCCCAAGCTCATGCCCGAGTTCTGGCAGTTCCCCACCGTGTCCATGGGCCTGGGCCCACTGATGGCCATCTACCAGGCACGCTTCCTGAAGTATTTGCACGCTCGCGGCATTGCCAACACCGAAAACCGCAAGGTCTGGGTGTTCTGCGGCGACGGCGAGATGGACGAGGTGGAAAGCCTGGGCGCCATCGGCTTGGCCGCGCGAGAAGGTCTGGACAATCTGGTGTTTGTCATCAACTGCAACTTGCAGCGCCTCGACGGTCCGGTGCGCGGCAACGGCAAGATCATCCAGGAACTGGAAGGCGAATTCCGCGGCGCGGGCTGGAACGTCATCAAGTTGCTCTGGGGTTCGGGTTGGGACCCGCTGCTGGCGCGAGACAAGGACGGCGCCCTGCGCAAGATCATGATGGACACCCTCGATGGTGACTACCAGGCCATGAAGGCCAACGATGGCGCCTATGTGCGCAAGCATTTCTTTGGCCGTGACCCGCGCACCCTCGAGATGGTCGCCAAGATGTCGGACGAAGAAATTTTCGATCTGCGCCGTGGGGGCCACGACTCCAAGAAGGTGTACGCCGCCTTCCACAAGGCCGTGAACCACAAGGGCCAGCCCACCGTGTTGTTGATCAAGACGGTGAAAGGCTTCGGCATGGGCAAGGCTGGCGAGGGCAAGAACACTGTGCACCAGACCAAGAAGCTGACCGACGAGGACATCAAGGCCTTCCGCGATCGCTTCAACATTCCCATTCCCGACAGCGAGTTGCCCAAGGTGCCGTTCTACAAACCGGCCGATGACACGCCGGAAATGCGTTACCTGCATGAGCGGCGCAAAGCGTTGGGGGGCTACTTGCCGCACCGCCGCACGCAGGCGGACGAGAGCTTCACCGTGCCCTCGCTGGACACTTTCAAGGCAGTGATCGAGCCGACCGCCGAAGGCCGTGAAATTTCAACCACCCAAGCCTATGTGCGCTTTCTCACGCAGTTGTTGCGTGACCAGGCTCTGGGCCCGCGCGTGGTGCCTATCCTGGTGGATGAGGCGCGCACCTTTGGCATGGAAGGCCTGTTCCGCCAGGTGGGCATCTACAACCCCTTGGGTCAGCAATACACCCCGGTCGACAAAGACCAGGTCATGTACTACAAGGAAGACAAAGCGGGCCAGATTCTGCAAGAGGGCATCAATGAAGCGGGCGGCATGGCCAGCTGGATTGCGGCAGCCACGTCGTATTCGACGAACAACCGCATCATGATTCCCTTCTATGTTTACTACTCCATGTTCGGCTTCCAGCGCATTGGCGACCTGGCCTGGGCGGCAGGCGATATGCAGGCGCGTGGCTTCTTGCTCGGTGGCACCTCGGGTCGCACCACGCTGAATGGTGAGGGCTTGCAGCATGAAGACGGCCACAGTCACATTCTGGCTGGCACCATTCCCAACTGCGTCAGCTACGACCCGACCTTCGCACACGAAGTGGGCGTGATCATGCAGCATGGTTTGAAGCGCATGGTCGAAAAACAGGAAAACGTCTTCTACTACATCACGCTGTTGAACGAGAACTACGCCATGCCAGGCCTCAAGCCGGGCACCGAAGAGCAAATCATCAAGGGCATGTATTTGCTGCAAGAGGCCGAGGGCGCGAAGAAGCTGCCGCGTGTGAACCTTTTGGGATCGGGCACCATTCTGCGCGAGTCCATGGCCGCACGCGAATTGCTGGCCAAAGACTGGGGCGTGGCGGCCAACGTCTGGAGCTGCCCCAGCTTCAACGAGCTGGCTCGCGACGGCCAGGACGTCGAGCGTTGGAACCTGTTGCACCCGACCGAGAAGCCGCGTGCGTCGTTTGTCGAGCAGCAACTGACACCCTTTGCCGGCCCGGTGGTGGCTTCAACCGACTACATGAAGTCGTATGCCGAGCAAATTCGGCCCTTTATCCCCAAGGGACGCAGCTACAAGGTGCTGGGTACCGATGGCTTTGGCCGCAGCGATTTCCGCAGCCGCTTGCGTGAGCATTTCGAGGTGAACCGCCATTACATTGTGGTCGCCGCCCTCAAGGCGCTGAGCGAAGACGGTGCAGTGCCTGCCACCAAGGTGGCCGAGGCCATCCAGAAATACGGCATCAAGACCGACAAGATCAACCCCTTGTACGCCTGAGCACGGAGACACAGAACATGGCAATCGTAGAAGTCAAAGTCCCCGACATTGGGGATTTCAGTGAAGTGGCGGTCATCGAGCTGTTGGTCAAGCCGGGCGACACCGTGACGGCCGAGCAATCGCTGATCACCGTCGAGTCCGACAAAGCCTCGATGGAAATCCCCTCGTCGCATGCTGGCGTGGTGAAAGAGCTGAAAGTCAAGCTCGGTGACAAGGTCGCCGAAGGCTCCATCGTCCTCACCCTCGAGGTCCTTGCGAGCCCGCAGGCTGCGACAACTCCTCCTGTTGTTGCGAGCCCGCAGGCCGCAGTCACCCCTGCCGTCGTTGCCAGCCCGCAGGCCGCGGCAACCGCCTCCCTCATCGACGTCCGCATCCCGGACATTGGCGATTTCAAAGACGTTGCTGTCATCGAGGTTTTCGTCAAGCCCGGCGACACCGTGAAGGTCGAGCAATCGTTGATCACGGTCGAGTCGGACAAAGCCTCGATGGAGATCCCTTCTTCCCACGCTGGCGTCATCCAAGAGCTGAAAGTCAAGCTTGGCGACAAGGTCAACATTGGCGATTTGCTGGCCGTGCTGCAAGGCACAGGCGGCGCAGCGCCTGCAGTTGCAACGGCCCCGGCACCTGCTGCGGCTGCTGTTGCGCCCACGCCCACGCCCGCCGCCGCGATTGCTGCGCCGGCCGTTGCCGCACCTGCACCAGCCATTCCTGCCCACAACCCCACCAGCGCACCGCTGAACGTGCCGCATGCTTCGCCCTCGGTGCGCAAATTCGCCCGCGAATTGGGCGTCCCTTTGCAAGAAGTCAAGGGCACCGGCACCAAAGGCCGCATCACGCAAGAAGACGTTCAATCGTTCACACGGTCTGTCATGGCGGGGGCGGTTCAAACCCAAGCCCAGGCTGCCAAAGCGCCTGCCGGTGGCGGTGGCTCCGAGCTGGGCCTGATCCCCTGGCCGAAGGTCGATTTCACCAAGTTTGGTCCGATCGAGCGCAAAGAGATGAGCCGTATCAAGAAAATCAGCGGCGCCAACTTGCTGCGCAATGCGATCATGATTCCGGCCGTCACCAACCATGACGATGCCGACATCACCGACCTTGAAGCCTTCCGCGTGTCCACCAACAAGGAAAACGAGAAGAGCGGCGTCAAGGTCACCATGCTGGCGTTCCTGATCAAAGCTTCGGTGGCGGCGTTGAAGAAATTCCCCGAGTTCAACAGCTCGTTGGATGGCGATGCGCTGATTTACAAAAACTACTGGCACATCGGTTTTGCGGCCGATACGCCCAACGGCCTGGTGGTACCTGTGATCAAGGATGCCGACAAAAAAGGCGTGCTGCAAATTTCGCAAGAGATGGGCGAGTTGGCCAAGAAGGCCCGCGATGGCAAGCTGACCCCGGCCGAGATGAGTGGTGCCACCTTCACCATTTCCAGCCTGGGCGGCATTGGGGGGCGTTATTTCACCCCCATCATCAATGCGCCCGAGGTGGCGATTCTGGGCGTCTGCAAGAGCCAGATCGAGCCGAAGTGGGATGGCAAAGCCTTCCAGCCGCGCCTGATGCTGCCCCTGTCACTGACCTGGGACCATCGGGTGATCGACGGCGCTGCTGCGGCGCGCTTCAATGCCTTCCTGGGACAGATCCTGGCGGATTTCCGCCGTGTCTTGCTCTAAGCCACGAGGACAACAGAACATGGCACTCATGGACATCAAAGTTCCCGACATTGGCGACTTCGCCGAAGTGGCCGTCATTGAATTGCTGGTCAAGCCCGGCGACACGGTCAAGGCCGAGCAAAGCCTCATCACCGTGGAGTCCGACAAGGCTTCCATGGAAATTCCATCATCGCATGCTGGCGTGGTGAAAGAACTCAAGGTCAAGCTGGGCGACAAAGTGGCCGAAGGCTCGGTGGTTCTTACCCTCGACGTCGTTGCAAGCCCGCAGGCCGAGGTCAGCTCTCCTGTCGTTGCGAGCCCACAAGTCGCGGCACCCACGCCCGCCAAGGTGAGTCCGCAGGGCGCAGCCAGCAATTACAGCGGTCATGCCGATCTGGACTGCGATGTCCTGGTATTGGGCGCCGGCCCTGGCGGCTACTCGGCTGCCTTCCGGGCCGCCGACCTGGGCTTGAAAGTGATCCTGGTCGAGCGCTACGCCACTCTGGGCGGTGTCTGCCTGAACGTCGGTTGCATTCCCTCCAAGGCCTTGTTGCATGTGGCGGCTGTGATGGACGAGGTCAGCCACATGGCCGATCTGGGCGTGGACTTCGGTGCCCCCAAAGTCAGCATCGACAAGCTGCGCGGGCACAAAGAAAAAGTCATTGGCAAGTTGACCGGTGGACTGGCCGCCATGGCCAAGATGCGCAAGGTCACCACGGTGCGCGGCTATGGCCACTTTGTCGGGGCCAACCACGTCGAAGTGGAGGAGACCACTGGCGCAGCCCAAGAAAAAACGGGCAGCAAAAAAGTCATTGCCTTCAAGAAGTGCATCATTGCCGCCGGGTCACAAGCCGTGCGCTTGCCCTTCATGCCTGATGATCCGCGCGTGGTTGACAGCACGGGTGCTCTGGCGCTCAAGGAAGTTCCCAAGCGCATGTTGATTCTGGGGGGCGGCATCATTGGCCTGGAAATGGGCACGGTGTACAGCACTCTGGGCGCACGCCTGGACGTGGTGGAAATGATGGAT
>VERE01000025.1 GCA_018882835.1 Limnohabitans sp.
GTCCTGCAAGGCCACGCCCCCGAAAAATTGCTGGACAGCTATGCCCAAGAGCGCGAGTTCGCTGCCGATGAAAACATTTTGAACTCCACCCGCTCGACCGACTTCATCACCCCCAAGACACGCACCAGCCGCCACTTCCGCAATGCGGTGCTCGAGCTGGCGCGTGATCACAGCTTTGCCCGCAAGCTGGTGAACTCCGGACGCTTGTCGATGCCGTCCTTCTTGGTAGATTCAGCCTTGAACACCCCCGATGCCGAACCCTTTGCCGGCGACATGGTGCCCGGCGCGCCGCTGGACGATGCGCCTGTGAGCTGCAACGGCCAGCGCGGTTGGCTGCTGGACCAACTGGGCCAGCGCTTCCAATGCCTGTACTTTGTAGGCGATGCGGCCGTGTTGACCGACGCCGAGCGCGAGGCCTTGCGGGCGATGCAACAGGCCACGCCCGCCATTGAGACCTTGTTGGTGGCCAGCAAAGCCACCGCCGCCGCCGAGTTGCGGGTGCTGCACGATGTGGACGGCCTGATGGCCAAACGTTACGATGCACGGCCCGGTACGGCTTATTTGTTGCGCCCCGACCAGCATGTGGCAGCGCGGTGGCGTCACCTGGACGCTGCGGCGGTGCTGCATGCCCTGCGCCGCGCCACCGCCCAAGCCTGAACCGATTGGAGACCTCAGCATGACCCCCTCAGAACCGCAAGCGCTCATCCTGACGCCCAATTTCCAGGAGCCTGGCCGCCGCTACTTTCGCGACTTCACGCCCGGGGACGACTTCTATGAAGCGCTGATCGACATGCACCGCGACCTCAGCGACGAGCAAAGCGAGCGTGCCAATGCGCGCCTGATCCTTATTTTGTCCAACCACATTGGCGACATCGGCGTGTTGCGCGAGGCCATGCGCCTGGCCCGCGCAGCCGACTGAGCCCCTTGTTTTTGTCGAAGGAGACGCCCATGAAGATCCGCAGAATGCACCACGTGGCCTACCGTTGCAAGGACGCCAAAGAAACCGTCAATTGGTATGTCAAGCACCTGAACATGAACTTCGTGCTGGCCATTGCCGAAGACCATGTGCCCAGCACCCACGCGCCCGACCCCTACATGCACCTGTTCCTCGATGCCGGTGGCGGCAATGTGCTGGCGTTTTTCGAGCTGCCCAATTCACCCGCCATGGGGCGCGACACCAACACGCCCGAGTGGGTGCAGCACATTGCCTTCGAGGTCGACAGTGTGGAAACCCTGGAAGCCACCAAGGCCAAGCTGGAAGCGGCGGGCATTCCTGTGCTGGGCGTGACCGACCACACCATTTTCAAATCCATCTACTTTTTCGATCCGAACGGCCACCGCCTGGAATTGGCGTGCAACACCGGCACGCCCGAGATGTACAAGAAGTTGGATGAGGTGAAGTGGGACATGCTGGAGGAGTGGAGCCAGACCAAACGGGCGCCCAAGCATGCGGCGTGGATGCATGAGAGAGAGTTTCAGCCCTGATGTTTTTTAAGACCGCTTGAAAATCATCTCAAGGTTGCTGATCGCGCAAGCGCGCAATGCTGGCTGAGCGCGAGCTCTGTGGCCTGCAGGGTGACGGTCAGTTCAGCCATTGCTTGCGCTTGCGGTGTCAGAGGTGGGGTGCAGCGCAGCCCTTCCTCCAGGCTGTGCAGGGCCGCATACAGCGTGTCACACCCTAAGCTGCCCAGAGTGCCTTTGAGGCGGTGCGCCAGGCGGCGAGCCTCATCCCATTGTTGATCGGCCAGACTCTGGAGCAGGACAGGTGCTTGCTCCAGCAGTTTTTGCAGTGCAGCTTCCATCAACGCCATGAATTCATGTTTCTCCATGAACGATTGCAGCTCGGCAAGGACAGGCTCATTGAGGGTTTGCATGAGGAAATTCTGACAGTTTCCCGCAAAGAAGTACCGACTTTAAATTACTAAAAAAGTGAAATTTAAGAATATTCTCAATGCAGTCTTTCACAAAATAGTTGAGCTGCTTTGGGTGTCATTTCTTTTGAGTCTTCTCGGTTTCTGCGGGCGCTGCACGTCGGTGTATGGGCATTGGGCGCAGTCATGTTTACCGGCATCGCCTGGCATGAATCGTCGGTCATAGGCTTGTGGGGCGGCGTGCTTTGGATTGGCTTGCAGGGCCTGTCTTGGGGCTTGGGCCAATGGCAATGGCGCTGCCAAGGAAAGGCTTTGGCTGAAGCCATCGATCTCAGGGTGAAGGGCAAGCCAAGCGAGATGGCCAGGCCATTACCCGAAGTCAATCTGCTTGCGGGCGGACAGGTTCTGGAAAATGCCTTGAATGCCTTGCTGCGCAAAATGGATGCGCGCGAGCGTGCCCTGGCCCACGCATTTGACGAGTTGCGGCAAAACTTGACGGGATTGACCAAGAACTTCCCCGGCATTTTGTTTCGCATGGAATTGATGCGGGACAACCGCTACGGGTTCACCTACCTCACGCCGTCGGCTACGCATTATCTGGGCTTGAATCTGACCGAGATGCCCCTGCCCGTCGATGCGTTTATGGAGCGTTTGAGCCCAGAAAATCGCCAGGCCAAAGGGCAAGAGATCTGGCGCCAGATGAAAGAGCAGGGCGTGCTCGATGTGGTGTTTCAAGTTCAGGGAGAAGATGGCGTGCAGCGTCACATGCGCGCGCATGGTCACGCACGGCTTCAGGCGAATGGCCGCAAAACCTGGGAAGGGGTGGCTGTGGATGTGTCGGACTTGGTGCTGGCGAAACAACAAGCCAAATTGGCTGACAAAGCCAAGTCGCAGTTTCTGGCCACCATGAGTCACGAAATTCGCACGCCCCTCAATGGCATTCTGGGGTTCACCCAGAACTTGTACGAAGAGTTGAGCGATCCCCAACACAAGTCGGATGTGCGCAAGATCATGGAGACGGCGCAGACCTTGACTCGCATTTTGAATGACATTCTTGACTTTTCCAAGATCGAGGCAGGCAAGATCCAGATCGAGGTCCGGCCGTTCAGCTTGAATGAGTTGATTGAATCCAGTGTCTCGCTCTATCACGTGGAGGCGCGACAGCGTGGCATTGACTTTCGCGTAGAGGTTGATGCCGACCAGGGCTTTCAGATTTTGGGTGACCCCACCCGATTGCGTCAGGTGTTGCACAACCTGTTGTCGAATGCCATGAAATTTGCGCCTGAAGGCGCTGTTGTTTTGTCGGTCAAACTCAAGCGGCTTGACAACGACCGGGCGAGTTTATGGGTTCAGGTCAAGGACAACGGCATTGGCATGTCGCAGCAGGCGGTTGGCAAGTTGTTTCAGCGCTTCGAGCAATTGGACCCGGGTGTTTATCGGCGCTTTGGCGGCAGTGGCCTGGGCCTGGCGATTGTGAAAGGCCTGCTGGATGCCATGCACGGCCAGGTGCAGGTGTTTTCCACGCTGGGGGCCGGCACGCGTTTTGAAATTGAGGTGAGCTTTCCGCTTGTTGAGTTACCAGTGGGCAGCATGAGTGCCGATGCGCCTGCGCATGTTCGACCTTTGCGCTTGTTGGTGGTAGACGATGTGGACATGAACCGGCAGATGATTTTGCGCGCCTTGCGCAAAGATGGGCACCAGATGGCAGAAGCTGAAAATGGCCAGGAGGCTTTGCAAAAGGCCCTGTCGGCGACTTTCGATGTGATCTTGATGGATGTGGACATGCCGGTGATGTCGGGCCTGGAGGCCGCCCAGGCTATTCGGCAGCAAGCTGGCCCGAGTCAACACGCTGTGATGATTGCGCTCAGCGGCTACGCATTCGACAAAGACATAGACGCTGCCATGCAAAGTGGCATGAATGACTACATGGCCAAACCGATTTCTTTTTCCAAACTTCGATCGCTGCTGGCCAAATGGTCGCAGCCTGCGGCAGGTGAGCGCACATGATGAAAACAAACTTCAATTTTTTGGCGGTCGACGACGACAGCACGATCCTCAAAATTGCCGAAGTGGCTTGCCGCCCCTTCGATTTACACATCACTTTTTTCCAGGCTTCCAATGTGCACACGGCCATTGATTTGTCCAAACGGGTAGCCTTTGACTTGATCTTGCTGGACCATGACATTGGCGGCGTTCAAGGCTGGGAGTTGCTGGACTATCTGCGCCCTACGTTGCGGCTCTCCCCGAAGGTGTTGGTCTATTCAGGCCATGTGGATGCGGTTTCGCGTGCGGCATACACAGAGCGCGCAGTCCACGATATTTTGCAAAAGCCCCTGAATATTTCCTCGCTGGGGTTTTCCCTTCGAAAGGCGTTGCAAATCTGATGGCAACCATCCAATCACCAAGCATGTGGCAGCGGCTGCAGCGTGCCTTCAGACGTGGCGGCAGGGCCTCTCCCCATCTGGCGTCGCAGACTGATTTTCTGACAGCAATTTCTCCGCAACTGCGCACGCCCCTGAACGACATCATTGGTTACGCGGAATACATTCACCACACCGCGACCGAGCCGATGATCCGGTTCCCGGCGCAAATTATTTTTGAAAGTGGCAACCAGCTTCTCGGGCTGGTGAATGCCTGGCTGGACTGGAGTCAGCTGGAGGCGGGGCAGGTGGTCAGCGCGCCGACACAGTTTGCGCTCTCCGAGTGGTTGCTGGAAACGCTGGTGCAGCATCGCGCACAGGCATCGGCCCTGGATGTGCGCCTGGTCCCGCAACCCCACGCCAACCTGCCGCCATCGGTCTTTCTAGACCGCATTCACTTGAGCAAGGTGATGCACCAGTTGCTGAACAATGCCATCAAATTCAGCCGCGAGGGCGGCGAGGTGAAAGTGGTGATTGAATACCGGGCGCCTTTTCACAGTTTGATTTTTTCTGTGCAAGACGCAGGTGTGGGGATTCCGTTGGACAAACATAGCTCCGTCTTTCAGCGCTTTTGGCAAAGCGAGGATTACATTCGCGCCCCATATACCGGTGCAGGCCTGGGCCTGGCGTTGGCGAAAAAGTGGGTGGAATTCATGGGAGGTGAAATGGGCTTCAATTCTTCGCCCAATGTGGGCAGCATTTTCTTTTTCAGCTTGCCCTTGCCGGATGAAAAGGAACGCAAGGTATGACACGCCATGTTTTGATTGTGGACGACGTGATGACCAACCGCATGTTGCCAGGCATGATTTTGCGGGGGATGGGGGATGTGATTCATGAATGCGGCAATGGCGCAGAAGCCATGGCGCTGATGGCCCAAGAGCGCATCACCCATGTTTTGCTGGACATTTCTTTGCCCAAGGTCAGTGGTGTTGACATCTGTCGCCAGATTCGCCAAACGCCCGCATGGTCCGAAGTGCGCCTGATTGCCTACACCGCACATGGCATGGAGCAACAAACCCATGCCTTTCTGGCGGCAGGCTTTGACGATGTGCTGGTCAAGCCGATTCGCCGCGAGGATTTGTTGCGGGCGCTGGCCTGAGCCGATGGGTGTAGGATTCAGGGCAAGGAGAAACCGCCATGTCCCTGATTGAAATTCGCAAACGCAGCCTGACCATCGAGACCACTTACCACGAGGGCGGACCCGTCGCAGCGGTTCCCCTCAAAATGGCTGCAGCCTGTGCTGTCATTCGCAACCCCTACGCAGGCCGTTATGAGCCCGACCTGATGCCCTTCATGGCCGAGCTTCGATCGCTGGGCACCACCTTGGCGCAAGAGTTGGTGGACACCCTGGGCCGCGACAACGTCGAGGTGTACAGCAAGGCCGCCATTGTGGGCGTGGACGGTGAGATGGAACATGGTGCGGTGTGGCACGAAGCAGGTGGCTGGGCCATGCGCTCGGTGCTCGGCGATCCCAAGGCCATTGTGCCGGCCGCCAAAGCCGTGGCGGGCGCGGGCTACCGCTTGATGGTACCTGTGCATTACATCCATGCCTGCTATGTGCGCAGCCACTTCAACAGCATCGAGGTGGGCATTCAGGATGCACCGCGCCCCAAAGAAATTCTGTTCGCCCTGGTGATGGGCACGGGTGGGCGCGTGCACTCGCGCCTGGGAGGATTGACCAAAGACAAAGTGTCTGTCCACGACGGCCAGCGCTGAGCATGGCACATTCAGAGCCAGCGCCGCCAGTCTCATTTCGCGAGGCCCTGGCGTTTTGGCTCAAGCTGGGCTTTATCAGCTTTGGCGGTCCTGCAGGCCAGATTGCCATTCTTCATCAGGAGTTGGTGGAGCGACGCCGCTGGATTTCCGAGAAGCGTTTTTTGCACGCCCTGAATTACTGCATGGTGCTGCCCGGCCCCGAGGCCCAGCAATTGGTGACCTACATCGGCTGGTTGATGCACCGCAGTTGGGGCGGGGTGATCGCGGGCACCCTGTTTGTGTTGCCGTCTTTGGCGATTTTGATCGGCTTGTCCTGGGTCTATGTGGTGTGGGGCAACCTGCCCTGGGTGGCCGGGCTGTTTTCCGGCATCAAGCCTGCGGTAGCGGCCATTGTGTTGCAGGCGGCGCATCGCATCGGCAGTCGCACTTTGCGCAACCGGATTTTGATACTGGTGGCCTTTCTGTCGTTTCTGGCAACCTCGGTGGCGCAAGTGCCTTTCCCCTGGGTGGTGCTTGGGGCGGCGTTGACGGGCTGGGGATTGGCCCGATGGCGCCCTCAGGATGTGCGCCCCGCCGCTGCGCATGCAGGCGCACAGCGCGCGCAACACGCGCCCGCCTGGATAGATGACGACACCCCCCCGCCCGCGCACGCCCACTTTTCTCTGAGGGGATTGGCCAAAGTACTGGGCTGGGGCGCGCTGTTGTGGTGCGTCCCCATGGCTTGTCTTGCGGTGGTGTGGGGATGGGACCACACACTCGCGCAGATGGGCTGGTTTTTTACCAAGGCTGCCTGGCTCACCTTTGGCGGAGCCTATGCGGTGCTGCCCTATGTGGTTCAGGGGGCCGTGGACCAGTACGCATGGCTGACGGCGCCGCAAATGATGGATGGCCTGGCCCTGGGGGAAAGCACGCCCGGGCCGCTCATCATGGTGGTGGCTTTTGTGGGCTTTTTAGGCGGCGTTGCCAAAGAGGTCTTGGGGCCTGACGCACTGCTGGCCTCGGGTGCGCTGGCGGCCTGTGTTGTGACGTGGTTTACTTTTTTGCCATCGTTCATCCTGATTCTGGCGGGCGGCCCCTGGATTGAAAGCACTCATGGACAATTGAAATTCACAGCGCCGCTGACGGCCATCACGGCCGCAGTGGTTGGGGCGGTGTTGACTTTGGCCCTTTACTTTCTGTCGCATGTGGGCTGGCCGGAGGGCCTATCAGGCAAGCTGGACGTCGTCTCGCTGATGCTGTTTGCTGCAGCGGGCGTGGCATTGATGCACTACAAGCGCAGTGTGATCGAAGTGATCGCTGTCAGCGCCATGGTGGGATGGGTATTGTCCTGGTGAAGTTGAAATACCTGAGTCTCGGCTCGGGGACACTAATTCACATAATTTGATAATCTCTGCAAATACCATATTCTCGGTCAATGCTTGTCAAGCAACGCTCCGATGCGCCTCATGCTCAATTTTCGCAGCGCTTGTTGCTATTGCTCTCCAACGCAGGATACCCCACTGAAGCCGACTTGGTGCATCAAGCCTTGTTGCGTTCCAACCCGAGCCTTCGCGTCACCTTGCTGTCGGTGAAAAACTGGCTGAATGGGCGCGCCATGCCCCGACCGCACAGCATCCAGGCCTTGTCCAATTGGCTCAAAGTGCCGCCAAGCATGCTGGTTTTTGGCGAGCAAGGGACGCACTCGCTGGAGAGACAGCTGGGCAAAATGGATTTGACCCTTGAGGCCTCACGATTGCTCGAGGGATTCATGGCCTTGAATTCGCATCATCGCCACTCGGTTGCTGAACTGGTCAAAGCCCTGAACTGCATGAAAGAGCGAGACCCGCCCCAATCGCCTCCCCATTGAACCCCATGCCCGTTTGTCACACGCGAAGCGCGGCGGTTTCTTTCCAAGAAGAGACAGCCGTGCTTCTGGCGGGACCTTGCAAAGCCAGCTGATCAGTATTGTTTGTAAGGCAGGAATTTGCCAGACAACACCACATTCACGCGGTCGCCTTTGGGATCGGGTTGGCGCACGATGTCCATGGAGAAGTCGATCGCGCTCATGATGCCGTCACCAAACTCTTCATGAATCAGCTCCTTGATGGTCGTGCCATAAACGCTGACGATTTCGTACCAACGGTAAATCAGCGGATCGGTTGGCACCGCAGTGGGCAGCGAGCCTTTGTAGGGCACCACCTGGAGCCACTTCTGTTCTTCGGCATTCAGGCCAAAAATTTTGCCGATGATTTTGGCTTGCTTGGCGTCCAGTGTCATTTGGCCCAAGCAGGCGGCGGTGGTCCATTCTTTGGAGAGGCCAACTTTCTTGGCGACATCTTCCCATTTGAGGCCTTTGGACACCTTGGCGCTGATGATTTTTTCGGTGACGTCCATGCGATTCATATGTGCTCCTGTGAGTTTCGTGAAGGTTGTAAAAAGTGGTTCAGTGCGCTGTGGCCCGCGTGACCAGAAAGTCCACGATGTGGTTGCGCAAAGGGTAGTAATCGTTCAGGTGGTGCAAGCCCGCGCGCGTGCGGTTGCGCGGAAGAGGGTTGTTGACCACTTCGGCAATGCCGCCAGGCTTGTAGCCGTCTGGCGTATCGGCGCCGTTGTTCATCAGCAGGATACGGTCAGCCAGCAAAATGGCTTCGTCCACATCGTGGGTGATCATGAAAACGGTTTGCTGTGTGTCGCGCACGATGTGCATCAGCTCGTCTTGAATGGTGCCACGGGTCAGGGCGTCGAGGGCGCCAAACGGTTCATCGAGCAGCAGCATCTTGGGCTGAATGGAGAACGCGCGTGCAATGCCCACGCGCTGCTTCATGCCGCCCGACAACTGGCTGGGCTTTTTGTCGATGGCGTGGCTGAGGCCCACCATGTCCACAAACTTTTCCACATGCACATTGACCTTGGGGGTAGGCATATCGGGCCAACGCGATTTGACGGCGAAAGCAATGTTCTGGCGCACGGTCAGCCAGGGCATCAGGGCGTGGCCCTGGAAGACCACGCCGCGCTCCAGGCTGGGCCCGGAAACCTCACGGCCATCCATGAAAACGTGGCCAGAGCTGGCTTCATCCAAACCGGCCAAAACGTTCAAGATGGTGGTCTTGCCACAGCCTGAATGGCCAATGATGCAAACGAATTCGCCACGGTCCAGGGTGAACGACACATCCGAGAAAACTGGACGCGCAGCGCTGTAGGCCTTGCTGAGTTTTTCAACCTTGAGAAAGTTAGTCACGGCGCGAGGCTCCTGCTTTGAGGTGACGAGGTCGGATTGCAAACGGCTGTCATTCCACATAGGTCACCACACGTTGAAGTTGGCCAAACATCAGGTCGAGCAGCATGCCGACCACGCCAATGACCAGGATCGCAAAGATCACATTGGTCAGCGACAAGTTATTCCATTCGTTCCACACAAAGTAGCCGATGCCGGTGCCGCCGACCAGCATTTCTGCGGCCACGATCACCAGCCAGGCAATGCCCATGCTGATGCGCATGCCGGTGAGGATGGTGGGCGCTGCCGCGGGAAGGATCACCAGAAACGCTTTGCGCAGGGGGTTGACCTCGAGCGTTGCAGCCACATTGAGCCAGTCTTTTTTCACCGAGGCCACGCCGAACGCGGTGTTCACCAGCATCGGCCAGATCGAGCAGATGAAGATCACGAAGATGCCCGAAATGGCGGAGTCTTTGATGGTGTACAAAGCCAGTGGCATCCAGGCCAAAGGCGAGATCGGTTTGAGCACCTGAATGAAGGGGTCCAGGGCGCGGCGCAGCAATGGCGACATGCCAATCATGAAACCCAAAGGAATGGCGACCAGACAAGCCAGGCCAAAACCCAGGGCCACGCGCCCCAGGGAGTGGGCCAGCTGAATGGCGATGCCTTTGTCGTTGGGCCCGTTGTCGTAAAACGGGTTGGACAGATGGCCCCAGACCGTACCGCCCATTTGACCCAGGGTGGGAAACCCGTTGGACTTGCTGGCCCCCGGGTCTTTGCCCATCATCTTGGCGTACTCGATTTGCTCGGCGGTCATGCCCGCCAGCGAGGCACCGGGGCCACTGTGGGCCGTGGCGGCATACCAGATGCCCAACAAGGCCACGAAGATGAGCATGGACAGGACGGCGGCCCTGAATTGCAAGCTGCGCAGGTTGGGCATCTCAGGCTCCCTTGCTGATGGCGAAGCTCTTGGCGTATTCGGCCGCTTTGCCCGGGTCAAACTCACGCCCCATGATCTTGAACTTGGGGTAGGCGCCCTCGGGCACCTTTTGATCCAGTTCTTTCATGCGCTTTTTCGCATCGGTCAGCAAGAAGACTTTCTCGGCAATTTGCTTGTAGTTCACATCACCCTTGATGTAACCCCAGCGCTGCATTTGGGTCAGCATCCACACCGCCATGCTTTGCCAGGGCATGGGGTCAAAGTCGGCGCGGTCGGGCACGTTTTTGATGTTGCCCAGGCCATCGGCGAATTTGCCGGTCAACACTTGGGTGAGCACAACCTCGGGCTGGTTCAGGTAAGCCTGCGGCGCAATCACTTTGGCAATCAGCTCGCGGTTCTTGGGGTCGCGCGCCATGGCTGCGGCGGTCAGGACTGAGCGGTACAGGGCGGCAAAAGTGTTGGGGTTCTTTTGAATGAACTCGGTGCTGGTGCCGAAGGCGCAGCAGGGGTGACCCTCCCACAGGTCTTTGGTCAGCAAATGGATGAAGCCGACTTCGTCGTACACCGCGCGCTGGTTGAAGGGGTCGGGGCCGAGGTAGCCATCGATGTTGCCAGCGCGCAGATTGGCCACCATTTCGGGGGGCGGCACCACGCGAATTTGCACATCGGTGTCGGGGTTCAAACCAGCCTCGGCCAGGTAGTAGCGCAACAGAAAATTGTGCATCGAGTAGTCAAAAGGCACCGCCAACTTGAAGCCTTTCCAGTTTTTGGGATCGCGGTTGTCTTTGTGTTTCATGGCCAGGGTGATGGCTTGGCCATTCACGTTCTGGATGGTGGCCACATTCATTGGCGTGGGGTTGGACCCCAAGCCCATGCTGATGGCCAAAGGCATGGGCGACAGGAAATGCGTGGCGTCGTATTCTTTGTTGAGCATCTTGTCGCGGATCAGTGCCCAGCCAGCGGTTTTTGTCACTTCGACGTTCAGGCCCTGCTGGCGGTAAAAGCCCAAGGGGTGCGCCATGATCAAGGGCGTGGCGCAAGTGATGGGAATGAAGCCGACCTTCAGGTCTTTTTTCTCGAGCGAGCCTTTTTCTTGCGCCATGGCTTGCAGGCTGGCGATGGGCAGTACGCTAGAAATGGCCGCCATCGCTGTGCCTTTGCCGACTGCACGCAGAAAGCGGCGGCGCACATTGTCTTCAGGGAACAAGGCCTTGACCAGGCTGGCCTCGATGAACTCGTTGCTGTAGGCCTCGAACTCGGCGGTCATGCTGCGCGCGCGCAGCACTTTGGCGGCGTCTTCGGCATTCGATTCCAGGGCGTGATCCGAGGCGCTGTGGTCGCGGCCACAAGAACATTTCAGTTGCAATGGGCGGTCGGCATCGTAGGGCGAGAAAAACTCTGACATGAAGCAACTCCTTAAATCTGGCTGACAACCACTACGCAATTGGCGCGCCAGTGAGAGTTGCCCCACAGTGGACGTGGAGGTGCACATGAATGGTGATTGTGAGAACTTTAGAAACAGAGAGATCCAGTCGGATTCTGTGGATTGCGCGCCAAAACGAGGCGTTCGGCCTCATCTTGGTGCCCCGTCATAGCAAGATCCCGAAGGAGCTGCAGCTGATGTCGCCGGTCGGGTGGGGGAAATAGGGTAGTCTTACACTAGTGACCACTGACAAGAACCAGGAGACGACCATGGCCCAACAACTGTCCCAAGCCGAGATGGCGCTGCGCGATGCGGCGCGCGAATACCACCGCTTGCCCACACGCGGCAAGATTTCGGTGACGCCCACCAAGCCCTTGTCCAACCAGCGCGATCTGTCCCTGGCCTACTCGCCCGGCGTGGCGTACCCGTGTCTGGACATTCAGGCCGACCCCTCCCTGGCCGCTGAGTACACCTCTCGCGGCAACCTCGTGGGTGTGATCACCAACGGCACGGCCGTGCTGGGGCTGGGCGACATCGGCCCGCTGGCCGGCAAGCCGGTCATGGAAGGCAAGGGCTGCCTGTTCAAGAAATTTGCCGGCGTGGATGTGTTCGATATCGAGCTGGCAGAAAAAGATCCCGACAAGCTCGTGGAAATCATCGCTGCCCTTGAGCCTACCCTGGGGGGCATCAACCTCGAGGACATCAAGGCGCCCGAGTGTTTCTATATAGAGCGCAAGCTGCGCGAGCGCATGAACATTCCCGTGTTTCATGATGACCAGCACGGCACCGCCATCATTTCTGCCGCAGCTTTGCTGAATGGCCTGGAGTTGGTCAACAAAAAAATCGACCAGGTGAAGATTGCCGTCTCGGGCGCAGGCGCCGCTGCCATTGCATGTCTGGACGTGATGGTTGGCCTGGGCGTGCGCCTGGAAAACATTTTTGTCTGCGACTCCAAAGGAGTCATTTACCAAGGCCGCCCGGGAGGATACGACGAGAGCAAAGCCAAATACGCGCAAAAAACCGAGGCCCGGACACTGGCCGATGCCGTCAAGGATGCCGATGTGTTTTTGGGCTGCTCGGCCCCCGGCGTCTTGACGCAAGACATGGTCAAAAGCATGGGTACGCAACCCATCATCTTGGCGCTGGCCAACCCCGAGCCGGAAATTCGCCCCGAGCTGGCCAAGGCCGTGCGCCCCGATTGCATCATTGCCACCGGCCGCTCGGACTACCCGAACCAGGTGAACAACGTGTTGTGCTTCCCCTACATCTTCCGCGGCGCGCTGGATTGTGGGGCCACCAAAATCACCGAAGCCATGAAGCTGGCCTGCGTGCGCCAAATTGCCGACCTGGCCAAAGCTGATATCAGCGAAGAAGTGGCCACGGCCTATGCTGGCAAGGAGTTATCGTTTGGCCCGGACTACCTGATTCCCACGCCGTTTGATTCGCGCCTCATTTTGCGCATTGCACCGGCGGTGGCCAAGGCCGCGGCCGAGTCGGGTGTGGCCCAGCGACCCATCACCGATTTCGATGCCTACCAGCAAAGCCTCTCGCGCTTTGTGTACCAGACCGGCATGATCATGCGCCCGGTGTTTCAGGCCGCCAAATCGGCCAAGGGCAAGCGCGTGGCCTATGCCGAAGGCGAAGACGAGCGCGTGCTGCGCGCCGCGCAAATGGCGATCGAGGAAGGCATAGCCCAACCCATCCTGATTGGCCGCCCGGCGGTGATCGAAGCCCGCATTGCCAAGGCAGGCCTGCGCATGAAGTTGGGTGTGGACGTGACCTGCGTCAACCCCGAAAGCGATGCGCGCTTCCGGCACTACTGGGAGACTTACCACCGCCTGATGGGGCGTCGGGGCGTGACGCCCGAAGCGGCCAAAGCGGCCGTGCGTCGCTCCAACACTTTGATTGGTGCCTTGGCGGTTTACCTGGGCGATGCCGATGCCATGCTCTGTGGTTTGGTGGGACAGTTCGATGCGCACCTCAAGCATGTGAACGACATCATTGGCTTGTCGCGCGGCGCACCAGGCTTTGCCACCCTCAATGCCTTGATGCTGCAAGACCGCACCCTGTTCATTGCCGACACCTATGTGAACGAAGACCCCAGCGCAGAATTGCTGGCGGGCATTGCCGCCATGGCGGCCGAAGAGGTCAGCCGCTTTGGCTTGCCGCCCAAGGTGGCCTTCCTGTCACACAGCAACTATGGCTCGTCCAGCCGGTCCTCGGCGCACAAGATGCGTGTGGCGCGAGACCTGTTCAAGCAGATGGCACCCGATGTGGAGTGCGATGGCGAGATGCAGGGCGACTCCGCTTTGTCGGAAAGCGTGCGTCAAGGCAGCCTGATGGAAACTTCTTTGTCGGGTGAGGCGAATTTGTTGATTTGCCCCAACCTCGATGCCGCCAACATCCTGTTCAACGTCTTGAAAGTGACCGGTGGCCAGGGTGTGACGGTCGGCCCCATGCTGCTGGGGACCGCCAAGGCGGTCCACATCCTGACACCGTCCTCGACCGTGCGCCGCGTGGTCAACATGACCGCGTTGGCAGCGGCAGAGGCGGCGCTGGGCTGATCAGTCAAGTTTGATGCCGGCCTGGCGAATGGCTGCGCCCCACTTGGCGTTGTCGGACTTCAGGAAGGCGCTGAACTCGGCCGGTGTCATGGCTTTGAGCTCGCCACCGTAAGAGCGCCACTTTTCAATCAGTGCCGGGTTCTGGGTGGTGGCTTTTTGCATGGCCGCGCCGAGCTTGTCCAGAATGGGTTGGGGTGTTCCGGCGGGCGCTAACAAACCAATCCAGGCGGTCGGCGTGTAGTCTTTCAGGCCAGCCTCTTCAAAGGTGGGGATGTCCGGAAAGTTGGGATGGCGGGTTTTGCCCGTCAAGGCCAGAACTTTCAATTTGCCTGCGCGCACGTTGCCAATGGCTGCGGGCAAGGCATCAAACATCAGCTGAACTTGTCCGGCCACCAGGTCGCTGTAGGGGCTGACGGTGTTGTAGGGAACAAACTTGAGGGGCACGCCCGCGCCTGCCGCAAACCATTCGCCGGCCAGGTGGGAGTAGCTGCCCACCCCCGAGGTGGCGGCCACGATGTTGTCCGGCTTGGTCTTGAGGTGCGCGATCATCTCGGTGGCGTTTTTCTGGCTGACGTTGCCATTGGCGATCAAGGCTGTGTTGAGCAAGCCCACCAGGCTTACGGCTGCGAAGTCTTTTTCCGTGTAGGGGACCTTGGCATAAAGATGCGGCACCACCGACAGCGAGGTGGTGGAACCCATGACCAGGGTGTAACCATCTGCTGCAGCCTTGGCGCCTGCCTCCATGCCGATCATGTTGGCAGCGCCGGGTCGGTTTTCCACCACCACGGTTTGTCCGAGCACCTTGGTGAGCTCTGCGGCGATTTCGCGGGTGTTGGCATCCGGGCCGGTGCCGGTGGGAAAGGGCGCAATGATGCGAATGGACTTGCTAGGGTAGTCCTGCGCATGCGCGCTGAAGCAGCCCAGCACGCACAGGCTGAGTGCGGCGAGGCTGTGGCGTCGTTTGAGGAAGGTCATGTCGAATGTCTCCGAAAGTGATTGTGAGCTGCCATCGCCTGGATAAGCGATGGGATAAATTCTTGACTAAAAATTGTTTTTTGTCAAAATATGAGAAAAATATAATTATTCAATCCGAAATTTCCTATTTATTTCGGTTTTTATCATCTAAGGAAGCTTTCATGTCAACCATCCCTGTCGCACTTCAGCAGCCCAACGCGCTGGCCTTCAGTCACATGGGCTTTTATGTGCGTGACCTGGAACGCATGGCCCGGTTTTACAAAGAGGTGATGTGTTTCACCGAGACAGATCGGGGTGACCTGGGACCGGTGCAGCTGATCTTTCTCAGCCGTGACCCTTCAGAGCACCATCAGTTGGTGCTGGCCACGGGGCGGCCCAGCGATGTGTCATTCAGCGTGATCAACCAAATGTCGTTTCGCGTGCCTGACCTGGCCACGCTGAAACTGGTGCACGATCGCGTCAAGACCGACCCCGGTGTCACCGAGCTGCTGTGCGCGACCCACGGCAATGCGGTCTCGATTTACTTCCGTGACCCCGAGGGCAATCGCCTGGAGGTGTTCATGGACACGCCCTGGTATTGCGAGCAGCCGCTGCGTGAACCGATCGACCTGAGCCAGGCCGATGAGGTCATCCTGGCCCGCGCCGAAGCCATTGCCCGCAGTCGTCCACGTTTCCAGCCGCGCGCGGAATGGCGTGCCGCGATGGCACGTCGCATGGGCTATGTGAAGGGAGACTGAGCGTGCTGTTCGACGTCGCCATCATTGGCTTGGGCCCGGCCGGTGCATGTCTGGCCAATTTATTGGGGCAGCGTGGCTTGTCGGTCGTGGTGCTGGAGCGCGAGGCAGACATTTACCCGCTGCCACGCGCCATTCATTTCGACGGCGAGGTGATGCGCATTTTTCAAAACGCAGGCTTGCGAGCTCCCGTCGAGGCCATCACCCGCCCCGGTTTGAAAGGCATGCATTTTGTGAACGCGCAAGGCGACACCCTGCTGATTCGTGCCGGTACGGCGGCACATGGCCCGCACGGATGCGCCAACAATTACTATTTCCACCAACCCGAGTTGGAAGCCGTGTTGCGCCAGGGCTTGTCTCGCTTTGCGTCGGTGCAGGTGCGCCTGTCGTGCGAGGTGACGGATGTGCAAGAGTGGGGCGATCGGGTCGAGCTGTCGGTGACCGATCGGGTTCAACAAACCCACGGCACAGTAAAGGCCCGTTATGTGGTGGGTTGCGATGGCGCTCGCTCGCTGGTGCGCAAAGCTTTGAACGCACCCATGAAAGACCTGGGGCTGCACCAGCCCTGGCTGGTTTTCGATGCCGTGCTGAAACCCGACGCGCCAGAATTGCCAAGTTACACCGTGCAACATTGCGACCCAGCGCGACCCATGACTTATTGCAACGTGACCGGCAACCGCCGCCGTTGGGAAATCATGCTGATGCCGGGTGATGTGCCCGAAGAGATGGTGAAGCCGGAAAACCTGTGGCCCTTGCTGGCCCGCTGGATTCGGCCCGAGCATGCCGACATTGAGCGCGCAGTGATCTACACCTTTCATTCCATCATTGCCGAAGGCTGGCGCAAAGGCCGCCTGATGCTGGCGGGGGACTCGGCGCACCAGACGCCGCCTTTCCTTGGGCAGGGCATGTGTGCAGGCCTGCGTGATGTGTTCAATCTGGCATGGAAACTCGATGCGGTCATCCGGGGCAAGGCTTCGCCCGACTTGCTGGACACCTATGAGTCGGAGCGATCGCCGCATGTGGAGGCCTTCATTGCGCTTGCGGTGCGTTTGGGCGACATCATTCAAACCACCGACCCGCAAGAGGCGCAAGAGCGTGACCGAAAATTCAAGGCAGGTCAGCCAGAAATCTTTTCATTTCCATCGCCACGCCTGGGGCCTGGCGTGCTGACTGGGGACCATCCGCTGGTGGGCCAACCCATGCCGCAGCCTGCGCTGGATTCAGGTCAGTTGCTGGACGCGGTGCTGGGCCAGAACTTCGCCATCATCGCAAGTCCTGAGTTGTTGAACCAGGTCAGTGACAGCACCCGCAACGCCTGGTTAGCCTGCGGCATTCAAGTGCTGCCCGCGCGTGACAAAGCTGTGGCTGAATGGCTGCAAGCGCAACAGCTGCAAGCCGTGGCCTTGCGACCCGATCGCTACATCCAGGCCGTCGCCAACACGCCCGGCGAGCTTGCTGCGCTGTCTTGGCCCCAGGCATGAAAGATAAAGCAGGCTCCAGCCTGGAGCGCATGTTGAGCGTGCTTGACCTGTTCAGCGAGCAAACGCCGCTGTGGACGGCCGAGGCCATCATCGAGGCCTTGGGGGTTTCTGCGCCTACGGGATACCGCTATGTGAGGACGCTGGTCGATGCCGGCTTGCTGCAACGGGGCACCGACTCGCACTACCATCTGGGTGCGCGCATCATCGTGCTCGACCATTGCATTCGCATGGGGGACCCGGTCTTGCAGCAGGGTTTGCCTTTCATGGCCGAGTTGGTCGAGAAGACCGGTTTTGAATGTGTCATTTCGGCCTTGTACGGTACCCAACTGGTGGACACGCACCGCGAGTACAGCAAGGCGCCCGCTGCCTTGAGTTACGGCCGCGGCCGGCCACGGCCCTTGTTTTTTGGGGCGGCGCCGAAAGTGATTCTGGCGTGCATGGGTTCGGTGCCCTTGCGCCGCATGTTTGCGCAGCATGCGAAAGAGATTGCGGCAGCGGGCTTGCCGAGCGAATGGACTGCCTTCCGGCGCTATTTCGCGGCCATTCGCAAAGCAGGCTATTATTTTTCTGAAGGCGAATTGGAGAGTACATTGGCGGCAGTGGCGGTGCCGCTGCAAAAAGCCGACGGCCATGTGTTGGGCGCGCTCTCATTGGTGACCACGGTGCCGCGCATGGCCATGGTCGACCGGCGCAAGCTCACGGATTTGGTGAAACGAACGGCGCATGACATTGTGTCGCGCATCCCCTGATATTTCTTGAAAGGAAAAATTATGAAACTCATCAGCTTTATGAACCAAGGCGCAGCCTCCTACGGCGCTGTGCATGGCGACCGCGTGCTTGACCTGAAGCCGTTGCTGGGCGCCAAAGCGCCTGACTTGAAGGCCTTGATCACGCAGCAGATGCTGGGCGAGGCACAAGCCGCACTCCATCAACATACGCCGACGCTGAAACTGGCCGACCTGACCCTGTTGCCGGTGATTCCCAACCCCAACAAAGTGGTCTGCGTCGGGCTGAACTATGCCGAGCACGTGCGCGAAACAGGGCGCGAGCTCACCGAAAGCCCTGCGCTGTTCCTGCGCCTGAGCGAGTCGATGGTGGCGCATGGCCAGGACATTGTGCGTCCGCCTGAATCTTTCCGCCTGGATTACGAGGGCGAGATTGCCATCGTGATCGGCGAGGGCGGCCGTCGCATTGCCGAAGCCGATGCCTGGAAACACATCGTGGGTTACAGCTGTTTCAACGACGGCAGTGTGCGCGACTGGCAGGTCAGCACCACGCAATGGACTGCTGGCAAAAACTTTTACCGCACCGGCGGCTTTGGCCCCTGGATGGTGACAGCCGATGAAATTCAGCCCAACCAGAAGATGACGCTGGTGACGCGCTTGAACGGTGTGGAAATGCAGCGCGCCACCACCGACATGATGATTCACTCCATTCCGCGACAGATCGCTTATATCTCCACCTTTATTCCGCTGGAGCCGGGCGATGTGATCGTGACCGGCACGCCCGGGGGGGTGGGCAACAAGCGCAACCCGCAAGTGTTCATGAAGCCGGGCGATGTGGCAGAAATTGAAGTGGACGCCATTGGCATTTTGCGCAACACGATCCGCGATGAGTAACCAAAGCCCACCCTGCGGACCTGTGCGCCGCAAGGCGCTCGCTGTGTTGCTTGTGTCTTGCGCGGCGCTGGGTGGGGCCTGGGCCGATGAGGCCTGGCCGCAAAAGCCAATTCGTCTGTTGCTGGGTTTCCCGCCGGGTGGCGGCTCCGACCTGGTGGCGCGGTTGGTGGCCAAGCCGCTGGGCGAACGACTCGGGCAGAACGTCGTGGTAGACAACAAGCCCGGTGCAGGTGGCAACATCGCCGCTGAAATGCTCACGCGCGCCACGCCCGATGGTTACACCTTGTTGCTGGTGCCCAGCGGCCACGCCAGCAACGCAGCGATGAAAAAAGTGTTGCCCTTTGATCCGGTCAAAGATTTCGCCTGGGTCAGCACCCTTACCACGTACCCGCTGGCGTTCACGGTGGCGCCGCAATCACCGATTCGCTCTTTTCAAGACTTGATTCAGCGTGCCAAAGCGGAACCCGGCCAATGGCGTTATTCCTCGGTGGGCGTTGGCACTGCCATGCACTTGGCGGCGGAATGGTTGCAAGCCGAATCGGGTGTGCAGTTGAACCACATTCCCTTCAAAGGCGGCACCGGCCCCTTGACAGAGCTGCTGGCTGGCCGCGTAGATGTCATGGTGGACACCATGACCCTGACCGCGTCGTTGTTGAAAGACCAGCGCGTGCGTGCCCTGGCGGTGACTTCGCCCAAGGGCGGCAGCCCGTTGCAGGGCGTCCCGGCGGTGGCCGATTTTTACCCCGGCATGGTGTTCGAATCCTGGTTGGGCATTGCCGCACCAGCCGCCACCCCCGCCCACGTGGTTGAGCGCTTGAACAAAGCCTTGCGAGAGGTGGTGGCACAACCGGATGTACGGCAGCGCTTGCTCGATTTTGGCGGCCAACCCCAGGCCAGCAGTGGCACCGAGTTTCGCGAGCGGGTGCAGCGCGATATCCTTAATTTACGTAAGGTTGTGAGCGAGCGTAAGATTGAGCCTGAATGAACACGCTCACTTTCTCTTCTGTCCCGCTGCCTGTGCGTCGCCTGCATGTTGACCTGGCACAGCCTTTTGACGCTCGCTGGTGCGGCGGGGATGCCTTTCGAACTGCTTTTTTCAATGCCCTGTCCATGAGCTTTCCGGTGGGCGAGCAATATTTCATTGATTCGCTCAAGAACGGTGCGCAGAAACTGGCACCTGCAGAGCGCCAGGCATTCGAGGAAGACTTGCGTGGCTTCATCGGTCAGGAAGCCACCCACCGCCATTTGCACGCTTTGTTCAATCGAGAGCTGACGCGCCAGGGCCTGACCAACGAATTTGAAAAACGTGCGGCCCGACGCATTCGTGCCAACCAGCACTTGGATGCGCGCAAGCATGTGGCAGTGACGGCGGCCACCGAGCACTTCACGGCCTTGTTTGCGCAGTGGCTCATGCAACACCCCGAGGCCTTGGAAGGGGCCGAGCAACGCTTGGCCTATTTGTGGCTTTGGCACAGCGCCGAAGAGTCTGAGCACCGCAACGTGGCCTTCGATTTGTACCGCGCCCTGGGCGGCAACGAGTACTGGCGTTTGCGCATCTTCAGGTATGTGACCTTCACATTTTTAACCGATGTACTGCGCCAAACGGTGCGCAATCTCTGGCACGATGGCAGCCTGTTCAAGCCCGGCACCTGGGTCAGTGGTTGGCGCTTGTTGCTGTCACCGCAAGGTTTGTTGCGTGGCAACTACCGGGCCTGGAAAGATTACTTTGCTGCCGATTTTCATCCCAGCCAGCACGATGCCAGTTTGTCCACGCAATGGCTGGCGACCCACACCAGCGATTACACCGTGGTGCGTGCCGCCGGCAAGACCGTGGCGGCTTAAGCCACGATCAGCCGCGACCCCTCGGGGCCGGCAGCAACCACCTCGCCAATGTCGGCCGCCTGGGCAAAACCGTGGCGCTCAAAGACCTTCAAGACATCGCCTACAGTTTCAGGGGCACAACTGACCAACAAGCCACCACTGGTTTGCGGGTCGGTCAGCAGGGCCTGTTGAACCGGCGTGATGTGCGAGGCCAGGGCCACTTCATCGCCATAGCCTGCCCAGTTGCGCCCAGAGGCGCCGGTGATGAAGCCTTGTGCGGCGAGTTGTGTCACATCTTGCAGCAAGGGCACGTGCGCCCAATCAATGCGCAAGCTGGCCTTGGCGCCGCGCGCCAACTCCAGGCCATGGCCTGCCAGACCAAAGCCCGTGACATCGGTCAGCGCGTGAACCCCAGCCAAGGCTGACAGCTCGGGGCCGGGTGTGTTCAAGCGGGTGGTGCTGTCGATCATTTGGGCGTAGCCGGTGGCCGACAGTTGCTCTTTTTTCAAGGCGGCAGACAAGATGCCCACGCCCAAAGGCTTGCCCAGCACAAGGCGGTCGCCCACGCGGGCATCGGCATTGCGTTTCACTTTTTGGGGGTGTACCAAGCCCAGGGCCACCAGGCCATAGATGGCTTCCACCGAATCGATGGTGTGGCCTCCCGCGATCGGTATCCCAGCCGCACGGCACACCGCGTTACCACCCTCCAAAATTTTGCCGATCACATCGGTGCTCAGTACCTGGATGGGCATACCCACCAGGGCCAAAGCCATGATGGGCGTGCCGCCCATGGCGTAGACATCGCTCAAGGCATTGGTGGCTGCAATGCGGCCAAACTCAAACGGGTCATCGACGATGGGCATGAAGAAATCGGTGGTGGCAATCAGCGCTTGCTCGTCGTTCAGTTGGTACACCGCTGCATCGTCGGCCGTTTCAATGCCCACCAGCAATTGCGGTGGCACCGGAAAATGTGTCGTGCCTTTCAAAATATCGCGCAGAACGCCAGGCGCGATTTTGCAGCCGCAGCCGCCTCCGTGAGACAGAGAGGTGAGGCGAGGTGGGGTCTGTGAAGTGTTCATGGAGAAGCGATGCGTCAGTCGTTGTTTCGGTAGCGCGAGGAAAAACGGGGCCAGGCCGGGACCTGCGCGAATTGGGCGATGGCCACGCCCAGCAGGGAAACCAGCGCCCCCGTGATTTTTTGTGCGCTGAAGGTCTCGCCGGCAAACAGCCAGGCTAACAAGCCTGCCACTGGTGGCATGAGGTACATCAAGGGGGCGGAGCGCGCCACGCCGCGCACGGCATTGATCCAGCCCCAGACTATCCAGCCCAGAAAAGCCGACACCACCACGGCCCACACAAAGCCTGTCCAAATGCCCCACGACAAAGCAGACCAATCCACTTGCAGCGCTGCAGGAAAAGTGATTGCCACCACGGGGACCGAACCCAGCAGCGTGGCATAGGCCATGGTCAGCATGCCGCCATGGCGCTCGATCACCGGTTTGGCCAGCACGGTGTAGTAAGAGAAAAACGAGGCGGCGATCAGCAGCACCAGATCGCCTCCGGTGGCTTGCCAGCGGCTGCCCATCAATTTCTCGGCCATGAAAATCAGCACGCCCAGGCAGGCCAAGCCCACCCCCACCACTTGCCAGCGCCCCAGGCGCTCGAGCTGGTGCGCGCGCAAAATCAACAGCGTGAACAAGGGCCCACACGCCAGGATCACCGAGCTTGAAAAGGCGGTGGACCAGTGGATGCCATAGGTCACCAGGCCTACGTGCAGGAAGTGGCCGATGAAGCCCAGGCGTGCCAGGGTCCAAAACTCGCTGCGTGACACGCGTGGAAACCGCAGGCCATAAACCGACACCAGCAAGATCAGGGCGCACAAGGGCATCAGCAGGTAGCGGCCAAACAAAAAACCGCCGGGGCCCATCGCGCTGAACACCTGTTTTTGAATCGAAAAGTTGGCCCCCCACACCAAAATCAAGGCAAAGGCGATCAGCAAGGCCAGACGCTGGCGCTTGGCTTCGGATGAAGGCGATGGCGGGGCTGTGGTCATGCTGCGGTCAGATCACCTGAAAGCCGTGCGTGCCATCACGGCCGAGTTGCTCGACCAACCCAAATTCCCAGTCCAGATAGGCCTGCATGGCTACCTTGGCATTTTGGGTACCTTCGTAGGGACGGCGGTAACGGTCGATGCGCGGGCTGCGCACACCTTGCTCGCCGCTGGCCATGGGCAGGCCTGCGGCTTGCCAGGCCTGGTTGCCCCCTTGGAGGGCCACGACTTGAATGTTTGCTGCAACGCAGGCTTGAACATCGGCCACGGCGAAGCGCGCGGCACGACCGTCGCCACAGGTTAGCACGATGCGCTCGCAGCCTGCAGGACAGGCCAGATCGGTGCGCAAGCTCGAGCGCAAAAGCCACTGCGCGCCTGGCAAATGGCCTTTGACAAAGGCCGCACTGGTGCCGACATCGATCACCAGGGTGCGGGCAGCAGGCGCAAGCCATTGCTGGACGGTGGCAGCCGTCACCTCGGTCACGGGAGCCACGGTGTCGGGCAGCGGGCGCACAGCAGGGGGGGTCTCGCTGAAGTCCTGGGCTTGCAGGCCATCGATCACATGCACGTCCCAGCCCATTTGCGCCAGCCAGGAGGCTGACATGTTGGCACGCACGCCGTCGTCATCGCATAACACGATGCGTGCGCCGCGCACGGGCACGGTGTGGTCGGTTTCCTGTACCAGCTGGCCACCGGGCGCACTCTGGGCCCCCTTGAGATGGCCGCATGCATATTCTTCAGGCGTGCGCACATCCAGCACGTAGGTGGTGCGCGTGCTTTCTTGCAAGCACTCTTGCAGCGCTGCTTTTGTCATGCGTTGCACGCCTGCACGATCGGCCACGCTGCGCGCCGAGAGGGCAGCCTGCGCGCGCTGGTCCTCACTGACCTCGCCGAAGCGGCGCTGCGCACCGTGGTCCAGGGTTTGTTCCGCCAGGGTCCAGCCGATGGTGCCGTTGCGCAGGGCTGCCACCGGATTGGGGATGCCGGCATTGACCAAAGACTGGGTACCAATGATGCTGCGGGTACGGCCTGCGCAATTCACGATGATGCGCGTGCTCGGATTGGGCGCGAGCGCGCGCGCTCGCAAGACCAGTTCGGCACCGGGCACGCTGATGCCCGTGGGAATGCTCATGGTCTGGTATTCGTCAAAGCGACGTGCATCCAGTACCACCATGTCGGTGCCCTGGTCCATCAAGGCTTTGACCTCGGACGCACTCAGCGAGGGCGTGTGGCGCAGGGACTCCACCCATTCGCCAAACGATTTGCTGGGCACATTGACGTCCTGAAACAGTTCGCCGCCCGCATCGGCCCAGCCCTGCAGGCCGCCTTGCAACAAACGAACCTGGGTGTAGCCCAGTCGCATGAGAAGGCGCGCAGCGGGCTCGGCCAAGCCCTCACCATTGTCGTAGACCACCAGGGGCGTTGCGCGCCTGGGAATGCGTGCCCAGGCGTCCGCTTCGACACGGCCCAGGGGCAAGTTGGCGGCAAAAAGGGGATGGCATTGCGCAAAGGGATCTTCCTCGCGCACATCGAGCAAGGCGATTTCCTGACGTGCCAGCAAGGCGGCGCGCACTTCGGCATAGCTCGACAGTGGGATGTCGGCAGGTGCGTTGGACTCCCATGGCGCATTGCTGTAGCCCGAGACAAAGGCTCTTTGGGTGCCGTCTTCATGGTAGACCCAACGGTTGACTTTGCCGATGTTGGCACCGTAGACGTGGATGCTGATGGAAGCACGATCTTGGTGGGCATTCCACACTTTGTGAACATCGCCAATGGTGGGCGACACCGCCTCCACATGGCCGGGCTCGAGGGTCATGGGCGCGCTGGTGCTGGCCCAGGTGCCTTGCGCAGTGCGGCCATAGGATTGGCATTGCTCGGCCCCACGCAGCATGCCAATAAGTCCCCACACGGTGTGATCATGGATGGGGGTGGCTTGGCCAGGGCCCCAGACAAAGCTGACCACCGAGAAGCGGTCCTGCGGGTCGACATAGAGCAAAAACTGCTGGTAACGTTCGGGGTGTGGCACCGCGTGTTCAGGCGCCAGCCAATCGTCTTGTGCGACCAGGGACTGCAACAGGGCGCGGCCTTCCTGCAAAATGGTGGCCTCATCGGGCTTGCGGTTGATCAGCGAGGTCAGGCTGGAGGCAAACGCTTGAAAGCGGGGATGAGGGTGAGGCAGGGAAAAAGGCATGGCAGTCTCTGAATCGGTGCGAATGCCATTGTTTCACAATGCGTTTGCCACCGCCTCCACCCGAGTGACAGCGATTTTGAACAAGGCAAACGGATGCAGTTGCAGGAAATTCTTTACAGCCAGGGCTTCGGCACCCGCCGGGTGTGCGCCGGGCTGATTCAGCAAGGCTGGGTGCAGGCCGACCTGGGACAAGGGCCGGGTGTGTGTACCGATCCTTTGGCCGAAGTGGCGGTGCACGAGGGCTGGCGTTTCACGGTGCAGGGCACCGACTGGCCCTACCACGAGAAAGCCTATGTGCTTTTGCACAAACCGGCGGGGACCGAGTGTTCGCAAAAGCCCTCGACCTGGCCCAGCATTTACACGCTGCTGCCATCGCCTTTGCGCATGCGCCCGCAAAAGGCCGCTGTCCAAGGTGTGCAGGCCATTGGGCGGCTCGACCAGGACACCACCGGCTTGCTGCTGCTGACCGACGATGGCCAATTCATTCACCGCATGAGCTCGCCCCGTCACCATGTTCCCAAGGTCTACGAGGTCACGGTGGCTGACCCCTTGACCGATGCCATGGTGGCGCGCTTGCTGGCCGGGGTGGTGCTGAACGACGATCCCCAGCCTGTCAAGGCTGCGGCTTGCGAGCGTGTGCACGACTTGCATTTGCGCCTGACCCTTACCGAGGGCAAATACCACCAGGTCAAACGGATGCTGGCGGCTGTGGGTAACCGGGTGACCGCGCTGCACCGCTCCCGCATCGGCGACTTGTGCTTGCCCGAGGACATGGCCCCGGGACATTGGCGCTGGCTGACTGCCGACGAGCTGCAGGGCTTGCGCGCCAAGCGCTGAGGGCTCAGTTCAAGCGGGCCAAGAATTCCACCAGGCGCTGTGTGACTTGCGCTCGCTGGTCTCTGTGGGGCGAGTGGCCGCAATGGGGCACCACCACCCGCTCGATCGGCCCACGGGGCTGAATGTCTTCGATCTGGGCCAGGGTGCCGTAGGCATCTTCCACGCCCTGCAGCGCCAGCACCGGGTCTTGAATGTCGCGGCACAGGTCGCGAATGTCGAACCGAGAAAAAGCCTCGGACAGCCAGACATCGCACCATTGCCAGAACGCCGAGTCGACATCGGCATGAAAGCGCGCCAGGCGCTCACGCAGATCGCCCTTTTCATAAGCCTCGCGCGCAGCCTCAATGGCTTGAACCGACACGGACTCGACTTTCACATGCGGCGCCATCACCGCACAGCCAGCGACCCGGTGGCGCGCCGCATACAGCAAGGCAATCGTGCCGCCATCGGAGTGGCCGATCAGCACAGGGTGTTGGATGCCCAAGTGGTGGAGCAAGGCTGGCAGCACCTCCCAAGCCTCCCGGTGCATGTAGTCGGCCGGCAAACGCTGGCTGCCGCGCACATCGGCAATCGGCTCGGAGGCGCCGTAGCCACGGCGCGAGTAGACCACGCCGGCGCGGCCGCTGGCCTGACACAACTGCTCCGGCCAGAACCCTTCGCGGCTGCGCCACAAGGCCACCGAGCCCAGCCCTTCATGCAAAAACACCAAGGGCGCCCGATCGGTCGGGCCAGCCAGGGAAAGCACCTCCAGGGCTGTGCCATTGATATCCATCAAACGCATGCGTGAATCCATCTTGTGACAGAGTCCGAGTGTGCCATTGTGCGTGAGGGCCGCCGGGCGGCCCGTTACACTGGGACCTGTTGTGAATTTGATTTTATTGTCACCTTGATGAACTATTTTCTTCGCCTTGTCGCACTGCTGTCGGCTTGCTGGGTCACCGGGTCAGGGGCGCAATCGGCCCCCCCCATCTTTGTGCTGAACTCGCAGGATGCCAACATCACGGTGATTGACCCGCAAACCTGGGCCCCCATCAAGCAGATTCCCACAGGCAAAGAGCCGCATCACCTGTACCTCACGCCCGACGAAAAATCGGTCATCGTGGCCAACGCAGGCGCAGACTCGCTCACCTTCATTGATCCGCGCACGGCAGAAGTTCAGCGCGTGGTGCGCAACACACTGGACCCCTACCACCTGCGTTTTTCGCCGGACATGAAATGGTTTGTCACGGTTGCCAACCGCTTGAACCACATCGACATTTACCGCTGGAATGGCCAGGACCTGACTCTGGCCAAACGCATTCCATCGGGCAAAACGCCAAGCCACATCTGGATCGACAGCAAAAGCACCACCGTGTACAGCACCATGCAAGACAGCAACGAGCTGGTGGCCGTGGACTTGCCCACCCAAACCCTGAAGTGGCGCATCAAGACCGGCGCCTTGCCAGCCGACGTTTTTGGCACGCCCGATGACAAACACCTGCTGGTCGGGTTGACGGGGGGACGCGATGTCCAGGTGTTTGACATCTCGGTGAACCCTGCCCAGTTGGTCAAGACCCTTCCGACCGGCGAAGGCGCCCATGCCTTCCGTGCGCTGGGCGATGGCCGCCATGTTTTTTTGGGCAACCGTGTGGCCAACACCATCAGCAAAATCGATTATCAGACGCTGCAGGTAGTGGGTGAGTTCAAAGCACCGGGCGGGCCTGACTGCATGGAGGTCACTGCCGATGGCAAGCTGTTGTTGGTGTCGTCCCGCTGGATCAAGAAAGTCAGCGTGATCGACATCGCCAGTGGTTCGCTGGTGCGGCAAATCAAGGTGGGCAAGTCACCGCATGGCATCTGGACCCTTGCGCACGCCAAACGCCAATAAGGCCTTCGCCCCAAGGCGGTGGCGCTGGCTGGGCGGCTGGCTGGCCGGCAGCCTCCTGGCCACTCATGCCCTGGCCGACTGTGCCAAACCGCTGTACCTGACCTTTGACACCGGTCACATGGGAGTGGCACCCCTGGTTGCCCAGGTCTTGCAGCGCCAGCAAGTGCGGGTCACCTTTTTTGCGGCCCATGAGCCCACCCAGGAGGGGGATGGCAGCTTGGGCGAGCACTGGGCTGCCTGGTGGCGCGCCCGCGCGGCCGAGGGCCATGCGTTTGCCTCGCACACCCATGACCATGTGTACTGGCGACGAGACCTGCCCCAGGGGGGCTTCCAAGTTCAAGCCAGTGCGGGCCCCCAGAAGGGCGTTTTGCAGGCATGGGATGCCACGCGCTATTGCTCGGAAATCAAGCGCGCCGCAGACCGCCTGAAAGCACTCACGGGGACCCCTCCTTTGCCCCTGTTCCGGGCTCCCGGCGGCAAGACATCGCCCGCCCTGTTGCAAGCGGCCAAAGCGTGTGGTTACGCCCATGTGGCCTGGGCACCGGCGGGCTTTTTGGGGGACGAATTGTCCAGCGAAAAATTTCCCAACAGCCAATTGTTGAGGCAGGCCTTGAGGGATGTGCGTTCGGGCGATATTTTGATGGCGCATCTGGGCATCTGGTCGCGCCAGGACCCTTGGGCTCCCGCTGTGCTGGAGCCCTTGATCGAGGGGTTGAAGGCCAAAGGTTTTTGTTTTGAAACACTGCAGCACCACCCGCACTTTCGAGGCTGGGTGGCCCAGCACAAGGGAGCTTGACGATGGAGTGGCTGACGGAAGGCTTTGCCTCGCTGCAAGCAGCTTTGTTTGAAACCGTGTTTCAGCCGCTGGCCTTTGCCATCGGTTTGGGCGGTGTGCTGGAGTTGGTGTTTGACGCCACCGGCTGGCTGTTGGTGGGGTTGATCCAGCTTGCCCTGATGCTGGCGCTGATCGCGCCCTTGGAGCGTTGGCGACAAGCCGAGCCGCTGCGCGACCGGCACGCGGTTCGCATCGACATGCTCTACACCCTGGTTCACCGTTTGGGCTTCTTCCGCTTGTTGTTCTTTTTCACGCTAGAACCGCTGCTGGACGAGGTGTTTGGTTCCGTGCGCGCCCAGGGATGGGGTGGCTGGCATCTGGACCACGTCTGGCCGGGCGTGACCGACATTCCCTGGGTTAGTTTTGTGCTTTACCTGGTGTTGTTTGATTTCATCAATTACTGGGTACATCGGGGCCAACACCATTGGAACCCCTGGTGGGCCTTGCATGCGCTGCACCATTCCCAACGGCAAATGACGATGTGGACCGACAACCGCAATCATTTGCTGGACGATGTGCTGCAAGGGGTGATCTGGGCGGTGGTGGCGCAGTGCATTGGCATGGCGCCAGCGCAGTTCGTTGCGGTAGTGGCCGTGACGCAACTCAGTGAGAGCTTTCAGCATGCCAATGTGCGTCTTGATTTTGGGCGCTGGGGCGAACGCCTGTGGGTCAGCCCGCGTTTCCATCGCCTGCACCACAGCATCGGCTTGGGCCATGAATCGCCAGGTCAGGTCCTGGGCGGCCATAACTTTGGCGTGTTGCTGCCGTGGTGGGACATGCTGTTTGGCACCGCGAACTTCGAAGTGCGCTACGATCCCACGGGCATTCGTGATCAAGTGGAAGCCGGCCGTGACTATGGCCATGGTTTTTGGCAGCAGCAGTGGCTGGGCTTGCTGCGCTTGCTGCGTGTGCCAGACAAAGGATGACGATGGATGCCCTCACCGAGCAACGCCTGACGGAATTGGAAATCAAGGCCAGCTTCAATGAAGACCTGGTTGAGCAACTCAATCAGGTGGTGTTCCGGCAGCAGCAACAAATCGACGCGCTGGTGCGCGAAGTTTCGCAACTTCGCTTGCAAATGCCGGAGCCTGGTACCGGCGGCGCGCGCAACCCCCGTGATGAGTTGCCTCCGCATTACTGAAGACGGATTTTTTCATGAGCTCTTCTGTTCGCTACGATTTTCAAAACACCGTGACGGTGGTGACCGGCGGGTCGCAAGGCATTGGCGCGGAAGTGGCCCGCTTGATGCGCGCGTATGGCGGGCAAGCGGTGGTGTGGGATTTGCAGGCACCCGTCACCGAGCCGGACTTCTTTTGTGCCGTCGATGTCACCGACCGTGATGCCGTAGCCCGTGCCACCGAAGACACCCTCAAGCGCTGGGGGCGCATTGACCATGTGGTTAACTGTGCGGGTTGGGCGGGCCCCACGATGCCCCTTGCGCAATTTGACCCTGCCGTTTGGGACAAGGTGATTGCCATCAACCTGGTGGGCGTTTACAACGTGTGCCGTGCCGTGGTGCCGGGCTTGCAGCAACAAGGCGCGGGTCGCATTGTGAACATCGCCTCTCTGGCCGGTAAAGAAGGTACACCCAACGCATCGGCCTACAGCGCGGCCAAGGCGGGCGTGCTGGCCTTGACCAAATCGCTGGGCAAGGAGTTGGCCACTTCGGGGGTGCTGGTGAATGCCATTGCCCCGGCTGCGATCGACACGCCCATGCTGGGCCAGATGGCTGCCGCCCATGTGCAAACCATGGTGGATAAAAGCCCCATGAGGCGTTTGGGCAGCGTGCGTGAAGTAGCCGACCTGGTGGCTTGGCTGTGCTCTGACGCTTGCAACTTCAGCACGGGGGCGGTGTTCGATTTGTCGGGTGGCCGCGCCACCTACTGATGTCGCAATTCGAGGCAAATCGGGAACCCAGCCTGCGCGACCTGTTTGCGCAGCGGCAGTTCATGCGCTATTGGGTGTCGCGCTTGACAGGCAATCTGGCCAACCAAATGTTGCTGGTGGCCATTGCTTGGCAGATGTACGAAATTACCGGCAGCGCCTGGGACCTGGGGCTGGTGGGCTTGTACCAGTTCGTGCCGGCCCTGATGCTGACCTTGTTGGCGGGGCAGGTGGCCGATCGGTTCAACCGTGGGCACATCATTCTGGCCTGTTTTGTGGCACAGACAGTCACCAGTGCGGTGCTGTGGCTGGCCGCCGTGGACGGCTGGCTTCACCGGGATCTGTTGCTGGGCTTGTCCATCGTGCTAGGGGCGGCCCGCGCCTTTCAAATGCCTGCACAGCAAGCCCTGTTACCTTTGTTGGTGGCGGAGGGCTTGTTTCCACGTGCCATGGCCTTCAGTGCCGGTGGCCTGCAAGTTTCCGTGATGGGGGGGCCTGCGCTGGGTGGCTTTTTGTTTGCCGCAGGCGCGCCGCTGGTGTACGGCGTCTGTGTGTGCCTGATGGTGTTGGCCTGCGGCTTGATGCTGCGAGTCAGAGTCGCGTCCGTGCTCACTTCCCATGAGCCTGTGACTTTGCAAACCGCGCTGGCAGGCGTGGCATTCGTCTGGCGCAGCAAACTCCTTTTAGGGGCCATCTCTCTGGATTTGTTTGCGGTGCTGTTGGGTGGGGCCACCGCCTTGCTGCCCATCTATGCCAAGGATATTTTGAACGTGGGTCCATGGGGTTTGGGTTTGTTGCGGGCTGCGCCGGCAGCAGGGGCCCTGATCGTATCGGTGGTATTGACGCGCTGGCCCTTGCAAGAAAAGGTTGGCCGCAAGCTGTTGGCTTCGGTGGCGGTGTTTGGCCTGGCGATCATGGTGTTTGCGCTGTCGACCTCCTTCTGGCTGTCCATGGCGGCGCTGGCTTTGAGTGGCGCGGCCGACATGGTCAGCGTGGTGATTCGGCAGACCCTGGTGCAGCTTGAAACACCGGATGAGATGCGCGGGCGTGTCAGCGCCGTGAACACCATTTTCATTGGTGCCAGCAATCAGCTTGGCGAGTTCGAGTCTGGTGCGACAGCGGCTTTGATGGGTCCGGTGGCTGCAGCCCTGGTTGGCGGTCTGTGCACGGTGGGTGTGGCTTGGCTGTGGGGGCGATGGTTTCCAAGCCTGGCGCGGCGCAATCGCTTGACGCAGGAATGACTCAGAGCGCCCAGGTGCGTGGCGCTGTGCCCTGCAACCCCCACACACTGTGACGCCAGTCGCTCCAGGTTTGGCGCAACAAGTCCATGGCGGGCTCCACCAGGGGTGAGAGCACGCGCAGCACCATCACCTGCGGGTGAGGCGAAGTGAGGCCAGCGCTCGGGCGTAGCGCATGGGCATGCAGGCGCGCCAGTGTTTGTTGCACCACGCGCTCCTTGGTGGCGGTACTGAAGGGGCTGCCGCTGGCCAGGACCAAGGTGGCCATGCAGCGCTGGCCGTTCAAGCCCAGGGGACTGTTCAGCAGTCGCTGGTCTTGTGCATCAATGCAACCGCGATCCAGCCACAGGCCTTGAATTTCCAGGTGCTGCTCAAACCGGCCCTGTAGAAAAGGCAATTGCGCCGTGGGCAAGCCCAGCGCCGTGATGTCCCAAGCCAACAACTGCGCCGTGGATGCCAAGGTAAACACTGCTTTGTTCAAAGCCTGGCAGCCGTTGTAGGCCAGGCCTTCCAGGGGCAGCCATTCCAGGCGGCCGTTGGGCCCGATGTTCGCATGCACTTGCTGGGTGGCGGTCAGGCCTTCCGAGCGATAAAAGCGGGTGGCGCCCGGTGTGGTCACCAGGCCATGTGCGCCTTCTGCCACATCGACCTGAATGTCCAGGGTGTCGCCCCCCACCAGGCCGCTGGGCGGGTGAACCAGCACGTTGTGACAGACGGCATCGCCTTCTGGATAAAGTGATTGCAAAATGCGCAGCGGGCCATCGTGCACAAAGCGCGCAACGCTGCGCTGCGCTTCACATGCGTAACGCAACGCCAGAGACGCGTGCCAGCCGGACATGCCGTTGTGGCGGTGGTTCAGCTGTTTTGGGAGCCGCGATGCGCCCAGGCGGTGGTGTGCTTTTCAATGTAGCTGAACAGCTCGTACATCACCATGGCCATGGCACCGACCACCACCAAACCACCAAAAGCCAAGCCCATTTGCATGGCCGAGCCGGCTGAAATCAGCAGGTAGCCAATGCCTTCGTTGGCGGCGGTCATTTCAGACACGGTGGTGCCCACGAACGCCAGGGTGATGGCCACCTTGAGCGAACCGTAGAAATAAGGCATGGAGCGCGGCAGGCCTACTTTGATGAGCACATCCCAGCGCTTGGCCCCCAGCACCCGCAACACGTCTTCGAGCTCGGGCTCGAGGGTGGCCAACCCTGTGGCAATGTTCACCATGATGGGAAAGAAACTGATCAAAAATGCGGTCAGGATCGCCGGCCCAATGCCGATGCCAAACCACACCACCAGGATGGGCACAAAGGCAGCCTTGGGCAGGGCGTTGAAGCCGGTCATGAGCGGGTATACAGCCGCATAGGCAAAGCGTGAGCTGCCAATGACAAAGCCCAGCAGCACGCCCACCACAATGGCAATGCCAAAGCCGGCCATGGTGACCCAGAAGGTGCGCCAGGCGTGGCCAGCAATGGTGCTGCGAAACTCGACCAGCTGTTCCCAGATGCGCAAGGGGCTGGGAAAGACGAATTCAGAAACATTGAATAGCGAGCACAAGCCTTGCCAGACCAGCAGGGTGATGACCAGCAGCACCCAGGGTGCCCAGCGTTCGATTTGTTTGGCGTTCATGGTTCAGTTCACCTTCATTGGGCAATGGGGGCGTCGGGGCGGCGCATGGCGCCAATATGGCCCCGCAGCTCGTGGACGATGTCGGTGAATTCGGGGGTGTAGGTGATTTCGAGGTCACGCGGTCGCGGCAGCTCGATGGACTTCTTGACCACGAAGCGGCCAGGGCTCTTGCTCATGACATACACCGTGTCTGCCAGAAACACCGACTCGCGCAAATCGTGGGTGACCAAGATGACGTTGAATTTTTGCTCGGTCCACAAGTCCCGCAAGATGCACCAGAGCTCTTCGCGGGTGAAGGCATCGAGAGCGCCAAAGGGCTCGTCCAGCAGCAGCATCTTGGGCTCGTGGATCAGGGCACGGCAAATGCTGGCACGCTGTTGCATGCCACCCGAGAGCTGCCAGGGAAACTTGCGCTCGTAACCGCCCAGGCCCACATTCTTCAGCAACTGGATGGCGCGAGCTTCGTATTCGGCCTTTTTGGTCTTGAAGTTGCTGCGATAGGGTTCGACAATTTCAAGCGGCAGCAACACGTTGTCCAGGGTGGTGCGCCAAGGCAGCAGCGAGGGCGCTTGAAACGCCATGCCGCTGATCTTGAGCGGACCGTTCACCGGCTGGCCATCCACATGGATGGTGCCCCGGGAGGGCTTTTTCAAGCCTGTGGTGAGTTTCATGAAAGTCGATTTGCCGCAACCCGAGGGGCCCACGATGGCGATGAACTCGCCCTTGCGAACCTGCAGGTTGATGTCTTCTACAGCAAAGTGGTTCTGCGCCAGCAAGTCTTCGTTGTAGGCCAGCCAGACATTTTGGAAATCGACGAAATTTTCGGCTTGTGCAGTCATTTACTTCTTCGGCAGGATGTCGAGTTCTTTGGCGGTGGGCAGGAAAGAACCGTTCCAGATGGCATCCGGGTTGACACGCGATTTGGTGTTGAACGCATCTGACACTTGGCTGGCCATCAACGCAAGGCGCGGGCCCTTGACCTGGCCAAAGCCTTCAGCGCGAGCGTCCGGGCTGTTGATGACGGTGTCGATCGCCAGTTGCAGGCGGCGGGTTTCCAGTGCCGTGTTGATGATGCCGTCACGTGCTTTCACCGACTCGATGGCTTCAGCGGGCTTGGCAATGACTTCTTTGACGCCCTTGGTGAAGGCTTTCAGGAAGGCTTTCACAGCCTCCGGATTGTCTTTGAGCATTTTGGGCGAAGCAATGATGGCGTTGCCATACAGCTTCACGCCGTAGTCGGGGTATTGCAGCACCACCACGTCTTCGGCTTTCACGCCACGGGCCTCGATGTTGAGCAAGGAGGTGAAGGTAAAGCCTGTGATGGCGTCAATGTCGCCACGCACCAGCATGGTCTCGCGCAAGGGGGGATCCATGGCCGTCCAGGCCACGTTGCCAACGCCATTGGCCTTGGCAAAAATGGGGAAGGCGCGGCGGCCAGCGTCAAAAACGGGCGCGCCCAGTTTTTTGCCATTCAGGTCGGTCGGGGTCTTGATGCCAGATTTTTTCAGGGCCATGACCGATGCGGGCGTGTTGTTGTACACCATCATGATGGCCACAGGCTTGTTGGGCGCATCGGGGTTGTTGGCGTGGAATTCCATCAGGGCGGCCAGGTCGGCAAAGCCCAGGTCGTAAGCCCCCGAAGCCACACGGGTCACAGCGCCACCGGAGCCGTTACCGGCGTCAACCGTGACATCCAGCTTGGCGTCTTTGAAGTAGCCCTTGGCAGCGGGGTGAACGAACAGGGCAGCAGGGCCTTCAAAACGCCAGTCGAGTTGAAACTTGATCGGGGTGGTCTGGGCGTTTGCCAGGCCGAAGCTCAGCGACAGTGCCGAGGCCAGGACGGCCTGGAGAAAGGGGCGTTTGGTCATGAAAAACTCCTGTGAATGACTGACAAAAAAACTTAGCAATATCAATGCCCGCGAAGCAACACGCCCGGCATTCTGCTGGTAGGACATTTTCCTTCAACTTCGAGCTGTCTGGCAGATTTTGTCACCCAGACTTTCCCCAGATTGGGGCATGGCCCTTTTTTGGTGCATTTCATGAAAAAAGCCCTGCAGCGCAGGGCTTGGGTGTGAATGCTTTTGAATTCAATGACTGTCAGCCTGTTTGGCCGCAGCAATCGTGGCAGCCTCGTCTTCGTTGGCACCATTGAAGAACAGGTTCAGCAGCACGGCACTCAACGAGGCCAGCAAAATTCCCGACTCGATCAGGGGGTGCAGGCTGTGCGGCATCCACTGTTTGAAGTTGGGCGCGATCAGCGGAATCATGCCGATGCCAATGGAAATCGCCACCACCAAGGCATTGAAACGGTTGTTGCGAAAATCCACGCCCCCCAGAATGCGAATGCCAGTGGCTGCCACCATGCCAAACATGACCAGCCCTGCGCCCCCCAGCACCACGGTGGGCAGGGATTCGACCAGCGCGGCCATTTTGGGCAAGACGCCCAGGACGATCAGGATCACGCCTCCGGCCACGCAGACGAAGCGGCTTCGCACGCCCGTCACAGCCACCAGGCCCACGTTCTGGGAGAAGCTGGTGTAGGGGAAAGTGTTGAAGATGCCGCCAATCAGGGTACCCAAGCCATCGGTGCGCAGGCCTCGTGTGAGCGCTGGGCGGTCAACATGACGCCCCGTCATTTCGCCCAGCGCCAGGAACATGCCGGTGGACTCGATCATCACCACGATCATGACCAGGGTCATGGTCAGGATCAGGATCGGGTCGAAGACGGGTGCGCCAAACTGAAAAGGCAGAACCACGTCAAACCAGGCCGCCTTGCCCACTTTGTCGAAATTCATCAGGCCCATGGCCGTAGCTACCACACCGCCAATGACGATGCCCAACAACACGGAGATGTTGGCCAGAAACCCTTTGGCATATTTGGCAATCAGGAGGATGGAGACCAACACCAGGGCGGCAATGCCCACGCCCGTCAAGTCGGCGTACTTGGGGTTGGGAACCTTGGGCAGCAAGGCCAGGTCTTTCGGGACAGCGGGCAGGGTGGAGCCGGGTGCAGAGGCCGCAGCGCCAATCTCGGACAGCCACTTGGCATGCTCCGGGTTGACGATGCTGGGCGCCGTGGGGCCAAAGGGGTTGCCAAAAATCCAGTTGATGCCGATGCGCATCAGGCTGATACCAATGACAGCAATGATGGTGCCGGTGACCACGGGTGGGAAGAAGCGCAACAAGCGACTCATGATGGGCGCAATCAGGATGGAGATCACCCCCGCGCCAATGATGGCCCCGAAGATCAGTTGCGCCCCCGCTGCGCCTGGGGTGCTGTTGGCCATGGCGACCATGGGACCGACGGCCGCAAAGGTCACGCCCATCATGACGGGGAGTCTAATGCCAAACCACTGGGTCGCACCAAGGGATTGAATCAGGGTCACCAAGCCGCAGACAAAGAGATCGGCCGAGATCAGCATGGCCACTTGTTCAGGGCTGAGCTTGAGCGCGCGCCCCACGATGAGCGGCACAGCCACGGCGCCGGCATACATCACCAGCACGTGTTGCAGGCCAAGCGCAGTGAGCTTGCCTGTGGGCAAACGCTCGTCAACGGGATGAGTGGAGAGGGTCATTGTGTCTCCTGAAAAAGGGAGGGAACAGGAAGGATTGCATGCCAAACTGTATACAAAACATGGAAAATTCGTATACTGGATTACCCTCATCCGGGTCCTTCATCGCCAACAAAGCGCGGCGATCTGTCTCCGCAGAGAGCTTGCCGTGGCCCTGATAGGGGCCAGACAATCCAGCTCAGGTGAGGAGGTCGTGCAGGGTGCGGGCGATCACGCGGGTGGCGCGGCGCAGGTCTTCCAGCACCAGGCGCTCATCGGCACGCTTGGCATGCGACTCCAGCACGGTGCGCGGCCCAGCGCCATAAATCACGCCCGGCACGCCTTGCGCGACATACAAGCGCACGTCGGTGTAAAGCGGTGTGCCCATCGCTGGGATAGGCTCGCCGAAGACTTCTTGCCCATGCCTCTGGATGGCCGTGACCAAGGGCGCGTTGCCCGGCAATGGCTTCATGGCATGGGCCAGCAGCAAACGTTTGATGTCAACATGAATCTGGTGGTCTGCCGGGCGTCCCTGATTGAACTGCTCCACCGCATGTTGAATCACCTGGCGAATGTTGGCTTCCACCTCCACCGGGTTCTCTTCGGGAATCATGCGCCGGTCCAGTTTGAAGCTCACCTTGCCGGGGACCACATTGGTGTTGGTGCCACCCTCGATGCGCCCGACGTTGAGGTAGGGGTGGTTGATGCCGTCGACACCGGATGTGACTTGTTGGTACAGCGTGTTTTGCGCATACAGCGACTGCAAGATTTGCACCGCGCCTTGCAAGGCATCGACACCGGTTTCTGGAATGGCGGCATGGGCCATCTTGCCGTGGACTGTCACTTCCATTTGCAGGCAACCGTTGTGGGCAGTGACCACCTGGTAGCTGAAGCCTGCCGCAATCATCAGGTCGGGTTTTGTCAGGCCTTGTTTCAAAAGCCAGCCAGGGCCTAATTCACCGCCAAACTCTTCGTCGTAAGTGAAGTGCAATTCCACGCCGCCTTTGAGCGGCAGGCCCAAGGACTCCAGCGCGCGCACCGCAAAGGTGAAGGTGGAGAAATCGGACTTGCTGACCGCGCTGGCGCGGCCAAAGAGTTGGCCATTTGCAATCTCGCCGCCGTAGGGGTCATGGGTCCAGCCTTCGCCGGGCGGGACCACGTCGCCATGGGCGTTCAGCGCAATCGTGCGGCCCTCGCCATAGCGGCGGCGCACGATCAGGTTGGTGATGGTTTCCAGGCCGTAGGCCTTGACTTCGGCCGCCGGCACAGCATGCTTTTCAGCCTCGAAACCCATGGGGCGCAACAACTCGGCGGTGCGCTCTGCATGGGGCGCGTTGTTGCCCGGGGGGGTGTCGGTGGGCACACGCACGAGTTCCTGCAGGAAGCGGACTTGCTCGTCAAAGTGTTGGTCAATCCAGGCGTCGAGTTGGGCGTAGGCGGTCATGTGATCGGTCCGTGTGTCAGGGGGTCAGGTGGTCAAGCAAATGCTGGAAAGCGTCGACGGCCAGTTGCATGTCGTCGCAGGTGGTGCTTTCCAGCGGGTTGTGGCTGATGCCGCCGTTCATGCCGCGCACGAACAGCATGGCTTGAGGCATGATTTCGTGCAGCTTCATGGCGTCATGGCCGGCGCCGCTGGGCAATTCAAACAAGGGCACGCCCAGGGCCTGAACGGCCTGGGTCCAGCGGGCTTGCCAGGCGGGGGCGCTGGGTGCGGCGGCCGCGCGCATGGTTTCTTCCAGGGTGTAACGCAGCCCGCGGCGCTGGCAAATGGCTTTCAATTCGGCCAGTACATCGGCGCTCAAGGCATCGCGCTGGGCATCGGTGGGGGCGCGCAGGTCAAGACTGAATTGACAACGCCCGGGCACCACATTGATCGAACCGTTGGGCACCTGCCATTGGCCGATGGTGGCCACAGAGTCGCCATCTTGGGCCGCGCGTCGCTCCATGAAAAGCGCCAATTCCGCGACGGCACAGGCGGCATCGCGGCGGCGGTCCATGGGGGTGGTACCTGCATGGCTGGCCATGCCCTGCACTTCGCCGAGGAAGCGCACGCTGCCATTGATGGAGGTGACCACGCCCAGCGGAATGTCTTGCTCGTTCAGCACCGGGCCTTGCTCGATGTGAACTTCCACAAAGCCGAGGTAGCGTTCAGGGTCGCGGGCAAGCGAGGGAATGTCATCGACGCACAAACCGGCATGGCGCATGGCGTCGCGCAAGGGAATGCCATCAGCATCTTGTTGCTCCAGCCAGGCCGGATTGAATTGCCCCACCAACGCACCCGAGGCGAGGAATGTGGCCTTGTAGCGCTGGCCTTCTTCTTCTGAAAAAGCCACCACTTCCAGATTGAAGGGGAGGCGCCGCCCCGCCTTGGCGAGTTGTTGCACACAGGCCATGGGCACAAAGATCCCCAGGCGGCCATCGTATTTGCCGCCATTGCGTACGGTGTCGTAGTGTGAGCCGGTCATCAGGGTCTTGGCTTGTTGGGGGTCGGTGGCGGCGTGGTAGATGCCCACCACATTGCCCACGGCATCGTGGCGCACTTCGTCAAAGCCGCACTCGTCCATCCAGTGCGCAATGCGCTGGGCGCAGGCGCGGTGGGCCTCTGTGAGGTAGGTGACTGTCAGTTGGCCCAACTCGGCATAACCCGGGTCGGTGTGCTGGGCCAGACGCTCTTGCCAGTCCCAGACCTGTTGACCCAAGACGGGTGTGATGCCGAATTTGTCGTTCAGACGGATCTCGACAATGCGGTGGATGTTGCGCAGGGCCTCTGCCAACTCATAGTCGGGGTGGTTGTGCAAGCGGCGCGCAAAGGTGGCGATGATCTCGTGGCGGTTCAGCCCTGTGCCGCGCGGGCCTCGCACAGCCAAAATGAAAGGAAAACCAAACTTCGCGTTGTAGTCGGCATTCAGCTGCTGAATTTGCGCGAACTCTTCGGGGGTGCAATCGGTCAGGCCCGCTTTGCTTTGCTCGTTGGTGGATTCGGCAGTCAAGGTCTTGCTGACCATGGCTTTGCCCGCCAATTCCGGGTGGGCGCGAATCAGTTGCAGTTGCGCCTCGCGGCCCGCCTCCTGCAGCACCCGTACCATGGCGTGTTTGAGGTGCGCCAATGAGCGAAAAGGCCGTTGGTTCAGGGCTTGGTCGGCAATCCAGTCGGAGTGCTCGTACAGGCCGAGCAGCATCTGGGCGGCTTGCGCCCGAGGGGCGGCGTTCAATTGTTCCAGCGTGATCGTCATGGGATGCTTTCAGGGCTGAACATAAGGATGGACTTTTTTCCAGTGGCGCGCGATGTCAACGCGGCGGCAAACCCAGACCCGGTCGTGCTTGGCAATGTGGTCCAGGAAACGCTGCAGCGCCACCATGCGGCCCGGTCGGCCCAGCAAGCGGCAGTGCATGCCCACGCTGAGCATCTTGGGCGACTCGTCGCCCTCCGCATACAAGGTGTCGAAACTGTCGCGCAGGTAAGTGAAAAAATCTTCGGATTGCGAAAATCCTTGTGGCAGCGAAAACCGCATGTCGTTGCTGTCCAGGGTGTAGGGGACCACGAGGTGCGGTACCACTTGGCCATCGCTGCGTTGGACCCGCATCCAAAAGGGCAGGTCATCGCCGTAGTAGTCGCTGTCGTATTCAAAGCCGCCATGGTCGACCAGCAAGCGACGGGTGTTGGGGCTGTCGCGCCCGGTGTACCAACCCGCTGGCATGTGGCCCGTGAGCTTTTTAAGAATTTCGATGCCTTTGTGCATGTGCGCGCGCTCCTGGGCTTCGTCCATGCCTTGGTAGTGAATCCAGCGCCAACCATGGCAGGCGATCTCATGGCCTAGTTCCACCAACGCCGCGGTCAATTCGGGATGTCGCTCCAGGGCCATGCTGATGCCAAACACGGTCAGGGGCAAGCCGCGTTTTTCGAATTCGCGCAGGATGCGCCAGACGCCCACGCGAGATCCGTACTCGTAAATGCCTTCCATGCTCAAGTGCCGATCGGGGTAGCTGGCGGGATTGAACATCTCTGACAAAAACTGTTCGGAGCCGGCATCGCCATGCAGTACGGCGTTCTCGCCGCCTTCTTCGTAATTCAGCACGAATTGCACGGCAATGCGGGCCTGCCCTGGCCATTGCGCGTGAGGGGGATTGCGTCCATAGCCGACCAGGTCACGTGGGTAGGGCAGGGTGGTGTCGTAGGTGTTCATGCGGGGCTCCGGGGAGGTCAGGTCAGGGCCATGGAAATGTCGTTGCTCGGCACCTTGCGGTCCAGGGTGAGATTGCTCTCTACGTGGCGCAGGTGCTCGTCCATCAAGCGCACCGCCAGGGCCTCATCTTTGGCGGCCATGGCTTTCAAAATATCGGCGTGCTCATCGGCCGAGTGCTCGGCGGCTCGCGAGGTTTGGTACATGAGGGTAATCAACGCACACCGCGAAATCAGCTCACTCAGAAGTTGGGACAGCACGTGGTTGCCCAGCAGTTCCGCCATGCGGACGTGGAAGTCACCCAACAATTCCGTGCGACCCGGCACGTCACCGCGCGCCACCGCCGCACGCTCTTCTGCCACGTGCTCTTTCAGGGCTTTCAGCCGAGCTGGGGTGATTTCGCGCACAAAGGTGCGCGTCATCTCCAACTCGATCATGCGCCGTGCGGCAAAGACCTGACGAGCCTCATCCGAGGACGGTGTGGCCACAAAGGCGCCTCGGGCGGGCTCCATGCGGATCAATTTTTTTTGCGCCAGTTGAAACAAGGCCTGCCGAACCAGGGTGCGCGACACGCCAAAGTGATCGGCCAACTTTTGCTCCGCCAGTTTGGTGCCGGGGTGCAGACGATGCTCGACAATGGCTTTGGTGAGGGCGTCAACAATGACTCGTGTGGTGGAGTTGTCCGAGGTCAGGGTCATGGCAGCTTTCCAAAAAGCAGGCTGATGAAAGATCATCATAGCCGGATTCGCGAAAATTGTATACACTTTTGGTTGCCAAACGTTTTGAGGAGTTTCGCCATGGGCTTAAGCACGCACGTTCTCGACACCATGAATGGTTGCCCCGCAGCGGGCATGAAGGTGTCGCTGTTCACCACAGAAGGGGGAGAGGCCCGCCTGGTCCAGGCTTTCACGCTCAACGCCGATGGGCGCAGTGACGGGCCCTTGTATGACAACCATAACTTGAAGAAGGGCACCTATCGCCTTGTTTTTGATGTGAAAGCTTATTTCCACGCTCGGGGTGTCAACCTGCCTGAGCCTGCCTTTTTGGACCAGGTGAGCCTGGACTTCGGCATTGCCCACACCGACCAGCACTACCACGTTCCCTTGCTCGTCAGTCCTTGGAGTTATTCCACTTACCGTGGTTCCTGACAGAAAAGCTTCCCCAAGCTGCGCGGCTTGTCCCTAAAATCGAGGCTTCCCTAATTTTTCTCCCACCATGACCCAAGTCACCAACACTGTGCGTTTTGTGCTCGATGGCAAAATTGTTGAAGCCCAAGGTGTGCGCCGCACCACCACCGTCCTCGATTACTTGCGCGAACAGTTGCACCGTACCG
>VERE01000026.1 GCA_018882835.1 Limnohabitans sp.
TGCCGGTGATCACCGTCACCCATGGCTCGTCAACGGCCGGGGGCGCTTACCAAACGGGCTTGTCCGATTACATCGTGCTGGTACGTGGCCGCTCTCGCGCCTTTCTGGCGGGACCGCCGCTGTTGAAAGCCGCCACCGGAGAAATTGCCACCGAAGAAGAATTGGGCGGCGCCGAAATGCACACCACCGTCTCTGGCTTGGGCGACTACCTTGCGCAAGACGACCGCGATGGCATCCGCATTGCGCGAGACATTGTGGCCAGCCTCGACTGGGGGGGCGGCACGGCTGTGCGCGACTTTAGGCCACCCCGCTACGACGCCGAAGAGTTGCTGGGCATCATGCCCATGGACCCCAAGCGCCCGGTGGACATGCGCGAGGTCATTGCCCGCATCGTGGACGGCTCCGATTTTCTGGCCTTTGGCGAAAACTATGGCAGCGCCACGGTCTGTGGCCATGCCAAGATCGAAGGTCACCCGGTGGGCATCATCACCAACAATGGCCCCATCGACCCGGCGGGCGCCACCAAGGCCACGCACTTCATTCAAGCCTGTTGTCAGTCGGGCACGCCCATCCTTTACCTGAACAACACCACGGGGTTCATGGTGGGCAAGGCCTATGAAGAAGGCGGCATCATCAAGCACGGCTCCAAGATGATCCAGGCCGTGACCAATGCCACCGTGCCGCAAATCACGCTTTACTGCGGCGCCTCCTATGGCGCTGGCAACTACGGCATGTGCGGCCGCGGCTTTCATCCGCGCTTTTGTTTCTCCTGGCCCAACGCCAAAACAGCTGTGATGGGCGGCGAGCAAGCGGCTGAAACCATGGCCATCGTCACCGAGGCCGCCATGAAGCGCAAAGGTGGCGAAGTCGATGGCGCCAAGATTGCCGACCTCAAAGCCCGCATCATCGACCGCTTCGATCGGCAGATGAGCGTGTTTGTCACCAGCGCGCTGTTGCTGGACGATGGCGTGATCGACCCCCGTGACACCCGTGCCGTGCTGGCCCAAACCCTGGCGATTTGCCGCGAGGCAGAGGCCCGCCAACCGCGTGCCATGCAATTTGGCGTGGCCCGCCCCTGATCCTTAGGAACGTTCAAAATGAAACTCACCCCGGAACACGAGGCGCTCAAGCGCACGATTCAGCGTTGGATTGCCGATGAAATCAACCCCCATGTGGACGACTGGGAGGCCGCTGGCATTTTTCCCGCACACCAGGTCTTCAAACGCATGGGACAGTTGGACCTGCTGGGGCTGAACAAGCCGACTGCTTTTGGCGGCATGGGGCTGGACTATTCCTACGCAGCGGTGCTCGCCGAAACCCTGGGCGAAATGCACTGTGGCGGGGTGCCCATGGCCATTGGCGTGCAAACCGACATGGCCACGCCCGCGTTCGCCGAGCATGGCAGCGATGAATTGCGTCGCGAGTTTTTGGCGCCAGCCATCGCCGGTGACATGGTGGCCTGCCTGGGGGTGTCGGAAGTGGGCAGCGGGTCTGATGTGGCCTCCATCAAAACCACCGCGCGCAAAGACGGCGACGACTACATCATCAACGGCGGCAAAATGTGGACCACCAACGGCACCCAGGCCGATTGGTGCATCGTGTTGGCCAACACCTCCACGGGCTCGACCCATAAAAACAAATCGCTGATCGTGGTACCCATGAAAACACCAGGCGTGCAGGTGGCGCGCAAGATCAACAAAATGGGCATGGACTCCTCCGACACCGCGCAACTCTTTTTTGACGATGTGCGCGTGCCCCAGCGTTACCGCGTGGGCGAAGAGGGGATGGGCTTCATCTATCAGATGGAGCAGTTTCAATTGGAGCGCCTGTGGGCGGGCTTCAATGGCGTGGGAGCGATGCGCCACATCTTGAACATCACCATTGACTACACCCGTGAGCGCCAGGTCTTTGGCAAGGCCTTGCTGGAAAACCAGTGGGTGTATTTCAAACTGGCTGAGTTGCGGGCTGAAATTGAAATGCTGTCGACCCTGTGCTGGGCAGCGGTGGACAAAGTGGTGGCTGGCGAGGACGCCACCGAATGGGCCACCATGGTCAAACTCAAGTCGGGTCGCTTGATGCGCGAAGTGACCGACACCTGCGTGCAATTCTGGGGCGGTATGGGCTTTGCCGATGGGCGTGTCTCGCGCGCTTTCCGTGATGGCAGGCTGGCCTCCATAGGCGGTGGCGCCGATGAAGTGATGCTGCAAATTCTGGCCAAGTACATGGGCATCTTTCCCCGCAACGCCTGAGGCGACTCTAACGATCTAGCACGATGACTTCGACCCCGTTTCAAAAAATCCTGATCGCCAACCGCGGTGAAATTGCCTTGCGAATTTTGCGCTCGGCGCGCGCCCTGGGCTATCGCACCGTGGCGGTGTATTCCACCGCCGACGCCCAAGCCAGGCACGCCCTGGAGGCCGATGAAGCCGTCTGCATCGGCGAGCCTTTGCCTGCCCAGTCTTACCTGAATATCTCCGCGATTTTGGCGGCGGCTCGCCAGACCGGCGCCGATGCCATTCACCCGGGCTATGGTTTCCTGGCCGAGAACGAAGACTTTGCGCAAGCCTGTCGGGAGGCCGGGTTGGTGTTCATCGGGCCTTCGCCTGAGTCGATTCGCGCCATGGGCCACAAAGCCGAGGCCAAACGCTTGATGCAAAAGGCCGGCGTGCCCTGCGTTCCTGGCTATGACGGCGACGATCAGTCCAGCGAACGATTGGCGCAAGAGGCCCAGCGCATCGGCTATCCGGTCATGATCAAGGCGACGGCGGGCGGCGGCGGTCGCGGCATGCGCAAGGTCGAGCAAGCCCAGGCTTTTGCAGACGCGCTGCGCAGCGCGCAATCGGAAGCCTTGAATGCCTTTGGCAGCGCGCAAGTGCTGCTCGAGCGGGCCATCGTGGAACCCCGCCACATCGAAATTCAAGTGTTTGCCGACCGCCATGGCAACGCGGTCCATCTGGGAGAGCGCGACTGTTCCGTGCAACGCCGCCATCAAAAACTCATTGAAGAGTCGCCCTCGCCAGCCGTATCCGTGGCCTTGCGCGAGCGCATGGGCCACACCGCCGTGCAAGCCGTTCAAGCTCTGGGCTACGAAGGCGCCGGCACACTCGAGTTCTTGCTGGACGCCAGTGGCGAGTTTTACTTTATGGAGATGAACACGCGCTTGCAAGTGGAGCATCCCGTGACGGAAGCTGTGACGGGCCTGGACTTGGTTGAGTGGCAGTTGCGTGTTGCAGCAGGCGAAGCCTTGCCGCTGCAACAATCTCAGATCCAATTCAATGGCCATGCCATCGAAGTGCGTCTGTGTGCCGAAGACCCGGCCAAGGGCTTCATGCCGCAAAGCGGCAGGTTTTGCGAATGGTCTTCGTCAACAGCACTGCGTGTGGAGCATGCCTTGTCCGCCGACAGTGAGGTGCCGCCCTATTACGACTCGATGGTTGCGAAGCTCATCAGCCACGGGGCGCACCGGCAAGAGGCCTTGCGGCGATTGCGGGCAGGACTGCAAGACACGGTGGCCTTGGGCGTCACCACCAATCAGGCCTTTCTGGACCAGTGTCTGGCGCACCCTGTCTTTGTCGCAGGCCAGGCCACCACAGGCTTCATTGCCACGCACCAGGACGCCTTGCTGAGCAGCCCGGAGGGTTTGCTGGCGCGTGCCCTGACCCTGGTGGCGTGGCTCAGCGTGGACCCACATCCACAAGCGCAACAGGCGGGTCCTTTGGTGCCACGCCTGCCCATGCAACTTCAGTTGGCCGTTCAAGAGCAGACCTTTAGCGTCCAGGTCACCCGCCAGTTGGATGGCAGCTTCGAGGTCTCGGGTGCAGTCTCACAAGGGCATGACTTCAAGCACAAGGTGCGCGGCGTGCATCGCACAGGCCGCAGCCTGCGTTACACACTGGATGGTGTGGCGACAACGGCCACGGTTTTGCAAGAGGCCGGCGACTGGTGGCTTCAGTTGGACGCACAGGCGGTGCGGGTGAGCGATCTGACCCGTGTCCCTGCCGCACGCCAGGGCGCTGCGGGTGGTGACGGCCGCGTACGTGCCAGCACCAACGGCCGCGTGGTGGCGGTTCAAGTTTCGGTGGGCCAGCGGGTGGCGGTGGGCGCCGCCCTGGTCACGCTGGAAGCCATGAAGATGGAGCATGTGCACGTGGCACGTGCTGCCGGCACAGTAAGCGCAGTGCATGTGAGCGAAGGTGTGCAGGCGGCCGCTGGCAGTGTGTTGGTGGAACTGGACCTTGAAAAGAGCTGACCATGTCTGATGAAGTTTTGTACGAACAAAGGGGTGCTGCGGCTTGGCTCACACTGAACCGCCCCGACAAGCGCAACGCCCTCAATGGCGCAGTCATTCAAGGCCTGCGTGAAGGACTGCGACGGGCCCATGCGGACGACAGTGTGCGCGCCATCGTACTGACAGGCGCTGGCGACAAAGCGTTTTGCGCTGGTGCCGATTTGCAACCTGGCGTCGGCTTTGTTTTCGATCCCGCCAAGCCTTCATCGGATTACGCCGACCTGCTGCGCGAGGCGCAAGCCGCCACGCTGCCCATCGTGGCGCGCCTGAACGGCGTGTGCATGGCCGGCGGCATGGGCTTGCTGTGCATGGCCGACATGGCGGTGGCAGCCGATCATGTGGTGCTGGGCTTGCCAGAAGTGAAAGTGGGCGTGTTTCCCATGCAGGTGCTGAGCTTGCTGAAAGAACTGGCGCCGCCGCGCGTGGTGCGCGAGTGGGCTTTGACCGGTGAGCCCTTCAGCGCGCAGGAGGCTTTGGCCCACGGCCTGTTGAACCATGTGGTGCCCGCTGCCGAACTGGATGCCAAGACCGATTGGCTGCTGGCACGTTTGCTGGACAAATCGCCTACTGCCATTCGGCGCGGCAAATATGCCATGCGTGCCATCGCGGCCATGTCGTTTGAGCAGGCAATTGCCTACACGGAAAGTCAGATTGCATTGACGGCCATGTCCGAGGATGCCAAAGAGGGGCGTGCCGCTTTCAATGAAAAGCGCAAGCCCTCCTTCAGCGGGCGCTGACCGAGGCCTTTTTCAGCGGCAGCAGACCCGTGGCCAAGGCTGTGCCAGCCAGGACAACGGCCGCGCAGCCCAGCATCCAGCCGGTGATCTTTTCATCCAGCACCACCACCCCGATGACCGAAGCAAACACCGGGGCCACGTAGGTCACGGTCATCGCGCCGCTGGAGCCCAGTTGCGCAATCAGGCGGAAGAACAGCACATAGGCGAATCCGGTGCACAGTGCGGCCGACACCAACAGCGCCCCCCAGGTGGGCAGGTCGGGCGCGTGGCCAGGCCACAGCCAGATTGCAGGCAGCAGCAAAGCGATGCTGGCCCCCACTTGGCTGCCAGTGGCCAGCACCATAGGCGGAATATGTTGCAGGTAGCGCTGGGTGTAGTTGCCGCTGATGCCATAGCTCAGGCCGCCCAGCAAGCAGCATGCAATGGCCAGTCCTGAGCCCCCAGGCTTGAAGGACACCCCGCCCGGAGCTTCCAGGGCCAGCAAGGCGGCGCCCAAAAAACCCAACACCATGCCCAGCGTTCGCCAGCGTGTCAGTTGTTCTTTGAACACCAACCAGGCAATCAGGGCACCAAACAGGGGAGCCATGGTGTTCAGAATCGACGACAGCCCGGTGGTGATCGACAGCAAGGCATAAGCATAGAGACTGAAGGGCAAACCCGAGTTGAACACGCCCACCAAGACCAGCTCTCGCCGATGGCGCCAAAGTATGGCGCCTTGATGCTTAAGGAGCACAACGGGCAACAGGCAAAGCGCCGCAATGCTCACGCGCATCCAACTGGTGGGCAGGGCGCCCATGGCATAAGAGACTTTTTGCAAAAACAAAAACGAAGAGCCCCACAGCAGGGACAGCAACAAAAAATCGGGCAGCCAACGGGCGGCTGGCTGAGGGGCTTTCAAAGCAGGGCACCCTCCAGTTGCAGCAGCGCGACCTTGCGATCGAGCCCGCCGGCATAGCCCGTCAAGGCGCCTTGCGCGCCCACCACACGGTGACAAGGCACGATCACGCTCCAGGGGTTTTTGCCCACCGCTGCGCCGACGGCGCGCGAGGCCATCGGCCTTTTCAGTTGCGCCGCCAACTGGCCATAGCTGGTGGTGCGGCCTGCGCGGATGCGTTGCAAGGCTTTCCAGACGGCTTGCTGAAAGGGGGTGCCCCAAGCGGCGGCAAGGGGCACCTGGAACGAAGTCCTTTGGCCCGAAAAATACGCTTGTAACTCGGCGCTCGCCTGCTGAAGGTGGGGGTTTTCAGGATCCAAAGGCCAGCGGCTCACATCTGGTTGGTGCTTTTGGCCTTCAAACCAGGCGCCAGCCAGGCCTTGCGCAGAGGCGGCCAGCCACATGGTGCCCAAAGGGGTGTCGATGTGACTGCATTTGAGGTCCATGTTGTTCTCCGCGCCAGCAGGCAGATAGGGGTCCGGACATGATACGCAGTTCTGGTCAGACAGGCCATTCACCTACAATCTTTGGATGCAGATCACACCTTCCATTTTCAAGGCCTATGACATCCGTGGGGTGGTTCCCCTGGCACTGAATCCAGCGGTCGCCCATGCCTTGGGGCGCGCATTCGGGACCCATGCGAAAGCCTGCGGAGAGCGCCAGGTGGCCGTGGGTCGCGATGGCCGATTGAGTGGCCCGTCCCTGAACGAAGCCCTGGTCAGAGGCTTGCAAGAAACCGGCGTCGAGGTGATCGACGTGGGGGTGGTGACCACCCCCATGCTGTACTTTGCGGCACACACCTTGTGCCGCAGCGGCATTCAAATCACAGGCAGCCACAACCCCAAGGACTACAACGGTTTCAAGATGGTGTTGGGCGGTCGCGCCATTTACGGCGATGAAATCCAGGGCCTGCGCCGAATCATGGAAGACGAGTCCTGGCAATTGGCCGATGGCGGACAGGTTCGCCATGTCAACATCGAACAAGCCTACCGTGACCGCATCGTCAGCGATGTGCGGCTGCAGCGTCCTTTGAAAATTGTGGTCGACTCTGGCAATGGCGTGGCAGGCGCATCGGCCCCGGCCATCTTTCGCGCGCTGGGCTGCGACGTGATCGAACTGTTCAGTGAAGTCGACGGCAACTTTCCCAATCACCACCCGGATCCCAGCAAGCCGGAGAACTTGCGCGACCTGACCCAAGCCCTGGTGACGCATCAAGCCGAGCTGGGGCTGGCCTTTGATGGCGACGGCGACCGCTTGGGCATCGTGACCCAAGACGGCCACACCATCTACCCCGACCGGCAAATGCTGTTGTTTTCGCAGGACGTGTTGTCGCGCGTGCCCGGCGGTGCGATCGTATTTGACGTGAAATGCTCCCAACGACTGGCGCCGGCCATTCGCGCGGCGGGAGGCGAGCCAGTCATGTTCAAGACAGGACACTCCCTGATCAAGGCCCGCATGAAAGAGCTCGACTCGCCGTTGGGCGGCGAAATGAGCGGCCATATTTTTTTCAAAGAGCGCTGGTACGGTTTTGACGATGGCACCTATGCCGGCTGCCGCTTGCTTGAAATTTTGAGCCGCAGCCCGGATGCCAATGCGGTGTTGCATGCCTTGCCCACCAGCGAGTCCACCCCCGAGTTGAACGTGGCTTGCAAAGAAGGCGAGCCGCACAGCGTCACCGCAGCCTTGCTGCAGTTGGCCAAGCAAGAGGGCTTGCCCGCCCAGGCCCACAACCCCAAGCTGTCCGAGATCGATGGCTTGCGCATCGATTGGGACGATGGCTTTGGCCTGATTCGTGCGTCCAACACCACCCCTGTGCTGGTGTTGCGCTTCGAGGGCCAAAATGTGGCCGCGCTGGAGCGCATTCAGTCTGACATGCTGGCTTTGCTGCGCCGGGTCAAGCCCGATGCAGCTTTTCAAGAGGCGGCGCATTGAAGATTCTGATCGTCAAGCTGTCGTCGCTTGGCGATGTGGTTCACACTTTGCCAGCCCTCATGGATGTGCGGCTGGCCTACCCTGATGCGCGCATTGACTGGGTGGTGGAGCGCGCTTTTGCCCCGCTGGTGGAGGCCTCTGAGGCAGCCAGCACAGTCATTCCCTGCGAGCTTCGTCGCTGGCGCAAGCAAGTTTTTTCGGCTGAGACCAGACAAGCCTGGCAGTCTTTCAAAACGGCGTTGCAGGCCGAGGCTTATGACTGCGTCATCGATTTGCAAGGGCTGACCAAATCGGCATTTGTCGCATGGCTGGCGCGTTTGACCCCGGGGGGCCAACGGGTGGCCATGGCACACCGCACCGACGGCTCCTCTTACGAGCGGCCCACGCGTTGGGTGGCAGACCGGCTGATTGCCTTGGCACCCCATGTGCATGCCATGACCCGAGCGCGCGAGGTGTGCGCGCAGGCGCTTTATTACACGCTACCGGCATCGCTCAACCCGGGGCTGAACAGTGTGCGCGCCTGCGCCCGCAAGCAGCCCTGCGTGGCGCTGATTCACGGCACCTCCAGAGAGGACAAATTGTGGCCTGTCGAGCACTGGGTTGCCTTGGGGCGGCGTTTGGCGACGCAGGGCTACAGTGTGGCACTGCCACACGGCAACGCGGTCGAGCTGGCGCGCAGCCAGGCAATCGCAGAGGCTTTGCCAGGCGCCGTGGTGTGGCCACGACTGTCCATCGATGTCCTGGCAGCGCAGCTGGCCACATGCGTCGGTGCGGTGGGCGTGGACAGTGGTCTGAGCCATATTGCCGTGGCGTTGAATTTGCCACATGTTCAAATCTACAACGTTGACACGGCCTGGCGTACTGGCCCTCAGGGCGCCGCCCACCAGCGCAGTGTGTATGCCCAACCCACCCCTTCCCTGGAGTCTGTTTGGCAAGCCTGGACGGCGTGTCTGGAGGGAGCATGGACAAGCGACTGAAGGCGACTCTCAGCCTTACCCTCTACAGCCTTCTGACCCGCGCACTTCAGCCGTGGGTGCGCCGCAAGTTGGCGCGGCGCGGTCGCGCAGAGCCTGGCTACCTTCATGCCATCGAAGAGCGCTTCGGAGACTACACCCAACCACAGGGCAAGGGCTACCTGTGGGTTCATGCTGTCTCACTCGGGGAAACACGCGCGGCCGCTGTGCTTCTCAAGGCGGTGCGCGCGCAATGGCCGGATCTGCCCGTGCTATTGACCCATGGCACGGCCACTGGCCGAGAGGAAGGCCAGCGCCTTTTGCAGCCAGGCGATTGCCAGGTTTGGCAGCCCTGGGACACGCCGCAAGCGGTGGCCAAGTTCCTCGCGCACTTTCAGCCACGGGTCGGGTTGTTGATGGAAACCGAGGTCTGGCCTAATTGGGTGGCGGCTTGTCGTCGCGCAGGCGTTCCGCTGATTTTGGCCAATGCCAGGCTGAGCGAAAAATCGCTGGCGCAAGCGCGCCGGCTGGCCTGGCTGTCTCGGCCATCCTACGCTGGGCTTTCTGCCGTGTGGGCGCAAACCGAACCCGACGCTCAGCGCCTGCGCAGTTTGGGGGCCTCGGTGTCAGCGGTCATGGGCAACATCAAATTTGATGCAACGCCCGAAGCAGGGCAACTGCTGGCGGGGCGCACGGCGCGGGCTGCGCTCGACCGCCCGGTGGCGTTGCTGGCCAGTGCCCGAGAAGGGGAGGAAGCGTTGTGGTCCAAGGCAGTGTGGGCCCATGCCAAAGCCCAGCCCTCCATGCAGTGGCTGGTGGTGCCCCGGCATCCGCAGCGCTTTGATGAAGTGGCCAAACTGCTGGCCCTGCAAGGCTGGCAGGTGGTCAGGCGCAGCCAGCAGGCCGATGCATCATGGCCCCCCGCCAGCGACCCAGCGGTCCCGACCGTGTGGTTAGGCGACACGCTGGGCGAAATGCCCTATTACTTCGGTTTGGCCGATGTGGCCTTGCTGGGGGGCAGCTTTGAAAAATTGGGCGGACAGAACCTGATCGAGGCGGCCGCGTGTGCCTGCCCAGTCATCATGGGGCCGCACACCTTTAACTTCCTGGAAGCTGCTGAGGCCGCTTTGCAGGCCGGTGCCGCACAACGCGTGGAAGACATGGGGCAGGCGGTTGCAACGGCCTGGCAATGGGTCAATGATGCTGCGGGGTTGGCCCAGCGAGCCGCCGCTTCCGAGTTGTTTGCCAACAGTCACCGGGGTGCCGCGCAACGCAGCGTGCAGGCACTGCGTGCGTGGCTGGACCTCAAGGCAACGTGATCACTTGGACAGCAAGGCGTTGACGGACTGCAGGTCCTCGATTTTCAGCGAGCCATTGGCCTGGCGCAATTTCAGACCACCCACCAACACGTCATAGCGCGCCTTGGCCAGGTCACGCTTGGTTTGAAACAATTGGCTCTGAGAGTTCAGCACATCGATGTTGATACGCACGCCCACGGTGTAGCCCAATTTGTTGGCATCCAGCGCCACTTGGCTGGATTCTTCCGCTGCTTCCAGGGCCTTGACCTGACCGATGCCAGAAACAACGCCGAAGTAGGCGGCGCGTGTGGCTTGTGCCACATTGCGACGTGCGGCTTCGAGGTCGTTCTTGGCTTTGTCTTCCAAGGAGACGGTTTCTTTGTAGCGGTTTTCGGTTGCAAAGCCAGCGAAGACGGGAATGGTCATGACCACGCTCACAGAAGGCGCAACAACGTGAGAGTCAGGCGAGGCGCTTCCAGAGGCGGCCGTTCCGTTAACGTTGCGTGTGCCCGTGTAGCTGGCCTGCAAGTCCACCGTGGGTTTGTGTCCTGCGCGCGCTCTTTCTATTTCCAACTTGGCAATGTCCAATGCCAGTTGGGCATTCAAGATGCCGGGGTGCGTGCTTTCAGAGTCACGTACCCATTGGTCTGGGTCTGCGGGCAAAACGGGCTTGAGCTCTGTGGCTTTGACCAGGGGTTTGGGCGTGGCGTTTTTGATCCCCACCCATTGATCGAGGGCCAAGCGTTTGACGCGCAGGTCATTCTCGGCCGCAATCTCTTGTGCAATGACCAAGTCAAAACGGGCCTGTGCCTCTCGCGTGTCCGTGATGGTGGCAGTACCCACCTCAAAGTTTCGCTTGGCTGAGGCGAGTTGTTCGGACACCGCAGTTTTTTGGGCGCGTACAAAATCCAGGCTGTCTTGGCTTGCCAGAACATCAAAGTACGCTTGGCTGATTCTCACCACTAACTCTTGCTCTGCGGAAACCAACTGGGCAAGCGCTTGGCTGAGTTGTTTTTTGCTTTGGTTGTAGCCCACCAGATTGCCAGGCCTGAAGAGGGGTTGACTGGCAGTCAAAGCAGCAGATTGAGTGGTAAACCATCGGGAGTAGCTTGGTATACCCAAAGTACCGGAAGTGTAGTCAATGCCCGCACGGTTGGCACTCAGCACCAAATTCGAAGTGGGCAGCAACAAGGCCAGCGCCTGATCTGCCTTGGCTTTGCTGGCTTCGTATTGCGCTTTGGCTGCCTGATAAGCCGCATCATAAGAGCGGGCCGACTCGAAAAGTTCAACCAGGCTTTGGGCCTGTGCCGGTACCGCGAGCGCCAAGGCCAGGGCAGCACTCAGAGGTAGTTTGCGAAGCACTTTCATGAAAACCTTTCGGGGAACGAATCTTGTCAGGTGCGCCGGTTCGGCCACTTTCAATATTGTGGGACAGATGGGTCTATTTGTGCAGACCATGCATGAATGCCCCCCGCCACATTGGCGACATGGGTGAAGCCCTGTTGCGCCAGAAAAGCCGCCACCTGCATGCTGCGGCCACCGTGATGGCAAAGGCAGGCGATGGGTTGTTCGGGGTTCAGCTCGGACAGCCTTGCAGGCACCAGGCTCATGGGAATGTGAAGAAATGCAAAGTTTTCAGCACGCACACTGGCGGTTTGCAATTCCCAAGCCTCACGAACATCCAGAACCACGGTTGGGCCCTGGGCTTGCTTGGCTTGCACCCAATCCTGGAGCTGGGACGGCTGGACCTGGTCAATCATGGCGTTTAAAACTTGAAATGCGAGGTTTTGCTGAAGCTTTCCAGCGCCGGCACGGCAGTGTCCCACAAGGACCGGCTTTGCCATTGCTGGTCGGCCACGCGGGTGAACAAGGTGGCCTGCATGATGGGGTCATCGCCCACGATGGCGATGAGTTTGCCGCCCACTTTCAGCTGACCCAGCAGGCTTTGCGGGACCTCCGCCACCGATCCGCCCAACACGATGGCATCAAACGGTGCCTCTGCCACCTGCACCGAGGCGCCGTTGCCCACGCGCACCTCGGCGTTGCGAATGCCCGCAGCGCGCAGGTTGGCTTGTGCGGTTTGCGCCAATTCAGGGTGCACCTCCAAGCTGATCACTTGGTGTGCGCGGTGGGCCAACAAGGCGGTCAGGTAACCGCTGCCAGTGCCGATTTCCAGAACGGATTCATGGCCTTGCAAGTGCAGGTCGTGCATCAGGCGGGCATCAATTCGGGGAGGTAACATGGTTTGGCCCAGGGCCAACGGAATTTCGGTGTCCGCATAAGCCAGCGCCTGGTAGGCGACGGGTGTGAATTTTTCACGCTCGACGGTCGAGAGGACAGCGAGCGCGGCGGGCTCCAGCACCATCCAAGTGCGGATTTGCTGTTCCACCATGTTGAAGCGTGCTTTTTCGAGGTTCATTTGGAGGCTCCAGGAGATCTGTGTTCGTTGGGGCTGATTTTAAGGGGCATTGCTTGCAGAGCCTGACCGGTCTTTTCGGTGCCAGAGGCGCTTGAGCCACTGTGAAAAATCATCGAGGTAACAGTAAACAACCGGGACCACCACCAGAGTGAGCAAGGAGGACGTGATGACCCCACCGATCACGGCCTGGCCCATGGGCGCGCGTTGTTCCGAGCCCTCACTGAGGGCAAAAGCCAACGGGATCATGCCGAAAATCATGGCCAGGGTGGTCATCAGGATGGGGCGCAGCCGCACCCGGGCCGCCAGCAACAAGGCCTCGTTGCGCGGCAAGCCAGGGCTGGTGCTGCCATCGGCTTGCGTCAACCCCTCCTGGGCACGGATGGCGAAATCCACCAGCAAAATGGCATTTTTGGTGACCAGCCCCATCAACATCACGATGCCGATGATGGAGAACATGGACAGGGTGGAGCGAAAGGCCATCAGGGCCAGCACCACGCCGATCAGGGTCAGCGGCAGGGACGTCATCAGGGCCAGCGGTTGCAAGAAACTTTTGAACTGGCTGGCCAAAATCATGTAGATGAAGATCACCGCCAATGCCAGGGCCGACAGCGCATAGCCGAACGATTCCTGCATGTTCTTGGTCGAGCCGCTGAATTGGTAGTAATAGCCTGGCGGCAAAGCAATCTCGCTCATGACTTTGCGAATGTCCGCGGAAATTTCTCCGGTGGAGCGGTTGTAGGCGTTGGCATTGATGCTGACTTCTCGCAGCAGGTCGCGCCGGTTGATTTGGTTGGGGCCTGTGCTTTCGCGAACCGTCGCAATTTGGTCCAGGCGTACGCTGCGGGAACTGCCATCCGCAGACACAGGCAATGCAAAGGGCAGGCGGGCCAGGTCCTCGGGCGTGTTGCGGGCCGAGGGGGCCAGGCGCACATTCACATCGTAGGTTTGGTCGTCACTGGCGCGCCAGTTGCCCACCGTTTGACCGGCCACCAGATTTCGCAGCTGAGGGCCCACCGTGGCCACACCCAGGCCCATCTCGGCCGCCGCAGAGCGGTTCACCACCACTTCGACCGTGGGTTTGTCAGGTTTGACGCTGGAGTCCAGGTCCACAACGCCGGCGATGGCCCGAACGCGGGCCATGACGGTCTGGCTGAGCCTTTCCAGCTCGCGCAAGTCGGTGCCTTGCAGTGAGAATTCAATCTGCTTGTTGCCCCCCACGGTGTCCAATTGGCCGACGTGGGTGACGGTGATACCTGGCACCTGGCGCAACCGCTCGCGTACCGCTGCCGCAACCTCATCCACATTGCGTTGGCGCAATTTTCGGTCCAGCAAGCGCACATAAAGGCTTGCGTAAATCTTGCCGTTGGCCGCGCCGGTGTTCAATGTGGCCAAGGTGTAGCGAATCTCGGGAAACTCGCGCAAGATCGCGTCGACCTGCCGGGCTTTGGCTTCGGTCACCTCCAAAGAGGAGCCGACGGGCGTATAAAAATTGACAGTGGTTTCCGAGTAGTCTGCCTTGGGCACAAACTCGGTGCCCAGCATAGGCACCAAGGCCACGCTGGTCACAAACACGGCAATGGCCAAACCAACTGTGGCCAGCTTGTGGCCCAGGGCCCATTGCAGCCAGCGCTCGTACACCTGGCCCAGGGTCTCGGTGGCGCGCTCGAACCAGCCGGTGAGGCGACCCAGCGTGCGGTCGTAGAGCGAGGGCGCGTGGGTTGAGGCATCGTGTCGGTGGATGCTGGGGTCATGCCAGATGCTGGACAGCATGGGGTCCAGCGTGAAGCTGACGAACATCGAAATCAGCACCGCTGCAACGATCGTCAGGCCAAACTCATGGAAAAACTTGCCGATGATGCCTTCCATGAAGCCGATGGGCAGAAACACTGCCACGATGGAGAGGGTGGTGGCCAGCACTGCCAGCCCAATTTCTTGCGTGCCCTGCATGGCGGCATCGAAAGCGCTTTTGCCCATTTGCACATGCCGGACTATGTTTTCGCGGACCACGATGGCATCGTCAATCAGCAAGCCCACGCACAACGACAAGGCCATGAGGGTCACCATGTTGATGGTGAAGCCGAGCATGTGCATGAACAAAAAGGTGCCGATGATAGAGATCGGCAAGGTCAGGCCAGTGATGACGGTCGAGCGCCAGGAATTCAGGAAAAGGAAAACAATCAGCACGGTCAACAGCGCACCTTCGATCAGGGTTTGGCGCACGTTGTTGACGGAGACCCGAATCATGCGCGAACCATCGTAAATCGGGGCAAGCTGAATGCCTGGGGGCAACTGCTTCTCGACCTCTTTGAGGGTTTTGTTCAGGCCATCAATCACGTCCAGGGTGTTTTCATCCTGTGATTTTTGGACGGACATCAGCAATGTGCGCTCACCGTTGTAAAGCGCCATGTTTTCCAGTTCTTGCGCCCCGTCGTTGACGGTGGCGACCTGCGACAGCCGAATCGAGGTGGCGCCTTTGCGCGCCACAATGATTTGGCCGAAATCTTCAGGGCGAACCATGCGGGCCTGGACTTGAATCACACGGTCTTGCGTGGCGGAGCGCACCGCCCCCACGGGCACGTCTTGGTTTTCAGCCCGGACCGCATTGATGACTTGGTCGGCGCTGACGCCCAAGGCCTCCATGGCGCGCGGGTTCAAGTACAAATTGATTTCTCGTTTGGTACCGCCCACCAGTGTGACGGCGCCCACGCCGCGCACATTTTCAAGCCGTTTTTTCAAGACCTGATCGGCCCAATTGGTCAAGGCCACTCCCGTGAGGGGGGGCGTCTGGCCAGCTGTTTTGGCATCGGGCAAGACCGCCAGCGACCAGATGGCGCGGCTGGAAGGATCAAATCGCAGAACTTTCGGCTCTTTGACTTCGCTGCGCAAAGTGGGCCGGATGCTGGCCACTTTTTCACGCACATCGTCGGCACCTTTGCGGCCATTGATGTGCAACTGAAACTCAACGACCACCACCGACATGCCCTCGTAGCTGCGCGAGGTGAGGGCATTGATGCCCGCAATGGAATTGACCCCTTCTTCGATTTTTTTACTGACCTCTGACTCGACAATTTCTGGCGAGGCCCCGGGATATTCGGTGGTGACAACCACCACCGGGAAGTCGATGTTGGGGAATTGATCGATCTTCAGCCGCTGGTAGGCAAACAGGCCCAGCACCACAAAGGCCAGCATGACCATGGTGGCGAAAACCGGGTTTTTCAGGCTGACTTTGGTGAACCACATGGCTCAGCCTCCCGCGGCTTTTGGGGGCGCGGTGAATTTGACGGTGGTGCCTTCGCGCAAGCGGCCCACATGGGCGCCCAAGACGCGGCTGCCAGCCTGCAGGCCTTGCACTTCGACCCAACTTTCAGATTGCGGGTCATCACTGATGGCACCCCGCTCACCGAGTTGGACCGGGACGTGGCGCACCTTGTTGTCTTCAATGACTTGGACATAAGGTCTGGGCTGATCGGTGCGAACGGTGTTGACCGGCACGGCCAGCACAGTGCGGCGTTCGGTCCCCAGGACACCCTCGGCAAACAGGCCTTGTCGCAGGCCTGTGACATCGCTGACTTGCAAGTACACCAGCACACTGCGGCTGCCAGACTGCGTGCTGGGGTTGATGCGCTGCACGCGCGCAGTCACAGCACGCCCTTGTCCCTCAACGGTCAAGAGCGCGGTCTGGCCCGTGCGCACGCTGACGGAATTTGCCGCACTGAGCGTGGCCTCGATTTCCAGTTGGCTGAGATCGACCAACTCGAGAATGCGCGTGTCTATCGCCAGGCGCTCGCCATTTTGTGCCGTGCGGGCCGCCACCCAGCCAGAGAAGGGGGCCAGCATTTGGGAGTCCTCGAGCGCCTTGCGCGCGACATCGGCGCCGGCAACAGCCGCGCGGTAGGTGGCTTGTGCGGATTGCAATGTGGCCAAAGAAGTGTCGAGGGCGGTCTTTGAAATGAAGCCTTGATCAACCAAGGCACGGTTGTTGTCAAACTGCCGCTGGGCGATGTCGATCTGTGCTTTGGCGGCCTCAGCCTGTTCTTGGGCTTGGCGCAGGCGACGCTGGTATTCGGTGGGATCAATGCGGGCGATCAATTGGCCTGCGGTCACGGCGTCACCCTCACGCACTTGCAGGTCCATCAATTCGCCGGCCACGCGCGCCTTGATGAAGGCGGTGCGCACGGCCCGCAAGCTGCCCGAGATGGGCAAGCCCAGCTGAAGGGCCTTGGGCTGGACCTCCAGGCTGTCGGATGCGGCAAACTCCAACACCTCATTGTGGGTGGGTGCGCTCTGCGCAGCGGCCTGCTGGGCTTTGCGTGACGCCACCACACGCATGCCGACCACCACCAGGGCGCCAATGACGCCAGCCAAAAGAAGAATGCGAACAATTTTTTTCATCACAATGTCCCGCTGGGGGAGGTTTGCCGGATGCCATTGAGCAAGGTGTTCAAGTGGGTCAGCAAAAAGGTTTCAGGATCAAACGAGGGGTTGGCGGCCGAGCAGGGGCCGAGCGAGTGTTTCCACATCATCAGGTACATCATGGCGCAGACCAGGCTCATGCACGCATGGTGCACGTCGAGGGGGCGAAACTCTCCCTGGTCGATGCCGCGTTGCAGAATGCGCTCAATCAAATGCTGACCAGGTTTGACCACTTCGCGCTCGTAAAAGGCCGCGATCTCAGGAAAATTACGGGCCTCGCTCATCACCAGTTTGGTGATGCCGCCCGCCAGGGTGCTGCCGATCTGCGTCCACCAAGAGGTCAGGCCGTACGCCAGCATGTCGGCGCTCGAGCCCTCAAACCCTTCAAACTCCTGGTTCCAGGCCATCAGGTGGCGGGACAGGTTGGACTGGATCACGGCCTTGAACAGGTCTTCCTTGGAAGAGAAGTACAAAAAAAGCGTGCCTTTGGAGACGCCGGCCCGGGTGGCAACCTCTTCGGCGCGGGTCGCGGCATAGCCCTTTTCGACAAACAACTCCAGTGCCGCTTGCAGCAACTCGCCAGGGCGCGCTTCCTTGCGGCGTTCGCGCTTGTTGTGCGAGTCCTGGGTCGAGGGAGGGGAAAGCGCGGACATAAATTAATGACTGATTGGTTATTAATGTAACTGAAAGGACTCATGGCCGTCAAAGGTTCAGGTCAGGCGCAGTCCCAGCCATTCACGCAGAACCTGGCGGCTCAGGCTCAGTCCCTGGCCAGAGGGCAGGGCATCCAGCCACACAGCACCGGTGCCTCTGGGAATGCCCACAGGCACAGGCAGGACCTTGAAGCCCGCTTCTTCGAAATTGCGAACGCTGCGTGGCAAATGCCAGGATTGCGTGACCAGCGCGATGTGCCGGACATCCTGGGGCAGCAACAATCGGGCTGTCATCTGGGCGTTTTCGCGGGTGTCGCGCGAATCTGCCTCCAGCCATTGAAATTTCAGGCCATGGTCCTGCCAAAGGGCTTGGCTGGCCACGTCTGCCTCACTGGGGCTTTGACCTTGCTGCCCCCAACCCTGGCCGCCCGAAAACGCCAAGGGGCGCTGACTGGCCTTGGCCCAGCGGGCACCAATGGCCACACGCTCTTGCGCTTCGAGCGTCAGTTCGTCGGGAATTTGGCGTCGCTTGTCGCCTGGGCGAATGCCTCCGCCAAGCACCACGATGGCCTGGGTCTCAGTCACTTGCGCAAGACTGGGCGGGGAGAAGCTTGGCAAAAGAAATTGGGACAAGCCGACCGCCACAGACTGGCAACTGAGCAGCCACAACAAGGCCAAGGCCGAGCAGCTCAGCCCGCTGGCCAGGCGACGATGCTCTGCGCGCCGCCCAAGCCAAAGGCCGGTAGCCAACAACAACAGCGGCCCGGCAGGGGGTAAGACCAGGGCAGTGAGGAGGGGTTTGAGGGCACTCATGAGTCGTATGGCGATGAATTGTCCTTGAAAAACAGTCGGTCACTAAATGTTCTATTGACAGAACAATAGAACCGATGGAGGATGCATGCCCATGAGCCGTGAAATGCCCTTGCCCAAATACCACCAGGTTTACCTGGTGTTGCGCGAGCAATTGCAAGAAGGGCGTTTCAACCAGGGCCTGCCCGGTGAAATGGCACTCATGAAACAGTTTGGCGTGGCGCGCGTGACCATCCGCCGTGCCCTTTCACAGCTGGCGGGCGATGGCCTGATTGCCCGAGAGCCGGGGCGCGGCACGCGGCCCTTGCGGGCCAGCGCTTCGCCCCTTGCCAAAGCCCAAGCCGCCGAAGGTCAGCGGGCGCAACTGACCGGTTTGCTCGAGAACTTGGTCAGCATGGGCCTTCGCACGTCGGTCAAGGTTCTCAGTGTTGACAACATCCAGGCCTCTGTCGAGGTGGCGCAAGCCCTGCGCTTGAGCGAGGGCGAGCGGGTTCAGAAAGCCGTCCGTGTTCGCAGCACCCGCGAAGGCCCGCTGTCTCACATCACCACCTGGGTGCCGCTCAGCATTGCCAAAGACTTTGGCCGCAAAGAACTGGCCAAAAAGCCGATTTTGTTGCTGCTGGAAGAGTCGGGCGTCAAGGTCGGGCGCGCGGCGCAAAGTATTTCAGCGCGTCTGGCCGATGCCAATCTGGCGCAACAACTGGAAGTGGCCATTGGTTCTGCGCTGCTGGACGTGCGCCGACTGATTTTTGACGAGGACGATCAGCCCATTCAATGGCTGCACGGCCTGTACCGCCCCGACCGTTACGAATATCAGATGCAGTTATCACGCGTTGGCAGCATCGATGCCAAGGTGTGGATCAGCAAAGAGTTGTCAGCCCGCTTTCATTGATCATTTCAAAGGAGATCCCCATGAGCAACCGTCGCACCTTCATGGCGCATTCAGCCGCCGCCGCTACCTCACTGGCCTTCCCGCTGGTGGCTGGCGCCCAAGCCAAAACCGTGAAAGTGGGTGTGCTGCACCCGGTCACAGGCGCTTTGGCCTATTCGGGGCAGCAGTGCCGCATGGGCGCTTTGATGGCGATTGAAGACATCAACAAGGCGGGTGGCATCAAGTCTTTGGGCGGCGCGAAACTTGAAGCCTTGCTCGGCGATGCCCAATCCAACCCGCAAGCGGGCACGGCCGAAATCGAAAAAATGAACGAAGCCGGCGTCAGCGCCGTGGTGGGCGCCTTTGCATCCGCCATTTGTTTGGCCACCACCCAGGCGGCCGCCAAATACAACCTGCCCCATGTGGTTGACGTCGGTGTGGCCGACCAAATTGTGGAGCGGGGCTTGAAGAACACCTTCCGCTTCGGCCCCGGCTACAAAAAGTGCGCAGAAATCGCGGTGGCCAACCTGCACGTGCTGAACACGGCAGCAGGACGTCCGGCGCGCAGCGTCATGATCATTCACGAAGAATCCCTGTTTGGCACGGGCACCGCCAACCTGTTGTCGCGCGAATTGCCGGGCTATGGCTACGAGGTCAAGGAAGTGATCAAGCATGCCAACCCCACGCGCGACTTCAACAACATCGTGCTGCGCATCAAGCAAGTGAACCCGGACATCGTGATCCCTGCCAACTATTACAACGAGTACGCCCTGCTGGTACGCACCATGCAGCAGCAGAAAGTGACTCCCAAGGCGATTTATTCGGTGCTCGGCGGCGCTGCCTCCAGCTACAAATTCGTCAAAGAGTTTCCGGATGCGGCCAACGGCATCATTGACTGCAACCATTGGTTCAACCCCAAAGACAAGCGCTCTGCCGAGTTGAAAAAGCGCGTCGAGGCGCAAGGGCAGTTCTTCAGCTACGAAGTGTTCATGACCTACACCGCCATGCGCTTGTTGGCGGACAGCATCGAACGCGCGAAATCGAGCGACCGCGCCGCCATCATCGATGCCTTGTCCAAGAGCACCTTCTCCGACCACATCATGCCTTATGGGCCGACGCAATTTGTGAACGGCCAGAACATGGGCGCACAGCCCTTGATGACCCAAGTGGTCAAGGGCGATATCAAGGTGATCATTCCCCGTGATTACCGCGAAGTCGAGCCGGTCTTTCCCTTGAACGGCTGATCTTCTGAGGCGCACCGGTCATGTTTGATCCCAGCATTTTGTGGGCCTCGGTCCTCAATGGAGTCACCACCGGTGCGGTCTATGCCCTGATAGCGCTGGGCTTGACGCTGATTTATGGCGTGTTGCACATCATCAATTTCGCGCATGGCGCGTCATTGATGGTGGCCCTTTATGGCGTTTACTTCTTGAAAGAGCGCTTGGGCCTGGATCCTTATCTGGCCTTGCCCGTGGTCGTGCCGCTGATGTTTGTGTTGGGCTATGCCATGCAGCGCGTGGTGATCAACCGTGCCAGCCATGGCAAGGATGAAAACATTTTGCTGGTCACCCTGGGTTTGTCCATCGTCATGGAAAACCTGGCGCTGCTGTTTTTCAAGTCTGACACACGCACCATTGACACGGCCTACACCCTGACCACCTGGTCCATCGGATCCGCCATGATTTCCTTGCCAAAGTTGGTCGCCTTTGTCGGCGCCCTGGTGGTGTCGGCACTGCTGTTGTGGATGGTGCGCGGGACCGACCTGGGGCGCGCCATTCGCGCCGTTGCCAAAGAGAAACATGGCGCACGCCTGATGGGTATCGATGTGGAGCATGTGTACGCCATGTGCTTTGGCATTGGGCTGGCCTGTTTGGGGGCTGCGGCCTGTTTCCTGTTGCCGGCCTATTACGTGAACCCGCAAGTTGGCAATGGCTTTGTGCTGGTGGCTTTCACGATTGTGGTCCTGGGGGGCATGGGCAGTTTTGCCGGCGCACTGCTGGGGGGACTGTTGATTGGGGTGGTGGAGTCGCTGGGGGGCTTGTACTTGGGCGAGTCTTTGGGACAGGTGGGCATTTTTGTGATCTTCATTGCGGTGCTGCTTTTGCGCCCACAAGGCTTCTTCGGGGCACGCACATGAAAGATTTGCGCAATGTTGTTTTGTTTGTGCTGGTGGTGGCCCTGGTGCCCGTGCTGACAAGCTCCGGGGTGGTCCTGAATTTTGTGATGACCGCGCTCTACGCCTGCTTGCTGGCGCAGGCCTGGAATATCCTGGGCGGCTTTGGCGGCCAGTTTTCGTTCGGCCATGCCCTGTTTTTCGGAACCGGCGCTTACGCCCAAGCAATCTTGCAATTGCAGTTCAATGTCAACGCGTGGCTGGCTTTGCCTTTGGCCATGGCGGCCAGTGCCATGGTCGGCGCCTGGGTTGGCGCGCTGTCGTTTCGCTACGGCCTGAAGGGTTCCTACTTTGCTTTGGTGACGCTGGCGTTTGCCGAGGTGTTTCGCATCGTCGCTTTGTCGGTGCCCTTCACGGGCGCGGGGGTGGGCCTGATGTTGCCGCTGCAATCGTCTGCGGCGGCCATGCAGTTCGGCACGCGCGCCGGCTTCGTCTGGCTGATGCTGGGCTTGGTGGCGTTGGCGCTGTGTGTCACCGTCTGGCTGCGGCATTCGCGCTTTGGCGCTTACCTGCAAGCGGTTCGCGACAACGAAGACGCAGCGCGTGCCATTGGCGTGAACCCCTTTCAGGTCAAACTGCTCGCCACGGTGCTGTCAGGGGGCTTGATGGGGGCCGGTGGCGCTTTTTATGTGCAGGTGTTTCAGTACATTGACCCCGGTATCGCTTATGGCCCGCACACTTCGGTCGAGGCCTTGGTGGGCGCCATTGTCGGTGGCATGGGCACGCTTTGGGGTCCTGTCGTGGGCGCACTGGCCTTGCATGTGTTGGCCGACCTGACGCGCAACTTGTTTGGCCAGTTGCCGGGCATCAACATGGTGATTTACGGCGCTGTGCTGGTCATGATCGTGATGTTCTTGCCGCGCGGCTTTGCCGGCTCCGAAGTTTCGGTGCGTGCTGCCTGGCAACGATGGACAGGAGGACGCTCATGACGGCTTTGTTGCAAGTGCAGGGCGTTTCCAAATCTTTTGGCGGCCTGCGTGCGGTGCAGGACGTGAGCCTGGCGGTGACCCAAGGCAGCCTCACGGCGCTGATCGGCCCCAACGGTGCGGGCAAAACCACCTTGTTTGCCTTGATGTCTGGCTTTTTGCGGCCCGACCAGGGGAAGGTGTCATTTGCCGGTCAGGACATCACCGGGCAAGCGCCGCATTTGAATGCGGTCCTGGGTCTGACGCGCACCTTCCAGATTGTCCAGCCCTTTGCCGCCCAAACTGTCCGGGAGAACATCGCGGTCGGTGCACATTTGCATTTGCCACAGCGCGCACTGGCTTTGGCGCGCGCAGAAGAGGTGGCTTTGCAAGTCGGCCTGGCCCCACAACTGGACAAGCTGGCCAGCGATTTGACAGTGGCCGGACGCAAGCGTCTGGAGATGGCCCGGGCGTTGGCGGCTCGCCCCAAGTTGTTGCTGCTGGACGAAGTGCTGGCCGGCTTGAACCCTCAAGAAATTGCAGAAATGATTCCTGTGGTCCGCAACCTGGTTGCGCAAGGCGTGACGGTCTTGATGATCGAGCACGTCATGCAAGCCGTGATGAATTTGGCCGAGCATGTCTGGGTGCTGGCGCAAGGCAAATTGATTGCCGAAGGCTCGCCTTCGCAAGTCACCCAAAACGCCCAGGTCATCGAAGCCTACCTTGGCCATGGCACGGCCGCGCGCTTGCGCGCCCAGCACGGAGACAAGCCATGAGTGGGCATGACAAGTTGTTGGAAGTCACCAATGTGCGTGCCGGCTATGGCGCCGTTGAAGTTTTGCGCGGTGTGTCCTTGCATGTTCGCAGCGGCGAGACCGTGGCTTTGCTGGGCAGCAATGGCGCGGGCAAAACCACCCTGAACACCGTCTTGTGTGGCTTGTTGCCTGTGCAGTCGGGGCAGATCGTCTTCCATGGCCAAACCCTCACCTCGGCGCATTACCGCAAGGTGGTGGAAGCCGGCCTCATTCAGGTGCCAGAGGGGCGCAAGATTTTCCCCAACATGAGCATTCTGGACAATTTGCTGTTGGGGGCCTATGCCCGTGCCAAAGCCCGCAGGCAGGAAAACCTGGCGCAAGTCTTTGATATTTTCCCCAAGCTCAAAGAGAGAATGTCGCAGTTGGCGGGAACGCTGAGCGGTGGCGAGCAACAAATGCTGGCGATTGGCCGTGGCCTGATGGCCGAGCCGATCCTGTTGATCCTGGATGAACCCTCTTTGGGCTTGTCCCCTTTGCTGGTCGAGGAAATGTTCAGCCTGATTGGCCAGCTGCGCCATCGCGGCCTGGCGGTGCTGTTGGTGGAACAAAACGTAGGCCAGTCGCTGGACATTGCCGATCGCGCTTATGTGCTTGAGAACGGGACCATTCGCTTCGAGGGCGCACCGGCAGACTTGCTGGCCAGCGATGCTTTGCGCCAGGCCTACCTGGGAATGTGAAGGACATGCTCAAGCGACGCATTGTTTTGCAAGGGGCAGGCGCTGTGCTCAGCATGGCGGGCGCTGCAAGTTGGCCGCAAAGCCAGGCGCCCGTGCGTATTCTGGTGGGTGCGCCGGCTGGCGGCACCACCGATGCGATGGCCCGGATTCTGGCGCCCTCGTTGAGCCAATCGCTGGGGCGTACCGTGATTGTGGAAAACAAGCCCGGTGCTGGGGGCAATCTGGCCGCAGAGGCTGTGGCCCGCGCTGCGCCCGATGGACAAACGCTGCTGATGAGCTTCACCAGCCATGCCATCAATGCATCGCTGTACCCAAGCTTGCCATTCGATCCGCTGCGCGATTTCACCCCTTTGTCCATGGTGGCAACTTCGCCATCGATGCTGGTGGCCCACCCCGGGTTGCCGGTTGCCAACGTCGCGGAGTTGATCGCGTTGGCCAAACGCCAGCCCGGTCGCCTGAATTTCGCGGTGGGCGCCATGGGCTCGTCGCTGCAACTGGCAGGCGATGCTTTCAAGATGCAGGCCGGCGTGCAGATCACCAACATTCCATACCGTGGCACCGCCCCAGCCTTGCAGGATGTGTTGGCTGGCCAGGTCGAACTCATGTTCGCGGCGGTGGGCAATGTGCAAGCGCATGTGCGCTCCGGCAAGCTCAAGGCCTTGGCGGTCACCACGCGCAAGCGCCTGCCTGCCTTTGCCGAGGTGCCTTCTCTCGCCGAAACCCTGCCGGGCTACGAGTCCAGCGCCTGGTTTGGCCTGTTCGGACCGGCGCGCTTGCCCGCCAGCACCACGCAACGATTGGCAGACGCTGTGCGTGCGGCCTTGCAGACACAAGAGGTCCGCCAGCGCATCGAAGGCGAGGGCGCGCAACCGGGCAGTTCAAACCCTGAGGAGTTTGCGCGATTTGTGCAATCCGAAATTGCGCGTTGGCGCGAGGTGGTGGTGTTTTCTGGAGCCAAACCCGAATGAGCCTGCCGCAAACCCTTGCCCAAAAATTGATTGCGCGCGCCGCTGGCCGTGACGCTGTGCGCGTCGGCGAAGTGGTGACCTGTCAGGTCGACCTGGCCATGTTCCACGATTCTTCCGGGCCGCGCAGGCTCAGGCCGATGCTGGAGGAGCTGGGCGCAGAGATTTGGGATCCACGCAAAGTGGTTCTGGTGATGGACCACTATGTACCGGCGGTGGACGACGACGCCAGGCGCATTGTGCAAATTGCGCGCGACACCGCCAAAGACTGGCGCTTGCCCAATGTGATTGACTCCCAAGGCATTTGCCATGTGGTTTTGCCCGAGCGGGGTTTTTTGCGGCCCGGCATGTTTTGTGTGGGCGGCGATTCGCATTCACCCACCGGTGGCGCTTTTGGCACATACATGTTTGGCATTGGCGCTACCGAGATGCTGGGCGTGGTGGTCACCGGCGAGTTGTGGGTTCAGGTGCCGCGCACGCTGCGCATGGTCTGGCAAGGCCGATTGGCCGCAGGGGTCTGCGCCAAGGACATGATGCTGCACATGATTGGCCGCTTTGGCATGAATGGCGGCGACTATCAGGCGGTGGAATTTGCCGGAGACACCGTTCGCGGCCTGAACATGCAAGAGCGCATGACCTTGTCCAACATGAGCGCTGAAATGGGCGCGCAAGTGGGTTTGATTGCACCTGATGAAACAACGCTTGCCTACCTGCGCAGCAAAGGCGTTCCTGCCGCCGATTTGAATGACATCGCGCAATGGGTCACCGACGAGGGGGCTGCGTTTGAAAACCATGTGTTCGAGGCTGCAGCGTTGGCGCCGCAAGTCGCCGCACCCCACAGTCCTGCCAACACCCAAGACGTGGCCCACTTCGCGGGCCAGGACTTGAATGTGGCTTATCTGGGCGCGTGCACCGGTGCCAAATTGGAAGACCTGCGCGCGGCAGCCCAAGTATTGAAAGGTCGCAAAGTGGCGTCCAACATGCGCTTGCTGGTGGCCCCGGCCAGCACCCGAGAGCAAGCTCAGGCGGCGCAGGAGGGCACGCTGCAAACACTCATCGAAGCCGGCGCCGAAGTCTTGCCCAACACCTGTGGCATGTGTGCGGGCTATGGCGGCCATTTCGAGGAGGGTGCACGCGTCATTTCCAGCACGGCGCGCAACTTCAAGGGGCGCATGGGGCCAGCCAGTGTGGACGTTTATTTGGCCTCGCCCTGGACTGTGGCAGCGTCTGCCTTGCGCGGACAAATCTCCGATGTTCGGGAGGTCTTGTGAACGCTGGCCTGATCCTCCCAAACTGTCGTGTCTGGCGCCTGGGCGCTGACGTAGATACCGATGTGCTGGCGCCTGGCGCTTACATGAAACATGGCATGGACATCATCGCCATTCATTGCCTGGAAAGCCTGCGCCCAGAGTTTGCGTCTCAAGTCAAACCGGGCGACGTGGTCGTGGCCGGCCCGAATTTCGGCATTGGCTCATCGCGCGAGCAAGCGGCGTCTGCTTTGCGGCATCTGGGCATTGCCGCAGTCATTGCGCCGTCGTTTGGCGGGCTTTTCTTTCGCAATGCCTTCAACCTTGGCTTGCCTTTGCTGGTATGCCCGCAAGCAGAAACCCTGCAAGAGGCTGAGCGCATCACGGTGCATGCTCAAGCCGATGCCTGCTGGATTGAGCGGGCCGACCACACCCCGTTGCCTGCGCAGGCGATCCCTGAATTTTTGTTGGACATGGTCCATGCCGGAGGTTTGATGAATTTGCTGAAACAACGTCGTCCGGGAGGCGCCCATGCGTGATCAAACGACGCCCCTGGCCGGCCTGGACCCGGTGACTTTGGCGGTTTTGCGCGGACGCCTGGAACAAATTGCCGACGAGATGGACGCTACGCTTTACCGCAGCGCTTTCAACCCCATCATTGCCGAAGCCCACGATGCCTGCCACGGGCTCTACGATGCCCACACGGGTGACACCCTGGTGCAAGGCAAGTCTGGTTTGCCGGTGTTTGTGGGGGCCATGGCGTTTGCCGTGCGCGCTGCGGCCAAGGCCGCAGAACATCGCGGTGGCATGAAAGAGGGCGATACCTGGCTTTTCAATGACCCCTACGAAGGCGGCACGCATGCCAACGACTTCAAGCTGGTGCGGCCCTTTTTTCGCCATGGCAAGCTCTTTTGCTATCTGGCATCGGCTGCGCATTGGCATGATGTCGGCGGGGCGGTCCCTGGCAATTACAACCCGGCTGCCACAGAGTGCTGGCAAGAGGCGGTGCAAATTCCGCCAGTGCGCATCGTGCGCAACGGCGTGCTGGAGGAGGATGTCCTGGCCATCTTGCGCGCCAACACCCGCTTGCCCGACAGTTTGTGGGGCGATCTGAACGGCCAACTGGCTGCGCTCGACCTGGGCGTCACGCGCTTGCACAGCCTTCTGGACGAGCAAGGCGACGAGACGGTGCAAAGCGCCATGCGCGAGTTGCGACAGCGCGCCCTGCGGCTGATGCGCGCCCACATCGGGCAGTTGCCGGATGGCACCTACGCCTTTGAGGATGTGCTGGACAACGATGGGGTGGACGATCGGCCGCTCACCATTGCCTTGGACATGACCATCCAGGGCGAGCAGATGACCCTGGATTTCTCGCGCACCTCACCCCAGTGTGCGGGGCCGGTCAATATTTCCCGTGCTACCGCGGTGGCGGCCTGTTATGTCGCCCTCAAGCACGTCTTCCCCGATGTCCCTGCGAATGCCGGCGTCTTGGATGCGGTGAACTTTGTGCTGCCCGAGGGCCGTGTGATCAGCGCTGCGCGGCCGCGCCCTGTGGGCGGGTACACCGAAACCATTTTGCGCATGATCGATGTGATATTCAGTGCAACGGCGCTGGCCGACCCCAAGCGTGCTGTGGCGCATGCGTACGGCACCATCAATGCGTTGTCGATTGCCGGCCACCGCACCGATGCGGCACGCAAGGGTCAGCGCTGGGTGATGTTCAGCTTTTTTGGCGGCGGCCATGGCGGCCATGCCGATGGCGATGGCCTGAGCCATGGCAATGCCCCCATCTCTACCGCAACCATTCCGCCGCTGGAAATTTTGGAGGCTGCCTACCCCGTGCGTTTCACCCAGTGGGCGCTGCGCCCCGACTCCGGGGGGGATGGCGAGCACCGTGGCGGCCTGGGTGCCGTTTATGAAATTGAATTGCTGGAAGAGCAGGCTGAGGCCTTTATTTTTGGCGAGCGCGGCAAGGCGTCGCCCAAAGGCATTGCGGGGGGCCAAGAGGCCTTGCCCAATGTGTTCGAGTACCAGCAAGACGGGCTGTGGCAGCGCCCGCCCATGGTGTCCAAAATGTTGGGCATCCGTCTGAAAAAGGGCGAGCGTGTGCGACTGCAAACCCCTGGTGGCGGTGGCTACGGTGATGCCAGCCTGCGTTCGCCTGCCGCCCGGGCCCAGGATATTCAACAAGGTTTTGTGACGCCGGTTTCTGGCAAGGAGGGCGCATGAGCGGCCAGACAGTGATTGGCGTGGATGTCGGTGGCACCTTCACAGACTTGTTTGTCCTTGACGAAGCCACGTCCAGTGCGCGCATTGTCAAAGTGCCCTCGACACGTGGCGAGGAAGCACGCGGTTTCATGAATGGCATTGCGCGCGTAGGCGCAGGCGCCGAGGCCATTGCCACCATCGTGCACGGCACCACGGTGGGCACCAACGCCTTGCTGGAACGCAAGGTGGCCAAGACCGGCATTCTCACCACGCGCGGCTTTCGCGATGTGCTGGAGATGCGTCGCCGCGATCGCCCGCAAACCTGGGGCTTGCGCGGCAGCTTCACGCCGGTGGTGCCGCGAGAGCTGCGCCTGGAAGTCGATGAGCGTGTGCTGGCCGATGGCACGGTGCATACCCCGGTAGATCTGGCGCAAGTGCGAGCCCAGGCGCAAGCCTTGCGCGACGCAGGTTGCGAGGCCATTTGCGTTTTTTTCATTCATGCATATGCCAACCCCGTCAATGAACAGGCCGCGGTAGAGGCTGTGCGTGCCCTTTGGCCCAACCCCTTTGTAACCTCGGCCTCGGAAGTGTTGCCCGAAATTCGCGAGTTCGAGCGCTGCTCCACGGCCACCTTGAACGCGGCCTTGCAGCCGGTGGTGGGCAGTTACCTGTCGCGCCTGGAAGGTGACTTGCGAACCCAGGGCTTTGCGGGTGAGTTGCTCATTGTGCAAAGCAATGGCGGCGTGATGTCGCGTCAGACGGCCTGTGACGTGCCCGTGCGCACCGCGCTGTCGGGCCCGGCGGCAGGGGTCATTGCCTGTGCGGCCATTGCGCGCGCAGCAGGCTTTCCCGATGTGATCACGGGCGACATGGGCGGGACTTCATTTGACGTTTCGCTGGTCGCCAAAGGCGAGGCAGCGTTGGCTGCGCAAACTGCCATCGAATATGGCCTGGTGGTGCGCTCGCCGATGATTCAAATTGAAACCATCGGTGCTGGTGGCGGTTCCATCGCGTCGGTGGATGCCAGTGGCATGTTGCAAGTGGGGCCAGAGTCGGCCGGCAGCAATCCAGGGCCGGCGTGCTACGGCAGAGGCAACACACGCCCCACCGTTACCGACGCCAACGTGGTGTTGGGGCGCATTGCGGCAGACCGCCCCCTGGGCGGTGGGCTGTTGCAGGCCCTGGACGCCCAGGCCGCCGAGCGCGCCATCGATTTGCATGTGGCCCAGCCCTTGAAGTTGACGGTACGGGCCGCCGCCGAAGCCATCCTCACTGTCGCGAACGCCAAGATGGCCGGTGCGATTCGGGTGGTGTCCATTGAGCGCGGGCATGACCCGCGACAATTTGCCTACATGCCCTTTGGGGGCGGTGGCGCCTTGCATGTGTGCGCCATGATGCGCGAGGTGGGCGTGACCACCGGCTTGATCCCGCGCTACCCCGGTGTGACCTCGGCTTTGGGCTGCGTGATGGCCGACATGCGCCATGATGCGGTGCAAACCCTCAACCAAGGTTTGGCGGAACTCGATCTTGCGGGCTTGCAGCAACGACTGAAACAATTGGCTGCGCGTTGTCAGGCCCGTTTGGACTCTGCCGGTGTGCGCTTTGAAGCCATTCAAGAAGTGATCAACCTGGACATGTTGTATGCCGGGCAGACACATACCTTGTCGGTGAAACTGGAGGCCAGCCAGTTGACGCGCGAGGGCATTCAGCAAGCCTTCGAGCAAACCTACCAGCAGGCCTTTGGCCGTGTGCTCACCGGCCTGGTGATCCGGGTGCTGAATTTGCGTTACGCCCGCATTGGCGTGCGGCCCAAACTCGACCTCAAGGTGTTGGCCCCCCAAGGCATCGGCTCCGACAAGGTCCTGGGCCTGCAAAAGGTCTACCACCAAGGCGTCTGGTGGGACGCCAAGCGCTTGGCGCGGCTCGATTTGCCAGTGGGCGCTTGTGTGCAAGGCCCTGCCATCCTGGAACAACCGGATACCACGGTCTGGCTCGAGCCCGGATTCGAGGCGCGCGTCGATGATTTTGGAAACCTCTGTGTCAAACAACTGGAGTTGCCCACATGACTCATGCAAAGTCCTTGGGACTTTTGATCGTCGATCTGCAAAACGACTTTTTATCGCCGCAAGGTGCCTATGCTCGCGGGGGCGCCGTCAACCCCACGGCTGCCGCTTTGCCTGAGCGTGTCGCGGCTGTGGCGAAAGCTGTCAAAGCCGCAGGGGGGCTGGTCGTGGCTTGCCAATTCACGCTTTGGCCGAATGCCAAAGGTGATCCGATGATCGCTCCCCATTTGCTGTCGCTTCGTCCCTTTTTGCGGCGAGGCGATTTTCAGCAAGGCACATGGGGCCATGCACATGTCGATGCCATCCAGCCCTATGTGGATGTCTCGGTCAGCAAGGTGGCCTATTCGGCGTTCTTCAACACCCAGCTCGACTGGGTGCTGCGCCATGCAGGCATCGACACTCTGGCGGTGTGCGGCATCGTCACCAACGGCGGCGTGGCCAGCTCGGTGCGGGATGCGCACATGCGCGAATACCACGCAATGGTTTTGAGCGACGGCTGTGCAGCCTTCAGGCCGGAAGTGCATCAGACAGCGCTGGCAGACATGGGAACCCTGGCCGATGTGATGACCTGTCAAGACTTTGTCGAGAAAATTTGTGAAGTCCAATGAGCACGCTCCTTTGCCGCGTGTGCATCAGGCGGCAGCGCCGGCGTTTGAAGCCGAAGTCCCGGTCGCCATCGTCGGTGGCGGTGCTTGTGGCCTGACCACGGCGCTGCGTTTGCACACCCTGGGCGTGTCCTGTGTGGTGCTGGAGCGCGACAGCTTTCCCAGCGGCTCCACCGCCTTGTCCTCAGGCTTCATCCCGGCCCCGGGAACCCGGTTGCAGACCGCACTGAAGGTGGATGACTCGCCCGAATTGTTCATGCAAGACATTCAACGCAAAGCGCATGGCACGGCGGCGCCAGAGTTGGTGGCGGCTTACGCCCACGCCATTGGCCCGGCCCTGGATGCGCTGGAACAAGACCATGGGTTGCAATGGCAATTGCTGGACCAGTTTCTCTACCCCGGCCACAGCGTGCACCGCATGCATGCCGTACCGGAGAAAACCGGCACGGGCCTGATGAGCCGGCTGCTGCGTGCCTGCGATGCCGCCGGCATTCCTGTTCTGACCGATGCCAGAGTCACAGACCTCTGGGTCCATGCGGGTCAGGTGCAAGGGCTGGGCTACCAACGCCCTCAAGGCGAGGTCGAACGCTTGGGTTGCAAAGTTGCCGTGCTGGCATGCAACGGCTATGGCGGCAACCCTGCCTTGGTCGCCGAATTTTTGCCTGACATGAAAGAGGCCTTGTTTGCGGGGCACGCCGGCAACGATGGCTCGGCCATCTTATGGGGCCAAGCCCTGGGGGCCGGGCTGGCTGATTTGGGCGGCTACCAGGGCCACGGCTCCTGGGCGATTCCTCAAGGCGTCTTGATTTCATGGGCGCTGATGATGGAAGGTGGCATTCAAGTCAATGCCATCGGTCAGCGTTTTCACGACGAGACCCAGGGCTACTCCGAGGCGGCGGTGCATGTGCTGGCGCAGCCCGGGGGAGTGGCCTGGAATGTGTTCGATGAACCCTTGCATGTGTTTGCGCAAGATTTTCCTGACTTTTTGGTCGCGCAATCTGCCGGTGCCGTGCGCCGCTGTGAAAGCATCGCGCAATTGGCCGAACTGTTGCAGTGTTCCGTAGCCCAACTGCAAGCCACGCTGCAAAGCGTTCAGCCGGGCCAGGATGCGCTCACCGGGCGTGTCTTTCATCGGGCCTTGCAAGCGCCCTACTATGCGATCAAGGTGACAGGTGCGCTGTTTCACACCCAAGGCGGTTTGACCATCAATTCGCAAACCCATGTGCTGGCCAGCGATGGCCGGCCCTTTGCGAACTTGCTGGCAGCGGGGGGGGCAGCGCGCGGGGTGTCGGGCAATGCCGTCTGGGGCTATTTGTCGGGCAATGGTCTTTTGAGTGCCGTGGCCGGGGGTTATCTGGCGGCACAGCGTGCAGCTGAAATTTTGGCTGCATCAAACAGGTCGACTGGAGAGTGAAATGGCACTGGCCGAACGTCTGCAACAACCTCAAGCCTTGTTGGCTCCCGGTGTCTACGACGCCTTCAGCGCTTTGGTGGCGCAACAGGCGGGCTTTGAGGCTTTGTACCTCTCGGGCGCCTCGATCGCCTACACCCGGCTGGGGCGCTCCGACATCGGGCTGACGACGGCGACCGAAGTGGCCCAAACTTTGTCCCACATCACCGAGCGTGTCAGCCTGCCCGTGATCGTGGACGCCGATACCGGCTTTGGCAACGCCTTGAATACCCAGCGCACCGTGCGAAGCTTCGAGCGTGCCGGCGCGGCCATGATTCAACTGGAAGACCAAACCTTTCCCAAACGCTGTGGCCATCTGGACGGCAAGGGGGTCGTGCCTGTTGGCGAGATGCGGGGCAAGTTGCATGCGGCCCTGGATGCCCGCCAGTCGGCCAGCACATTGATCCTGGCCCGGACCGATGCCCTGGCGGTGGAGGGCTTGTCGGCCGCGCTGGACCGTGCCGAGGCTTATCTGGAATGCGGTGTGGATGCCCTGTTCATCGAGGCCCTGCGTACCCCGCAAGACATGGCGCTTGCATGCCAGCGCTTCGCCCGCCGCGTGCCTTTGCTCGCCAACATGGTGGAAGGCGGCAAGACCCCGATTGAAAGCGCCGATGCATTGGCCCAGAAGGGCTTCAAAATTGTGATTTTCCCTGGCGGAACGGCGCGCGCGGTGGCCCATGCCTTGCAGTCTTACTACGCCAGCTTGAAGTTGCACCAGACCACCACGCCTTGGCGGGACCGCATGCTCGACTTCGAGGGGTTGAACCGGCTGATTGAAACGCCGGAGTTGCTGGCGCTGGGCCAGCGCTACGAAGACAAATAAACCGGGTGGCACAAACGGCGGCGCCATTCTGTAAGATACCCAACATGGCATTTCAAACGATCACGCTCGGTGGCGGCTGCTTCTGGTGTCTGGAGGCGGTTTACGTGCGCGTGCGTGGCGTGACCGATGTGGAGTCTGGCTACTGCAACGGTCATGTGCTGCGGCCCACCTACGAAGCCGTTTGCAGCGGCGAGACGGGACACGCCGAGGTGGTGCGACTGACCTACGATGACCAGGTGGTGAGTTTGCGTGAGTTGCTCGAAATTTTCTTTGTGGTTCATGACCCGACCACGCTGAACCGCCAAGGCAACGATGTGGGCACGCAATACCGCAGCGGCATTTACACCGAGCAAGCAGCAGACCATCAACTGGCCCTGGACATGGTCAAGGCATTGCAGCAGGGCAATGCCTTCGATGCCCCCATCGTCACTGAGATTGTGCCCTTGCACAATTACTCTGCGGCGGAAGCCTATCATCAGGACTATTTCGAGAACCACCCCAACCAGGGCTATTGCGCTTACGTGGTGGCACCAAAGGTTCACAAATTCCTGAAAACTTTTGCCGATCGGGTGAAGGCATGAGGTTGCGTTACAGCACGGCTGCAATTTTTTGTGTTGCCTTGCTGTTGGCCCAGTGGTTGGGCTTGCAGCACCGCATTGCACATGCCCCGCTGCCTGATGCCGCGGCTGCCTTCGGTGCGCTCACCCTGGAAAAGGCCGGCGCAGAGCTTGGGGGGGCTGGCCACGACTGCAAATTGTTCGACCATGCCGCACATGGCGATGGCGTTGCGGCTGTCTGTCATGCAACGCAGACTTTTTCCAACCCCTTTTCCTCATGCCCTGCGATGCCTGTGGTCGCAACGACCCTGCGGCATGCTCGCCCGCTCGCGCAAGGCCCCCCTGAAACGGTTTGAAGTTCATTGACAGCTGAGGCTGTCGTTTGCATGGCAAGCCCCCTGTGGGTGGCATTTGCCGTTCTGCTGGACATTCAAGACAGAGGGTTTCATGAGATTCAGTGTTTTTTATTTTTCAATCATCGGCCTGAGCGCGATGGTCTGTTCTGCCGTGGTGGGGGCCCAAACCAAACCCCCTGTTTGGGAAGCTGGCATGGTGCTTGATACAGCCGCCAACTCCAAAGCCTTGGCCTTGGGTGCGCGCGATGCAGGCCTGGGTTTGGGGCACAGCGACTTGCTGCTGCGCGGCCCCGTGAGCACCTTGTTCAGTGCGGAGGCCATCGTTGGCTTTCATACCGCGGAGCACAAGGTGGAGCATCATCTGGAAAACGCCTGGCTGCAAACGCGCGCGCTGCCACAAGGCTTTCAGGCGCGCTTGGGGCGCTTTGCGTCTCAGGTGGGTTACCTCAATGAGCTGCACACGCACACCGATGACTTCACCGAACGGCCGCTGCTTTACCGCGGATTTTTCGGTGGCCACTGGCTGGGCGACGGCTTGCGCATGAATTGGACGGCCCCGACGCTTTTCTACCTTCGGTTGGGCGCCGAGAAATTCTCCACAGCATCGACTGTGAACCTCAAAGTGGGTGACGATCTGGGCGCCAACCACAGTTGGCAAGGGGGTTTGTCGCGCATCAACCTTGCCAAGGATGCGGCCGTCGTGACGCACGATCCGGCCGCCACCAGCCATTCACATGACGCGCTGTACAGTGGCCGACAAATCTGGCTCGCCGATCTTGTCTGGAAATGGGCGCCCAATGGCAACAACCGCAATGAGCAAGTCCGGCTGATGTGGGAGCATGCGCAAGTGAGCCGCCTCAACCCCGCCGCCGATCCCGGCATGAAGAACCAGTCCTCCAGCCTGGGCGCAGTCTGGCGATTTCAACCCTCTTGGGAAATCGGTGCCCGCAGCGATTGGCTGCGCGTCAATCAGGCAGAGAACAGCGGCGGCAGCATCTTGTTTGGCAGCGGTCGTTTGCAAGAAAACGCCTTGATGCTGGCCTACAAACCCAGTCATCAGCAGACTTGGCGTTTGCAATGGACACAGCAACGCGCCAGCGGTGCCAACGATGAAGGCGAGCCTGTATTTGCCAACCCTGCCAGGCGCAGTTTTCAATTGCAGTACGTGATCGGATTGGGAGCCCATGGTGCGCACAGTTATTAAGGTCAGCCTGGGCACGCTTCTTTGTGTCGCCGCTGCCGCAGCACAGGCGCTCAATGTTTTTGCCTGCGAGCCTGAATGGGCGGCGCTCACCAAAGCCTTGATGCCTCAGGCCGTGGTGTTCACGGCCACCCACCACTTGCAAGACCCGCATCACATCGAGGCGCGCCCTGCGCTGATTGCGCAACTTCGCAGGGCCAACCTGGCGGTTTGCACAGGCGCTTCACTGGAGGCCGGTTGGCTGCCGATGTTGCAGCAAAGGGCTGGAAACCCCACAGTGCAAGAGGGGCAGCCGGGCATGTTCTATGCAGCCGATGTTGTCGAATTGATGGACCCCCACACAGGCAGCGTGTCACCCTTTGCGGGTGATGTCCACATCGAGGGCAACCCGCACTTTCATGCCGATCCGAACCGCTTGTTGAAAGTGGCACAAGCACTTCGCCAGCGGCTGACCGAGTTGCAACCCGATCAAGCCGCAACCATTGACGCACGCCATCGGCAATTCGACAGCAGCCTGCGCGAGAAGATGGCCGAGTGGCGCAAGCGGGCACAAGTGCTCAAGGGCAAAGAGGTGGTCGCTCAACATGCCAGTCTGGGATACCTTTGGTCTTGGCTGGGCCTGCGCCAGGTGGCAGACCTGGAGCCCAAGCCAGGCATGCCCCCCACACCGGTTCACCTCGAAAAAACCTTGCTCAAACTGAAGGCCCAGCCTGTGCTGGCAATCGTGGTGGCATCGCACCAAGATCCGCGGGCTGGCAAATGGCTGTCGGCGCAGTTGGGACCGGCCGTGCCTTTTCTGATTTTGCCGGCCACGGTCACGCAGGAGGGCGAGGGTGCTTTCTTTCAGTGGTACGAGCAGTTGGTGAGCGCACTGGTACAGTCAGTGCGGTAACACCCTATGGATACCTGGTTCTTGCTCCCCACCCTGGCCTTGATGGCCGGACTGCTTGCCTTGGCGCCCCTGGGGGCGCAGGTGCTGCAACGTGGGGTGGTATTCATTGACCTGGCTGTGGCCCAAGCCGCGGCGGCGGCGGTGCTCTGGCTGGGTGCGTTTGCACACCATGAAAATCCCTGGGTCATGCAAGCCATGGCGGGCACAGGCGCCCTGGGGGCCACTTGGGGCGTGGCGTGGTTGGCCCGGCGTTGGCCTGAGCAACGCGAGGCCCTGATTGGCCTGCTCTATGTGGCAGGTGCTGCCTCGGCCTTGCTGGGCGCGCGCTTGCACCCGCATGGCAAAGACCACCTGATGTCGTTGTTGGCGGCCGATGTGTTGTGGGTGGATGCCTTCCAGGTGAGCTTGCTGTGCGCCTGTGCGCTGGCAGTCTGGTTCCTTTTTGTGGGCGCGCGCCAGCGCCTTCACCAAGACCGGTATTTCTATGTCAGCTTTGCGTTGGTGGCCAGCGTGGCCGTTCCTGCTTTGGGGCTTTTCCTGGTGTTCACCTGCCTGATTGCCCCCGCCCTTTGGATGGCACGCGGCCACAGCGTGCGGCGCGCCTTGGGCGGTGCTTTGGCGGCAGGCTTGCTGGGGCTGGCCGCTTCCTGGGGGCTGGATGCGCCCAGCGGCGCGCTGATGGCGCTGGCCCTGGCCCTGTATGGTGTGTCCAGCCTGTTCAGTTCTTCCCGCTGACGCATGGCTTCGATTTTTTCCTCTCTGATTCCCGTGGTGGTGCTGATTGCAGTCGGCATGTTTGCCGGTCGGCGCGGATGGGTCACCACCGCGGGCGCCAAAGAACTCACGGATCTGTCGTTTCTGGTGTTGGCGCCGGCCTTGCTGTTTCGCACCATGAGCCAAGTGCACTGGAGCGACATCAACATGTCGCCCGTGGCGCTGTATTTCGTGGCGGCCATGATGCTGTTCGCCATCCTGATCTTGGTCTTGGGCGCTTCCCGCCGCTCGGCAGTGATGGCTCTGGCGGCCACCTTCAGCAACACGGTGATGATTGGCATTCCCCTGATCGGCCTGGCCTTCGGGCCCGCGGGGCTGGTGTATTTGTTCACCCTGATCTCCATGCACGCGCTGATTTTGCTGACCCTGGCCACGGTGGTGCTGGAATTGGTGATGGCCCGGGAAGCCGCGATCGAGTCCGGTGGCGAGCCGCGTCATCCGCTCAAGACCATTGGCTTGGCGGTGCGCAATGCCGTGATTCACCCCGTGCCCCTGCCGATTTTGGCCGGCTTGTTGTGGGGGCAAACCGGATGGCTGATGCCCGAGGTGCTGGATAAACCCATTCAGTGGCTGGGCGCGACCTTTGGACCCTTGGCCTTGCTGATGGTGGGAATGACCTTGTCCAATGTGCTGGACCGCGTGATGGGCGCGGAGGGCAATCACGACGCACAGTTTTCTCGCTACCGCATCCTTTGGAGCGCGCTGGGTATGGCCTGCCTTAAAAACCTGGTGCATCCCAGCCTGGTTTTGGGCATGAGCCTGCTCTTGGGGCTGCGCGGCTTGCCGGTGGCCGTGATGATGGTGGCATCCTCACTGCCGATTGGCGCCAACGTTTTTTTGTTTTCTCAGCGCTACAAAGTAGCGGAGGACGAGGTCACCTCGGCAGTTGCCGTCTCCACTTTGGCGGCGTTGATGACTGTGCCGCTGGTGATGGCTGCCGTGGTCTGGGTGATGTGAGGTCCTGCAGCGCTCAAGGCGCCAGACGTTCGCGCACCCATGCGCCATCCAGCTGACGGTAACGCAGCCGGTCGTGCAAGCGGCTGCGGCGTCCTTGCCAGAATTCCCATTGGTCCGGCACCAGCCGGTACCCGCCCCAATGCGGCGGTCGTGGGGGGTGCAGCAAGAATTTGGCGCCGTACTTGGCGGCTTCGGAAACCAGCACGGCCCGGCCTGAAATGACCTGGCTTTGCGGGCTGGCCCAGGCACCCAAGCGGGATTCCAGCGGTCGGCTTTGGTAATAGGCATCGCTCTCTTCGGCAGACACTTTCTCCACCCGGCCTTCAATGCGCACCAACCGCTCCAGCTCCACCCAATGAAACTGCAGCGCTGCATAGGGGTTGCCAGCCAATTCTTGGCCCTTGCGGCTGTCATAGTTGGTGTACCAAACCAGGCCACGCTCGTCGTAGCCTTTGATCAGCACAATGCGGGTGCTGGGACGAAGGTTGTGGTTGACAGTAGCCAGGGTCATGGCATTGGGTTCTGGAATTTCCGCACGAATGGCCTCGTTGAACCATTGGTCGAATTGCGCCAGAGGCTGGGCCTGCGAGGCGTTTTCATCGAGTTCGGCGCGTTCGTAACTCTTGCGCATGTCGGCAATTGCGTTCATGAAAAAAATCCTGTCCTGAAGCCATCATTAGAGCATGGCGCTGTGCGCCAATGACACAATCTCCCCATGGACCCCATCGTCATTGTGTTGGCGGCTGGCCGAGGAGAGCGGTTTCGTGCTTCCGGCGGTCACACCGATAAATTGAACAGCCTGCTGGCGGGCCGGCGGGTGCGCGATCACGTGCTGGAAGCGGTGCGCGCCAGTGGCCTGCCCTGGCACGTTGTAGAGCGCGCCGACACGGCACACCTGGCCCTGCCGGGCATGGGCGACAGCATCGCGTGCGGTGTGCGCGCGACGCCGGATGCCGCAGGCTGGTTGATCTTGCCCGCTGACTTGCCCCTGGTGGAAGCCGCCACCTTGCGCGCCGTTGCCACGTGCCTGCAGCAAGGCCCTGATAAGGGCGTCGTGGTGCCGCACTACCAAGGTGAGCGGGGACACCCCGTAGGCTTTGCTGCCGGCTGCGGTCCGGAGCTGATGGCCTTGACGGGCGATGAAGGGGCGCGCAAGGTCATGCAATCCCATGCGCCCTTGGCCCTGGCGGTGCAAGACCCTGGCTGCGTGCTCGATGTCGACACTGTGGAGCGCCTCGCCCAAGCGGAGGCCTTGTTCCATTCACGCCTGCGGGGCAGGGGCGAAAGCCAGTAAAGCGTTCAAGGCCTGGTCTTGGATGCCCAGCGCCTGCAGCGCTAACTGGGTCTGGCGCGCGTAGTCCAGGGTGTTGCCGTAGCGTCCGCCGTCGGTGTGAGAAAAGATGTCGCGGTACTGTGCGGGCGAGAGTTTGCCAGTGTGGCTGGGGCTGCTTTTGGGCAATGTGAAACCCAGCGCCTTCACCGGTCCTTGCGCTGTCTGGCACATCAGCCAGCGCGGTGTGTAGACCTTCATGGGCATTTCGCGTGACCACAGCATCTCAAGGGCTGCATTTGCATGGTCACGTGGGACGCGCAACACCAAGCCTTGGCAACTGCCGCCGCCCAGCAAGGCAAATACCAATCCGGGTCGCTCGGGCGTGCCGCGGTTGATGCGGCTCCACATGGCCAACGCACGGTGCCAGCCATGGACCCGGGCCAGGCGCTGTTCTGTCACTTCCATCTCGGGGCGCCAGATGAGCGAGGCATAGGCGAACACCCACAGATCATCATGTCCGCCCCATTCGAGGCGAATTTGTTCCAGGGGTGAAACGAGAGGGGACATGGTGTCACTGAATGATAGGGTGTGCCGCCACACCTTCGGACTGATTTGGTAACCGCCCTGTAACTCGGGAAGATGAAATTCGGTAACGCTTGTATTACATTATCAGTGTAATTTTGTTACATTCTCAATCATGACCACTTCACAAATTCTGGCCGTCACCGAACGGATTCGTCAGCGCAGTGCTGCTACGCGCCATGCCTATTTGGCGCAGTTGCACGACGCACAAGCGCGAGGGCGTGGCGCCGATCGCATGGGGTGCGCCAATGTGGCCCATGCGTTTGCCGCCTTGCCACACCAAGACAAGTTCAAAGTGGTTGCCGAGAAAGCGCCCAACATTGGCATCCTCACGGCCTACAACGACATGCTGTCCGCGCATGCGCCGTTTCGCCACTATCCTGAGGTCATCAAAGACGAGGCACGCCGCTGCGGTGCAACCGCCCAGGTGGCGGGCGGGGTGCCGGCCATGTGCGATGGCATCACCCAGGGCGAGCCCGGCATGGAGTTGAGCTTGTTCAGCCGCGATGTGATTGCCATGGCCACGGCCGTGTCCTTGAGCCACGATGTGTTTGACGCGGCTTTGATGCTTGGGGTGTGCGACAAAATCGTGCCGGGCCTGCTGATTGGGGCTTTGCATTTTGGTCACTTGCCCACGGTTTTCGTGCCTGCAGGGCCCATGACCACCGGCTTGTCCAACAAGGAGAAAGCACGCATCCGTCAGCGTGCGGTGCAGGGCTTGGTCACGCGCGATGAATTGTTGGCCTCGGAAAGCCAGGCCTACCATGGCGAAGGAACCTGCACTTTTTATGGCACGGCCAACAGCAACCAGATGCTGCTCGAAGCCATGGGCTTGCATGTGCCCGGCACAGCCTTTGTCAACCCAGGGGAGGCGGTGCGAGAAGAATTGACGCGCGAGGCGGTCAGAACCGTGCTGAATATTGCGCATGCAGGTCAGTGTCGACCCATCGGCGAAGTGGTGGATGAACGCTGCATCGTCAATGCCATGGTCACCTTGCTGGCCACCGGTGGTTCCACCAACCATTTGATTCATTGGGTGGCCGTGGCGCGCGCGGCGGGCATTCAGATTGACTGGGACGATTTCTCAGATTTGTCCGACCATGTGCCTCTGCTGGCGCGGGTCTATCCCAACGGGGCCGCCGATGTGAACCAGTTTCAGCAGGCCGGTGGCCCGGCGTATGTGTTGCGCGAGTTGCTTTCGGCCGGCTACTTGCATGGCGATGTGATGACGGTTCGCCCGGAAGGCTTGGTGGCGTTCACGCGAACACCGGTGATGGCAGCCCAGGGGCTCGAGTGGCAAGAGGTGCCAGTTTCTCTGGACGACACGGTTCTGCGGCCCGCCACAGCGCCGTTCAGTCCCACGGGGGGCTTGAAATTGCTCAAGGGTAATTTGGGCCGTGCGGTCATCAAGGTCTCGGCCGTGCCCGAGGCACACCAGAGTGTGGAGGCCAGCGCCCGTGTGTTTGATTCTCAGGAAGCTTTGCAAACAGCCTTTCAAGCAGGAGAGTTGACCTCGCAATGCGAGCGTGAAGGCGGGGTGGTGTGTGTGGTGCGCTGGCAAGGCCCGCAAGCCAATGGCATGCCGGAACTGCACAAGCTCACGCCCACGCTTGCAGTGTTGCAAGACCAAGGCTACAAAGTGGCCTTGGTCACCGATGGCCGCATGAGCGGGGCTTCGGGCAAAGTGCCTGCCGCCATCCATGTCTCACCGGAAGCCAAAGTGGGCGGCCCCCTGGCCAAGCTGCGCGATGGCGACCGGGTCCGTTTGGATGCGCGCACGGGCGACTTGCTGGCCTTGGTGCCCGAGCCCGAGTGGCAGTTGCGTGCAGTAGCATCACCCGAACCAGACACCCTGCAGCGGCACACCCGCGGCATGGGCCGAGAATTGTTTGCAGGCATGCGGCGTCAGGCGCTGACTGCAGAAGAAGGAGCCTGCACATGGCTGTGAAACCAACTCTGAGCGCATTGGATGTGATGCGCGATGCACCGGTGATCCCGGTGATTGTTCTGCACGATGTGGCCCATGCGGTGCCCCTGGCCCAAGCCCTGGTGGCGGGCGGTATCCGCATGCTGGAAATCACCTTGCGCACGCCCCAGGCTTTGGCATGCATGCATGCCATCGCGGCCGAGGTCCCTGAAGCGGTCGTGGGGGCTGGCACAGTGCGCAATGCCGACGACGCCCAAGCGGCCGCGCGCGCCGGGGCGCGCTTTGCCGTCAGCCCAGGCTACACG
>VERE01000080.1 GCA_018882835.1 Limnohabitans sp.
AAAAGGCGCCCCACACCCTGTATGTACTGGACGAGCCCACTGTGGGCCTGCACATGGCGGATGTGGACAAGCTGATTCGGGTGCTGCATCGCTTGGTCGATGGGGGCCACAGCGTGGTGGTGATCGAGCACGACCTGGACGTCATTGCCGAAGCCGACTGGATCATTGACCTGGGACCCGAAGGCGGCCGTGAAGGCGGGAAAATCGTGGCGGCGGCCACACCGGAGCAAGTGGTGAAGTTGGGCACGCACACCGGCAAGGCCTTGGCGCCGGTGCTGGCGCGTTGAGCCTCAGCCGCGGGCTTGCAAAATGGCCTGTGCCACTTCGGCAAAGCCCGCACCGCGTTCCCGAGAGGTGATGTAGCGCGGCGGGTGCTTCAACTCCGGCAAAAATCGGGCGATGTTCGCCACGCCCATGCTGTGCGGGAAATGTTCGAACATCAATTGGTCGTTGGTAGAGTCGCCCACATAAACCCAGGCATCCAACTCCTGGTCCAGGTCGCGCCCCCACTGGGAGCGCACCCACCAGCGTGCGCCTGAGAGCTTGTCGTGCTGGCCGAACCAGCCGTTGATGTGAATGCTGCTGACGGTGGCTTGCATGCCCTGGGCTTGCATCAACTCGACCACTTGCTGGATCTGCGCTGAGGACAAGGTGTGGTGCTCGCTGTGGTCGATGGCGATGTCGGTTTCGCGGCCGATGCTGTCGGTGGCCAGCCTGGCTTCGGGCACCACCTGCAAAATATGCGAGGCCACCGTCTGCATGCGCTCCCAATGCACTGCTCGGGTGGCGGCATCAAATTGGTAGAGCTTGTGCACCTGGCCCTTGACGCATTGCAAAGCGGCGGAGCCGTTTTCAGCCACGATGGCATCCACAGGCCACGCGCTTGCAAAGGGCAGGCTCCAGCCAATCGGTCGACCGGTGATGGGCACGATGGCCAAGCCCGCCGCTCGAAGATTGTGCAAGGCTTGCAGCGCATCCGGGGTGATGGCACCGTCCGTGGTCAGGGTGTCGTCGATGTCTGTGAAGACACCTTTCAGCTTTTGGCGGGCAGCCCGTGGCCAGTCGGCCAAAGGTTGCAGGCGCTCGCTGGGCGGCATGGCCTACAAGCTCAAGCCGCAGACTGCAGCGAGAGCCCGGCGTGCTCGCGCAGCGGATGAAAATGAATTTTCGGAAACCGCTCTTGCGCCAGGCGCACGTCGTAGGGCGAGGTGCAGAGATAGGCCAGGGTGTTGGCCGCATCTTGCGCCATGCGGGCGGGATAAGCGTTGACGAATTCGCGCAATTCAGCGGGCGTGTCGGCGGTGATCCAGCGCGCGCCGGTGTACTGGCAGCTCTCCAGGCGAACATCGCAGTCGTACTCGGCTTTGAGGCGGTGCTGCACCACTTCAAACTGCAACTGCCCCACGGCGCCCAACAGCATGGCGCCGCCCATTTCCGGGCGAAACACCTGAATGGCGCCTTCTTCACCGAGTTGCGCCAGACCGGTTTGCAGTTGCTTGGTGCGCAAGGGGTTTTTCAGCACCACGGTCATGAACAGTTCTGGCGCAAAGAAGGGCAGGCCGGTGTATTGCAAGGCCGCGCCGTCGGTGATGGTGTCGCCCAGCTGCACGCCGCCATGGGTGGTGAAGCCAATGATGTCGCCGGCATACGCTTCTTCCACCGCCTCGCGTCGCTGGCTCAAAAAAGTCACCACCGAGGTGGGGCGCAGCTCTTTGGCGGTGCGTTGCACTTTGAGCTTCATCCCTGGTGAGTAGCGGCCAGAGGCCACACGCACAAAGGCGATGCGGTCGCGGTGCGAGGGGTCCATGTTGGCTTGCACCTTGAAGACCACGCCCGAAAAGGTGCTGTCTTCTGCGGCGATCTCTTTGACCACCGGCTGCTTGTTCACCAACAGCGAGCTGGTGCGCGCGCGCGGCGAAGGGGCCAGGTCCACCAGGGCATCCAGCACTTCCATGACTCCAAAGTTGTTCACGCCCGAGCCAAAAAACACGGGCGTTTGTTTGCCGGCCAGAAAGGCCTCGCGGTCGAATTGCGGTGAGGCGCCGGTGGCCAGCTCCATGCTGTCCAGCGCGGTGGCGAAGTCATGGCCGAAGCGATCGGACAAAGCCGCTTGCTCTGACAAAGGAATGGTTTCAAAGTCTTGCGGTCGGCGCTCGCTGCCGGCCTCAAACACCTTCATGGCCTGGGTGCGCAAATCGATGATGCCGCCAAAGGACTTGCCTTGGCCCACGGGCCAGGTCATGGGCACGCACGGCATGCCGAGCTCGCGCTCCACCTCGTCCAGAATGTCCAGCGGGTCACGCACTTCGCGGTCCATCTTGTTCACAAAGGTGATGATGGGCGTGTCGCGCTGACGGCAGACCTCGATCAGGCGGCGGGTTTGGGCTTCAACGCCGTTGGCGGCGTCGATCACCATGAGGGCCGAGTCCACAGCCGTCAAAACGCGGTAGGTGTCTTCCGAAAAGTCTTTGTGGCCCGGGGTGTCCAGCAAATTGATCACATGCTCCCGGTACAACATCTGCATGACCGAGGAGGCCACCGAAATCCCGCGCTGCTTTTCAATTTCCATCCAGTCGCTGGTGGCATGGCGGCTGGCTTTGCGCGCCTTGACCGAGCCTGCAATTTGAATCGCGCCCGAGAACAGCAGAAGCTTTTCGGTCAGCGTGGTTTTGCCCGCGTCAGGGTGGGAAATGATGGCAAAGGTGCGCCGACGGCGCACTTCTTGGAGGTAAGTCGACATAGAGGATTCCGGGAGGTCCGGAATCATAGGTCAGTTTCGGCTAAAATATTGGTCATCCGAGGAGCGCTGCAACCTCGCCATCGCACGTCGACTGGCAGGTGAGGCTCGGGAACTTTGTTTCTAACCGCGCTCACCCACTGTCGATGTGAGGTGAGTTCCTCGAGATTTCTTCAGAACTCCCCCGCTCAGCCCTGGGCCGGCAGTGGTCAACCCCACTGAAATAGGAGTTTTCTCATGAGCGCCGTTCTTCAACCGCAACAAGCCACCGACTACGTGGTGGCAGACATGTCCTTGGCCCCCTGGGGCCGCAAGGAAATTCGCATCGCCGAAACCGAAATGCCCGGCTTGATGGCCATCCGCGAAGAGTTTGCCGCCAAGCAGCCGCTCAAAGGCGCACGCATCACCGGCTCTTTGCACATGACCATCCAAACGGCCGTGCTGATCGAAACATTGCAAGCCCTGGGCGCTCAAGTGCGTTGGGCGTCGTGCAATATTTTCTCGACGCAAGACCACGCCGCCGCAGCCATCGCCGCCAATGGCACGCCGGTCTTTGCCATCAAGGGCGAAAACCTGACGGAGTACTGGGACTACACCCACCGTATTTTTGAGTTCGGCACCGCCCATACGCCCAACGAAGGCCCCAACATGATCCTGGACGACGGCGGCGATGCCACCTTGCTCATGCACTTGGGCAAGCGCGCAGAAAAGGACGCCTCCTTGCTGGCCAATCCGACCAGCGAAGAAGAGACCTGCCTGTACGCCGCCATCAAGGCCAAGCTCGCCCAAGACCCCACCTGGTACAGCCGCAAGAGCGCGCAAATCATTGGCGTGACCGAAGAGACCACCACCGGTGTGCATCGCTTGAAGGAAATGTCGGCCAAGGGCACGCTGATGTTCCGTGCCATCAACGTCAACGACTCGGTGACCAAGAGCAAGTTCGACAACCTCTACGGTTGCCGTGAATCGCTGGTGGACGGCATCAAGCGCGCCACCGACGTGATGATCGCCGGCAAAGTGGCCGTGGTGGCCGGTTATGGCGATGTGGGCAAGGGCAGCGCGCAAGCCTTGCGCGCCTTGAGCGCTCAAGTGTGGGTGACCGAGATCGATCCCATCAACGCCTTGCAAGCGGCCATGGAAGGCTACAAAGTTGTGACGATGGACTACGCCGCCGACAAGGCCGACATCTTTGTGACCGCCACCGGCAACAAACACGTTATCACCCACGACCACATGGCCAAGATGAAAGACCAGGCCATCGTTTGCAACATTGGCCACTTTGATAACGAGATCGACATCGCCTCGGTTGAAAAATACACCTGGGAAGAAATCAAGCCCCAGGTGGACCACATCATCTTCCCCGATGGCAAGAAGATCATCATGCTGGCCAAGGGCCGCCTGGTCAACCTGGGCTGTGCCACCGGTCACCCCAGCTTTGTGATGAGCTCTTCGTTTGCCAACCAGACGATTGCGCAAATCGAGCTGTTCACCCATGCGGATGGCTATGACGTGGGCAAGGTCTATGTGCTGCCCAAGCACCTGGACGAGAAAGTGGCTCGCCTGCATTTGAAAAAGGTGGGCGCTGTGCTGACCGAGCTGAACGACGAGCAAGCTGACTACATCGGTGTGCCCAAGAACGGCCCGTACAAGCCCGACACCTACCGCTATTGATGGGCACGGGCCCCATGCGTGCAGACCAGTGGCTGCTGGCGCACGGGCTGGCGAGCTCTCGCTCGCAAGCCCAGCGCCTGATTGCGGCTGGGGTGCAATGGCGCGTGGGACCCGGCGCCTGGCAGCAGGTTGCCAAAAACGGCGATATGTTGCCTGCACAGGCGCAGGTGAAATTGCTGGACACCGCCGAGGCGCGCTATGTTTCGCGCGGGGGACTGAAGCTCGAAGGCGCGTTGCGACACAGTGGCGTGAATGTCAGCGGCTGGCGTTGCCTCGATGTCGGGCAAAGCACCGGCGGCTTCACAGACTGCCTGCTGCAACATGGCGCGGCCCAAGTGGTGGGGCTGGATGTGGGCTATGGGCAATTGCACCCCCGCTTGCGCGCGGAGTCGCGTGTCGTCTGCCTGGAGCGCGTGAATGCCCGCGAGTTGGCACCCCAAGATGCGCGCATACCTGATGCAGACTTGGGCTTCGATGCCATCGTGGCCGACTTGTCGTTCATCTCGCAAACCTTGGTCTGGCCCGCCGTTCTGCCCTTGTTGCGCCCTGCAGGCGTGTTGCTCAGCCTGGTCAAGCCGCAGTTTGAACTGCAGCCCGAGGATATTGGCAAGGGCGGGTTGGTCAAAGAGGCTGCGAGTTACGCGCGTGTGCAAGCGCGCATGCGAGAGGCCTTTGCGTCCTGGCAGATGGATGTGCAGGGGTATTGGGAAAGTGTCGTCACCGGGGGTGATGGCAACCGTGAATTTTGGATTCAGGCCAGCCGCAAGCCAGCCTGAGGAGATGTAACCATGACAACAGCAACGGCCCAGGCTGGCAACGCCATCAGCATTGAATTTTTTCCACCGAAAACAGCCGAGGGTGCTGACAAACTGCGCGGTGTGCGACAGGCGCTCTACGCCTTGCGGCCTGAGTTTTGCTCGGTCACCTTTGGCGCTGGCGGCTCCACCCAGGCGGGTACCTTGGCCACGGTGCAGGAAATTTTGAATGAAGGCGTGGACGCGGCCTCGCATTTTTCCTGCATTGGCGCGACGCGCGACAGCGTTCGCCAGCAGCTGGCGCAATTCAAGGCCATGGGGGTTCGACGCTTGGTGGCTTTGCGTGGTGACTTGCCCAGCGGTTATGGCGCAGGGGGAGAGTTTCAATACGCCAGTGATCTGGTGACCTTCATACGCGCAGAAACCGGACATGACTTCCATCTGGAAGTGGCTGCCTACCCTGAAGTGCATCCGCAAGCCAAATCACCTGAGGCCGATCTTCAGGCCTTCGCGACCAAGGTCAAAGCCGGTGCAGACTCGGCCATCACGCAATATTTCTACAACAGCGACGCCTATTTCCGTTTTGTTGACGATGCGCACAAACTGGGCGTGGATGTGCCCATCGTGCCCGGCATCATGCCCATCACCAGCTCGTCGCAGTTGCTGCGTTTCTCGGATGCTTGCGGTGCGGAAATTCCGCGCTGGATACGCCTGCGCTTGCAAGCCTATGGCGACGATGTGGCGTCGATCAAAGCCTTTGGGCTGGAAGTGGTGACCGATTTGTGTGACCAGTTGCGCTGTGCCGGAGCACCCGGTCTGCACTTCTATTCAATGAACCAGAGCGTGGCAACGCTGGCGATTTGCCAGCAGTTGAATTTGTTGCCAGCCGCTGAGTGACGGCCTGTTGCTTTCATCGCATTTCCTCAAAAGCACACTTTGACAAAAGCTCAGAGGGTGTTAGCGCTCAGCGCTCATCAAAACTTATCACCACTTTGTCGGAGAGAGGCCGTGCCTGACAACTGAGCACAAAGCCTTTTTCTGTTTCCCAGGATTCCAGGGTGAAATTCTTGTCCATGGCCACCCGGCCTTCGGTCACCTTGGCGCGGCAGGTGCAGCACACGCCGCCTTTGCAAGAGTATGGCAAATCGAGCCCGGCATTCAGCGCCACATCCAGAATGTGCTCATCGGGTTGAATGCGCATCTCGTGCGATTTGCCATCGAACACCACGGTCAAGGCGATGCCACCCAATGACTTGGCGTGCTCTGAACGGGGGGCCTTGGGGGCAGTGGGTGCAACGCCACTGGCAAAGCGTTCGGTGTAAACCCGGTGGGCTGGTACGCCAGCATCCACCAGGGCCTTTTGCGTGGCCTCGATCATGGTCTCGGGGCCGCAAATGAACACTTCATCCATGCTCTTCACGGGCAGGAAGGCTTTCATGATGGCGCGCACTTTGTCGCCATCGATGCGGCCTTCCAGCAGATCCACCTCTTGGGCTTGACGCGACAGAATGTGAATCAAGGTCAGACGATCCGGATACTGGTCTTTCAAGTCCTGCAAAGCTTCGTTGAACATCACGCTGTCCATGCGGCGGTTGCCATAGACCAGGGTGAATTTGGTATCTGGCTGCTCTTGCAGCGAGCTGGCAATGATGGACAGAATGGGCGTGATGCCCGAGCCCGCTGCAAAGCCCACGCGGTGCAAGGCGCGCGGGCGCTGGATGACAAAGCGGCCCTCGGGTGGCATCACTTGCAAGGTATCGCCCACGCGCAGTTGTTGCGCAGCCCAATTGGAGAAAAGGCCGCCTTCAACAGGGCGAATACCCACCTGAAGTTCGCCATGCTGGTGAAAGCGGCTGCGTGTGGAGCAAATGGAATAGCTGCGGCGCAAGTCCTGACCGTTCACCTTGGCGCGCAGGGTCAGGAACTGGCCGGGCTCGAATTGGAAGCTATCTTTCAATGCTGCGGGCACCGACAAGGTCAGCGCCACGGCTCCGGCGGCCTCGGCATCGATACGGGCGACGGTCAAGTCATGAAAACGGGGGGCTGCAGACATGGTGGGCGCTCAATACGGTTTGAAGTAATCGAAGGGTTCTTGGCAGTCCAGGCACTTGTACAGCGCTTTGCACGCGGTCGAACCAAAGTGAGAGGTTTCGGTGGTCAGGGACGAGCCACAGCGTGGGCAGGGGATGGCTTCGGGGGCTGCCGCACGCGCTGCGAAGCGCAGCACGCGGCTGGACCCACTGGGGTTGGCCGCGTGATGAGCACAGGCCTGTGGAGGGGCAATGCCATAGGCTCGCAGTTTGTCTTTTGCAGCGGGCGTCATCCAGTCGGTGGTCCATGCAGGCGACAGTTGCGTCACGACCTTGGCATCCCAGCCTTGTTGTTGAAGGAGCGCGCGAACGTCGTCTTCGATCTGGCCCATCGCGGGGCAACCGCTGTAGGTTGGCGTGATCACCACTTCTAGCCCCGCATCGGTCTGGCGGATGCCGCGCAAGATGCCCAGCTCGCGCAAGCTGACCACCGGAATTTCAGGGTCGGCCAGCACTTCCAGGGCTTGCCACACCGCTTGCAACTCGGCGGGAACCTCTGGCGTGCGCGTGCCGGTCATGCTGCGCCCTTACCAGTTGGCTTGGGGGTGCGCACGTGCCAGGCTTTGCATTTCGGCCAAGAGAAAGCCCAGATGCTCTGAGTGAACGCCCTGCTTGCCCGTGGGGACGAAGCCTTTGCTGGTCGGTGTTTGCAATTGCGCTTCGGCCACGGCGTCTTGCACCAGGGACAGCCAATCGGCTTGCAGGCCGGCCATGTCCAGACCCGTGCCATCGCTGAGCGCCGTTTGCTCAAAAGCCGATGCGGTCCAAAACTCCTGTGTGTAAGGCATCAGGTGATTCAGGGCCGACTGAGCGCGAGCCTGAGATTCCTCAGTGCCGTCGCCCATGCGGATCAGCCAGTCGCGGGAATGGCGCAAGTGGTAGCGCACTTCTTTCAGCGACTTGGCCGCGATGGCTGCGAGTTGGCTGTCGCGCGACTGTTGCAAGCTTTCCCAGACCAACACCATCAAGGCGCTGTACAGGAAGTTGCGCACGATGGTGGTGGCGTAATCGCGATCGGACGCTGCGGTGCCGGCCAACGGCGAGCTGTGGGGCAATTCCAGCAGCGTGTAGTTGCGAAACTCGGGCACATCACGGAAATATGCCAGTCGGTCTTCGGTGATCTCCGGACCCATTTGCTCGGCTGCTGCTTGGTACAGCAAACGCGCCTGACCAATCAGATCCAGGCTGATGTTGGCCATGGCAATGTCTTCTTCGAGGATGGGACCGTGGCCGCACCATTCGGCATTGCGCTGTCCCAGCACCAAGGCGTTGTCGGCCAGATGCAGCAAATAGTCGACCGAGGCGGTGGCAACGGGGGTGGCCGTGGTCATCACATGTGCCCCACTTCGTCAGGGATTTCGTAGAACGTGGGGTGGCGGTAAATCTTGTCGCCTGCCGGCTCGAAAAACTCTCCCTTGTCATCGGGCGCGCTGGCCGTGATGGTGGCCGAGGGCACGACCCATATGCTCACGCCTTCTTGGCGGCGGGTGTAAACGTCACGCGCCATTTGCAACGCATGTTGCGCATCGCTGGCGTGCAAGCTGCCGCAGTGCTTGTGTTCCAGGCCTTGCTTGCTGCGCACAAAGACTTCCCAGAGGGGCCATTCTTTCAAAGCGGGGGTGGTCATGCGGCCTCCTTCTGGGTGCGTTGCTGTTGTTTGCGAGCGTGGGCCAGAGCCGCATCGCGCAGCCACTGGCCGTCGTTCCAGGCTTTGACGCGGGTGGCCAGGCGCTCTTTGTTGCAGGGGCCTTCGCCGTTCACCGTTGCCCAGAACTCATCCCAGTCGATCGCGCCATAGTCGTGCTGCTGACGCTCCTCGTTCCATTTCAGGTCGGGGTCAGGCAAGGTGACACCCAACACTTTGGCTTGTGGCACGGTGGCGTCCACGAATTTTTGGCGCAGGTTGTCGTTGCTGATGCGCTTGATGCCCCAGCGCATGCCTTGTGCGCTGTTGGGACTGTCGGCATCCGGCGGCCCAAACATGGCCAGGCATTTCCACCACCAGCGGTTGACTGCATCTTGCACCATGGCCTTTTGTTCGTCGGTTCCTTGCATCATCGCCAGCAAAGCCTCGTAGCCCTGGCGCTGGTGGAAGGACTCTTCTTTGCACACGCGCACCATCGCCCGCGCATAGGGTCCGTAGGAGCAACGGCACAAGGGAATCTGGTTCATGATGGCGGCGCCATCCACCAGCCAGCCGATCACGCCAACATCAGCCCAATTCAGCGTGGGGTAGTTGAAGATGGAGCTGTACTTGGCGCGGCCACTGTGCAGTGCTGCCAGCATCTCGTCACGGCTGGTGCCCAGGGTCTCTGCGGCGCTGTAAAGGTAGAGGCCGTGGCCCCCTTCGTCTTGGACCTTGGCAATCAAGATGGCTTTGCGCTTCAAGCTGGGTGCGCGGCTGATCCAGTTGCCTTCGGGCAGCATTCCCACAATTTCGGAGTGTGCATGCTGGCTGATCTGGCGCACCAAGGTTTTCCGGTAGGCTTCTGGCATCCAGTCTTGTGGCTCGATGCGGCCATCGGCATCGATGCGACGGTCAAATTGGGCTTGCAAAGAGGCTTCGTCGGCTGACGGCGCCAGCCGCACGGGTTGCGCTTTGTCTTCTGGGCCAGGCGGCAGGTCAAGGGCTTGGGTGTACATGCGTCATCTCCAGTCGCAGCAGGGTTGCGCGAAGTCAAAGACGCAGTATAACTAATTAACCGACCGATCGGTTGGTTAATTTTCCTGGGAATTTCCCGAACGAAATGTCAGCCGCCCGACTCCAGCGTGAAAGCCGCGCTGCGGTCTTGTCCGAGCAGGCTGACCAGCTGCGGCAGGGCTTCTTGAAGTTGCGCCTTCAAGGTGTAGGGGGGCTGAATCAAGAAGACGCCGCTGCCGGGCAGTCCCGGTCGTTGGGGTTTGGCGCCGTCCAGCAAACCGCTGGGCACGACCGATTGCTTGCCCGACTTGATGGTCAGCGTGGCATGCAGCCAGGGTTTCTGCGCTTGGGTGGCCAGTGTCTTCAGGCGTCGCGGCAAGTCGTGTGCCTCTGGGCGCGGGATGACCGGGTACCAGACCATGTAGCTTCCGGTGGCAAAGCGCTTCAGGGCATCTTGAATGGTGGCTGCCACCTTGGCATAGTCGGACTTGATTTCGTAGCTGGGGTCCATCATGACCAGGGCGCGGCGGCTGGGCGGGGGCAAAAATTTCTTCAGGCCTTCAAAGCCATCTTCGCGCAAGACCGCCACTTGGCGGCCGGCTTTCAGTTGCGCCACATGCTGCTCCAGGAGCCGGGTATCGGTGGGGTGGAGCTCAAACAACTTGAGTTTGTCGCTTTCTCGAAGTAGGCGCTGACTTATGAAAGGGGAGCCTGGATAAATGCGACCGCTGCCATCGCGGTTGAAGCCGCCCACCAGGTCAAGGTAGTCCTGAATCAGGGGAGAGGGTGGACTCGGAAGCTGCGCCAGGTGACTTCTCAGCTTTTGCAAGCCTTCCTCCACTTCGCCGCTGGTGGCAGCAGCGTCGCCGTCCAAACGGTAGAGACCGGCGCCGGCATGGGTGTCCACCACGGTCAAGGGCACTGGTTTCTCGGTCATGTAGCGCAACACCGAAATCAGGGTGGCGTGCTTGAGCACGTCGGCATGGTTTCCGGCGTGGAAGGCGTGGCGGTAACTGAACATGGGGCGATGGTAACCCGGTTGCGTCTAACTGCTTGATGGCATTGGCATTTTTGTCGTAGAATCAAAGGCTTCGCAGCGCAACAGTGGTCCCGCGGCGAAGTACATCATCCCACCTAAGAGGTTCTCGTCAGAAGAACACCGACCGTGGAAAAGGACCCAACAAACCAACTCAAGGATGAAATCCATGTCAACGTTCAGCGCAAAACCCGCTGACGTGAAGCACGA
>VERE01000081.1 GCA_018882835.1 Limnohabitans sp.
AACATGTATTTGCAAACGGCCGCGATCGAGTTGCAGCGAAAAAATCCTGCGCTGCGCGTCGTCGCGCTCCAGCCAGGCACGGTGCGATCCGAGTTGTCCAAAATGTTCACCGCTTCGGTGCCCAATTTGTTAGAGCCGCAAGAGTCCGTCGCTGGCATGTGGTCGGCCCTGCGTTCATTGCCTGTCAAGGCTGGCGCTTCTTTCGTCGATTACAAGGGCGAACACATCGGGTGGTGACTTCGGCATCCTAGGCTTGAAGGGCCAAACCCTGCCCCAAAAAATCAAGCAGCACCGACACCCGATGCGGCACATAGCGGTTGCTCGGCAGCACTGCGTAAATGCCCAAGGGCGCGGGTTCGTACTCAGTCAGGATCTGAACCACGCTGCCATTGTCCAGGGCAGACTGGGCCATGAAGTCGGGGGGGCGTGTGATTCCCATGCCCTGCATGGCCGCCTGCAACAAAGCATCGCCATTGTTGGCGGCCAGGCACGGCCGGACGGTGACGTCGATGCCCCCTTCATGGGTGCCGTAGCTCCAGCGTGTGGCTTGAAAGTCTTGCGAATAAACAAGGCATGCGTGATGCGCCAAGTCTTGGGGATGCCGAGGTTCACCGTGTGTTGCCAGGTACTGGGGCGAGGCTACCGTCAGAAGCCGTGACTCGCCGAGTTTGCGCACGATGTCGCCAGGCGCCAGGTGTTGGGTGATGCGAATCGAAAGATCAATGCCTTCTTCAATCAGATTGCTGCGCCGGTCTGAAAAGTCCAGCACCAACTCCAGTTGCGTGTAGGTCTGAGCAAACTGCAGCAGCTGGGGCATCAGTCGCTGCAAACCAAAACTCAGGGGCAGGCCTAAACGAATGCGACCCCGTGGCTCTGTTTTTTCTTCCAGCAGGTTGGACTCCGCGGCATCTACCATGTTCAGAATGACGCGACATTTCTCTAAGTAGGTGGCGCCCGCCGCAGTCAAGCTCAGGCTGCGTGTGCTGCGTGTCATGAGTTTGGTGCCGAGTTGCTTTTCCAACGCAGCAATTTGGCGGGTGACCACCGAGCGCGCCACATCCAGCTGATCGGCCACAGCAGTGAAGCTGCCCGTCTCGGCGACCCTGACAAAGAGTTGCATGGCATTGAGCTTGTCCATTGTTTCTTATTTTGCAACAAATAATTGATGATTTGCTACTTTTTTAGCCATAAATTTCTTTTTACATTCAATGCCTTACACATCCAAGTCTCTGATGGAAACCTTCCGCAACGTTCTCTTTGTGCCGCATGGTGCCCCCACTTTTGCGCTGAACCCCGGTGCAGCGGGGGCGGCCATGTCCGAGGTGGTCTTGAAGTTGAAGCCGCCGCGCGCCATCGTGGTGGTCAGCCCGCATTGGCAGACCCGCAAGCCCACGGTCAGCGCTGCCGCGCAGCTTGAAACCATCCACGATTTCCATGGGTTTCCTGCCGCCTTGTATGCGCTTCAATATCCTGCCAAGGGTTCGGCAGAAGTGGCTCTCGAAGTGGCCGCAGCATTGCGCCTTGCTGGCCTGGAGGTGGCAGAAGACAGCCAGCACGGGCTGGACCATGGTGCTTGGCAACCCTTGCGGCAGATGTTCCCTGATGCCGAGGTGCCCATCGTGCCCTTGTCCATGCAAGCCCATGCCGGCCCCGCACATGCGCTGCGCATTGGCCAAGCTTTGTCGGCATTGACACAGACAGGCATTTGGGTGGTCGCCTCGGGCAACATCACCCACAACCTCGGGGACTGGCATGTCGCCGCTTCGACGGGGGGGCAGACGCCAGCCTATGTTCAGCGCTTTGCCGATTGGGTCCATGACACATTGATTGCCCATGCGCACACGCAGTTGCTGAACTACCGCCAACACAACACCGATGGCCGTCAGGCGCATCCCAGCGAAGACCACTTGTTGCCGTTGTTTGTCGCACTTGGCGCTGCGGGCCCAGGCGCGCATCCCCAAGCTTTTTATCGGGGCATCAGTGACTACGTCATTGCCATGGATGGCTACGCATTTGTGAACGCAGCGGAGTGATGCCACCATGGCGGTATGTCGCCCCTGCGACCTAAGGGTTTGTGCCAGCCGCCAGCAAGCGGCTGGCTGGCTTATGCTGTCCTCCTTGCTAGGACACAAACCCCATGAAACCCCTGAGCTCGGACTCTCTGGCGCTGAAGCGATTCAAAGTATTGGACTTGACGCGCATCCGCTCTGGCCCGACCTGTGTTCGCGTTCTGGCAGACTTTGGCGCTGAAGTGATTCGCATCGAGTCGCCCCCGGGCCTGGATCCCAATGAAGGGGCACTGGGCGGGCGGGATACCTATGACATGCTCAACCTGCACCGCAACAAGCGCGGCCTGACGCTGAATCTGAAAGAGCCCGAGGCCAAAGAAATCTTTTACAAACTGGTGGCGCAATCGGACGTGGTGGTTGAAAATTACCGGCCCGATGTCAAGTTCCGTTTGGGCCTGGACTACGACACTTTGGCCGCCGTGAACCCGCGCATCGTGCTGGCCAGCATTTCAGGCTTTGGCGAAGACGGTCCCTACCGCAAGCGACCCGGTTTTGATCAGATTGCCCAAGGCATGGGCGGCATGATGTCGGTCACGGGGATGCCTGGCCAAGGCCCGGTGCGCGCCGGCATTGCGATCGCCGATTCGGGGGCAGGCGTTTTTGCGGCAATGGGCGTGCTGATTGCTTTGCTGGAACGCGAAACGTCTGGCAAGGGTCAGTGGGTTCAGGCCAATTTGCTGCAATCCATGATCCATTTGTGCGATTTCCAGGCTGCACGGTATTTGATTGATGGTGAAATTCCAGAGCAAGCGGGCAATGACCATCCCTTTGCCACGCCCATGGGAACCTACCAGGCCAGCGATGGTTTTTTCAACATTGGCGCATCTGGCACGAATCAGTACCGGGCCTTGTGCGAGGTCCTGGGCCGCCTGGATTTGCGCGACGAACCGCGTTACCAAAAAAATCCGGGCCGACTCGCTGACCGGGAATTTCTGAATGCCGAACTGAACAAAGGCTTTGCGACTCAGACCACTGCGCATTGGGTCCAGGCCTTGAACGAGGCGGGAGTGCCCTGCGGGCCCATTTACAACATGGCGCAGGTTTTTGAAGACCCGCAAGTTCAGCAGTTGCAGGCTGCGGTCCCTTTGCAACATCCCCGTCGCGGCGATATCCGCGTCGTGGCGCAACCCTTCAAATTGTCCAGAACCCCTGCTGCGGTGAGCTTCACCCAAAGAGAGTTGGGGGAAGACAACGATGAAATCCTGTCGCAACTCGGTTATTCGGCCGAGGCCATCGCGCAATTCAAAAGCAAGAAAGTGATCTGATCATGAGTGAAACGGCGTCTCAACCCGTGGGCAAGCTAGACCACCACGTCCAAGGGCATGTGGGCTATGTCACTTTCAACAATCCGGGCAAATTCAATGCCGTGAATTACGACATGTGGCTGGCGTTGCCCCAAGCAATGAAAGCCTTGGTGGACAACCCCGCGGTTCGGCTGATCATTCTGCAAGGCGCAGGTGACAAGGCCTTTGTGTCTGGCGCGGACATTTCACAGTTCAACACCCACCGCAATGGCGATGCCAGCACCCATTACAACGACGCCACACAGGCAGGCTATGCCTCTGTCTTGGATTGCCCCAAGCCCACGCTGGCCAAAATTCGCGGCATTTGTATGGGCGGTGGCCTAGGGTTGGCCTTGAATTGCGACGTGCGCATGGCCGCAGCAGATGGCAAGTTCCGCATGCCTGCGGGACGCTTGGGCCTGGGCTATGCCTTCGATGGGGTGAAGCGTTTCACCGAAGTGGTGGGCGTCGCCAACACGGCCGACTTGTTTTTCAGTGCCCGCATCTTTGGTGCCGAAGAGGCCTTGCGCATCGGCTTGCTCAAACAGGTGGTGCCTGTCGCCGAGTTCGATGCAACGGTGCAAGCCTATGCGCAAATGGTGTGCGAGAACGCACCGCTGACACTGGCCGCCGCCAAGCGTTCTCTGTTGGAGTTGCGCAAGGCTTCGGCAGAGCGTGACATCCACGCGGTGAAGGCCATGGTCGATGCCTGTTTCAGCAGCGAGGATTACAAAGAGGGGCGCAAAGCCTTTGCAGAAAAGCGAACCCCTCAATTTCAAGGACGCTAGGAGGTTGCAGATGCGTGCACGCTCGTTGGGAGTCTGGCTCTGTGTTTTGTGGGGTGGCTGGGTCAGCGGCAACGCCTGGGCCCAAGCCTATCCTCACAAACCTATCAAGTTTGTGGTGGGTTACCCACCGGGCGGGTCTGGCGATTTTGTCACCCGTACCGTGGGCGAAGCCATTGCCGAGGAGCTGGGGCAAACAGCCGTGATCGACAACCGACCGGGTGCAGCGGGCAATCTGGCCAGCGAATTCGTCAGCAAATCAGCACCCGATGGCTACACCTTGCTGGTGGGCAGCAACCCCTACATCAACAAAGCCCTTTACAAAAAATTGCCCTACGACATTGAGAAAGATTTCCAGCCTGTCAGCTTGTTGGGCAACGGCCCCATGGTGATTGCCGTGAACAGCAGCCTGCCTGTGAACAGCATCAAGGAGTTGGTGGCCTATGCCAAGAAGAATCCGAACAAAATGAATTTCGGATCCAGCGGCAACGGCTCGGCGCCACACCTGGCGGGCATCCTGTTCAACAGCGTGGCAGAAACCGACATGCTGCACATTCCTTTCAAAGGTGGCGCGCCTGCGGTGCAGTCCCTGATTGCGGGGGATGTCCAGGTGATTTTTGGCACCTCGCCGGTGGTCCTGCCGCAGGTCCGTGGTGGCCGCATTCGCCCGTTGGCCATCACGACCCAGGAGCGGTCGGCCGCCATTCCCAACATCATGGGGATGAAAGAGGCTGGCTTGTCCGACTACAACATCAGCTTCTCGTTTGGCTTGTATGCGCCCATCAAGACACCCCCTGAAGAGTTGAAGCAAATTTTCGAGGCGACCGTCAAGGTGCTCAAGCGGCAAGACATCCGTGACAAACTGGCCACGCAAGGCATGGACCCGGCACCCAGTGTGTCGCCGCAAGATTTCCGATTGCAAAACCAGCGCGAAGCGCCTTTGTGGAACCAGCTGATTGCAGCCTCCGGTGCCAAAGTGGATTGAGGCCCTTCAAGGCAAGCACCTCGCATGACAAACATTTTTCGCGTCGGCAACGCCTCCGGTTTTTCCGGTGACCGGGTCGATGCTGCAGGGCCGGTGGTCGACACCCTCATTGCGTTGGGTGGCCCCAGTGCTTTGTTTTTTGAGACCTTGGCCGAGCGCACCGTGGCCTTGGCGCAACTTGAAAAACGCAGGAACCCCGAACGCGGCTACGAGCCCATGTTGGAGCGCTTGCTGGAGCCCATCCTGCTCAAATGCCTGCGCCATGGCATCACGCTGATTGGCAACTTTGGGGCCGCAAACCCGCCCGCAGCCGCGCGTGTGATTGCGCGTTTGGCCCAGCGCCTGGGCGAGCCCCAGGTTCGCATCGCTGTAGTGCAGGGCGATGATGTGCAAGACCTGAACCTCGGTGCGCACCCCGTTTACGAAGCCGATGCAGGCCTGGACATGGCTTCTGGGGAGTTGATCGCTGCCAACGCCTATTTGTCTGCGCAGCCCATCGTGCAGGCATTGAAAGCAGGGGCCCAGGTGGTGGTGACAGGACGCACTGGCGATCCCTCGCTGGCCTTGGCGCCATTGATGCATCACTTTGGCTGGTCCACGGACGATTGGCAACAACTGGCCGTTGGGGCCACCGCAGGGCATTTGCTGGAATGTGGCGCACAAATCACGGGCGGTTATTTTGAGGACCCGGGGTACAAGGATGTGCCGGATCCGGCCAATGTCGGCTTTCCCATTGCCGAAGTGCATGCCGATGGTGCGTTGTTTATCACCAAAGCCTTGCACACGGGCGGCCTGGTGACCCCCGAAACCGTGAAAGAGCAGTTGCTTTACGAAATTCATGACCCTTCCCACTACATCACCCCCGATGTGGTTTTAGATCTGACCGACGTGCGTGTCGAACAGCTGGGTCAGGACCGGGTGCAAGTCAAAGGCATGCGCGGCAAACCGGCGCCGAGCACGGTCAAAGTCACCGCCTGTTTTGACGGCGGCTGGCTGGGGGAGGGCGAAATTTCCTATGCTGGCCCCAATTGTGTGGCGCGCGCCCGGCGGGCGGCCGAGGTGCTGCGTCAGCGGGTGGCCTTGCGCAAACTGCCTGTGAGTTTGCGCATCGACCTGATTGGCCTGGCCAGCGTTCATGACGGGGACGCTGGCGCGCTGTGGCAAAGTGCCTCTGCACAGCCGCAAGATGTGCGGCTGCGATTGGCGGCGTCATCGGCGCTGCAAGACGATGCCGAACAGGCCGCGCGCGAGGTGTTGGCCTTGTACTGTTGCGGGCCTGCCGGTGGCGGTGGGGTACGTTGGCGCACCACGCAACGCATTCGGACCCAGTCCTACCTGATTGAGCCTGGCTTGCTCAAGGTTGGCTATTCCTTGCACACGGCGCAGGAGTGGCTTGCATGAGCGCACCCACCCTCGTGAAAGTGCAACTGCATGCGGTGGCCCATGCCCGTGCCGGTGACAAAGGGAACCGCCTCAATGTCTGCGTCATGCCTTATGACGCGAAGGCCTACGAGGCATTGTCCCAGCAACTGACGCCAGAGCGCGTGCAAGCGGCTTATGCCCACCGTGGGGCTAGCGCCGTCACGCGCTACGACCTGCCTTTGCTCCCTGCCTTCAATTTTGTCATCGACAACGTGCTTGAAGGCGGCGTCAATGGCAGCCTCAACCTCGATGGCCATGGAAAAAGCAACTCCTTCATCTTGTTGAGCCTGTGGGTGGAGGTGCCGCCTGAGATGGTGAAAGCCCCTGCCTCAAAAAGAGGTTGATCACAAGATAATGACCTTCGGTGTTTCTCTTCAGGACAAAAGACCATGCCCACCTATGACTTGAATGTGAATGGCCGATCAACGTCGGTCACGGTTTCCGACCCCCAGCAACCCCTTTTGTATGCCTTGCGCAATGCGCTGGGCCTGACCGGCGCGAAATATGGCTGCGGCCTGGGCCAATGCGGCTCCTGCACGGTACATGTGGACGGCAAGGCTGTGCGTTCTTGTACCTTGCCAGTGTCTGCCGTTGGCAAGCGCGCTGTGACCACCTTGGAAGGCTTGGGATCGCCAGACAAGCCGCATCCCGTTCAGGCCGCCTTTATTCAAGAGCAAGCCGCGCAGTGCGGCTATTGCACCAACGGCATGGTGATGACCAGCGTGGCGTTTCTCAAGCAAAAGCCCAGCGCCTCGCTGGCAGACATCAAGGCGGCGTTGTCGGGCAACTTGTGCCGTTGCGGCACCCACCATCGCATAGAGCGCGCCGTGGTGCGCGCGCGCGACGAAATGAAGAAGGGGCAAGCATGAACGCCTTGATGTCTCCCGCCCTGTCGCGCCGCCACTGGCTCAAGCTGCAAGCCAGTGCCGCTGGTTTGATGTTCATCAGCACCGCCTGGCCCTTGGCGGCACAATCCCAGGCCTTGCCAGTTGCCACCACACGCCCGCTGGAGCCCAATGAGGTCGATGGCTTTTTGGCCATCCATCCCAACGGGGATGTCTCGGTTTACTGCGGCAAGGTCGATTTGGGCACCGGCTTGCGTATTGCCATTCCGCAAATGGTCGCAGAGGAATTGGGCATTGGCGTGCAACGCATTCAGTTCGTGGAGGGTGACACGGGCTTGACCCCCGACCAAGGACCCACCGCTGGCAGCACGGGCATCATGCGTGGCGGCGTGCAAATACGGCAAGCCGCTGCCACCGCAAGAGAGGCCTTGACGGCGCTGGCTGCCCAACGCCTGGGGCGTCCAGCCACCGAGCTGGACACCCAGGACGGTGCCGTGGTGGTGCGCGCCGGCGGTACCGCCATCGGTTTCGCAGAATTGATGGGGGGCCAGCGTTTCTCACTCAAGTTGAACCCCAAGGCGCCTTTGCGCGACCCAGCAACCTACACTGTGGTGGGTAAACCTTTGCCGAGACCTGACGTACCGGCCAAAGTGACGGGCCGTCATGTTTACATGCACGACTTCAAATTGCCGGGCATGCTGCATGCCCGCGTCATTCGGCCAGCCCATGTCGGCGCCAAATTGCTCTCGGTCGATGTCGCTTCCATTCGCGGTCTGGGTGACGCCCGTGTCGTGCGCTTGCAAGATTTTCTCGCGGTGGTTGCCACCGATGAATGGGATGCCGAGCGCGCTGCCCGGGCCCTGAAAGCCCAATGGTCTATTGAAACCCAATTGATGGGCCATGAGCAAGTGCGCGAGAACCTTCGCTCCGGCCCGTTCCAGTCGGTGGAAAGTTTGATGAAGCGCGGCGATCCGGCGGCACAAATGATCGGTCCCGGCCCCGTCTTGCGGGCCGAATACTATTGGCCGGTGCAGTCACATGCCTCCATGGGGCCCTCTTGCTCCGTGGCCGACCTGAAAGATGGACAGCTCACCGTCTGGAGCGCTTCGCAGGGCACGCATCGCTTGCGCAACATCCTCGTGCGCGTGCTCAACTTGCCGAAAGAAAAAGTGCGTGTGGTCTATCTGGACGGTGCAGGCTGTTACGGCATGAATGGCCACGATGACGCGTCTGCCGATGCCGCGCTCATTTCACGAGCAGTGGGCCAGCCGGTTAGGGTGCAATGGACTCGCCAGGATGAGCATCGCTGGGACCCCAAAGGACCGCCACAATTGATCGTCATCGAAGGCCGTCTCGGCCCCGAAGGCCAAATTGCAGCCTGGCGCACCCAGCTCTTTATCCCCAAAGCCACCGCCAGCTTGCCCAATGTGCCGCTGTTGGGGCCGGAGTCTGCGGGGATTTCGCAGCCCATGGGCTTGATCACGGGCTTGTTGAACCAGAACGGCAACCCACCCTATGCCGCAGCGCATGTGGATGTGGTGGCGCATTGGCTGAAAGACGCGCCGCTGCGTCCTTCCAACATTCGGGCCCCTGGCAAAATTGCCAACTGCTTTGCAGTTGAAAGTTTCACCGACGAATTGGCCCATGCGGCAGGACGCGATCCGGTGCAATTCCGCTTGAAAGGCATGACCGATCCGCGTGGCATCGAGGTGATTCAGCGCTGTGCGGCTTTGCTGGGCTGGCAAGAACGCCCCTCTCCCGCGCCGGCGACCTCTGGCGCTTTGCGAACAGGTCGTGGCATGGCCTACATGCATTACAAGAACAGTGAGACCTATGTGGCCTTGGCCATCGAAGTGGAGGTCAACCGATCAACGGGCGATGTGAAAGTCAAGCGCATGGCCTGCGCACACGATTGCGGGTTGGTGGTCAACGTGGATGGCACCAAGGCGCAAATAGAAGGCAACTTGTTACAAACCTTGTCGCGTACCCTGCACGAAGAGGTGTTGTTCGATCGCTCACAGGTCAAGAGCAGCGACTGGGTCAGCTACCCCATCATGACCTTTGCGGAAGTGCCCGAGTTGCTCATCGATATCGTCAACCGCCCCACCGAGCCTCCCTTGGGAGCAGGCGAGGCCGCCGCCACGCCCGTACCTGCCGCCTTGGCGAATGCTATTTTTGACGCGACTGGCGTGCGCTTGCGCAGCGTGCCCATGACGCGTGAGCGCGTGGCCCAGGCGCTTAAAAAAACCATGCTATAATTTCACCTCTTAAGCGGCTGTAGCTCAGTTGGATAGAGTACTTGGCTACGAACCAAGGGGTCGTGGGTTCGAATCCTGCCAGCCGCGCCATTTTAAAAAGGTACATACTGAAGACATGGTTTACAGTTTGTACCGATCACATCGTTAACACCCGTGGCCCAAACGGATTGGGCCCGGGTTCGACCCGGCAACTGTCCATGTCGAAGAAACCCAGATCGTAGCCCATAAAGCTGACTTGCCAGATCTGGTCATCCACCTGCTTAATCCCTACATTTTGTCCTGCCAGCACTGTGCTCAGGCTGATTTTTCTTCGCTCTAAACAGATGCGACCACACTCAGTGACAGTGATGACGCGGTCATGGAAGGGATATTCAACTGGCGGCAAACCTTCATAAGGACGGATGGAGGGTTCGTACAAGGCGGAGGGTGTCTTCATCTCCAGCGCCTCATGCGGGCGTTCGTAGTTGTACTCCCGGATGAAGTCCTCAAACTTGTCTTGTTGCTGAAGCATGTTGATCGCGGGTGGACGGGTGGTGGCTTGTTTGAGTGTGCGATGCATGCGTTCGTGCCGCCCGTTTTGCTGTGGGTTGCCCGGTTTGATGCGCTCGATCTCAATGCCCAAGCGCAGCCACCAGACCGCCAGGCGGCTTAGACCATGCAGGGCATGCGCACTGGCAAAGGGGACCCCATTGTCCGATCGGATGCGCTGGGGAAGTCCGTACTCTCGAAACAAGCGCTCAAAGACCGTCATGGCCATGGCCTCTCGAGTGCTCTCCAGCCCCTCACAGCACAACAGAAAGCGGCTGTGGAAGTCGGTGACGGTCAAGGGATAGCAGTAGCGTCGATCAGCGAGCATGAACTCACCCTTGAAGTCTGTGCACCACAACTCATTGGGGGTTTTGGCTCCCAACAAGACCGTGCCTTGAGATTTTGGACGTGCTCCAGCGCGCTTGTGCCTGACCAAGCCATGACGTTCGAGCACGGCATGAACGGTGCTCTTGGCAGGTGTTTTGAGGTCCGGATAGCGCGTGAGCATGCGTTCACGAATCTTCGGGGCGCCCCAGGTGGGGAACTCCTTTTTGATGTCCACAATGAGCGACTCGATCTGAAATGGCAACTGATTGGCCATTCGATAAGGGCGTTTGCTGCGGTCACTCAACGCCTCCATACCGCTTTGTCGATAACGCTCCACCAACTTGTGACCAGTAACTCGGGAAATCCCGAACTCACGACAAAGTGATGATATCGACTCGCCCTCAAGGTGGCGGGCTACGAAACGAAGTTTTTCTTCCACTTTTCGGCACTCCTTCCAGGGCATAGCAGTCTCCTCCTATGCCAAAAACTGTAAAGGATGTGTCCGGTATAAAACGTAAACTATGTCTCAGGATGTTCA
>VERE01000106.1 GCA_018882835.1 Limnohabitans sp.
ACGTGATCAATTTGCTGGACACCCCGGGGCACAAAGACTTTTCGGAAGACACCTACCGTGTGCTGACCGCCGTCGACTCGGCGCTGATGGTGATCGACGCCGCCAACGGCGTTGAAGCCCAAACCCGCCGCCTGATCGAGGTCTGCCGTCAGCGCGACACGCCCATCATCACCTTTGTGAACAAGATGGACCGCGAAGTGCGCGACCCGCTGGACATTCTGGACGAGGTGGAGCGCGAACTCGGCATGCCGTGCGTCCCGATGACCTGGCCGGTAGGCCAAGGCAAGTCTTTTGGTGGCATCATCGATTTGCGCACCCAGACGATGAAAGTGTTTGAAGCCGGCAGCGAGCGCCGACCGCAAGACTTCGAAACCATTCCTTTGTCAGAGCAAGCGGTGCTGTCCGACCGCTTTGGCCATGGCTTTGCCACTGCACTGGAAAGCATGGAACTGGCCACCGGTGCCTCGCCACAATTCGATCGCGAGGCCTTTCTGGCTGGCAAGCAAACACCGGTGTTTTTCGGCTCGGGCGTGAACAACTTTGGTGTCATGGAAGTGCTGGATGCTTTGGTGGACCTGGCGCCTTCGCCGCGCGCGCGCACCAGCTCACTGCTGGTGAACAAGCAGCCGGTGGTCAAGGAAATCGCCGCAGAGGACAGCACCTTTTCAGGCGTGGTTTTCAAGGTGCAAGCCAACATGGATCCCTCGCACCGCGACCGCATCGCCTTTGTGCGCGTGGCCTCCGGCCGCTACACCCCGGGCATGAAGCTCAAAGTTCAACGCACGGCCAAAGAGCTGCGCCCCACTTCGGTGGTCACTTTTCTGAGCCAACGGCGCGAGGCTGTCGAAGAGGCCTATGCCGGTGACATCATTGGCTTCACGACCCATGGCGGCGTGCAACTGGGCGACACCATCACCGACGGTGCTGCCTTGCAATACACCGGCCTACCCTTCTTTGCACCGGAGCTGTTCATGACTGTGGTGCTGAAGAACCCCTTGCGCACCAAGCAACTGCAAACCGGCTTGGCGCAATTGGGTGAAGAGGGCGCCATTCAGGTGTTCCGTCCGGAAATGGGCGGCGCCATGTTGCTGGGCGCTGTGGGGCAGTTGCAGTTTGAAGTGGTGCAGCATCGCCTGAAAGCCGAATATGACTGCGATGTTCGCCTGGAGGGCTGCCAGTACACTGGCGCGCGCTGGATCACCGCCGACACACCCGCTGAATTGCGTGAATTCGTGAACGCTTATCCAGCCCGCATGGCGCAAGATGCCGCCAACACCTTGGCCTATCTCTGCACCTCGCCCTACGACGTGCGTCTGGCGCAAGAGCGTTTTCCGAAAATTCATTTTCATCCGCTGCGCGAACACGCAGGGCTCGCGCTGCAGTCTGCTGCCTGATCTACCAGGCCATGTCGTCCAAAGAGCTCCTCAAGCCCCTTGCCGCCTGGCCACTTGCCGCCCGCAAAAACCTGAAAGGTGTCTTCACAGACATTGATGACACACTGACCACGGCGGGCGCGATCACCCCCGATGCGTTGGAAGCGCTAACCAGCCTGCATGCTGCAGGCTTGGCCATCGTGCCCATCACTGGCCGCCCCATTGGCTGGAGCATGCCTTTTGCAAGCACATGGCCTGTAGAGGCGATCGTGGCAGAAAATGGCGCTGCAGCCTTGCAATGCGTGAACGGGCAGGTGCGCAAGCACTATCAACTCGATGCCGCCACCCGAGCGATCCATTGGAAGCGCATGCAGGCGGTCGCCTCGCATATTTTGCAGGTCCTGCCTGATGCGCGGCAGGCCACTGACAGCGTCGGTCGCGAAACCGACATCGCCATCGACCACAGCGAGCACCACACACTGACCTCGGCGCAGATCCAGCAGGTGGTCGAGTTGATGCAAGCCCACGGCATGCAAGCCACCATCAGCAGCATTCACATCAACGGCTGGTATGGCCAGCACAACAAGTTGTCAGGCGCACGCTGGTGGGTGCGCACCCTGTGGGGGCGCGACCTGGACCAGGAATTGGACGCCTGGGTGTATGTGGGCGACTCCACCAACGACCAATTGATGTTCGAACATTTTCCGCACAGCATTGGCGTGGCGAACATCGCCCGCTTTTTGCCTGAGTTGAAACACCCGCCGCGCTACATCACATCGCTGGAGCGCGGCGCTGGCTTTGCCGAGGTGGCGCGGGCCATTTTGCAAGCCCGCGGCTAAGCCTCAACGCGCCAGCACCGGCGCCAAGGCCTTGCCGGTGTGAGTGCCCAATTTCACCACTTGTTCCGGAGTGGCTGCCGCCACAACTCTCCCGCCTTCACGCCCGCCTTCGGGCCCCAAGTCAATGATCCAGTCGGCTTCGGCGATGACGTCCAAATCGTGTTCGATCACCACCACGCTGTGGCCCCCATCGACCAAGCGATGCAGCACCCGAATCAGCTTGTCCACATCCGCCATGTGCAGGCCCACAGTGGGCTCGTCCAGTACATACAGGGTGTGGGGCGCCTTTT
>VERE01000027.1 GCA_018882835.1 Limnohabitans sp.
ACAAGGTCGTGCAGGACATGGCCTCAATCTTTCGGGGCATGGTGTACTGGTCCGGCGGCGCAATCACGGTCACGGAGGATGCGCCCGCCGATCCGGTCTACCAATTCGCCCCTAGCAACGTCGTGGACGGAGAATTTGCGTATCAGGGGTCTTCGGCGAAGGCGCGGCACACGGTGGCCTTGGTCACATGGAACGACCCCGAAGACTTTTATCGCCAGAAGGTGGAGTACGTCGAGGACGCCGCCGGCATCGCCCGCTACGGTATCGTGCAGAGCGAAGTGGTGGCCCTGGGATGCACCTCTCGGGGTCAGGCGCACCGGGTGGGTAAGTGGCTCTTGTATTCCGAGCAGTCGGAATCTGAGATCGTCACCTTCCGCACGGGCCTGGAGGGGGCCGTGGTGCGTCCGGGGGATATCATCAAGGTTGCTGATCCAGTTCGAGGGGGCATGCGCCTTGGGGGCCGGATCGCTGCGGCATCTGCCAGCACGGTCACCTTGGATCAGGACCTGCCAGCGGATCTCCCATGGCGGCTATCGGTGATTCTGCCCACTGGGGTGGTTGAGGAGCGGCTGGTAGGTCCGATTTCGGGTCGAGCCCTGACGGTGACGATCCCCTTCAGTGCGGTGCCGCAGGCTGGCGCCATTTGGGTGCTTTCCTCGTCTATCATCGAACCGCAACTCTTTCGGGTGGTTGCGGTCGCCGAGCGGGATCCTGGGGTGCACGAGGTCACCGCACTCGCTCACAACCCGAGCAAGTTCGATGCGATTGAAAAGGGGCTGGCTTTGCAGCCCCGATCGATCACCGTCCTGTCGGATATGCCACCAGCACCGACTGGGCTCTCCATGCAGGAGAGCTTGTACCGGGTCAAAGACCAGGCCCAGGTGCTGGTTCAGGTGTCCTGGAACGAGGTGCAGACCGCTGTTGCGTACCGGCTCTCCTACCGGGTGGCAGGCGGCAACTTCGTGAGCCTTCCGCTCACCAGTGCCAACTACGTCGAAATCCGGGATGCGCAAGAAGGCGCGTATGAATTCAGCCTGCGTGCGATCGGGATCACGCGCAAGGAGAGTGTTCCTGCGACACTGAGCACAACGGTTCTGGGAAAGACCCTGCCGCCGTCGGATGTCATGGGCTTTTCGGTCCAGCGCCGAGTCTCCGATCTGCTGATTTCTTGGGATGAACTCCAAGATGCAGACCTTTCGGGCTACGAGGTCCGTGTAGGAACTGGCTGGGATAACGGCCAGTTGGTGGCCAAGACCGCGGGCACGCAGATGGTCCACGACCAGAGCGCGGCTGGCCTTTACCCGTATCACATTCGGGCCTACGACACTTCGGGCAATTACAGCGCCCACGTCACAACCTTTGTGCTGAGCCTACAAGCGCCCTCGACCGTGCGTCAGTTCGATGTGGTTCAGTCGGCCAACCGGCTAGAGTTTCGGTGGCAGCCCAATCCTGAACCCGAAGTTGTCGGGTATGAGCTTCGTGAGGGCGCGGCCTGGGATGCCTCGCTCTTTGTGGCTGAGGTCAAGTCCACCAGCTACACGCTGCCCTCAGGGTTTGACGGAGAGCGCAAGTTTTGGATCAAGGCGATTGCGTCCCCAGGCATCTACAGCGACACGCCGACCTTTGTCTCGACCGTAGTTGCCCAGCCGCAGAACGCCAATTTGATCCTGGCGCGCGATGAGCAGGCGCTGGGATTTCCCGGCACCAAGCACTTCGCTTCTGTCGTCTCGGTCAACGGTCGAAACGCCCTGCGTATGAGCACCGGTGCCCAGACGGCTGAGTACCTCTTTGAGGTGGACCTTGTTTCACCCATCCGAGCCCAGAACACGCTGCTCAATAGCCTCGGGGCCTCGGTTGATGACCGGACCACATGGCTGGAGGCGAATTTCCCCTGGAGCAGCGATGCTGCCAGGCGCCAGTGGGCCTATGACGGCGCGATTGCCAACGTGGATGCGCGGTTTCAAATCGCCCGGGAAGATGCACTGCAAGCCGGCGAAGTCTACGGATGGCGTCTGAACGGTTCTACCGCAGGGCTAGGAAATCCAGTCTCGAGCCAGGCGGCAGGCGTCGCCTATGCCGCCGGCCGATACGGCGACGGTCTCATGGTCAAAGACACCACCCGGGTGGCTTGGTCGGTGAATATCCCGTCGGTTTTTCACACCTCCTTTTGGTTCATACCGTCAGAGGTCACAACCTGCGTGATCTGGGCGGCTCTTGGCCCCGCAGGATCACTCCTGGTGGGCTATGACGCCACGACGGGTGCGTTCTTTCTTGAAGACCAACTGTCCAGGCGAGTGAGCGTGCCTTTTGGGGTCTCGGTTACGGACCGCGTTTGCATCGGCGTGTGTCAGACCGCCACCGAGCGACGGCTTTTTGTCGGTCGGATGGGGGGTGATGTGGAGTCAGCCAGTTCGGCGCTTGCGCCAATCGGAGCCTTTACCAGTCTGCGTCTGTACTAGCCCCCAGCTTTTCAACCCATTCCCAACCGTGGCGCTGCTCTCGAAAGAGACAGCGCCATTTCTTTTTCCATTTCACGAGGACTTTTCATGATCGACGAATCCATGCAGCTTCACGGTGCAATGACCCTGATCCTTCGCCGCGCAAGCGGTGAGGTCGAGACGGTCCACAAAGACAACATCATCGTCAACGTCGGCTTTGACTTCATTGCTGACGCCATTGGCAAAGCCGCCAGCCGACCCGCCGTGATGGGCTTTATTGCGCTGGGCACCGGTACGACCGCAGCGGCTGCCACCCAGTCGGCGCTGGTGACCGAAATTGACCGAAATGCCGCGACCTACGCGCACACGGCAGGCACCAAGACCTTCACCTTCAGCGCGGACTTCTTGGCGGGCGACAGCACGGGGGCTCTGACGGAGGCCGGGGTATTCAACGCAGCGACCGGGGGCATCATGCTCGATCGGGTGGTGTTTCCAGTGGTCAACAAGGGCGCAGATGACAGCCTGACCGCGGTCTTCACCTTCACGATGAGCTGATCGAGATGCCCGACACGGTGACGGTCAGCGAGACCCAGGGTGCAAGGTACACCTGGGCGTCGGCTGGCTTTACATGGTCGAGCGCCAGCGCCGGAAAGAACTGGACCACAGCCTATCCGGCGGTCTACAACGTCGCTGTTGCGGTGACGCTGGCCTTCGTTGAGGCCACCGGCAGACAGTGGACCAAGCGCTCGAATGAAACGCTGGCCATTGCAGAAAAGCTCGCCAAGCAATTGATCCTGCGCGAATCAGAAGCAATCGGGTTTGGGGAAACCTACTCAGACCTGATCGCCTATGTACTTCGTTGGGTGGAAACGATGTCCTTTGGCGAGGCTCTCGGGAAAGCCAGTCGCAAGGAGGTGCAGGAGTCCTTCCAGGCATCCGACTACCTAACCCGAGTGCTGACAAAGACCGCTACGGAGAGCCTAGCCTTGAGCGACGTGATTCGCCAGGGAAGTGTTAAGCGCCTGGCCGAAAGCCTGCCGATGTCGGAGACGCCTCAACGGGGGGTGACCAAGAACGCATTCGAAGCCTTCGAGCTAGGTGACGACTTGGATCGGCATATGACCAAGCGCATATCAGAGGCCGTCGCGTTTGCCGAGACCTATACCGATCTGATCGCATTCATCTTGCGAATCAGCGAAGGCCTGGGCGTGAGCGACTTGGGGGCCAAGCAACTCCGAAAACCCTTCTCCGAGGCCTTTGGTACGACCGACAAGGCTGCAAGGCAGACGATCAAGCGCGTCGCTGAGGCGGTCGCTATAGGCGAGGCACTGGGACGCACGGTGGCCTATCGCCGAAATCTGACCGAGGGCTTTGCGGTATCGGATGCGCTGCGTAAAGCAATCAGACTGACCGCGCAGGAGGCCTTGGTGCTTGCCGAGCAGTACCGCAGGCATGCCAACGGCGTGATCAGCGACATGATCGTTGGCAGCACCGAGATCACCGAGCTGGACTTTGCTGCCATCGTCGAGGCCGGTCACCCGCCCGGGTACACCGACTTCCGGGATTTCATCCAAGGCGACTACACCTACCGTCGCGCGCTTTTCCGAGCCATTCTGAATTCGCGCAACTCTGACCGAGCCTTCATTGACGCATTGCGGGTGACGGTTGACGTCCCTGACATCTTCGACCGAGGTACTGCCCAGATCACCGATCCAGCGGCCGGAGCCTCGATCTACTTCTCGCGCAGCTTTAGGGTCGCGCCTGAGGTGACCATGACCCACAAGGGGGGCTCCGCCGTGGCCATCCCTCGGCTGCTAGGCGCAGTTACCACGACTGGCTTCACCGCCGTCCTCGAAAACAGTTCCGGCTCCCGCGTGACCGGCTCCTTCACCTGGATTGCACAGGGGTACTAGATGCAAAACTTCACCGATATACCGTCGTCCAGAACGCTGTCCGATTCTCTGATCGAGATTCTTAACAACGATAAGACGGCCATTTCATGCAACAGCGGCACCACCTTCCCGACGACCAACCTTCAGATCGGGATGCTGTGCTACCGCACTGACCAGTTGAAGCTCTACCAGTTGATCGGGACCAACCCGGATAACTGGCGCTTCATCATGGATTTGGCAAGCGGCATTGATACGCAGTTCGCAGCCAAGCTCAATGCCTCGAGCTACACGGCAGCCGATGTTCTGGCGAAGTTGCTGACAGTGGATGGTGCAGGTACTGGACTGGATGCCGACCTGCTCGATGGTCAGCATGCGAGCGCTTTTGCTGCGAGCACACACAACCACAACGCCGCCTATCTCGGCATCAGCGCCAAGGCCGCCGATGCTGACAAGCTCGATGGCTATGACTCCACCGCGTTTGTGAGGTCGGTCAACGGTGCCGGGCCTGATGCCGCTGGCAATGCGACGGTCAACATTGACCTGTCGAGCCGGGTCGCAAAGACCGGCGACACGATGACGGGGAATCTGACGATTCAGAACACCGCCCCAACTATCAATATGCAGGACACGGACAACGTGACCCGCTATCTGCATGTCAACAGCAACCTGATGGGCTTTTTAAAGTCCGATGGCAACTGGGACATGTACATGAACAACAGTGGATCTATGTGGACCGCGAACTACGGGTGGTTGCATGACTACTTTTTCAGCACCATCGCCAACTGTTTTGTTGGCAACTGCCCGGGTAATACAGGCAACTGCAGCCCGGTGGGCAACAACGCAACATCCGTAGTTTCTAACTGCGGCAGCGCATCTTTTGTGCGCGATGAGCTGGTGGACAACGGCAGCCAGATTTCTGTCCGAAGAACACAGTACAACTTCAACTGCAATTGCAACTGTGCTTGCGACTGCTGCTGCTGATGGGGGCGACCATGAAAGTCATTGCAGTACGCAACCCGCTTCTTCATCCCTATGCATTCCATCAAGTCTCCATCTCGCGCGAGTTGCAAAGCAGGTCGTTGATCGTTCGATACCGGTTGGCCAGAACAAATCATGCTGAAGAGGATCCTGTCTTTGATGCAGAAGAACAGGAGGTGCGGGTCAATCTGGCAGCGCTCAGAAACCGCCCCGACTGGTGCGACCACCAGTGCTATTTCGTGTCGCTCAAGGATGGGCGTTTGGGGCCGCTTTTCTCCCTCTTTGTGGCTACGCTTCCTGCCCGTCTTGCTGCAACTGAGTTTGCAACGATGTCGCAGCAGAGTTTGATTCTGGGAATCAATGTGCAGTTTGCCGACGCCACGGACGACGAGCTGTTTCTGACCGTCAACATGAACCAGCGATGCCGCGACGCTGATATCTCAGTTGACGGTGATTTGGCTCTTGAGTGGAGCCAGGCGGCTTCAAGCGGAACACACAGAACCTTATTGCTGCCGCACCTGCGCTTGTCGGCTCCGTCAACCATCGCAGCCGATGGCCAGGCAACGATCACTATTCAGCTTGAGGACGCTGCTGAACACCCGATTGAAAGGCAGGCAACCGTCTATCTGGAAGCGGTCTCAGGTGTATTACCTCGGGCCAGGGTCACCACCATTCAGGGCACTGCCGCCGTCCCTGTATTTGCCACTGGTTTGAGCCCAGGTGAGCAGGTTCGCATCAAAGCAGGCTGGAAGTACTTTCCCGGCGTGGACGACATCACGATTGAGGTTGTCTGATGCTCCAAGCGCTGTTTGCGGTCCCAGTCCTCGTAACAGAACTGGGCATATCTGAACGCGAACGCAGCGTTCTCTGCGAGTGTGCCCTGGCCGCATACCGGGCCAACAACACGAACGGGAAACCCTGGTCTAGAGCTAACCGGGAGTCTCTGGCAGTCCAAGAGCCGGTTTTTGAGGCTCTCTTTGCCATGGTCGCTAGGGCGGCAGAAGTTGCATTTGGGGTCCGTGTCGTATCCATCACCGGTCGCGAACTGGTTCAGTTTGATGGCGATTTTGTCCCTCCGCATGTTGAGCCATCTGTGCTGTCTGCCATCTACTGGATAGATGCCGCAGCTGAACCCAAGCATGCGTGTGGGGATCACAACGGATCGCTGGTCCTTCAAAGCCCAGTGGGCCCCTTTGGCACCAAGGTACTGCCAACTGAGGAGAGGGTTCGGTTCATCGATCCGATGCCTGATCGCCTACTGGTTTTTCCAAGCCATCTGGTGCACTTTGGCCACGTCTACCGTGCGCCGACACCAAGCGTCGAGGTTCACTTCGAAATGGAGATTGCGTGATGCGCGCAGTCAATTTCTACCAATAGGAAACCATGAGTACTTTTGTCATTCATACCGTCATTCCGGGCGGACCAGCTGGTCCAACCCTCCGATACGACAACCAGACCTCGGAACTCACCAACCTGCAAACCGGGCAGCCGGTTGTGAGGTCCTTTGCGGCCGTCCAGCCCGCAAGTCAACCTTTCGCCACCAGCAAAGACACCCCGGCTCGAAAAGATTCGCCTCGGGTCTTGAAGATCTCTCTTGGCCTGTCATGCAATTACGAGTGTGAGTACTGTTCTCAGCGCTTTGTGCCACGCGCGGCTGAGACGAATCCTGCTGAAGTTCACGCCTTCGTTGCGGGGCTAGATGGATGGGTGACCGTGCCGCCAGAGCGTATTGAGTTCTGGGGCGGGGAGCCCCTGGTTTACACCAAGACCCTGCGTCCGCTCGCTAACGCCCTTCGTCGTAAGTATCCAGACGCTGGCTTTTCAGTGATCACCAACGGATCACTGCTGAACGCCGACATCAATCAATGGCTGGATGACATGGGCTTTAGTGTTGGCATCTCTCACGATGGTCCGGGGCAGCATGTGCGAGGGCCTGATCCACTTGATGACCCTGAAAAGCGCGCAGCGATATTGGATCTTTATCGGCGACTCGCACCGAAGAGGCGTGTGAGCTTCAATGCAATGCTCAACCGCGCAAACATCTCCAGGGCCGCGATTCAGCAGTTCTTCACCGATCTGACCGGAGACCTGGACGTCATGATCGCCGAGGGCGCATTTGTTGATGCTTACGACCCGGGTGGCTTGGCGCTGTCTCTGCCTTCTGATGAAGCGCAAGCATTTCGTCGGACGGCCTTCCAGGAGATCCGTCAGGGCAAGGCGGACAGGGTTTCCGGTGCAAGGGATCGGGTTGCCTCCTTCGTTAACTCCATCCGCCTACAACGTCCTGCATCCAGTGTGGCGCAAAAGTGTGGCATGGATCACACCGATTCGATAGCGGTTGATCTTCGCGGCAATGTGCTGACCTGCCAAAACGTTAGCGCTCAGTCAATCGCTCCAAATGGCGAGAGTCACCGAATTGGACATGTCAGCGATCTTGCGTCGGTGGCGCTGCGCACCTCAACGCATTGGTCCAAGCGCGAAGACTGTCCAAAGTGCCCTGTGCTTCACATCTGCAAAGGGGCATGCATGTTCTTGGAAGGGTCGCTTTGGGAGGCGTCCTGCAATAACGCGTACTCAGATGCGTTGCCGATCTTTGCTGCGGGGATCGAATTTCTGAGTGGGCTGGTGCCGGTCTACATAGAAGGCGACCTACCTGAACTCCGAAAGGACGTTTTCGGATTTTCTGAGCAGGTGAAACCATATCGGGAAAGACCGCCTAGGGTTTTTCCGATCCCGGTCGTCGCAGCCTGAACTGACCGTACCGTTTTGTAAACCGCCGCCATGGTTCGCCCTGGCGGCTTTTCTTTTGGAGTAACGAATGCCAGAACCTACAAGCAGTGGGGTCGCCGGGGCAGCGGTGGCCTACAAAGCATTTGGTGGAGCCGCCGCAGCGGCTGCCAGCGGAGCTACCCTTGCTGCAGTGGTGGTCATGTTGATGACGCCACCTCGCAACAAACGGGAGTGGGCCGTTGGACTGATCAGTACCGTTGTGTCCAGCATCGGCGGTGGCGCCATGACCGTCGAGCACTTTGGACTTCACCATTGGGCCTTCTCAACCATGGGTCTGTGCGCCCTGGGTGGGTTGATCTTTGCATGTGGTCTACCGGGTTGGGCCTTGGTTCGCTGGACGTTTGCCTTCATCGATAACCGCCGTGACGACTCAATCGACCAAGTGGCCAAAGACGTGAAGGAGCTACTGTGAATCCCAGTGAATTCATCATGCGGCTCACCAAGGCCGCCGTATCGTCAGCCAAAACCTCTGGTGTTCCTGCCAGCATCACGATCGCACAAGCTGCTCTTGAATCCGCTTGGGGGGAGTCTGGTCTGGCCAGGAATGGCAACAACCTTTTTGGGATCAAGGCTGACAGCCGTTGGAGGGGGGAGACTTTGACTCTCCCAACCAAGGAATTCATCAAAGGGCAATGGGTGGTTGTACCTGCCAAGTGGCGCAAATACGAAAGCTGGCAAGCCAGCATTGATGACCACGCCGCGTTTCTGAGGCGCAACCCCCGCTACAAAGATTGCTTTGCTTGCACCACTGCGCAGGCTTTTGCCAAGGCGCTATCGCAGGCGGGTTATGCGACCGATCCCGCTTATTCGGACAAGGTCATTGGTCTGATCAAACAGCACAATCTGCTGGCCTTGGACGGAGAAGCTCCATGAGTTGGCTTAGCCGCTTCATGTTGGCCAACTGGTCGCACATTTTGGGGGCACTAATTCTGCTCATTGCGCTGGTGTTCGGCATGCAAATTGGCGCATCTCGTGTCCAGAAGGCATGGGATGCCGAAAAGCTAAAGATTGCACTGACCCAAGCCAGACAGGAGCAACGTGTAGCCGATGTTCAGCTGACTCAATCTCAAATCACCCAAGATATCTCGAATGAATACGCAAAAAGGTCAAAGCTGCTGGCTGATCGTCAGCTTGACAGTAGTGCTGGCGGGGTGTGCAACATCACCACAGCCGGTGGCAGGGATATGCCCGCCGTTTCCGAAGCTTCCGAACGAGCTGCTCCAACCCGCTCCGACCCTCTACTTGCTCCCCAAGGAGATGCAGGGGTGGTGAGCTGCGAACAGCTGAGCAAGGATGCTGCGCAGACCACCCTAATGCTGATGGAGGTGCAGCGGTGGTACCGAGAGCAATCAGCGATAGAACCCTGAAAATGAAGCCCGACTTGTCTTAGGACAGGTTGGGCTTTTTTGCGTTTCTAGGCATGAATTGATACATGGATCTAGGTAATGAATTCCATGTGATATGACAAATTCTTTGATTTGCATTGTGGGCAGAAAATCATTTTCTCTCGCTCAAATTTACCGCCGCAGTCGCATATCAAGCTCTCTTTATATTGATTCGCTTTGGGTAATCCCCCCGTTTTGCACTGAAGCGAGAAGTAGAACGGTTATGCAGCCATGGCCAGTCGCTGCTTGGGGGTGATGCCGCCCAAGGCCATATTCGGGCGGTCGTGATTGTATTTCCACATCCACTGGGTTGCGAACATCTGAACCTCCTGCAGATCGGTCCAGTAGTGCTGTGACAGCCATTCATAGCGCACAGTCCGGTTAAACCGTTCCACATAGGCGTTTTGCTGGGGCTTGCCCGGCTGGATGTATTCGAGCTTGACGCCCCAGTCATGCGCCCAGCGCTGGATCGTTGCACTGATGTACTCGGGGCCGTTGTCACACCTGATGACCTGTGGCTTGCCACGCCAGGCAATGATCTGGCGCAGGGCTCGGATCACACGCTCTGCAGGCAGCGAGAAGTCAATCTCGATGCCCAACGCTTCACGGTTGAAGTCATCAATGACATTGAACAACCTGAAACTTCTGCCGTCTTCAAGCTGATCGTGCATGAAGTCCATGGACCAGACTTCGTTGATGGCCTGCGGCACGCTCAGTGGCTCGGGCTTGTCACGCACCAGCCGCTTGCGGGGTTTGATGCGCAGGTTCAGCTCCAGCTCCCGGTAGATCCTGTAGATACGCTTGTGGTTCCATTGGAAGCCTTTGACGTTGCGCAGGTACAGGTAACACAGCCCGAAGCCCCAGCTGCGGTTGTTGTCCGTCAGGCGCAGCAGCCAATCGGCAATCCGGGCATTGTCGGCATTGAGCTTGGCCTCGTACCGGTAGCAGCTCTCGCTGACCGTGAACACTTGGCAGGCCAGACGAATGCTGATCCTGCGCTGGGCCACCACTACTTTGGCCATCTCGCGGCGGCGAGACGGCCGACTTACTTTTTTGCGAGGTACTCGGCGGCAATCTCGGCCTTGAGCTTTTCCTCGATGTACATCTTTTTGAGGCGCCGGTTCTCCTCTTCGAGCTCCTTCATGCGGGCCATCATCGAGGTGTCCATGCCGCCGTACTTGGCGCGCCACTTGTAAAAGGTCGCGGTACTGATGCCGACTTCACGGCAAAGGTCTGGAACGGGTAGGCCAGCTTCAACGCGCCTCAGCGCATCCATGATCTGGCTGTCGGAAAACTTGGACTTCTTCATGTAGAAATTCTCTTCGAGAAATTTCTACTTCTCAGCCCCGTGGTTTTTCGGGGGGATTACCATACCTTGTCTGCCTCCCCGCGTTGCGTCGCGGTGCATGGAGCCGGGCCACCTCGACCTGAATGGAAGCCGGCGGCACCTCGCTAACGGATTCACCACTCCAAGAATTGGAGCCAATCAATTCTTGCGGAGAACTGTGAATGCGCAAACCAACCCTTGGCAGAACATATCCATCGCGTCCGCCATCTCCAGCAGCCGCACGCGGCGCATCTCGGGCAGCGTTGGGTCCTGGCCACGGGTGCGCATGATCGTGCTCCTGTCGTTGAGGACCCGGCTAGGCTGGCGGGGTTGCCTTACTGGTTAGCAGAATGAATCACCGATACGCGAGCGAACGTGAAGCGACTGCTGCTGCAAAACGTCTGCGACCTGAGCAACAACATGAATGGTCTTCGGTTTCCGTGTTTCGTAAAGTCTGGAAACGCGGAAGTCCCCTACGTGCTGCTGAAGTTGCCCGCAACAGAGAGTGGAACCAACCGGTGATACCACGATACTATGACTGAGAGTCAACGCCATGAGCGGCCTCATTTCTTATTCTGAGTTACAACAGTCCGCACCGCTGCCGGTAGCTATTGACTATCCGGCTGCACTAGCCCTGCGTCAGATGGCTCTGATCCAAGGCAAACTGCCAAAATATCTGCTGGCACCGGAAGTCAGCGCCCTGCACCATTATGTTCCGGATCTGCATCGCAGGATGCTGCTGGCTACCCTGTGGAACACCTACATCTGTATTAACGAAGCGCTGGCATTGACCCTGAGTGATTTTTCTCTGGTGCCGCCCTATCCCTTTGTGCAGCTTGCCACGCTCAAAGGGGTTTGAGGTCCAACCGTACGAAAACGTACGGTAAGAGGAAAATTATCGTCTGAAAAATCGATTAGTAGACAAGAAAGTCCGTTAAGTGCCAATTTTCGATTAAAAAGACACCGTTTTGATGGCGTTTTCCAATGTACATTATGTTTCGATATATCAGACAGTTACTTCACTAACGTACGTTTTCGTTCTATTGGCCTTCAGACCCCATATCTAATCGATAGGTGAACCATCCTGCACAATTCTGATGATTTTCATGAATCCTGTCGTTTTTAACATAATGGGTATTAAGTGTAGTGTGTTTGTCTATCAATAAGAGATTTATCTAATTTAATTCAAGCCCCCGGCGCAGGTGGTAACCACCCCCGGCGCAGGTGGTAACCACCCCCGGCGCAGGTGGTAAAACTCCGTCCTAAGCCACGGTGCAGATGTGAAGCATATCAACAGCGGCCCGTCCATGCCCCTTATCGAGCTGGCCGATGTATTTGATAGTGGCATTGATTATTCGAGGGCGGCGCTAGGAGGTGCTGTCTTCTATTCAGAGCAGGCTGCGGAAAATCCCTCCGATTACAAAGTCCTGCGGGGTAGGAATATCGGAAAATTTTGGTTGGAGTTTGACGGAATATGGCTCCGAAATAACTGGCGGGACATCCAGCAAGAACACATCGCAATTGATTCAAAAAGTCGCCTCAAAGTCAACGAGAAGGCTTATGTCATATCTCCCAAGATTCTTGTCAGACAAACAGGCGATCAGATCATCGCCACCGTGGATACCGACCGTTTCTTTCATCAAAAGTCCCTTCTTTGCATCATCCCCAAGGCCGGGGTATCCGCATATTTCCTCTGCGCTATTCTGAACCACCCCAAGATGACTGAGATCTATCGGGGCATGACCATGCAATCTGGGAAGGTCTTTTCTCAGGTAAAGAAGAATTTTCTGGAACAGCTACCGATACCCTCTTCATTCGACCTAAGCCAGAAAGAGCGAATTGCAGCACTTGCCGAAAAGCTCATCAAAACCCATGACCAAGATGACAAGGCAAAACTATTGATTCAACTTGAAAATGAAGTAGTCAAAGGCTTTGTCGAAAGAGAAGCAGTGATTGGCGCATTTGATGATTGATGGGGAGCACATATGACAGACAGCAACAAAGCTAGCAAAGCGCCGAACGCATGGATCGCCATTGATCATGGCCTTGCTGCCGATCTCACGCTGGCACCCTACACGCTACGACTGAACGGCGAGCGTTCGCTGTATCAATCCATCGCCGATGACGATTGGTTGTTGATCCTGAACATCGCTGGCCACATCACCCGGGTCGGGCGGGCGCTGCGAATTCGTTCCGATCTGGAAACCACCACGATCTACTGCGACCGCATGCTACTGGTCGATACGCCGGTTTCGATTGGTCTCACGACTCTTACCCCGCCATCTTCCGGTAGCGTTGGCCGTATTCAATGGATGGACTTCCTGGAGTCGCTCCCCACGGCATTGCACAAGACCATCGCCGACGTACCGACCATTGAGGATCAGGCCTATATCCGAGAGCTGCTGCAACTGGCCGTGATAGACGACCTGCTCGGCCCAGCAGGTGGAGGTCATCGTCAAGGCATTGAACGCCGCCAATGAGCGAGGAGTGAACATCACCATGTTGTTAGAGTCCTCGCAAGACCATGGTGGCAGCATCAACATCGACGTTATTGGCAAGATGCGAGACTTGGTGCCCGGCGCGCAACTTTACGCCTGGCGCGACAAGACCGGTGATTTTGCGGACGGCCGCGTGCACGCCAAAGTCGCTGTCGCCGACAAGACCTCCTGCTTCATCACGAGCGCCAATCTCACCGGCTATGCGATGGAGAAGAACATGGAGGCTGGCGTGCTCATCTCGGGAGGACGCATTCCCAGACTGCTGGACGACCACTTGCGATCCTTGGTCGACACAAAGTTGATTTCTCCCGTATGAAAACGGATTCGAGTCGATTCCTGGTTTGGGAGCCAATTCGACTGGTTGTGGCACGCGCGGAGAGCTTCGAAGAGTGCGTCGACCAATATGTTGCGCAATCCGGTTGATCTGAGAAAATGCGACTAGGGGGTGCTTTATGTTCTTCAAGCGGCTTTTCGGAATTTCAGAATCGAACCAAGGTGAGGTTCTGACAAAGGTCAGCGATCGCACTTGGGTCTCATCAACGGGCGAGACCATCAACAAAGTCAGCGACGACGTCAGCATTTCCTCGAGCGGGACCACCTACACGAGAACTGGGTCCACCGTGGTCGGTAGCGACGGGAGCTTGTTTACCAGTATGGGAGGTTCAACGAGTACCGACGGCAGCGTCCGCATGGGAGACTTTGCGACCGGTAGAGGCGCCACTTTCGAAGATGACGACTCGAAATGGTGACTTGAACGGATGCGGAATCCTACGGACAAATGAGGGTGCGCCCCAAACAGTTCTAGACTTCCGCAACTATCCGCAGGACTTGGATGCGTCAGGTAAGGTTTAGCAGGCCTACACTTGCACGGAATTGAACCCAGGTCCGCAGCCACCACCAATTTTGCATTTGTTAGTAACTGTCCTTGGCAACCCTCAGGTGTCCGTAGGTGCCAGAAAGGTTCCGCGAGTGTCCTGAGGGTTGCTGCTAATTACTCCCGGTCACTGCGGGCTGATGCGCGCTGCGACGTACTCCCGCGAAGGGAATCCTCCTCGAAGTCAGTGATATCGGACAGGCGATAACGGACGCGGCCCATCATCTTCATGTAGATCGGCCCGATGCCCTCGCTCCGCCAGCGCTCGAGTGTGCTCTCGGCGACTTGCCAGCGTTCGGCCAGCTGGGTCTGGATCAGATAGGTGTTTTCGGTCATGACGACTCCTTGGTTGACGCTGCGAAATTGCAGCATTCCAAGGCTCCCCCCACTTAATAAGCTCAGAACTGGACTCTCGCCGTCAACCGGATGGTTCTTGGCTCTGCCGGGTGCACATGCACCCCGTCCACGCCCGCTAGCGGCTCGCCAGCGACTCGCGAGGTGTAGTAGTAACTGATGTCGTTGTTCTTGCGATCGGCCAGATTCAGGACATCCAGCCCAAGGGTGATGTCGTTGGATATCTTCCTGGTCACCCGCAGATTGGTCGTCAGGCTCGAGGAAGAGCGAACGCTGTTGTTCTCAATCAAGGGGGCTGATCCGATGTACCGGACGCCCAGGGATCCAGACCACGGCCCCAGATTCCTGAGTGCGAAGGTGAGGTTCGCAACCCGCTGGGTTGCATTGACGATGTAGTTGCCAGCGGGGTCATCATCCGCGTAGCGTGGCTTGGTCCAGGCCAGGTTCACATCCATCAGGAAGTGCTCTCCCGGCGTCCAGTGGTTGCTCCACTCGATGCCAGTGCGTTTGCTGGGTCTGCCCGCTTCGGTGTTTCCTGCATCTCCCACATAGACCAGTTCGGAGTCGAAGTCCAAGCGCCACAGGGCCAGTGTGCTTTGCAGGTTCGGGATTACCTCAGTCTTGACGCCGACTTCTTGCCCACGGGAACTGACCAGCCCAGGAACACGGTCGATAGGCAGTCCGGTCTTGGGATCCACACGTGCGGTCATGCCACGCGCATCGTTGCTGTGGAACCCCTTGCCGGTGTTGAGGAAAAACTCCGTCTTGTTCCATGGGCCAAAGATGAATGACATCTTGGGCGACAGCTTGAAGGCACTGGCTTTTCCCGAGTTTTCGCTCAAAGAGTGACTGGTCACGTTGACGTTGAGCTGGTCGGCCCTCAGACCTGCAATCGTTCGCAGCCAACTGTTCCAGCTGATCTCGTTTTGGCCGTAGACGCCGAGCATGGTCTGACGCACCTGATCGTCCCGGACGGTGGCCTGGATTTGCCGCTGAGCGGTGTCGTACAGACCCACTCGAATGTCGTCTTGCCTCAACTGGACCCCAGCCGTATTGAGCATCGTCCGGTCAGATCCCAATTCAGTGATCCAGGTTCTGAACGCCTTTCCACCCAGCACTGTCCGGTGATCAGTCTGCGCAAACTGATCGGTAGGCCGCTCCAGGGCGTAGGTGAAGTTGGAGTACAGGTCGAGATCGTATTTGAGGGCGTACCACTGGACCGCCGTGATCTGATTGTTCTCCGATCGTCTCCAAGTGCCCGACAGGCTGACGCGGCTTGTCTTGGCGCCGTCGCTTGGATCAAGACTGTCAAACCGCCCGAAGGGTTGCCCTTGATAACTGCCAGCATCGATCAGGCGCTGCGGTACCTGGTCCGTGGAGTTCCAGCGGGCTGAATAGGCTGAAAGGCTGGTGCTCCAGCTTTCTCGCGGTGTCCCGCCGCTGAGGGTCAACAGCGCATTGAGCTTTCGGATGCCCTCAGGGACGGTCCAGGGCCCGTCGTTGTTCATGCGCTCGACGGCGGTCAGCAGTGTGACCCCCTCGGAGACTTCTCGCGAACCAGCGGCTACGCCGCGAATATAGCCCCGTTGCCCCAAGGTCAATGAGGCGAAGGGTTTGTCCAACTGTGTCCGGTAAATGATGTTGGCTGAGCCAGCGGACGAAAAGTCACCTTCCGAAGCAAAGTAGGGGCCCTTGCGGTAGTCGACTCGACTGACCAACTCCGGGATCAGGATGTTCAGGTCGCTGTAGCCATGACCGTGTGCGTGTGTCGGCATGTTGACTGGCACGCCGTTGATCGTGGTGGCGAAGTCTGTTCCATGGTCGAGGTTCATGCCTCGCAGGAAGTACTGGTTGGCTTTGCCATCACCCGAGTGCTGGGTGACGAGCATCCCAGGGATGAACTCCAGCACTTCTGCGGGTCGCAACAACGCGCGGTTGCGCAGCAGTTCAGATCCGATCACGCCCTGGCTCGCCGCGTCGCTCGAGCCTACCGAGTTGTCGTAATGGCCCGTGACTACCACTGGGGGAAGACTGGGTAAGGAATCATGCGCATAGACTGAACCCGCGCACCAAATCAGTGCGAATTGAATCAGGGCAGTTTTATGGCGGGCATCCATCCGGCGTAACAAGCGAATTCCAGGCCAGTCTACCTCTCGGCAATGTTATGCTTTTCATCGCGAGCCACGCGGAGCTTGTTGCTTGTCGCCATGCCTGTGAATCGCCCCTGTTCGGGGGTGAAAGACAGGAACAGAAAGATGCGGAAAATTGCGGATGGTGAGGGCGAGGGGGTAGGTGTCAGCACCTTTCCGCAACCTTCCGCAGGGGCGTAACGGGTGCTAGCAGGGCTACACTTGCACGGAATTGAACCCGGGTCCACGGCCACCACCAATCACCACCTGGGATCAAATTCATCGCTGAGTTTGACCCCTTTGTTTTACCCATTGCACATCAACCACTTAAGCGATCTGCCTGCGGTGCGTTGGCCTCCCCACACCCCCTACAGATCACCCGCTTTAGGGCCAAATAGCCGCTGTTTTCGATGTTTTTGCTCAGGCTAAGCTCAGACATTCCGATTAAGAGACTGATTTCTCGCTTCTGTCAAAAACCAGTCATTGGCCAAGCATTGCATCCAGCGACCGATCTACAGCCAAGTTCAGCCGAACCTCAAAATACATCTCAATTAGGCCCCGGAAAACGACTGCTTTTGGCCTGACTCATGGGGTGCTTCTGCTGCACAGCGGCCGCGTACCTTAACCGCAATACCCCACACTGGCACCATGTTCAAGGCTATATGCTCCGTCGCCTATATGCCCCAGCCGGACTGCCTGTCCAACTCTTAAATGCGCGTTGGAAGGCCGCGCTGTCAGAAAATCCTAATTCCAACGCCAACACGCCGAGGGTCACATCGCTGGTTACGAGCCTGTGAATGGCCATGTCGCGTCGTAGTTCGTCTTTTAGCGACTGAAATGTAGTGCCTTCATTGGCTAGGTGACGTTGCAAGGCAGACACCGAAAGGTGCAGGACCTGAGATGTACTGGACAGGTCGGGCCAAGCAGGTAAGCTGAGCTGAAGGTGAATACGCACGCGTGAACTAAAAGAGTCATCTCGCCGCCGGGGAAGTACGATATTCCAAGGTACATCCGAGAGGAAGAGCCGCAGCGCAGCTTCATCCCGGCGCACCGGGTTGGCTAAGGCTCGTTCGTCAAACCAGAGAGCTGAGTAGGATTGATTAAATCGCAGTTCGGCGGGAAGCACGCTGCCATAACTACCCGCATAAACCGGCGTGTCGAATGCGAGGTCGAAGCGCGCAGGAGGCAGCTTGCCACCGGCAAGCCAGGCCAGCAGCCGCCAGAAGATACGCAAAATCATTTCGTGCATGAAATGCGGGCGCTCCGCGCCGCCTTCAAAGTGCAATTCCCAGCCGCATAAGCCATCCACACGGCGCGATACCAGCTCCACATCATCCTGGAACATGCTGAAGGTACGCCCGATTCGGCGCATGGCAACTTCTAGGTCGGGCGCCCCTAGTGCCGAGCGCAGCATGGTGGCGAAGCTGCCGGGCTTGAGTCGGCGATGGTAGAAGCAGATACCGTCATCTTCCAGGCGGTCTACCAGCAATCGAAACAGAGCCACGTACTGCTCGCCCGTAACACGGCCGCTTACTTCATGCAGCAGTTCGGGGTCTATCCCCGCTTGAAGCAGGTAGGGTTCGCACGCCCGTCCCTGCGCTTGAATGCCACTCAACATACCCCGCACGAATGCCATGGACACGGTGACCGGGGGCTTCATCGTAGACATTGCATATCGACGTTTTTCGTCATCATCTTGATTGGATCTGTCATTGTAGAAGACTGATCAGCTATCTACGATGCACTGAAATAAGCGGTCGTCTTGACGACCAACTCACAAAAACTTTGGAGACTGCATGAGCACAAGCGCCCTAGTGGCAGGCGTGGGAATGATCCCATTTGCCAAGCCCGGATCTAACAAACCCTACCCGGAAATGGCTGCCGTTGCGGTACGCGAAGCGCTGGCCGATGCCGGCCTGAGCTATGCCAATGTGCAGCAGGCCTATGTGGGCTACGTCTACGGCGACTCGACCTGCGGCCAGCGCGCCTTGTATGAGGTGGGCATGACCGGCATCCCCGTCTTCAATGTCAATAACAACTGCTCCACCGGTTCCTCCGCTTTGTTTTTGGCGCGTCAGGCGGTCGCCAGTGGAGCGGTGGACTGCGCGCTCGCTCTTGGTTTCGAGCACATGAGCCCGGGGGCGATCGGCACAGTGTTCAAGGATCGACCCAGTCCCTTCGAGCGGTTTGACCAGGCCACCGAAGAATTGGTGGGTCACAGTGAAATTCCCCTGGCACTGCGTTACTTCGGTGGTGCCGGCTTGGCCCACATGCAGCAGTACGGCACCAAGCTGTCGACCTTTGCCAAGATCCGTGCGAAGGCCAGTCGCCATGCCGCGAATAACCCGCTCGCTCTGTTTAGAAAAGAGGTGACTGAAGAAGAGGTCTTGCAGTCACCTGCCGTATGGGAGGGTGTGCTGACGCGGCTCATGGCCTGCCCACCCACCTGCGGAGCTGCTGCAGCCATCATCTGTTCGGAGGCGTTTGCAAGAAAACACGGTATCTCGGGCGCCGTTCGAATTCGGGCACAGGCCATGACCACAGACGCGCCGGCCGTCTTCGATGCGCGCGACATGCGGGAGGTCGTGGGGTTCGGCATGTCATGCGAGGCTGCGCGTCAGGTCTACGAAGCTGCGGGTATCGGCCCCGAAGACATTGACGTGGTGGAACTGCACGACTGCTTCGCTCAGAACGAGCTCATCACCTATGAAGCCCTGGGGCTGTGCGGGCTTGGCGAAAGCGAACGCTTCATCTGTGACGGCGACAACACTTACGGCGGCAAGGTGGTGACCAACCCCTCAGGCGGCCTGCTATCCAAGGGGCACCCGCTTGGGGCCACGGGCCTGGCGCAATGCACGGAACTGGTGCAGCAACTGCGCGGCACGGCCGAGGCCCGCCAGGTTAGTGGCGCTCGGCTGGCACTGCAGCATAACCTCGGGCTCGGCGGCGCCTGTGTCGTGACTTTGTACGAACCCGCCTAAAGGAGCAGTCATGATCGACAAAGCCATGATCGGCTACGAAATGGAGCCCTCAGTTCTTCCCATCGAGCGCAGCCGCCTGCGTTTTTTTGCCAAAGCTGTTGGCGAGACCAATCCGGTGTACACGGACGAAGCCGCCGCCCGGGCTGCGGGCTACCCCGACCTGCCGGCGCCGCCCACCTTCCTCTTTGCGGCAGAGCTGGACTCCGGCGCAATGGACCGCCTCCTGGACAAACTTCAGATTCCCTTGTCCAAGCTGCTGCATGGGGAGCAGTCCTTCACTTATCACCGTCCCGCCTGTGTCGGCGACACCGTGACGGTGCGCTCGCGCATTGAAGACATTTATGACAAGAAAAACGGCGCGCTCGAATTCGTAATTAAGACCGCCCGCGTCACGAATCAACATGACGAGCTGGTGGCTGAAATGCGCTCCGTGCTTGTCTGCCGCCACTGAGGTCCGTCCCTATGTTCGCTCCCACTTTTGACTCCGTCCAGCTTGGCGACGAGCTGCCTCCGCTTCAGCTGCCGACGGTGGACCGCACTATGCTCGCCTTGTTCGGTGGCGCTTCGGGCGACCACAACGCGGTGCATATCGATATCGACTTTGCCCGCCGTGCCGGCATGCCTGATGTGTTCGCCCAGGGCATGCTTGGCATGGCCTGGCTGGGCCGACTGCTGACGCAATGGGCGCCCCAGTCTAGCTTGCGCCGCTTTGACGTGCGCTTTCAGGGCATCACCCACCTGGGCCACCGCCTGGTCTGCAGCGGCAAGGTGGTCGAAAAGCTGCATCACGAGGGTGTGCCCTGTGTGCGCATCGAAATCCAGGCGACCAATCAATACGGACAGATCAAGACGGCCGGCGAGGCCCTGGTCGCGCTTTCATTAACCTCTTCACATCATCAGCCATGAGCAAAAAACTCCAAGACAAAGTTGCCCTCATCACTGGTTCAGGGCGCGGCATTGGCCGTGCGCTGGCCATGAAACTTGCCGCGGAGGGCGCTAGCATCGTCGTCAACGACCTCGACAGCGGACCCGCAGAAGAGGTGGTAGCAGCCATTCGAGCAGCTGGTGGCCAGGCCGTGGCCTGCCCTGGCAGCGTCACAGCGCCTGATTTTGCCGAACGTTTCGTCGGCACCGCCGTGAGCGCCTTCAAGCGCATCGACATCATCGTCAACAACGCGGGCTACACCTGGGACAACGTGATCCAGAAGATGAGCGACGAGCAGTGGTACGCCATGATGGACTGCCACCTGACGGCGCCTTTTCGTATCCTGCGCGCCGCCCAGCCGGTGCTGCGCGGCCAACACAAGGCCGACCAGGAGGCGGGCCGCCGCATCATTCGAAAAGTGGTCAACGTGTCATCGGTGGCGGGCTTGTTCGGCAACGCTGGCCAGGCCAACTATTCGGCGGCCAAGGCCGGCATCGTTGGGATGACGCAGACGCTGGCCAAGGAATGGGGCCGCATTGGCGTCACCGTCAACTGTGTGGCGTTTGGCTTGATCAAGACGCGCCTGACGGGTAGTGCCGCAGAGTCGTCCACGGCCTTGATCGAAGGCCGTGAAATCAAGGTGGGCGTGAACCCCGGCCTTCTGGAGCTCATGGAAAACAGCATTCCGCTTGGTCATGGAGGCACGCCTGAGGAAGCGGCAGATGCCATCTACCTCTTCTGTATTCCCGAGTCGGACTATGTCAGCGGTCAGACGCTGATGTGTACGGGCGGGCTGACGGGGATCTGAGCGATGACCCACGAGCTCCTTCCTCAACAACACCGCCATGCCTGGATGACCCAGGAGATGGACGATTTCCGTGCGCAGGTCAGGCGCTACATCACGCGTGAGATGTCACCTCACCTGGACACCTGGCGCCGCCAGGGTTTCATTCCCCGCGAGGTCTGGAAGCCCTTTGCGCAGATGGGCTTCCTGCTGCCTGAATTCGGGGAAGAGTGGGGCGGCGGCGGAGGGACGCTGGCGCACCAGCTGGTAGTGCAGGATGAAATGGCGCTGCAGGAATTGCCGGAGAACATTGGTGTGCACTCCATCGTATCGCACTATATCCTGGACTATGGAACGCCAGAGCAGAAGGCGCGCTGGGTGCCTGGGCTGGTCAGTGGTGACTTCTTCGCCAGCATTGCCTTGACCGAACCGGGATGCGGCTCCGACCTCAAGTCCTTGCGCACCCGTGCCCAAAGGGAGGGCGATGAGTACGTCATCAACGGCGCCAAGATGTTTATCACCAATGCCTTCTCCGGCAATTTCATGGTGGTGGCAGCTCGCACCGGAGAGGCGGGCAGCGGCGGTGTGTCGCTGCTGGTGGTGGAGAACACGCATGACCAGCCTGGTTTCCGCATTGGCCGTCGGCTTGAAAAGCTTGGCCAGCATGCGTCGGACACCTGCGAGGTGTTCTTCGACAACCTGCGTGTACCCGCGCACAACCTGCTGGGGACTGTTGAGGGGCAGGGCTTTCGTCAAGTCATGAGCCAGCTGGCCTATGAGCGCTTGTTGCTGGCCGTGCCGGCGGCGGCGGCCATCGAACTGGCCGTCTCGCTGACGGTGGACTACACACGCCAGCGCCCGGCCTTCGGTCAGCACCTCTCGGACTTCCAGAACACACGATTCAAGCTCGCCGAATGCGCCACCATCGCCCATGTGGTGCGCGGCTTCGTTAATGACTGCATACAGCGCCTGCTCGACGGCACGCTCGATGATGAAGCAGCCTATATGGCCAAGTGGTGGTGTACCGAGCAGCAGTGCAAGGTCGTGGATGACTGTTTGCAGTTGTTCGGTGGCTATGGATATATGAGCGAATACCCTATCGCGCGCTTGTATGCCGATGCTCGGGTGCAACGCATCTACGGTGGGACGACCGAAATCATGAAGGACCTTATAGCCCGGAGGCTATTCGCATGAAGCCACTGCAAGGCATTCGAGTGGTCGAGTTCGAGGGCATAGGCCCCGGACCCTTGGCGGGCCGTTTCCTGGCGGACATGGGCGCCAGTGTAACCGTGATCGCCAGGCCTACCCCCGGCGCGGTGCACCAGCGCATGGACACGGGTGTAGTGAATCCGCTTCGCCAGGGCAAGTCGGTGGTGGTGCTGGACCTAAAGCAGGCAGCCGACCATGCCCGTGCGGTCGACATGGTGGTTGCCAGCGATGTGCTGATTGAAGGCAACCGACCTGGCGTGATGGAAAAGCTAGACCTGGGACCGGCCGTATTCGCGTCGAGCAACCCCCGACTTGTGTACGGCCGAATGACAGGGTGGGGGCAGAGCGGGCCCTTGTCTGCAGCAGCAGGTCATGACCTGAACTACGTAGCACTGTCAGGTATTTTATCGCTCTCGGCCAATCGGGGTGAATTGCCCATCCTCCCACCCACGGTGGTAGGCGATGCCGTGGGGGCGCTAGGCCTGGCGTTTGGCATTGTCAGTGCGCTGCATAGAGTCAAGGAACGGGGTGAGGGCTGCGTGATTGATGGCGCGATCGTCGACATCGTGTCTATGCTGGGCATGCTGATGCAGTGGATACGCGCAGCAGGGCAGATCGACGGACCTGAACCCAGCCTGTTTCATGATTCTCCTTTCTATTCAGTATACGCTTGCGCCGATGGCGGGCGTATCACGCTGGGTGCCATCGAGCCGCAGTTCTATGCTCTGCTGCTCAACAAACTAGGCATCACCAATGTGGACCCTCAGGCGCAGTACGATCGAAGCACCTGGCCTCAATTACGGGCCAGGTTCGGCGCCTTGTTTGCCACAAGGCCGCGTGCGTATTGGTGCGAATTGCTCGAAGGAACCGACGTGTGCTTTGCCCCTGTGTTGAGCGTGGCCGAGGCTGCGGTGCATCCGCACAACGTGGCGCGGGGTACTTTCAAGATGCTTGATACCGGAGCGATTGAGGTGACGCCTGCCCCTCGCCTGACGCCCCTGGTCGGGCAGCTCTATGCTGGAGCGCCACGATGAGCGGTGTCGAAACCACCCTCAGCGCCTTGCGTGCCCAGAACGTGACGCTGAAATTCGGCGGCATCACGGCATTGCAGGATGTGTCTTTGGAGGTCGGCCAGGACGAACTGGTTGCACTGATCGGTCCCAACGGGGCCGGCAAGAGTTCACTGCTTAATGTGCTGTCTGGTTTCTATAAGCCACGCAGCGGATCCATTGAGTTCGAGGGCCGAAATATCAGCGGCTGGCCTGTGCACAAGGTGGCTAGGGCGGGGCTCGCGCGCACTTTCCAGGGCACGCACCTGCTAGCCCACATGAGCGTGCTCGACAACATACTGGTGGGCCGCTATGCCCACATGCACAGCAGCCTAGTCTCGGCCTTTGCCTACTACCCATTTGTCCATCGCGAGGAGGTGGAACACCGGGCGGTGGCCGAGGAGATCATCGCGTTCTTGGAAATCGAGCATGTGCGTCACCAGCCCGTGGGTACCCTGGGCTATGGCATGCGCAAGCGGGTCGACTTGGGCCGGGCCCTGGCGATGGAGCCGCGTACGTTGCTGCTGGACGAACCCATGGCGGGCATGAACACCGAGGAAAAGGAAGACCTGGCCCGCTTCATCCTGGACGTACGCGAATCGCGCCATATTCCTGTGGTGCTGGTCGAACATGACATGGGGGTTGTCATGGACATCGCTGATCGGGTAGTGGTCCTCAATTTCGGTCGCAAGATTGCCGAGGGAACGCCCGCCAGCGTGCAGCAAGATCCTGAGGTCATTGCTGCCTACCTGGGAGGCAAGGCATGACGATGCTTGACAAGGACATGCCACAGACGCTGCCGCAATGGCTGATCTACAACGAGCGCGAGCGCAGCAAACTAGTCGGGCAGCGGTATAAGTTGGCCGGCGTCTGGCGTGAATTCAACTGGCAGACCATCGCTGCCGAGGTTCGTTCCATTGCTTTCGGACTGGCTGCGCGCGGCGTGGCCAAGGGGGACGCTGTAGTGATCATCAGCGAAAACCGGCCTGAGCAGTACTGGGCTGAGCTGGCCGTGTTCTGCCTGGGCGCCAGGGCCGTTGCGCTGTACCCCGACGCCACCGAGGCGGAGATCGACTACGTGGTCGAGGATAGCGGCGCGGTTTGCATCTTTGCGGAAGACCAGGAGCAGGTCGATAAGGCCTTGCCAATTGCACAGCGCCGGCCGCAATTGCGTTCAATTGTCTGGTGGGAGGCCGGTGGCCTGTGGGACTATCGTCAGCCGCAGATGGTGTCCTGGAAGGATCTGAAGGCTGCGGGTGCCGCCTTGGCGCAGCAGGACCCGCAGCGCGTGGACCGGGACGTCACGGCTGGGACGGCTGGGGACATCGCCCTGCTGTCTTATACCTCGGGCACCACGGGCCAGCCCAAAGGCGTGATCACCACGCATGGTTCGCTGTTGCACAACGCACGGGCGATGGCCAATTGCGGGGGCATCACACCCGGCAGCGAATACCTTTCCTACATTCCCCTGTCCTGGGCCACCGAGCAATGGCTGGGTGTCACGCTGGGACTGATGCAGCCTTTGTGTGTGAACTTTGCCGAGCGCCCCGACCAGATCCAGGAAGCTGTGCGTGAACTGGCCTGCGAGGTCGTTTTCTTCGGCCCCAGGCAGTGGGAAAGCATGGCCGCCCTGGTGCACACCCGCATGGCTGATGCGCCACGCTGGCGGCAATGGTTGGTGGACTGGGGCATCTCCGTAGGCCAGCGGGTGCGTGCCGGCACTGGGCCGGATAAGCCGTCGGTCTGGCAGCGCCTCTGTCTGCTGCCGCTGGCTGAAACACTGGTTCTGCGGCCTCTTCGAGAGCAACTCGGTCTCAAGCGTGCGCGCGTGGCCTTAACTGGCGGGGCGGCCACTTCGTCGGACGTCTTTCGCCTTTTTGCAGCGATGGGCGTGACGCTGCGCAACATCTACGGCTGCAGTGAATTTGGGCTGATCAGCGGGCATGAGGTCAAGCGTCCAGTCAACCCAGACACCGTTGGTCAGCCCATAGCCATGTCCACGTCCTGGGGGCTGCCGCTACAGTGGCGGATCAGTACCCAGGGTGAATTGCAGGTGCGCGGCGGGGCTGGCTTTGCCGGCTACTGGGGCAAGCCGGACAAGACTGCAGAGCGACTCGATGGCGACTGGTACTGCACCGGCGATGCGGTCAATGTCACGCCCGACGGTGAGTTAGTGTACCTGGACCGGGTGGACCACCTGAGCCGGCTGGCGGGCGGCCACACCTATCCCAAGCAGTTCATCGAAAGCCGCTTGCGGTTTTCGCCCTACATCAAGGACGTGATGGTGGTCGGCGACGAGCGCCATGGCTTTGTGACGGCCCTGATCAACATCGACGGCGAGGTCTTCTCCCGCTGGGCGGAGCGCCAGGGCCTGGCCTTCACCACCTTCACCGACCTTTCACAGCGGCCGGAGGTGCTGGCCCGGGTCGGGCAGGAGATTGCGCGGGTCAATCAGGCCTTGCCCGTCCATTCCCGTGTGCTGCGCTTTGCCAATCTGCCCAAGGAACTGGATGCGGACGAGGGTGAACTCACCCGCACCCGCAAGCTAAAGCGGGATGTCATCGAGACGCGCTACGCCGCAGTCGTGCAGGCCTTGTACAGCACCGCCAGCCAGGTGGCCGCAGACATCCCCGTGCGCTACCAGGACGGCCGAACTGGCGTCTTGCATGCCGAAGTCCGGCTGGCCGGCGAGGGCGCGCCAGATGCTGCCCAACCCCCTGCCTCTCTCCAGGCCATGGAGGTTTCCGCATGAGTGATTTTCTGAACTACACCATCAACGGCATCCTGCTGGGTCAGGTCTATGCCCTGCTGTCGCTGGGTTTCGTCGTGATCTACCGTGCCAGCAAGGTGTTCAACTTTGCCCAGGGCGAGCTGATGTTGCTGGGGGCTTACTCGGTGTGGACGCTATCGCTGGGCATGAACCTGCCGCCCTTACTGGTCATTCCGCTGGCCTTTGTTGCGGCCCTGGGCTACGGCTGGCTCATCGAGCGCCTGTTCTTCAGGCGCCTGCTTGGGGAGTCCGTTTTTTCGATGGTCATGGTTACCATCGGCCTGGTCATCCTAATACGCGGAGTGGTCCTGGTGCTCTGGGGGCCGATAGAGCGGCAGTTTCCGGTGCTGCTGCCGACCATGCCCATCATCATAGGTGATTTCCTTCTGCCGACCAACATGGTGGTGGGAGCGGGGATCACGCTGGTACTCACGGTGGGTCTCTGGTACTTCTTCAACCGGACACGCTTCGGCCTGACGCTCACGGCTGTCGCCGAGGATCCCAATATCGCCATCTCCGCCGGCATCCCGGTGCGGCGGGCGGTCACCTTGGCCTGGATGATGGGCACCTGCATCGCCACCGTGGGTGCCGTCATTTTGCTCAATGGCCGCTCACTGAACGTGCTTTCAGCAGACGTAGCAATGGCGGCCCTGCCCGTGGCCTTGCTGGCAGGACTGGAGTCCATTGGCGGACTGTTACTGGCCGGCGCGATAGTAGGAGTGATCCAGTCGCTGGTTGCCGCATATGTGGACCCACGCATAGGTGGTTCGGCTTCGAGCATCGTGCCTTATGTCTTCATGGTTTTCATCCTGGTCGTCCGTCCCACAGGGCTGTTCGGCTGGCGCCACATAGAAAGGGTCTGACCCATGGATGCTTCCGGCGTCTTTTTCACCCATCACGGCCGCGACCGCGCCCTGGTGCGAACGCACCCTCAACTGGTGAGCCTGCTCGCTTTCCTGGTGGCGTTGGCAGTGTTGCCCCTAGTGGCAGGCGACCGCTGGATCAGCTTGGGCTACACCATGTTCATCATGGCCATTGCTGTCATCGGCCTACAGGTCTGCACGGGTTACGCGGGGCAGGTCAACCTTGGCCAGTCGGCCTTCATGGGCGTAGGGGCTTACGCGTGCGCACTCTTTCTACACCTGCCCCAGATGCCGCTCTTGCTAGCCCTGGTGTTGGGCGGGGCCTGTGCGGCCGCATTCGGGGTGTTGTTCGGCCTGACGGCTGCACGCATCAAAGGTTTTTATCTGGCGCTGACCACCATCGCTGCCCAAGCTATTTTCCATTTCCTTGTTCTCAATCTTCCTGCCGGTTGGTTGGGTGGAGCCGGAGGGTTGCATCTGGACAAACTTGACGTGCTGGGGCTCTCACTGGCGAATGACCGGGCCCTGTATTGGCTGTGCTTGGCGGTACTCCTAGTGATGACCGCAGGCGCCTTTGGCATCGTGCGGTCACGCCATGGACGGTCCTTTCAGGCGGTGCGTGATGATGACGTGGCTGCGGGCATGATGGGTATCGACGTGGCAGCCACCAAAGTGCGCGCTTTTCTTGTCGCTGCCTTTTATGCGGGCATGGCGGGGGGCTTGTGGGCAATCGCCTTGCGCCATGTGTCGGTAGAGCAATTCACGCTGTTCAACTCCATCTGGATGATCGCCATGATGATCGTCGGTGGTCTGGGCTCCATTGTGGGGGCTCTGGTTGGCACCTTCCTGATCCAGATGGCTCGCGAGGGCGTGGTCAGCCTGGGCCCCAGTCTGGTGGAAATTTTCCCGGCTGCCGGGCAGGGGCTGGTTTTTGCCGGTATGAATGTGCTGTTGGGCACAGTCATTGTGCTGTTCCTGCTATTCGAACCCAAGGGAGTCATGCATCGCGTGAACATCGCCAAGCGTGGCTACCGTTTGTGGCCTTTCCCGTACTAAAACTCAACCTAGGAGACAAAAGTGAGACTCATCCGAACCTTCGCTGCTCATGCCGTCCTGGCCGGAGCCGCCCTGGGCGCTGCACTCGTGCCTGCCCAAGCCCAGACCACCTACCAGATCCCGTCCCTGTCTGATTTTTCTGGTCCATTTGCCAGCGTGATGCCTTTTTTCGCTGGCGCACGTGAATCTGTGCTCAGTTGGTGGAATGCGGAGCATGGAACAAGGCTGGGCGTCAAGCTGGAGCTCAAGCCTTTCGATACCCGCTATGACACGGCGCAAACCGCCAGCCTGTGGCCTGGCGTGCTGGCGTCTACCAAACCCATCATCGGTTTCGCGCTGGGTGGCCCGGACACCGCTGCACTCCAGCAGCGCCTGCCTAACGACAAGGTGCCCCTGATCTTGGGGTCAGCCAGTAACGGCTTTGGCTGGCGACCCAATCAGTGGGTGATGTCCACACGCCCAACCTTCGTGCACGAGATCACGGGCTTCATCGAATGGTTCCAGAAGAACAAGGTCGGGGGAACGCGACCGGTGAAGATAGCGATGTTCACCAGCGAGGCCTCCCCCTCCTTTGCCGACATGGGCAAGGGCGTGCAGGCCTATGCCAAGGCCAATCCGAGGATCGTGGACTTGGTGGAGATGGTGTACGTGGAGCCGCAGCCCGCTGACGTGACCTTGCAACTGCGGCGCGTGCTTAACGCCGGCGCAGAAGTTGTTCTGGCCCCTGCCTCCATCCAGCAGGCGATCGCTGTCAAGCGCGCCATGCAGGCACTCGGTCGCAACACGCCCATAATGGTGAGCGCCCACAACGCACTGACCGTACTGGAAAAACCCGTGGGTGGCTATGCCGCGCTGGAAGGTGACTATGAGGCGCACGCATCGGTGGTGACCGGCGTGGACGACTCCGAGGCGCGCAAGTTCTACGACATGCTGGTTGCCAAGTATGGCTTGAAGGCTCCGTGGCACGCCTTCACCGGCTTGGGCATTGGCCAGGGTCTGGTGTTGGTGCGCGCAGTCGAGGCTGCAGCACGCAAGAACGGTGGCGACAAACTTACAGGAGAACTAGTGTATCGCGCACTGATCGATAGCAATTTCCCCGCCAAAGACTTCTACGGCTTCACGGGTGGAGACATCGACTTTTCCCAGGAGGCTCCGTTCCCGGTCAAGGACCCCCGCATCAACATCGGCCAGGTCACTGGAGGCAAGCTGCGGAATGTGGCCTCTTCCGTTCCCGCCCCTGCGCTGGCGAAGTGGTGAGCATGGGCAACGCCGAGCCACAAGAACGTCCGCCGCTATTGTCGGTGGAAAACCTCGAGGTCTTGTACTCCGAGGTGATCCTGGCACTCAAGGGCGTCAACCTCAAGGTGGCCGAGGGGGGCTGCACGGCCCTTCTTGGTCCCAACGGTGCAGGCAAGAGTTCTACGCTCAAGGCCATCTCCGGCATGCTGGCCGTGGAGGAGGGCGAAGTCTCGGGTGGCGCTGTGCGCTATGCTGGCCACGACCTGGCAGGCCAAGATGTCCAGCGCCGGGTGTCTCAGGGCATCGTGCATGTGGTGGAGGGCCGAAAGGTCCTGCGTCACATGACGGTCGAGCAGAACCTGATCGTCGGGGGACACGTGCAGCCCAGCCTGGTCGCGGTGCGCCAGGGTATTGAGCAGGTATATGACACCATCCCTCGTCTGAAAGACCTGCGCGGCCGCACGGCCGGCTATCTATCTGGGGGAGAGCAACAGTTGCTGCTGATTGCCCGCGCCATGATGGGTAAGCCTCGGCTCTTGTTGATCGACGAGCCCTCGTTGGGGCTGGCGCCCAAGATGATTGAAGAGGTTTTTGCGCTCCTGTCGCACCTTCGCTCGCAAGGCTTATCGCTGCTGATCGTGGAGCAGAACGCCCAGGCCGCGCTGGGCCTTGCCGACCATGCTTATGTGCTCGAGGGTGGCCGCGTGGTGCTGGAAGGCAGCAGCGAGCAGCTGCGTGCCAACCAAGACATTCAGGAGTTCTACCTGGGACACCAGGCGGGCGGTGAGCGCCGTAACTACCGAGAAATCAAGCACTACCGTCGGCGCAAGCGCTGGCTCGGTTAAGGAGTGAGCATGGACGAACGAGAAGGTATTGCCTGGTGGCGTGATGGAGCCGTGGGACGAATCGAACTCAGGCGATCGGAGCGGGCTAATACCCTGGGTAGGTCGGCAGCCCTTGCCCTGGCCCGTGCCATTGACGATCTGCTGCTCACCGAACCAGGCGCCGTTTTGCTCACCGCGCAGGGTGCAGTGTTTTGCGGCGGAGGGGATATTGACGAATTCACGGCAGCCGCAGACACCTTGGATGCCTTGGTGACTGACATCCTCAAACCCCTGCATCCGGCCATTGAACGCCTGGCCCTGGCGCCATTGCCTGTGGTCAGTGCCATTAGCGGCAGTGTGGGTGGCGCTGGTGTGGGCTTGGCCCTCTGTGCCGATTTCGTTTTAGCGGCGCAACACATGAAGCTGCGTACTGGTTATGCGGCCATTGGTTTGTCCCCTGATGTGGGTAGCTCCTACTTCCTGGCCCGGCGCGTCGGTGGGCAACGGGCCAAACAGTGGCTCATGCTCAGTGAGCCAGTGGATGCGCAGGTCTGCTTAGCGCACGGGGCTGTCGATGCTTTGTATCCAGCGGCTGAACTTGGACCCGAAGCGCTCGCACTGGCACACCGCCTGGCCAATGGCGCCCGCGATTCGCTTGTAGCCATCAAGACTCTTTGTGAAGGATGGGAACAGCGCAGCCTGAGTGAGCACCTTGCCCTCGAGCAAGGCCTGCTGTCCGAGCGTGCCCGCAGCGCCGACGCCCGTGAGGGCATTCAGGCCTTCGTGCAAAAGCGTTCACCACGTTTTGGCGGTAATTGATGGCTGCCATGTCTGTTCATGGCTTTAGCTATTGGGATCTTCTGCTACGCAACGCTGCGGTGAATGCAGATCTGCCCGTCGTGAGCGGTGCTTTTGGCATTTGGAGTCATGCCCAGCTCAAAGTGCGGGCGGAGGCACTGGCACAGCAACTGCATGCGAAGGGCGTGGCCAAAGGGGATCGCATCGCTGTGCTGGCTTCTAACCAGCCAGAGGTATTGCAATTGCTGGGCGCATGTTCTCGCCTAGGCGCCACCTTGGTGCTGCTCAACACACGCGCCCATGCCCAGGAGATCGGCGCACTACTGGAGGACGCCGAGCCGGCTTTGGTGTTTGCCGAGGCCTCGCTGGGGTCGCTGCTGGCCCAGGCGCCCGAAGCCGTGGTCTGCCATGAACTGGACACCTTGGCCTCGATGGACTTGTCCGAGGTCTCGCTTACTGCCACACAGACCTTACCCCCGCCAGAGGCAAATGCGCCCCTAGTAGCCATTCCTACTGCTGCGATCAACGGTCGGCCGCGCTTGGCGCTGCTGTCTGACAGCACTTTACTTCACCAGGCTTTACAGCTGGCCTATGTCTGGTCCTTGGGGCCTGCGGATCGCCACCTGTGCGTTCTTCCCTTGTTTCATATGGCCGGTCTGGGTTTGACCTTGGCTGGGCAACTCGCCGGCGGTGCAAGCATTCTCATGCCCCGCTTTGATGCCGAGGCTGCTGCTCGGGAGATGGCCTTTTCACGGGTCACGTATTTCGCCAGCTTTTCTCCCATGCTAGAGGCCATTCTTGATGCCGCTGCCCACGGCCATGATCTGGGCAGCTTGCGTGTCGTTACAGGTCTGGAACCGTCTGAGGTGGTGGACCGCCTGCATGCGAGCTGGCCGCAGGCGCAGTTCTGGTCTGGCTATGGGCAGACCGAGACCGGTGGGATGGTGAGTCTGTCACCATCGCGCGACCTTCCAGGCTCGGCGGGGCGGCCTCTGCCCCTGGTCCAGTTGCGCATTCAGGCCGCAGACGGCAGGACCGCTGCGCCTGGTCAGTCAGGTGACATCCTGGTGCGCGGGCCCTGTGTATTCAGCGGTTACTGGCACCGCCTTGCCGAGACGGCCCATGCGGCCCGGGATGGCTGGCATCACACGGGTGATCGGGGTCGGATCGATGAGCGGGGCTTCCTCTGGTTCGAGGGCCGTGCGCCTGAGAAAGCCCTCATCAAGAGCGGCGGCGAAAACATCTACCCTGCAGAGGTTGAACAGGCCTTGGAAGCCCACCCGGCGGTCATGCGGGCCGTTGTCATTGGAGTGCCTGATAAGCGCTGGGGGGAAGCTGTGCGAGCGATCTGTGAGCTGCATCCAGGCCAGACGGCTAGTGCGGAGGAGTTGATCGATTTCGTGGGCAACCGCATTGCGCGCTTCAAGCGTCCGCGTGAAGTGCGCTTTGAACCGCACCTGCCTCGGCGAGAGGACGGCAGCCTCGACCGGGAGGCTGTCGCTCAAGCGCATCGCGCGGACTGAGATTTTTTGCTCAGAGCATGCGGGCCGTCTGGTACTGGGCTTGTGTCTGGGCTACCAGTTCGGCCACCGTGCCAATCTGGGTGACGCCCGAGACACTGTGGCCAGCAGACCAGATGTCCTTCCAGCGTTTGAATGGGCTGTGGGTGCTGTTGATGTCGATGTCGCGTGCCACATCCACCGACTGCGCTTGAGGCAGGTTGTCTGGATCTAGCCCGGCCTTCACGATGGACGGCCTGAGCATATTGGCTTGCAAGCCAGTGAATGCCCGCGTCAGCACGATGTCATCAGCATTGCAGTCCACCAGCATCTTCTGGTAAGCCGGCGAGGCCATGCTTTCCTGGGTGGCGATGAAGCGCGTGCCCATGTAGGCCAAGTCGCAGCCCAGAACCTCGGCAGCTCGCAATGCTGCCCCGTCGGAAATGCCGCCACCCAGAACGAGGGGACCCTGGTAAAACGCACGCACGGCGCGCACAAAGGCGAAGGGGTTCAGCCAACCCGTCTGCCCCCCCGCACCGGCTGTCAGCAGGATCAGCCCATCAACTCCCTCGGCTACAGCGCGCTCGGCATGGCGCAAGCTGGCTACGTCGGCCCACACTTGCACACCCGCATCATGAAGAGTGGGCAGCACAGACTTTGGATTTCCCACGCTGGTGATGACCACAGCCGGATGGTGGCGGCACAGAACGCGCAAATCTTCCCCCAGTCGCTGGTTGGAAGGATGAACCACCAGGTTCGGGCAGATGGGCGCTGTGCCCTGACCGCTAGTCTGCTCATGGTTAGAGAGGCGTATGCCCATTTCGATGAGCCAGGCATCTAATTCTTCGCTGCTACGACAGTTTGCTGTTGGAAAGGAGCCTGCCACCCCGGATGTGCAAGCAGCGACCACAAGGTCAACGCCTGAAACAAGGAACATGGGCGCTGCTACGAGGGGAAGACGCAAATTACTGAACCGACTAGGAAGCATTCGTTCAACCTCTGGCGATGAGCTGTTGAGATAATGACACGTCTGGCCATCATCCATCCAGATCTGCGGTTCTGGTTCTCAGGAGATCTCGGTTACTCGCCCGACACCCGAGACATCGGCGAACGCATGGGTGGATTTGATTTGGCTGCCATTGCCATCGGCGCCTATGAGCCGCGCTGGTTCATGAAGGACTCGCACTTGAACCCTCAGGAAGCCTTGCAGGTCATGCGGGACGTCAAGGCCAAGCGTGCGGTCGGTATTCACTGGGGGACCTTCGAGGGCATCAGCGACGAGCCGATTGACCAGGCGCCCAAGGATCTTGAAGTCGCGAAATCAACTTCTTCGGTGCCGATGGACTTCTTTGTTCTGAAGCATGGTCAGACTTGGTTCAAGACACCACAGTGATGGCTCGCCGGTGCAGTTCGAATCCCCGAACCCACCAAAAATAGGGGGTCTGAAAGCTGAGCGAGTTAGTTAAACAATCTCTTCTGCCCCGCCATGCAAAGTTTCTTCAAATCTTCAATCTTTCAAACGCTGCCGGCAAGCTGTTGATCTGATTGACTTTTTCGCAGTCAGCTCCTGACCAGAGCTTGAAGAAAGTCCTGTCATACCGGGGCTTCAGCGCGATTGAGACGCTGTATTGCTCAGAACCACCTGACTGAGCGAGTTCGAAAAAATCCAACTAGAACAATGAGTTACGCGATTCTTGCGTAACCCCTACTGCCGTAATGCCGCAAAAAAGTCAGGAGCTTTTTCGGAAATCAAGGTTTCATGCGGGTAGCGAGCGGTGGGGATTCGAACTGTCCGCAAACAGGTGCTTGGCTGCGCCCAAAAGCGTCTTATCGACCTCTCATGACAAGCAACACAGCTTGCTGAAGCTGAGCATTCACCGCTTTGACTTGAGCAGCCGGCATGCCTTGCAGCATCAACTGCACCGCCACATTGGAGGCTGCAACCACTGTTTGCGCAGCCTGTTGAGGCGGGATACGCAGTGGCTTGAATTGGTGCAACCTCTCAAGTCGACCCAGCGCAATGGCTTCAGCCCCCATGCGCAGGCGCGCGCTGATGGCGGGTGATTGCTGCAGTGCGCCGATGAGCGCCAAGTGCTTGCGCGCAAAGTCGATCCACTGATCCCAGCCCTTGAGCAAGTCTGCTTCCGGATCGCTGGTTTCAGGCTGCCTTTTCTTGCCTTGGAAGAACGACAGCATCTTGCGCTCTGCGACGGCGAGCATCAGTCCTTCCTTGTCGCCAAAGTGGTGGTACAGCGTGGGCGCAGTGACGCCGGCCAGTTCGCAAAGCTTTCGGGTGGTGGGGAACTCGCCCGGGTTGTCATCCATCCACGCGATGGCCAGCGACAGGATTCGCTCGGCGGTTTCAGATAAGCCTGAACTTTGTGTGGTCATGAGGTCGTCATTATAGCGTTGCTATACTTATAGCGATGCTATATAGGAGCGGCACATGAAAGTCTTTGTCACAGGTGGCAGTGGGTTTGTGGGTGGACACACCATCAGGCGTTTGGTGGCAGACGAACACACCGTGGTTGCACCTGCCAGGAGAGAAGCGGCTTGTGACAAATTGCGCGCGCTTGGGGCGTCATCGTTCGCGATCGACTATGCGGATCCCGTTGCACTGGAACAAGCCATGGCAGGGTGTGATGCGGTGGTTCATATCGCTGCGCATCTGAAGATGTGGGGACCCTGGGCGGATTTCGAAGCCAGCAATGTGACCTTGACCGACCAGGTGATGACGGCGGCGAAGGCCTGCGGTGTCCAACGATTTGTGCATGTCAGTGCCGCATCGGTGGTCATGCAAGAGGCGATGCCGGTCACCCATGCAGATGAATCTGCGCCATTGACCGCGCTGCGCCATCTCCCTTACTCGGCAACCAAAGCCATTGCGGAGACGCATGTGCTGGCGGCGCATTCGGACACCCTGAAGACGGTGGTTCTGCGACCACCCTTGATCTGGGGCTCGGGTGACACGGTCGACGGCGATCTTGGAGATCAGGTGCGAAAAGGTCAGTTTGCCTGGATCGATCGGGGCGACTACCCATACGCCACCTGCCATGTGCAGAACCTGAGCCACGCCATCGCGCTGGCCTTGTGGTCAGAGGTGACCGGTGCGTTCTTCTTGACGGATGGCGAGGACATCACGCTGCGTGACTTTTTGACCCAACGCCTGCTTGTGAGTGGACTGCAGGCACCGCGCATGTCAGTGCCCGCCAAGGCGGCTTGGTGGTTGGGTGGCGCGATGGAGAAGCTGTGGGCGACCGGTTGGATGCCCGGCGATCCGCCCCTCACGCGCGAACTGGTCCGGTTGATTGGTTATCCGTTCTCTTTGGACATCAGCAGGGCCAAGTCGGTGCTGGGCTATTCGCCAGAGGTCACTATCGCGCAGGGGATGGCGCTGTGCCAAAAATGATGCGACGAGTGATCTGGATCGGCGGGGCTGTGGTGTGTAGCCTCCTCGTGGCTTGTGCCAGTTTGACCCCGCGAATCAACCCCGACTATGACGCCAGCAAGCCACACCACCGACCGGACGGCTTTGTCAATCGCTATGCCGAGCGGTCCGACAAGCCGGGCTTGTGGCGCTGGCAATGGGAGCGCCTGCGCGATGGTCTGCCCAAACCACCTTCAGCACCCGTTCTGGGGGTACCACCTGACCTGGCCTTGATCCACGGCGACAACCCGCAGCCCAAAGTCACCTGGGTGGGGCATGCCACCTTGCTGGTACAGGTCGATGGTGTGAACCTGCTGACCGATCCCCATTGGGGACGTCGAGCCTCACCTTTAAGCTTCGCAGGTCCCAAACGCCATCAGGACCCGGGTATTCCATATGAAAAACTGCCAGCCATTCATGCGGTTGTGATCTCCCACAACCATTGGGACCACTTGGATAGGGACACGGTCCAGGCCCTGCTGGATGCACACCCTGGAGTCCGTTTCTACGTACCCTTGGGATTGCAGCACTGGTTCAAAAAGGAAATTCGCGGTGTGGTGATAGAGGGTGAGGCGCGCAATGTCATTGCCATGGACTGGGATCAAAAGGTGAGTCTCAAGGGCAAGACGCAAGTGCTTGACCTGCACTTCCTGGCCGTACAACACTGGAGCGCGAGGTCACTTGGCGACCGGTACGAGACTCTGTGGGGCAGCTGGGCCATCATCCATCCTGACCTTCGGTTCTGGTTTTCAGGAGATCTCGGCTACTCGCCCGACACCCGAGACATCGGCGAACGCATGGGTGGATTTGATTTGGCTGCCATTGCCATCGGCGCCTATGAGCCGCGCTGGTTCATGCAGGACTCGCACTTGAACCCTCAAGAAGCTCTGCAAGTCATGCGGGAAGTCAAGGCCAAGCATGCGATCGGAATTCACTGGGGAACCTTCGAGGGCATCAGCGACGAGCCGATTGACCAGGCGCCCAAAGACCTTGAAATGGCGAAATCAAACTCTTCGGTGCCGATGGACTTCTTTGTTCTGAAGCATGGTCAGACGTGGGTTAAGCCATCATCCAAGTAAAGGCTCTCACATTTAAACCGCCACTGATTTCGAATTGGATCAACGAATCTGAAAAGAGACGCGGTACTTTTCTGGAGGCATGCCTACGCGTTTTCCAAATTCGCGTGTGAAGTGAGCTTGATCAGAGTAACCGCAAAGAAAGCCGACCTCAGCCAAGGGCAGGCTTGATTCAATCAAGTGCATAGCGGCCATTCGCGCTCTGCAATCACCAACAAGCACTGAAAAACTCATCTCGCGTTGCTTCAGATCGCGCTGCAAAGTTCTCGGCGAGACATTCAGATAAGCTGCGGCGTCTGTGATCGTGGGTACATCAATCAAACGAGCCAGGATGTGACTTGTCAATTGTCGCTGCCACTGTGGCCAGTCAGAGCAGGCGTAGAGGTCTTCCGCAGAGCTTTGCTTTAGCGCTGATCCCGAATATGTTGCATAGCTTCCCCAAGAGAGTCGCCAACTGCGCATCGGATCTAACAGTTGCAACTTCTCTAATTCACTTCCCGGGGATTCGGGAAACAATTTAAGTTCGCCAGTGTGAATCTCTAACTTGCGCACGCCATTTGCCTGCAGCAGTGCAGCGATTACGCCAAACACTACCAGTGATTCGTACAAAGTTGGGTATACGCCGTCACAGACTCCCTGGTGGGCAATCTCTATCCATCGTTCGCCTTGTGCAGCAATACGCAGCCTATGCCTTGAATGGATATAGCGCTCAAGACGTTGCCAACGAGCCACCAACTCAATTGGGGCACGAGCGCTCATCATGGCGCGGTGAGTGGGCTCGTTCGCATGATGGTGAACGCCTCGCCCGAGATGCATCAGGCAACCTACTCCGCCATGCCGGAGTGCATGCTGTACGACAGCCAGTTTGAGATCCAAGTCCACAGTAGCAGTAGCCTTCCCGGCCCTGGCGGTACTTGATACCAAGGGAGGGAGTCCTAATTCGCGAAGCCCTTGAGTCAGGACCCGCAACATCGCAGCGCTGGCAAACTCGTCGCTCATGAATTCACTTTGCCAGTGGTCCAAATCGGTCAAGTGGCCAGTTTTGCGCTTGTCGAGTTACCAAGTAACTGGCGGCTCCTTTGACGTAGCTTGGAGATGCTTTTGGGTCGGGCGTTGTATCAAATTGCCCCTCTTGTGCCAACAGAGTTGAGCCATCGGCGCTGAATGTGAATCGAGTGGGGCTTAGGAAGAAGCGCATTCCGAAGCTGCCCGGCCTGAGTTCAACTAGACGTTCACCCCGAGGTCCATCGGGCAGGCGCACCCACTCAACCGGCGCAACCTTGCGCGCCTTGATGATGGGAGCGCCACATGCAAGTGGATCGCGCCCAAGTGATAGCCGGTCCCAGTGTGCCTTCACAAATTCGGGGAAAAATTCAGGTAAGCACAATGGCTTTGTCAGTTCTTCGGCCCAAAGAGGCTGTCCTTGTGTGTCCACCACAGAAAGTCTTTGACGCTCTAGACGCAGGGTCCCCAATTGCGAAGGATGCCCCGCTGACACTTGCAATACAAACCCTTGATTCAAAGGCTGGATTCTGCTGCGGTACAAGGTCTCTGAACCCCGGCGAAATTCCCGATCGATGTTTCCCGAGGTGTCAACCTGCTCGGTCAAATTGATCACTACATCCTTGACCATCACCCGTGCTGATGCCGTACTGGGACGTGAATTGTCCGTCTGAGCTGAACTAAGCCCAGCGGATAAGAAGATGAAAAGCATCCAAGCCGATCGAATAGAACAGATCTTCCATGGCATCATTTTTCTCCCGTAGTAGTTCTCTGAGTCGAACGGCTATCAACCCATCGATTCAGTGCGGCAAAGCGCTGAACAACACGTCTGAAATACCGCGCACCGGGCCAGGAGGCTCGACGATGTGAGGGCCAGCGCTTTGGCATATATTGAACGACCAGCGAAATCATCGCGTAGAGCAGCAGCTTGCCTGCAAGAACAAATGTGGTGATTTCTATCGGCGCAAGGCCGGCCAGTGCGGCAACGGCGATCGAGGTGCGTGGGCTGTCAGGAAAGACCGCTGCCAGCGCCAAAACAGGTGCACCCCATGTCTGAATCAATGAAACTGCCTGGGTCCATCCGGGGCTCTGGCGGTCGTTTTCAAGCCAGCCGGTCAGAGCGGTTGCTTCAACGACGCTCGCGACCAAAGTCGCCAGTAGGCCAGCGCTAATTGCTGCGGAGATTGCGAATGCAGCAACAATGAACAGCACCCTTCTGGGTTGCAGAATCATGAGCACAAACGCCATCAACTCAGCTGGCACCATTGGCAAAAACCCATCCAATGTACAAACCGCTGACAACGACCAAATCGCGTAAGGCCGCTGGCCATGGGTCAACATCCATCTGAAGCTCCAGGCCGCAGAACGCCGCAGCCATCCTTTGGAGGGGGGAGACGCAGAGCTCACTTCAGCGTCCGATCATGATTCGTTCGCCTAGCGCAGGGCTCAATCGCAGGATGAAGCGCAGCAACGCTGTCGCGCCCACATCAATCTCTGCGCGACCCTTGGCTACGCCAGTGAGAATCTGCGACGCAGCAGTAGCAGCGCTGATTTTTCCTTTGCCACGACCTCTGGTCATGTCGGTATCAACTAGTGGCGGAAGCGCCTCCTGAATGAGAATACGCCAACCTGCTTGATTTACCTGTGCGCGCAAGGACTTGGCAAAAGACCGCACTGCAGCCTTGCTTGCGCAATACACCGGGCTGCTGCTCTTGGGAGCCAAAGCCAGTCCGGAGGTTACAAAGACGATCCGAGCGCTTTTCTCTCGGGAAAGGCGCGGCAGAAGCAATCTTGTGAGCTCTGCAGGTCCAACAAAATTCACCGCCATTTCGCTCGAAGTATCAAAAGCCACCTCTGCCTGCGGCTTTGTCCAGTCACGCATCTGCTGCACGCCTGCGTTGTGGATGACCAAGCTTATTCCTTGGGCGGGCAAAGCCTGCATAAACGATTCACGGCTGCTTGAATCTGCCTGGTTTAGCGGGAGCCAGGTCACCTGCGGCAAGCGGTCACGTGCCTCTGCCAAAGAGCTATCCGTGGTACCGGTTGCCGTCACTTTTGCGCCCCTGGCCAGGAGCTGCGTCACGAGTTCCAGTCCAATCCCCCGGGTTCCGCCCGTCACCAGGGCGTGGGTCTCATGCCAGTTCATTTCCATATTCCTTTGCGCAAAGCGATCTCAAGTCCCAAGGCGTTTCGAACTCCAGCGTACCGAGGTACTCCTTCCATCGTCCGTTGGGCCGCAGGTCTCTGGGGTCGAGCAAGCCCTCTTGCCGCAGAAAGACGGGCTGATTGCCCTGGGTGTAGAGACGGGTCGATCCAAAGATAGCCCGCAGTAACCAGTTGCGCGGCGTGACCGCGACATGGGCCCCTTGTGTATGGTTGGGAACCCATCTCAAATCCACAGTCGCGGCCCTTTGTACTTTCAGCACGAGATAGGACGCTGGAATGGCTTGGCCACTCAGCAATCTTTGCCAGTTCTCAGCAATGAACAGCGGTAGAGTAGCCAGCGTCACAAGAGGGTGGGCGATGTCCAGATCGCGTTTTCGCACCTCTCCGTTCGTGCGGGTACTGGACAGGCGCGTCATGACCTGAGCGCCGGACGTGTAACTGCTGTCCTCGAAGTCGGCTGCCGCGTACTCATTCAGCGTGGTTAGTTCTGTGCTGACATGAACAGAACCGGCATATTTCTGAGCTCGTTCTAATGCGACCGTTTCTGATCCAACGGCTGTCCAAACCCTTTCCGTATGCCAGGACTTATCGTCAGCATTCACCACCTGGTGCATGACAAAGACGGGACGACGGTTTCGCAGAGCTCTGTCATACGCCAGAGCCTGAATCTGCAGGCTAATTTTTGGATTGAAGCTGGGTTTCATGGGCTCGTATGTGCAAAGCGGCGGAGCGCCTTGATGCGATTGAATTAACCGCAATTTTGCCCAGTATCGTTTGGGGTGTATTGAACGATCGCGCCAAATTGGCTGGTTAACCTAGGACCTATTTATCGAAAGCGTACCGATTCGAGTTCGAATCCCCGACCCCACCAAAAAAAGGGGGCCTGAAAACTGAGCGAGTTAGTTAAACAATCGCTTCTGCCCCGCCAGAACAACATCATGGAATCTGCAAAAGCGCCTTCATTTTGGCCCTGACATGCAGCATGACTTCAGCGCTGACCGTGGCCTTCTTCTTGGCGCGTCGGATTTTCCAATCCAGAGATTTCACTTGATCCGACAAGACCGCGCACTCGATGCCGTCGACCTCGGTAACTACCTCGAATGGATGCCCTTTGACCTTGGGGGACATCGGGCAGCAGACCATCAAGCCTGTTTTGCCGTTGTAGTTGGCCGGACTGA
>VERE01000082.1 GCA_018882835.1 Limnohabitans sp.
CGCCGCCCAGACGCGCGAAGATGGAGATCAGCGAAGAGCCAAAGGCCAGGCCGATCAGGGGGTTGAGCAGGGTGGCGAGGTTTTTGTCCGGGGTCAGGTTGCCGTTGCCCACCAGGAACCAGTAGAAAGCTCCCACGCCCAGCAGGCCCAGGCCGACCACCAGCATGCCGGTGATGGCGCCGCCCTTGAAGGCCACGTCCAGCGCTGGGCCAATGCCGTGCGTCGCGGCTTGCGCGGTGCGCACGTTGGCGCGCACCGAGACGTTCATGCCAATAAAGCCACAAGCCCCGGAGAGGACGGCCCCGACGACAAAGCCAATGGCTGTTTGCGAGCCGAGGAACACGCCGATGAGGATCGCCAGGATGACGCCCACGATGGCGATGGTGCGGTATTGACGCGCCAGGTAGGCCGCCGCACCTTGCTGGATGGCCGCAGCAATTTCTTGCATGCGGGCATTGCCAGCGTCCATGGAAAGAATCGAAGATCGGGCCCAGAAGCCGTAAAGCACGGCCACCACCCCACAAGCGAGCGCAAAAAGTAGCGCTGAGTTGCCAGACATAAAGTCTCCTTTGGTTGTTTCGCGAGAAGGTGGTGCCACGCACACGGGTTGTTTGACACCACCGCTGCGTTGCTTCCTCATCCCCGGCAAACCGGACACATGATTGGCCAACGGGCGGAATGTACGACATTTCTTCTTAATTGCCAGTCACCCGCAAGCCCGGTGAAAGTAAAATCAGGGTTAATCCTCATTTGTCATTAACCTAGCTCAAGAAAAAACATGTCTTTAGACAACGTCACCCCTGGTCAAAATGTTCCTGATGCCTTCAACGTGATCATCGAAATCCCGATGAACGCCGATCCGGTGAAATACGAGGTGGACAAAGCCACTGGCGCTATTTTTGTGGACCGCTTCATGAGCACGTCCATGCATTACCCCACCAACTACGGCTATGTGCCCAAGACCATCAGCGGCGATGGCGACCCGGTGGACGTGCTGGTCATCACCCCTGTGCCCCTGATTCCGGGCGTGGTCGTGCCTTGCCGTCCCATTGGTATCCTGAAAATGGAAGATGAAGCCGGACTGGACGGCAAAGTGCTGGCTGTGCCGATCGACAAGATCCTCGCCATCTACACCCAATGGCAAAAGCCGGAAGACCTGAACCCCTTGCGACTGAAGACCATTGCCCATTTCTTTGAGCACTACAAAGACCTGGAGCCGGGCAAGTGGGTGAAGATCCTGGGTTGGGAAGGCCCGGATGCGGCTCGCAAAGAAGTCATGGACGGCATCGCCAACTACAACAAGGCAAACGCCTGACCCCCCTGTAGCGCCACCATCGCTAGCGCAGCGACCTCTCGTCCGAGGGGGATCGCTGCGGACCCTCCCTGGGGCAGCGCAATGACGTCACAGGCGTCGCAATGGGCTTCTGCTTTCGAGATGGGCCAGGTAATTCGAGACACCTTGGCCCTCACGCTCCAGAAAATCGGCCACCGCCTTGGCGAATCCGGGGTGGGCGAGCCAGTGCGCGCTGGCAGTCTCCACTGGCAACAAGGCGCGGGCCATTTTGTGTTCACCCTGGGCGCCACCCTCGAAGCGCTGCACGCCATGGGCCAGGCACCATTCGATGGGTTGGTAATAACAGGCCTCGAAGTGCAGGCAATCGACGCGCTCCAAGGCCCCCCAATAGCGACCATAAGCCACGGCATGGGGTGTGCCCAGGCCCTGCAGGCCAATCAAGCTACAAGCCATGGGCTGGCCTGCCCGCTCGGCAATGAACAGCAGCCAATGCTGCGGCATCTGCTGAGCCATGCGTTGGAAAAAGTCGCGACTCAGGTAAGGCGCATTGCCGTGCTCGAGGTAGGTGCGCTCATAGCAACGGTAGAAAAAATCCCAATCCTCGGGGGCGATGGCCTGGCCGTGGGCATGGCGAAATGTCACACCCGCGTCGCTGACACGACGACGTTCCTGGCGAATTTTTTTGCGCTTTTCTTGGTTCAGGCGGGTCAAAAAAGACGCAAAGTCTGCTGTGCCGGGATGTTGCCAATGAAACTGGACAGTCTGGCGCTGCAACAGTCCCAGTGCTTGCGAAGCCTGCTGGTCTTCAGGCGCGCCAAACAGCAGGTGCAACGAGGACAGTCCTTGCGATTGGCAGTACCGCAGGGCGGCGCTCAACAAAGCTTCGCGTGCCTGGCTCGAAGTGGCCATCAACCGTGTGCCAGGCACCGGGGTAAAGGGTACAGCAATCACCGCTTTGGGGTAATAGGCCAGCCCGTGCCGCTGGTAGGCATCGGCCCAGGCCCAGTCGAAGACATATTCGCCATAAGAATGCGTTTTGAGGTACAGCGGGCAAGCCGCCTGTAACTGGCCCTGGTGGCGCAAGCACAACACGCGCAGCTCCCACCCCGTGGCGGCCGTGGCACTGTCACTGGCCTGCAGCGAGGCCAGATAGGCGTGGCGCATGAAGGGGGTTGGCAGGGCCTGTTGCGCCCACAAGGCATCCCACTCGGGTTCTGGCACGCCGTCCCAGCTGGAATGCACCTCAATGACATAATCGACGGGCTCTTGTTGCATGCCTATATATGACTCTCAAACTCTGTATCGCTCAGCTGAACTATGTCGTGGGTGACATGGCGGGGAATGCGCAAAAAATCATTCAAGCCGCCCGCGCTGCCTACCAGCGCGGCGTGCGCCTGGTCCTGACGCCGGAATTGTCGCTCTGCGGCTATGCCGCTGAAGACCTGTTTCTGCGGCCATCCTTCATTTCGGCTTGCGATGATGCCTTGAATTCGATCGCGCTGGCGCTGGCCGATCTGAAAGACCTGCATGTGGTCGTGGGTCATCCGGCGGGCGGCGACCGCCGTACGCGTTCTGTTTCGGTGCCCGAACGTCTCAACATGGCGAGCGTGGTCAGTGAAGGGCGCGTGGTGGTCTCCTATGCCAAACGCGAGCTGCCCAACTACCAGGTATTTGACGAGCGCCGGTATTTTGTGCCAGGCCATCAGCCCTGTGTCTTTGAAGTGGCCGGGGTGCGTGTGGGATTGCTGATTTGCGAAGACGCCTGGTTTGATCAGCCTGCACAAGAAGCCAAGGCGGCCGGGGCCCAGCTGCTGGCCGTGATCAATGCCTCGCCCTTCCATGTGGGCAAAGGCAACGAGCGTGAGCGCACCATGGCGCAGCGGGTGCAGGCCACCGGATTGCCCTTGGTCTATGCCCATTTGGTGGGGGGGCAGGACGAGGTGGTGTTCGAAGGGCGCTCCTTTGCCTTGCAAGCCGATGCCTCGCTGGCAGCGCGCGCGCCCAGCTTCAAGACGGCCGAATTCGACATCGAGGTCTCTGCCGCAGGTTCAGGCATTCATCTGTCAGCGGCTGTTGCGCCAGAGGGTTCCCTGGAAGCCGATCTGTGGCATGCCCTGGTGCTGGGTGTGCAGGATTACATTGGCAAAAATGGCTTTCCGGGGGCGTTGCTCGGCTTGTCGGGTGGCATCGACTCGGCGCTGGTGCTGGCGATTGCCGTGGATGCCCTGGGCGCCGACCGCGTGCGCGCGGTCATGATGCCTTCTCCCTACACCGCAGACATCAGCTGGATCGATGCGCGTGACATGGCAGAGCGGCTCAAGGTGCGTTACGACGAAATTTCCATCGTGCCCGAATTCGAGGCGTTTCAGGCCTCCCTGGCCAAAGAGTTTGCCGGCCTTGCCCTCGACGCGACGGAAGAGAACATCCAGGCCCGTATTCGCGGCACCTTGCTGATGGCCTTGTCCAATAAATTTGGTGCCATCGTGCTGACCACCGGTAACAAAAGCGAAATGTCCACCGGTTACTGCACCTTGTACGGCGACATGGCGGGTGGCTTTGCCGTCATCAAGGATGTGGCCAAAACCCTGGTGTATCGGCTGGCTGAATGGCGCAACCACAACGATCCCTTTGGGACCGGCTTGCAGCCCATCCCCGAGCGCATCATCACGCGCCCTCCCAGCGCAGAGTTGCGGCCAGACCAGAAAGACCAAGACAGTTTGCCGCCCTACGAGGTGCTGGACGAGATCGTCTCGCGCTACATGGAGAATGACCAGAGCAGCGAAGAGATCATTGCCGCTGGTTTTGACCGGGCCGATGTGGAAAAAGTGACCCGCCTGATTCGCATCAACGAATACAAGCGTCGCCAGGCCCCAGTCGGAATTCGCGTGACTCACCGCAGTTTTGGCAAAGATTGGCGTTATCCTATTACCAACCGTTTCCGGGCCTGAGTTCGGATCGCTTCACCAAGGAACACACTATGAAACAAATCACCGCTGTCATCAAACCTTTCAAGCTGGAAGAGGTTCGTGAAGCGCTGGCCGAATGCGGCGTGACAGGCCTGACGGTGACCGAGGTCAAGGGGTTTGGCCGACAGAAGGGTCACACCGAGTTGTACCGCGGGGCCGAGTACGTGGTCGACTTTTTGCCCAAAGTGAAAGTCGAGGTGGTGGTGAAATCCGCCGATGTCGAGCGTTGCGTGGATGCCATCGTGCGTGCTGCGCGCACCGGCAAGATTGGCGATGGCAAGATCTTCATCACCCCTGTGGAGAGAGTGGTGCGCATTCGTACCGGCGAGGAAGACGAAACCGCGATTTAAAGCGCGTCCAGACGAGGCGCCGCCGTCAAGCCGGCCGCCTCGACCAGGTGCTGGAGCAACTTCGGCACTTGGGTGTCTGCTTGGATCAAATCCATTTGCCAGTCGCCCAAAAAGTTTTCTGTGACCGAGGTTTCCAAAAAGGCCAGCAAGCGGTCGTAATAGCCTGCGACGTTGAGCAAGCCCACAGGCTTGTCGTGGTAGCCCAATTGGCGCCAGGTCCAGACTTCAAAAAATTCTTCAAAGGTGCCGATGCCTCCGGGCAAGGCAAGAAAAGCGTCAGCGCGTTCCATCATCATGCGCTTGCGCTCGTGCATGGTGTCTACCACGTGCAGTTCGTCGCAGCTGTGGCGCGCCCATTCCCGCTCCACCATGCTGCCCGGGATGATGCCGACCACGCGGCCACCAGCCGCTTGCGTTGCATCGGCCAAGATACCCATCAGACCGTTGTGACCGCCACCGTAGACCAGTTGCCCTTGGTGTGCGCCAATCCAGGCGCCCACGGCTCGGGCTGCGGCTTCATAGGCGGGATGCTTGCCCGGTTTGGAGCCGCAATAAACGCACAAAGAGAAGGCCGGGCTCACAGCGCACTCCAGCGGTAAAGGGCCGTGCCCCAGACGCCCGCGCAAAAGAGCAAGCTGATCATCACGGCCGCGCTGCCCATGTCTTTGGCCCGTTTGGTGAAGGCATTCCACTCGGGGCCAAAGCGGTCCATGGCGGTTTCAATGCCGGTGTTCAAAAGTTCCACCACCATCACCATCAAGACCGTACCAATCAGCAAGGCAACCTCGACCCAGGTCTGGCCTACCCAAAAGGCCGCAGGCAGCATCACGATGGACAGCAACGCCTCTTGCCGAAACGCAGGCTCATGCCAGCCTTGGCGCAACCCCTCCAAGGAATAGAAGAAGGCATTCCAGACACGCTTGAGGCCGTGCTGGCTTTTTTGAGGGGGCAAGGGCAGGGTCATGGCTCAGGCTTTCTGCCGGACCGGCTTGGGGGTTTCGTAATGAACCAAGCGCGTGCCAGCCCATGCATCGTGCCAGAACTGTTTGTCAGTTTGAAAACGGCTGAGCAAGGCCCACACCAAAACCCAGCCCGTCAGCAGCACAAATGACTCGCCGCCACTCAAATGAAACGGCGCCATGGCGGTCAACGGGGGGAGAAACCAGACCCAACTCAGCACATAGCGCAGCAGGGCACGTTTTTGGCTCAAGGCCTGGCCCTGTTGGTCCACCACCCGGATGCTCCAGGTTTTCATGGCCAAGGTCTGGCCCTTGTGCCAGAACCAGGTGAAATAAATGCCGAACACCAGGAACACAAAGGCTTGCAGGCCGTGCCGGTTGTCCAGGGCGTGGCGGGTTTGGCTCAGGGTGCTGAAGAGGTAGCCCGTGATGAAGACCACGCCAAACAACAGCATGCCTTCATAAAGCCAGCACGCCATGCGTCGGCGCAGGCCAGGTGTGACAAACGCAGGAGAGGGCTCGGTGTCTGCCGGGCTCATGGGCTCGCATGGCCACGCGCATTCAGGGGAAGCAGCGTGACTGGGTGAACCAGGTCCATGTCGATGCGCAGTTGGGTGGGCTGCGATGTCTTCGGGACGGGCAGGACGGCCAGCTTTTGGGAGGGAACGGGACGTGTGGCTATGGCTGCGCTGTTGGGCGCAGGGGGATGGCCCTTGGTGAGCTCGTGCCGCTCATCACGGCTCAGCGATTGGTAGGCTTCCCATTTTGATTTGCGCTCATCCACGGTGACCTGTTGGACTTCTGCAAAATTGAGACGCGCCAGAGCACGTTGTTGAGGGGTGAGCTTGGCCCAGTCTTTCATGCGGGCTTGCATTTTTGCCTGCTCTTCGGCGGACCGGTCGCTGAAGTTGACCGACAAGGCAAGCCATTTGCGTTTTTGCGCTTCGCTGATTTCAGGCCATAGCTTGTGCAGGGGCGCCAATGCAGTTTTCTGGTTGGCGTTCAGCGATTGCCAAGTGGGCGAGGACTCAGGCTTTTTGGCGCTGGCAGAGGCTGCAGGCGCCGACGTGACCTGGGACGAGGCCTCTTGCGGGGCTGGAGTGGAGTTGTCTTGCGCCAAAGCGAGCAACGCCATGCCTGAAAGGATGGCACACAAAGCAGGGCGGAGGCAGGACAACACGGGAGAGCGGGTCAAAAAGCCGGTTATTCGGGGGTGGTGGTGCGCGGCGCGTCCATCGGCGTTTTGAGGAACTTCAGGAACCCGGGATCGGTGAAGGCCGCTGGCGGCAGGTCGTCGGTCAGCAGGGCGCTGTCGATTTCAGCGAGTTCACTGGCGCGCAGGTCGTTTTGCAGGACATGGATGGTAATCAGCCCTGCCAGCAAGGCGATCAGGGGCAGCAGCGCCGCAAACCAGCCGGTGAAACGGAGTTTTTCGGTTTCAAAATTCAGGGTGGCTGCGCCATTTTGAACCTGGAGGCCTGGTGCGGTTTTGGCGATGGGCTGACGGCGCATGGCCACCGCGCGCACGCGTGCAGCGCGCAGGCGCTCCGAAACATCGTGCGACAGCTGGCTGTCCAGATGCGCGGCAACTCGGCGCGCAAAGCGTTCCTGAGAGGCGTGAGGATGGAGGTTCGGCGTGTTCATGGTTTGATTCCCTTGGCTTTCAGTGCCTTGTCCAGCGCTTGAACTGCACGAGAACAGTGCGTTTTCACGCTGCCCTCGGAGCAACCCATGGCGGCGGCTGTCTCGGCGACATCCAGCTCTTCCCAGTAACGCAGCAGGAAGGCTTCCCGTTGACGCGCTGGCAATTTCTGGATCTCTGTTTCAATTTCAGCCACGATTTGTTGGCTGTTGACGGTGTCTTCTGCGCTTTCAGAGCGTTCATGGCCCTCCAGGGGGGCCAAAATTTCCAGGACATCAAAGTCGTCCTGGTTCTGGTTTGACTCAAATTCATTGAAATTTGAGAATAAAGCATTCTTTGTTTTCTGTCGCCGAAACCAGTCCAGCGTGGTGTTGGACAAAATGCGTTGAAACAGCATGGGCAACTCATCCGCCGGCTTGTCGCCGTAGTGCTCGGCCAGTTTCATCATGCTGTCTTGCACGATGTCCAGGGCGGCATCTTCGTCGCGAACATGGTAGAAGGAGCGCTTGAAGGCGCGCTTTTCCACATTCGCGAGAAATTGGTGGAGTTCTTGTTCGGAAGCCAAAGCGGGGCTGTTTCGGGAGGTTGACGTCGCAAGCGCAATGTGACGACACAAAGCCGAGCGGATTATGTCATTGCCAAATTTTCCGTCAACCGCATGGCAAAAGGCTTCTAAAAAGTGACATAATCACCGGCTGCACTCAAAAAACGCAAACGGGTCTGGGTCGGGCGGATGTCGTCCATGGCCTCAGGTCTAAAGTTCCAACGCGCCCCCAAAAGGGTTCGCGAAGGAGCACCCAAGGTTTTTCGTTGTCGAAATTCACAAAGGTTCATCATGGAAATTTCTAAAGCGGAACTTCAATCCGCTGCCGCTGCGCAAAACAATTCCTCCGCATCCGAAGAGCTCATGGGCTCCGAGATCCTCGTCAAGGCCTTGCAGGCCGAGAACGTCAAATACCTCTGGGGCTATCCCGGCGGTGCCGTTCTGTACATCTACGATGCGCTGTACAAACAAGACACCATTCAGCACGTGCTGGTGCGTCATGAGCAGGCTGCCGTTCATGCCGCCGATGGCTATGCCCGTGCCACGGGCGATGTAGGCGTGGCCCTGGTCACCTCTGGCCCTGGCGTCACCAACGCGGTGACTGGCATTGCCACGGCCTACATGGACAGCGTGCCGATGGTGATCATCACGGGCCAGGTGCCGACGCCCGCCATTGGCCTGGACGCTTTCCAGGAATGCGACACCGTGGGCATCACGCGCCCCATTGTCAAGCACAACTTCCTGGTGAAAGATGTGCGTGACTTGGCCGAAACCTTGAAGAAGGCCTTTCACATTGCCCGCAGCGGCCGCCCGGGCCCGGTGGTGGTGGACATTCCCAAGGATGTTTCCTTCAAGAAAACTTCCTTCGCTGGCTACCCCGAGTCGGTCGCCATGCGTTCTTACAACCCGGTGCGCAAAGGCCATGGCGGACAAATCCGCAAGGCCTTGCAGTTGCTGATGGCGGCCAAGCGCCCCTATATTTACACTGGCGGCGGTGTGCTCATGAGCGAGGCGTCGCAGGAGCTGCGCACCCTGGCCGACATGCTCGGCTACCCGGTCACCAACACCCTGATGGGCCTGGGCGCTTACCCAGCCTCGGACCGCAAGTTCCTTGGCATGCTGGGCATGCACGGTACGCTGGAAGCCAACAACGCCATGCAAAACTGCGATGTGCTGTTGGCGGTAGGCGCGCGTTTCGATGACCGCGTGATTGGCAACCCCAAGCACTTTGCGCAAAATGAGCGCAAGATCATCCACATCGACATCGACCCCTCCAGCATTTCCAAGCGCGTGAAAGTTGATATCCCGATTGTGGGCGATGTGAAAGACGTGCTGACCGAAATGATCGCCATGATTCGCGAGTCCGGTGCCAAGCCCGACAGCAGCGCGTTGGCCGGTTGGTGGGAGACCATCGAGGGCTGGCGGGGGCGTGATTGCCTCAGCTACGACCGAGACAACAAGAGCGTCATCAAGCCGCAATATGTCATTGAAACCCTGTGGAACATGACCCGCGACAGCGACACCTACGTCACCTCCGATGTGGGTCAGCACCAAATGTGGGCCGCACAGTACTACCGCTTCGACGAACCGCGCCGCTGGATCAATTCCGGCGGTCTGGGCACCATGGGCGTGGGCATTCCCTACGCCATGGGCATCAAACTGGCCAAGCCAGACAGCGAAGTGTTCTGCGTGACTGGCGAAGGCTCGGTGCAGATGTGCATCCAGGAACTCTCGACATGCTTGCAGTACAACACCCCCATCAAGGTGTTGGCCCTGAACAACCGCTACCTCGGCATGGTGCGCCAGTGGCAAGAGATCGAGTATTCCGGCCGCTACAGCCACAGCTACATGGATGCATTGCCCGACTTCGTGAAGTTGGCCGAGGCCTATGGCCACGTGGGCATGCTGATTGAGCGCCCTGAAGACGTGGAACCCGCCTTGCGCGAGGCCCGTCGCCTGAAGGACCGCACCGTGTTCCTGGACATCCGCACCGACCCCACCGAGAACGTGTTCCCGATGGTCCAGGCCGGCAAGGGCATCACCGAGATGCTGCTGGGAAGCGAGGATCTTTGATCTTTATTCACCGCGGCGCGCGTGCGTGCCGCTTTCTTTGACGAATCTATTGCCAGCCAAGCCTGCCGGTTACCGCCGACAGGGGAGGGCTGCGAAAAGAGGAATCTTCTGACATGAAACACATCATTGCACTTTTGCTTGAAAACGAACCCGGCGCGCTGTCGCGTGTCGTGGGCTTGTTTTCTGCGCGTGGCTACAACATTGAATCCCTTTCGGTGGCCCCCACCGAAGACCCCAGCCTGTCGCGCATGACCATTCAGACCACCGGGTCTGACGATGTCATCGAGCAGATTACCAAACACCTGAACCGGCTGATTGAAGTCGTGAAGGTGGTCGACTTGACCGAAGGCGCCTACACCGAGCGTGAGCTCATGCTGGTGAAGGTGCGCGCCGTCGGCAAAGAGCGTGAGGAAATGAAGCGCATGGCGGACATCTTCCGCGGCCGCATCATCGACGTCACCGAGAAAAGTTACACGATTGAACTGACGGGCGACTTGGCCAAGAACGACGCGTTCCTGGAAGCCATTGACCGCAGCGCAATTTTGGAAACCGTGCGCACTGGCGCCTGCGGCATTGGCCGCGGGGAACGCATCCTGCGCATCTAATGAATCACTGACCCACCCACCAAGGAGAGAACCATGAAGGTCTATTACGACAAAGACTGTGACCTGAGCGTCATCAAAGGCAAAACCGTTGCCATCATTGGCTACGGCTCACAAGGCCACGCCCATGCCCAGAACCTGAATGACAGCGGCGTCAAAGTCGTGGTCGGTTTGCGCAAGGGTGGCGCCAGCTGGGACAAAGTTGGCAAGGCCGGCTTGAATGTCATGGAAGTCAACGACGCTGTCAAGGCCGCAGACGTGGTCATGATCCTGTTGCCCGACGAACAAATTGCCGACGTCTACCGCAACAACGTGGAGCCCAACATCAAGAAAGGCGCTTCGCTGGCCTTTGCCCACGGCTTCAACGTGCACTACAACCAGGTGGTGCCCCGTGCCGACCTGGATGTGTGGATGGTGGCCCCCAAGGCGCCCGGTCACACCGTTCGCTCGACCTACACC
>VERE01000028.1 GCA_018882835.1 Limnohabitans sp.
TTCTACTGGTTCCTGGTGGGCAACGGCAACCTGACCCCGGACAAAAACCTCGCCACCCTGCTCAACCCCCTGATCGGCCTGGCCTTTGGCTCTTCGCTGATCTCCATCTTCGCGCGTCTGGGCGGCGGTATCTTCACCAAGGGCGCTGACGTGGGCGCTGACCTGGTGGGCAAGGTTGAAGCCGGTATCCCGGAAGACGATCCGCGCAACCCGGCGGTGATTGCCGACAACGTGGGCGACAACGTGGGTGACTGCGCCGGCATGGCTGCCGACTTGTTCGAAACCTATGCGGTGACTCTGATTGCCACCATGGTGCTGGGCGCGCTGATGGTGGCAGCAGCGCCCACGCAAGCGGTGCTGTACCCGCTGGTGCTGGGCGGCGTGTCCATCCTGGCCTCCATCGTTGGCTGCTTCTTTGTGAAAGCCAGCCCCGGCATGAAGAACGTCATGCCGGCACTGTACAAAGGCCTGATCGTTGCGGGCGTGCTCAGCCTGATCGCCTTTGCCGTGGTCACCTGGACCATGATGCCGGACAACGCCATCAAGGCCGAAGGCTCGCGCATGGCCCTGTTCGGCTCCTGTGTGGTGGGCTTGGTGCTGACCGCTGCGCTGGTCTGGATCACCGAGTACTACACCGGCACCGACTACGCGCCGGTCAAACACGTGGCGCAAGCCTCCACCACAGGCCACGCGACCAACATCATCGCCGGCATCGGCGTGTCGATGAAGTCCACCGCCTGGCCAGTGCTGTCGGTCTGCGTAGCCATCATCGCCGCCTATTGGCTGGGCGGCTTGTACGGCATCGCGATTGCCGCCACCTCCATGCTCAGCATGGCTGGCATCATCGTGGCCCTGGACGCCTATGGCCCCATCACCGACAACGCTGGCGGCATTGCCGAGATGGCCGAACTGCCCTCCAGCGTGCGTGACGTGACCGATCCGCTGGATGCCGTGGGCAACACCACCAAGGCCGTGACCAAGGGCTACGCCATCGGCTCGGCCGGTTTGGCAGCCCTGGTGCTGTTCGCCGACTACACCCACAAGCTCGAGAGCTACGGCATGGACATCAAGTTCGATTTGTCCGACCCGATGGTGATCGTGGGCCTGTTCATCGGAGGCTTGATTCCCTACCTCTTTGGCGCCATGGCAATGGAAGCCGTGGGTCGCTCTGCCGGTGCGGTGGTGGAAGAAGTGCGCCGCCAGTTCCGCGAAATCAAGGGGATCATGGAAGGCACGGCCAAGCCAGAATACGGCCGCGCTGTGGACATGCTGACCACGGCGGCCATCAAGGAGATGATGATCCCCTCGCTGTTGCCGGTGATCGTGCCCATTCTGGTGGGCTTGTTCCTCGGACCCAAAGCCCTGGGTGGCTTGCTGATGGGCACCATCGTGACCGGCCTGTTCGTGGCCATCTCGATGTGTACCGGTGGTGGCGCCTGGGACAATGCGAAAAAGTACATTGAAGACGGCCACCACGGCGGCAAGGGCAGCGACGCCCACAAAGCCGCCGTCACGGGCGACACGGTGGGTGACCCCTACAAGGACACTGCCGGCCCGGCCGTGAACCCCCTGATCAAGATCATCAACATCGTGGCTCTGCTGATCGTGCCTTTGCTGCCTGCTGGCACAGCACCCAAGGCCGCACCGGCAGCGGTGACAACCCCGCCGGCCATCACGGCGCCGGCGCCTGCCAACGCGGCACCCGCGGCTGCCCCTGCCGCCGCTGCCCCTGCAGCGGCACCGACAGCGCCCGCCGCTGCCAAATAAAGACTTTTCACCCTCTCACAAGACCCGCCACGGCGGGTCTTTTTTTGCGCGAAAATCTACAGCATGCAACATAACTTCATCGCCAATCAAGCCTGCTTGTCCCACTCTCGCCAGACCCTCGCGGTCTTGGACCCTTCGGATGGCCAGGTGTTCGACGAGCTGCAACGCAGCACCCCGCAAGACATTGACGATGCCGTTCAAGCCGCCCGTGCCTGCTTCGAAGGCCCGTGGTCACGCCTGAGTGCCGTCGATCGCAGCCGCCTGCTGATGAAGTTGTCGCAAAGCGTCGCCGCCCATGCCGATGAACTGGCTGCACTGGAGCAGCGCGATTGCGGCAAGCCCACCAAGCAAGCGCGCGCCGATGCCATGGCACTGGCGCGCTATTTCGAGTTTTATGCCGGCGCCTGTGACAAGCTGCATGGCGAGACCCTGCCCTACCTGAACGGCTACAGCGTGCTGACCTGGCGCGAGCCCCATGGGGTCACCGGGCACATCGTTCCCTGGAACTACCCCATGCAAATTTTTGGGCGCTGTGTGGGCGGCGCGCTGGCGGCTGGCAACGTGTGTGTGGTCAAACCCGCAGAAGACGCTTGTCTGTCCTTGCTGCGTGTGGCGCAACTGGCGGCCGAAGCCGGCTTTCCTGCCGGCGCCATCAACATCGTCACTGGCTATGGCCATGAAGTCGGCGAAGCGCTGGCACGCCATCCTGGCATCGACCACATCAGCTTCACGGGCAGCCCCAAGATTGGCACCCTGATCCAGCAAGTGGCTGCCGAGCGCCACTGCCCCGTCACGCTGGAACTGGGTGGCAAAAGCCCGCAAATCATTTTTGCCGATGCCGACCTGGATGCCGCCATCCCGGTGGTCATCAACGCCATCGTGCAGAACTCGGGTCAAACCTGTTCGGCGGGCTCGCGTGTGCTGATCGAGCAAAGCATTTACGAGCCCTTGCTGCACCGCCTGGGCCAAGCCTTCAAGGCTTTGCGTGCCGGCCCGGCCGCTGCCGACCTCGACTTGGGCCCCTTGATTCGTGCCACCCAATTGAGCCGCGTGCAAGACTTTCTTTCCCAAGCACAGCGCGACGGCATTGCCGTGGTGGCCCAGGGTGAAATCGCAGCAGGCGCGCCCTCTGGCGGCTTCTACCAAGCCCCTGTGTTGTTGCGCGACGTGCCCGTGCAGCACCGCCTGGCGCAAGAAGAAGTGTTCGGCCCGGTGCTTTCCGCCATGGCCTTTGACCACGAAGACCATGCCGTCGAACTGGCCAACGCCACCGCCTTTGGTCTGGTGTCCGGCATTTGGACGCGGGACGGCGGGCGCCAATTCCGCATGGCGCGCCGTGTCCGCAGTGGCCAGGTGTTCATCAACAACTATGGCGCCGGCGGCGGCGTGGAGTTGCCGTTTGGCGGCGTCAAGTCTTCTGGCCATGGCCGCGAAAAAGGCTTTGAAGCGCTTTATGGTTTCACCACCTTGAAAACCGTGGCGGTCCGCCACGATTGAAGGGCCAAGCCCCTGCGGGCGATAGCGGTTTCACGCGCTGTTGCACAATCAGAACATGGCTGAACGCATCATTCCCCTGGTTGACCAGCGCCTGAAAGCACTGCAACCGACAATCCCCGCTCGGGCCGTCTCGCCCACGGGTTTGCTGGGCGATGGCTTGGGCCGCCCCTTGCGGGACTTGCGCATCAGCGTCACCGACCGTTGCAACTTCCGCTGCAATTACTGCATGCCCAAGGAAGTGTTCAACGCCGACTATCCCTATTTGCCGCACAGCGCTCTGCTCTCGTTTGAAGAAATCACGCGGCTGGCCCATTTGTTTGTAGGCCACGGTGTGAAGAAATTGCGGCTCACCGGCGGTGAGCCTTTGCTGCGCAAGAACCTGGAAATTTTGGTGGCACAACTGGCTCAGCTGCGAACACCTGAAGGGGCGCCACTGGACCTGACCCTGACCACCAATGGGGCGTTGCTGGCCCGCAAAGCCCAGGCCCTCAAAGACGCCGGCTTGAACCGGGTCACGGTCAGCCTGGACGGGCTGGACGATGCCGTTTTCCGGCGCATGAACGATGTGGATTTTCCCGTTGCCGAAGTGCTCGAGGGCATTGATGCCGCACGCGCAGTGGGCTTGGGCGTGGACGGGCAAGGCCGGCCTTCGGGCATCAAGATCAACATGGTGGTCAAGCGCACCACCAATGTGGACCAGATCCTTCCCATGGCGCGCCATTTCCGTGGCACGGGCATGACCTTACGCTTCATTGAGTACATGGACGTGGGCAGCACCAACGGGTGGCGCATGGACGATGTGCTGCCTTCAGCCGATGTGATTCGCTTGCTGCAAACCGAATTCCCCTTGGTGCCATTGGAGCCCAGCGCGCCGGGCGAAACCGCCGAACGCTGGGGCTATGCCAACGCCCAAGGCGTGCATGACCCGGCACTGGGTGAAGTCGGTGTGATCAGCAGTGTCACCCAGGCCTTTTGCCAGGATTGCAACCGTGCCCGTCTGTCCACAGAGGGCAAGCTGTACCTCTGCCTGTTCGCCACCCAGGGCTATGACCTGCGGGAACTGCTGCGCAATGGCACCGCCGACACAGACCTGTCCTCGGCCATCGCACACATCTGGCAAGGCCGCCAAGACCGCTACTCCGAACTGCGCGGCCAAGGGCTGCTGGACACAGCCAGCGACGGCGCAGGCCGCAAAGTTGAAATGAGCTACATCGGAGGATGATCCTTGTGAGCCACCCCACCTTCTCCTCCCAAGACGTCACCGGCATCATTTTGGCAGGCGGTCGAGGCTCGCGCATGGGGGGTGTGGACAAGGGCTTGCAAAATTTCCAAGGCATGCCCATGGCCTTGACCGCACTCATGCGGCTTGGCCCGCAGGTGAGCGAGGTCATGATCAATGCCAACCGCAATTTGTCGGCGTATGAATCCTTTGGCACGGCTGTCTGGCCTGATGGGCTGGCAGACTTTGCCGGACCGCTGGCCGGTTTTCTGGTGGGGCTGGAGCGCGCCGAAACCCCTTACCTGGTGACCATTCCTTGTGACTGGCCGGGCTTTCCCCTGGACCTGGTGCAGCGCCTGGGTGATGCGCTGATGGCGCAAGACGCCGAGATTGCCATGGCCGCCGCCCCTGAAACAGACCGCGAAGGACTGATCCGCGTGCGCACCCAGCCGGTGTTCTGCCTGCTGAAAACCGACTTGCTGGAAAGCCTGGTGCGATTCACTCACGGCGGTGGCCGAAAAATTGATGCCTGGACAGCTTTGCACAAAACCGTGGTGGTGGCCTTCGACACGCCAGATGATGCGCCCCAAGCCTTCGCCAACGTCAACACCTTGACCGATTTGCAAGCGCTCGAAGGTTGAATGCCCTGATGAAAACGCTGGATCAAATCGCCGCCGCCTTGCAAGGCTACGACCCCCAAGCCTTGCCGGTTGAACAAGTGCATGCTTTTCTGCAGGCGCTGGTCACCACGTTGCCGGCCACTGCTTCCGAGGCCGTGCCGCTGTTCGAAGCCCTGGATCGGGTGCTGGCCCGCGATGTGGTCTCTCCCATCGATGTCCCTGCCCACGACAACTCTGCCATGGACGGCTACGCTTTCAACGGACAAGCCCTGCAAGCTCCCAATGAAACCACCTTGAAGGTGGTGGGCACTGCGTTTGCTGGCAAAGCCTGGCAAGGGCATGTGCAAGCGGGCGAATGTTTGCGCATCATGACCGGGGCCATCTTGCCCGAGGGCCTGGACACCGTGGTGCCACAAGAACTGACGCGCGTCAGTGATGACTGCATCACCATCCCAGCAAACCTGTTGAAGCCGGGCGACAACCGCCGCTTGCGTGGCGAAGACCTGCGCCACAACGAAGCCGCCCTGACCAAAGGCCAACGCCTCACCCCCGCCGCCCTGGGCTTGGTGGCCAGCCTGGGGCTGCCGCAAGTCCAGGTGATGCGCCGTTTGCGCGTGGCCTATTTCTCCACCGGTGACGAGGTCTTGAGCCTGGGCGAGCCGCCGCGCGAGGGCGCCATCTATGACAGCAATCGCTACACCGTCTTTGGCATGTTGCGACGCCTGGGGTGTGAAGTGCTGGACATGGGCGTCGTCCCAGACGACCCGGTTCAGCTCGAGCAGGCTTTCTCGGAAGCGGCAAAGCAAGCCGATGCAGTCATCACCAGCGGTGGCGTCAGCGTTGGCGAGGCCGATTTCACCAAGGCCATGATGAAAAAACTGGGCGATGTGGCGTTTTGGAAAATTGCCATGCGCCCGGGCCGTCCCATGGCTGTGGGCCGCATTGGCCAGGCGGTACTCTTTGGACTGCCGGGCAATCCCGTCGCAGTCATGGTCACCTTCCTGGCCTTCGTTCGGCCGGCCTTGCTGCAAATGATGGGCTGCACTGACGCGCCGCCACCGTTGCTGAAAGCCCGCAGCCTGGAAGCCATGCGCAAAAAGCCAGGGCGCACCGAGTACCAGCGCGGCGTTGTCATGCGCAATGCGCAAGGTCAGCTGGAAGTTCGCACCACTGGCAACCAAGGCTCAGGCGTCCTGAGCTCCATGGTTCAAGGCAACGGCCTGATCGTGTTGCACCACGCTCAAGGCAATGTGGCCTTGGGGGATGAAGTCGATGTTCTGATGTTTGAAGGCGCGATCTGAATCTCAGTGTTCGTGCGCATGCACCACCGTCTTGATGGCGCCAGGTGTGGACTTGCGCGCAAACAGTGTGTACATGGTGGGCACCACAAAAATGGTCAACAGCGTGCCCAGCGACATCCCGCCCACAATCACCCAGCCAATCTGACGCCGACTTTCAGCGCCAGCCCCGGTGGCCAAGGCCAGCGGAATGGCGCCCAGCACCATGGCACCGGTGGTCATCAGGATCGGGCGCAAGCGCAAGGTGGCCGCTTTTTGCACCGCTTCCATGGTGGCCAGGCCTTCCATGCGCAATTGATTGCTGAATTCCACGATCAAAATACCGTGCTTGGTGATCAAGCCCACCAGCGTGATCAGGCCAATCTGACTGAACACGTTGAGCGTTCCTCCGGACCATTGCAAGGCTAGCAAAGCGCCCACCATGGACAAAGGAACAGACAGCATGATCACCAGCGGATCGATGAAGCTTTCAAATTGCGCTGCCAGCACCAAAAAGATGAACAACAATGCCAGCACAAACACGATGGCCAGGGAGCCAGAAGATTTTGTGAACTCGCGCGAGGTGCCATTCAGGTCCGTGGAATAGCCAGGCTTGAGCACCTTCTTGGAAGTTTCGCGCATGAAATCCAGTGCTTCACCCAGCGAGTAGGTAGGCGCCAGGTTGGCTGTGATGGACGCACTGCGGCGTTGGCTGAAGTGGTTCAACTCTCGTGGCACCACCACTTCCTTGATTTTGACCAGGGCTGACAGCGGAATCATGGCGTCGTTGCGGCCGCGCACAAAAATCTTTTCGATGTCATCGGGCGTGTCGCGCTGGGTGGTGTTGGTTTGCACGATCACATCGTATTGGTCACCCTCCCGCTTGTAACGCGTCACTTGGCGCCCGCCCATCATGGTCTCCACGGCGCGAGCAATCGCGTCAACGGGCACGCCCATGTCAGCGGCACGTTCGCGGTCGACCTCCATGCTGATTTCGGGCTTGTTCAAGCGCAAGTCGGTGTCCACGCTGATGATGCCTGGGTTTTTGGCCAACTCATCCTGGAAAGCACGCACCACTTGGGCCAAGTTCTGATAGCTGTCAGAGGTGAGGATCACAAAGTTCACGGGGCGCTCACGGAATGGCTGACCCAGCGAGGGCGGTGTGATGGGGAAAGCCGTCACGCCCGGCAACGAGGTCAACGCGGGTGTGATTTCCCGGGCAATTTCCATGGTGCTTTTCTTGCGCTGTTCCCAGGGCAAAGCACGGTAAAAAACGTTGCCTTGGGCCACCGTGGGGTTACCCACCACGGTGAACAGCCGGTCGAATTCTTCGTACTTGCCGCCCATTTTTTCAATGGTCTGGGCGTAGCGCGTGGTGTAGTCCATGGTCGCGCCATCGGGGCCGTTGATGACGGTCAGAATCACCCCGCGGTCTTCAATCGGCGACAACTCACTTTTGGTTGCCATCAACAGTTGCCAGGTCCCCACCGCTGCGGACAGCATGATGGCGACCACAAACCAGCGACGTGACAGAGCGAAGGACCCCATTTTCATGGGTGACAAAGTCCAATGCAGGATGCGGCCGTAGCCATTGGAGATGGCCACCAGAACGACTTCCATCTTGCGGTCAAACCAGGTGGGGTTATCGACGTGCTTGAGCAACTTGGAGCACATCATGGGCGACAAGGTCAGCGCCACAAAGCCGGACACAATCACCGAGCCCGCCAGCGCCAATGCGAACTCCGTGAACAAGCGCCCGGTACGCCCGGGCGTGAAAGCCAAGGGCGCATACACAGCGGCGAGTGTGACCGTCATGGCCACCACGGCAAAGCCAATTTCCTTGGCGCCGCGAATAGACGCCTCGAAGGGGGACATGCCATCTTCGATGTGACGGTAAATGTTTTCCAACACCACGATGGCATCGTCCACCACCAGGCCAATGGCCAGTACCAGCGCCAACATGGTCAGGGAGTTGACGGTGAAACCGCACAAAGCCATGAGGGCAAAGGTTCCGATCAAGGACACCGGAATGGTCACCAGTGGAATGATCGAGGCGCGAAAAGTTCGCAGGAAAACAAAGATCACCAAAGCCACCAGCACCATCGCCTCAAAAATGGTTTGGTAAACCGCCTTGATGGAGCGGTCAATGAAGACCGAGTTGTCATTGGCAATATCGATGTCAATGCCGGGGGGTAAATTTTCTTTGATGCGCGGGATCATGGCTCGAATGGCAGCGCTCAAGTCCAGCGGGTTGGCGGTGGCATTTCGTATCACCCCCAGAGTGATGGCGTCTTTGCCATTCAGGCGCGTGGAAGTCCGCTCGGACTGAGCGCCTTGCTCAACCCGGGCGACATCCCTGATCCGAACCGGCATGCCATTGACGGTCCTGATCACGATTTGGCCGAACTCCACAGGACGCTGCAAGTCGGTGGCGGCCGTGACGTTGAACTCGCGCAGACGGCTCTCGATGCGGCCAGCTGGCACTTCAATATTGGAGCGCCGCAAGGCGTCCTCGACATCCTGGGTGGTCAGTTTAAAGGCCGCCAGACGATCAGGATCCAGCCAGATGCGCATGGAATATTTGCGCTCGCCAAACACCCGCACGTCAGAGGCACCAGGCGCGGTTTGCATCATGGGCTTGGCAATGCGGTTGGCCAGGTCGGTGATTTGCAAAACATCCAATGTGTCAGAGCTGAAAGACAGCCAGATCACGGGGAAGGCATCGGCCTCCACCTTGGCGATGACAGGCTCATCAATGCCCTGAGGCAAACGTTGGCGAACCCGCGAGACTTTGTCTCGTACATCGGCCGCTGCCGAATCCGGGTCGCGTGACAGCACGAAGTTGACGGTGATCTGGCTTTGTTCCTGGCGGCTGATGGAAGTGATGACATCCACCCCTTCAATGCCCGACAGGGAATCTTCCAACACCTTGGTGACCTGGGATTCCACCACGGCGCTGGAGGCTCCGACATACTTGGTCTCGACCGTGACCACGGGGTTGTCGATTTTTGGATACTCACGCACATTCAGGCGCATGAACGACACAAACCCGACCAGCAAAATCAGCAGGGAGAGCACGGTGGCAAACACCGGACGTCGTATCGATACCTCAGGCAGTTGCATGACGGGTCCTTGTGTGTCTGTCGGTCAACGGCTGGCTGGCGCTGGCGCGGCGGGAGCCGCGCCTGCGGGAGCGGCACCTGCGGGAGCGGCACCTGCGGGAGCGGCACCTGCGGGGGCACCGGCAGAAGGCCCGCCCGGTGCGCCGGCCGGACCGCGGCCCATTTCAACCAGCCGCAAAGCCGTACCGTCTTTTTGCAGGCGTTGCTGTCCGGCGACCACCACGGTGTCGCCCGGGTTCAGGCCCTCCAGCACCTCGACCCGGCCAGGTCGACGAATGCCTAGCTTCACTTCGGTGCGCTTGGACACCCACTCGGTGTTGGGAGGCAAGGGGCCTGCTGCAGGCACACTGGCGACGGGCATCACCTGGATGACAAATTGGCGCCCACCCTGCGGAACAATCGCTTCCTCGGGGACGGCCATGGCATCTGGCTTGACCGCGAACACGGCCGTCGCGCGTGCAAACATGCCAGGGCGCAGCGGGCCCAGGGGCGCAGTGGTCTGGGCAGGCACAGGCTGCCTGTAGGCCGCATTGGGGGGGCACAGACTAGGCAAACGGGTGCTTGGTTCCTGGGCAGACGGGGGCGGTGAAGCAGAGACCGGCGGTGCACTGGCGGGTTTTGCAGGCTTGGTTGTTGCAGGCTTGGCTGTTGCAGAAGCTTGTGCGGGGGCAGGCGCGCCCGCAGGCCGCGCACCTGCTGGCATGGGCTTGACCTCACCCGCCGTGTTGGGGAGCAACGCGCGTACACCGATGGAACGGCCGTTGGCATCAATCAGCGGGTCGATGGCTTCGACCTTGGCTCTGAAAATTCGGTTCGGAAAAGCATCCAGTTCCAACTCGACCGGTTGCTGCAAGGTCAGCTTGCTCTGGTAACGCTCGGGCAAGCGAAAGTCGACATAAAGGGAGCCGATGTCCTCAAGATTGATCAGGTCAGCACCGTCTTTGACATAGTCGCCGAGGTTGACGTTGCGAATCCCCACCACCCCGGAGAACGGTGCCACGATGCGCATGCGATCCAGCCGGGCACAGGTCAAGGACAGTTGCGCCTCGGCCACTTGCAAACTGGCCGCACTCTCGTCAAGCACACGCTGCGCCACAAATTTCTGCGCAACCAACTCTTGGTTTCGCGCATGGTTGGCCTTGGCAATCGACACCTGGGCCAGAGACTGTTGCAGTTCTGCGCGCTGCAGGGTGTCATCCAATTGAACCAGCGTCTGGCCGGCATTCACGCGGGCACCATCGGTGAATCCCAAAGACATGATGCGGCCGGCAATTTCTGGGCGTAACATGACGTTCTGGCGGGAGCGCAGGCTACCCACCGCTTGCGCATCATCGCGCAGGGTCATGACTTCCACCTTGGCCACTTCGACACCCACGGCACGGGGACCAGCGGGCGCCGCAGCGGGCGCGCTTGCGCCACCCTTGAGCTTGGCCATCAAGCTCTGAACGGCTTGTGGGTCGTTTTGGTACCACCAAGCCGCGCCAGAGGCGCCAGCGATGCCGACCACCGCCACCACGGTGTAAATGATTTTGCTTGCCATGAATTGTGTGCTTAGGAATCTGAAAATAGCCAGCCAATGTATCAGCGTCTGCCCTTGCGGGCATGCGAATTCCCCCTAGGTTCCAAAGGTGTTCGTGGTTTTTTACACAACAGACACAATCAGTCGCCCTGAATGAGCGCGACACCGCGGTTGGCCAAAGCGTCCGCCCGCTCGTTGCCGATGTCACCTGCGTGACCCTTCACCCAGTGCCAGGAGATCCGATGGCCCGCTTGGTGCACCAGGACATCAAGCTGCTGCCACAACTCCACATTCTTCACGGGCTGCTTGGCCGCCGTCCGCCAGCCTTTGGCTTTCCAGCCATGGATCCACTCGGTGATGCCTTTGCGAACATATTCGCTGTCAAGGTAGAGGTTGACCTCGCAGGGCCGCTTCAGGGCGGTCAGGGCCTGAATCACCGCCATCAACTCCATGCGGTTGTTGGTGGTGAGAGGCTCGCCGCCAAACAATTCCTTTTCGGTCGTGCCGGCCTGCAGCAAAGCGCCCCAGCCGCCTGGGCCTGGATTGCCTTTGCAGGCGCCATCGGTATAAATCACCACACCGCTCATTCTTTACTTTCTGGAGGGACTGAGCCATTGAACTCGGCGAAAGGAGAGACACGCCCAGAGCTGGCACTGGGCACGGCCTGGGCCCCGCGCGCACGCGCGGTTTTCCATCCAGGCCCAATGAGGCGCATGCCAGGGACACGTTTCACGCCGACCAATAGGTAAACAGCGCCAAAAATCGGCCACCATCGATCCCCCGCCGGGTCCATCCAGGCAAAGCGGTGCAACCAGCGCTCGGAATCCACTGCGGGACGGTAACAGCCAAAGCGCCCACCTTCCACTTCAAAGCTCAACAAGCGCAACCAATCGCGCAAACGCCAATAGCCGATGAACTCGCCGGCCTGGGGCAAAAACCATTTTTCAAAGCCCATTCGGCGGTAAAGGTGTGCCCGTTGCTGGCGCAAGCCCCACAAACTGGCGGGGTTGAGGCCACAGATGACCACCCGTCCCTCTGGCACCAAGACCCGTTCGACCTCGCGCAGCGTGGCATGCGGATCGGCGCTCAGTTCCAGCGTGTGCGGCAGAATCACCAGGTCCAGGCTTTGCTCGGGAAACGGCAAGGCCGTGGGGTCCAGCACCAGCGCGGCCTGCCCCTCACCTGGCAAGGTCGATGCTGTCCAGCGGTGGGGCATGCGGTTGCTGCGCAGCCCTTCCAGCTCACGCAAACCCAACTGAAGAGCATGAAAGCCAAACAGATCGGCCACAATGCGATCCAACTGTTGCTGCTCCCAGGCCAAAAGGTATTGGCCTGGGGCGGTGCGCAGCCAGTCTTCCAAACGGTCGATTTCTATAATTCGAGGCTCCATGAAACTGATTCCCCTGCCCGCCTTTTCTGACAACTACCTTTGGCTCTGGCACGATGGTCAGTCTGCGGTGGTTGTAGACCCTGGCGACGCTGGGCCGGTGCGCGAGGCACTGTTGCAGCATCAGCTGAGTTTGGTGGCAATTTTAGTCACCCATCACCATGCCGACCATGTCGGCGGTGTGGCTGATTTGCGAGCGGCAACCGGAGCCACAGTTTACGGCCCCGCCGGAGAAGCCATCCCCGAACCCTGCCACCCTTGCCAACAAGGCGATGTTTTGCATCTGCTGGGCCAGTCGGTGCATGTCATGGACGTGCCCGGCCATACGGCGGGTCATGTGGCCTACTGGCTGCCCGATGCGGCAGGCGGGCCGGTGCTGTTTTGCGGCGACACTCTGTTCTCTGCGGGCTGCGGCCGGGTTTTCGAAGGAACGCCCGCACAAATGCTGGCTTCGCTGGATGCACTGGCTCGTTTGCCTGGCGAAACCCGGATTTGTTGTGCTCACGAATACACCCTGTCCAACCTGAAATTTGCCCACGCTGTGGAGCCCGACAATCGGGAGATTGAAAAATACACCTCGGAATGCAAGACAATCCGAGCCAGAAACGAGCCCACCCTGCCAGCCCGGCTGGAACGTGAGCGTGCCATCAATCCCTTTTTGCGTGTGAGAGAGCCTTCTGTGGTCGCGGCGGCTCAACGCCTCTACCCCAAAGCCCACGACCCGGTGGCGGTGTTCGCCGCCCTGCGCCAATGGAAAAACGATTTCCGATGAATGTCTTGTCACGCTGGATTCTTTTGCTGTCCCTGGTCCTGGGCGGATGCGCAACCGACAACGCCCTGCAAAAAGTCCCGCCCGCCAGCCAGCCTTTGCCCGCCCCGACCAGCACCGCACCTGACCCGCTCTCGCCTCTGGGCAGTGGCCGGGCCAGCAGCGATGCCATCGCACATCTGAGCCTCCCCAACGACTTGTGGGACAGGATTCGCCGCGGCTTTGCGATGCCCGACCTCAACACTGATCTGGTGTCTGACCGCGAGCAGTGGTATGCCGCACGCCCTGATTACATCTTGCGCATGACCGAGCGTTCGCGCAAGTACCTGTACTACATCGTGGAAGAGCTGGAGCGCCGGCAAATGCCAACCGAACTGGCCCTGCTGCCCTTTATTGAGAGCGCCTTCAACCCGCAAGCGGTCTCCACTGCGCGCGCCATGGGCATGTGGCAATTCATGCCAGCCACCGGCAAGGACTTCGACCTGAAGCAAAACGTGTTCCGCGACGATCGACGCGACATTCAAGCGTCGACACGCGCTGCGCTGGATTACCTGCAACGGCTCTACAACCTGTTCGGCGATTGGCACCTTGCGCTGGCCGCTTACAACTGGGGCGAAGGCAACGTTGGCAAAGCCATCGCCCGCAATCAAAAGGCAGGCCTGGCTGCGACCTATACCGATCTGAACATGCCCATGGAAACACGCTTCTATGTGCCCAAATTGCAAGCGGTCAAAAACATTGTGGCGCGGCCCAAATCATTCAACGTCCAGCTGCCAGACATCCCCAATCACCCTTACTTTCAAAGCGTGCCCCTGCCGCGCGACATGGACGTGATCGTGGCCGCCAAATTGGCCGACATCAGCCTGGAAGACTTTAAAGCGCTCAACCCCTCGGCCCATCGCCCCGTTCTGTTTGCCGCAGGCACGCCGCAAATTTTGTTGCCCTGGGACAATGCGGAGACCTTTCAGCGAAACTATGAAGCGTTTGGCAGTGGCCGCCTGGCCAGCTGGACTGCCTGGATCGCGCCCAGCAATTTGAAAATTGCCGAAGCCGCACGCCGCGCGGGCATGTCGGAGGAAGAGTTTCGCGCCCTCAACAACATCCCCCCACGCATGCTGATCAAGGCCGGCTCAGCCTTGCTGGTGCCGCGCAACGCACGCATGGACGAGGACGTGGCCGGCCAAGTGGCCGACAACGGGCAACTGAGCCTGGCGCCAGAGGTCGCGCTGCGCCGTGTGGTGGTGAAGGCGGGTAAAAAAGACACTTTGGAATCGTTGGCCAAGACTCACCGCGTCACCGTCGCGCAACTCGCTGAATGGAATGAGCTGAACAGCCAAAGCAAATTGCAGGCGGGGCAATCTGTGGTGCTGTTCCTGACGCAAGCCGCGAATGGCGCCAAAAAGAGTTCGGGCGCCAAGAAAAAAACCTCGGTGCAAAAAGCGCAAGCGCCCAAGGGCGACAAGCTGGCCAAGCGCTGAGTCAGTCGGCCGTGATGCCCGCCTGCTTGATCAGCGCCTCATAGCGGTTCAGCTGCGCCCGCAAGGCACTGCCCAACTCTTCGGGGGAGCTGCCGCGCGGCGAAAGGCCTTGCGCCGTCAATTGCTCTTTGACCGCTGCATCCGTCAAGGCTTTGGCCACTTCTGCGTGAAGTTTTTGCAGCACAGGTTTGGGGGTGCCTGCCGGTGCCACCATGGCGAACCAGGAGTTGAATTCAAAGCCCGGCAAGCCAGACTCGCCAACCGTCGGCACATCTGGAAACTGAGGCAGGCGCCTTGGCGTACTGACCGCCACGAGGCGCAATTTCCCCCCCTTGACCAAGGCGTTGACTGTGGCAATGCCCTGAAACGCAGCATCGACCTCATGGCCTGCCAAACCCACAGCGGCCTGGGTAGCGCCCTTGTAGGGCACGTGGGTCATCTGCAGACCCGCCTGAGAGGCAAACAAGGCCATGGCAATGTGCTGGGGGCTGCCATTGCCACCCGAGCCGTAATTCACTTTGCCAGGGGCTTTGCGGGCGGCAGCGATCAGGTCTGCTGCGCTGCGGATGGGTGAATCTGCGGGCACGACCAGGCCCCACTCCACTGTGGCCACCAACGACACCGGCTCAAAGTCACGCAAGATGTCCCAGGGCATCTTGGTTTGCAAGTTGGGCACCATGGTCATGATGCTGTCGTTGAAGCCGCCCAAGGTGTAGCCATCAGGTGCAGACTTGGCCACGCGCTCGGCGCCAATCAGTCCCGCAGCGCCAGGCTGGTTCTCCACAGCAATGCCGGCCCCCAGATTGAGTGCCATTTTTTGGGTCACGATGCGCGCGGCATTGTCAACGGCACTGCCAGCGGCCAGCGGGATGATGAGCTTGATCGGTTTGTTGGGGTAGTTGGTTTGGGCCCAGGCATGGGCAGTGCATGCTGTGGCAAGCGTTGCGGCGCTGTGCTGGATGAATGAACGGCGGTCCATGGGATGCTCCCTGTGGGTAAAGGTCAAAAACGAGTGTCACGCAAGGCTGGCACCTTCAACTGCACAGCCAGCGCATCGAGTTGCTGCAGGAGCGCTGGCGGAATCGGGATGCCTTGTTCGCCATACTGCACACGCTTGGCCTGGCTTTGCTCGCCCGGCACCCAGATGCGGTCCACGCCAGGCATGCGCTCGCTGCCACGCATTTCACGCACGATGCCGTCGACGCGTTGTTTGAACAACAAAGGGTCACCAAACGCAGAGGGATCGATCACGGCGATGGCTTGACCGGTGTTGCTCACACTGTGGCTGTCTTTGTTGAAATCAATGACCGCTTTGCCCATCGCTGCGCCGTTCAAGGTCCCCGCCAGCAAGCCAACGATCAAAGACAAACCGTACCCTTTGTAGCCCCCGATCGGCGTCAGAAAGCCTTCCTCGCTGCGCTTGGGGTCCAGCAGCGGTTTGCCTTCGCGATCGATCATCCAGCCTTCAGGCATCATCTCGCCGCGCTGGGCCTTGGCTTTCACTTTGCCGTAGGCCGCCACGGTGGTGGCCATGTCCAACACGATGGGCGCTTCCTGCAAGGCGGGTATGGCCACCGCAATCGGGTTGGTGGACAACAACATGTCCAGCCCTCCCCAGGGCGGCAAGTGGTTGGCGTTGCCCACTGCAAAGTACAAGCCGATCATGTCATGCGGCAAAGCCATGCGCGCATAAAGCGAGGCCGGCCCCGCATGGTTGCTGAAACGGCTGCCCACCCAGGCGATGCCGCAACGACGCGCTTTTTCCACCGCAAGATCGGCCGCTTGTTTCATCACCAGATGGCCCATGCCGTTGTCGCCATCGATCAGCGCCATGGCGGCACGCTCTTCGATCACCTTGATGTCGGGGCGTACATTGACGCCCCCCGCCAAAATCCGCCGGCTGTAGGGTGGCAGGCGAATCACACCATGGCCGTCCGAACCTTGCAGATCGGCTTCGGCCATCAGCTGGCCGACACAGGCAGCATGGTCTGGCGGCAGTCCCAGGGCTGCCATCGAATGGGTAATGTAATTGCGCAATTGCGCTTCAGGGACGCGAAGATCAGACATGGTGCATGGCTTGTTGAAGTGCTAGAACAGCACAGTCGGGACTTGAGAGAACCGGCACGCGCGCGTGCTGCTGGCAAAGCGGTTGCGCCGCGGCCATGGAAAATTGCGCCAGCATGATGCCATCGCAATCGGGCAATTGCGACAGCGCTTGCGCAATGCGCTGGTGATGGCTTTCGGCCTGGCCTGCGGCCAGATCGGACATCGCATGCGGCACAAACACGCTGTGCAGCACCACCTTGACGCTACGCTGGGCCGCCAGGGCTAGGAACTCTTCCGACATGGAGGGGATGGACGCTTCAAACGTGGCCACCAGACCCAAACGCAAGACACCCGTGGGCGCCGGCAGTGCAAGGGCCTGCTCGAACATCGCCTCATTGGGCTTCAGCGTTGGCAAGCCGGTGGCGCGGCCCGCAGCCTCAATCGCTGGCCCAAAAGCCGAGCAAGTGAACAAAATGCCCTGGCTTCCCGCACGCTGCGCATACTGTGCGAGGTCAATGAACCGTTGCACCATGGCGGGCGTCAGTTCACCGGCTTGCGCGCGATCGCGTGACAAACTGTCATCCAGCAAGTTGAGGCCTTCGGCTTGCGGCCAATGACGCGCGAACGCTTGTTGAATGGGCAACATCGCCAGGGCGGTGGCGTGAATCAGGGCGACTCGAATGGGTTTCATGAAAAAGCTCAGGTTTGACGACGATCCACCAGCGCATGGGCGATGGTGCCCAGGTCGACATATTCCAACTCGCTGCCCATGGGCACGCCGCGCGCCAAGCGAGACACCTGCACGCCCCGGCGCTTCAGTGCCTCGCCAATGACATGGGCTGTGGCCTCGCCTTCCGCCGTGAAATTGGTGGCCAGGATGACTTCTTGCACCGAGCCATCGCCGACGCGCTCTAGCAACTTTTGCACGCCGATGTCCTTGGGACCCAAGCCGTCGAGCGGGCTCAAGGTGCCCATCAGCACAAAGTACAGGCCACGGTATGCCGAGGTGCGCTCCACCGCCGACTGATCGGCCGGGGTTTCGACCACGCACAGGCGCGTGGCGTCACGCTCTGGGTTCAGGCAAGTGCTGCAAACGGCGGCCTCGGTGAAGGTATGACAGCGCTCGCAATGCTGCACGCTTTGGGCGGCCTGGAGCAGTGCCTGGGCCAGCATTTGCGCGCCCTCACGGTCATGCTGCAGCATGTGGTAGGCCATGCGCGACGCCGATTTCACCCCCACACCGGGCAAGCGGCGCAGGCCTTGAATCAAGGCGTCCAGTGCGTGGGCGTCGGCCATGTCAGCCGAACATCAGAAGGGGAACTTCATGCCGCCGGGCAGGCCCGGCATGCCGGCGGTGAGCTTGCCCATCTTGGACTGGCTGGTTTCTTCGGCCTTGCGTGCAGCGTCGTTGAAAGCGGCAGCGATCAGGTCTTCCAGCATGTCTTTTTCATCGGCCACCATCAGGCTGGCATCGATCGAGACGCGTTTGACTTCGTGCTTGCAAGTCATGAGGATCTTGACCATGCCGCTGCCAGACTCGCCCGTGACCTCCACAAAGGCCAGCTCTTCTTGAGCCTTCTTGAGGTTGTCCTGCATGGCTTGAGCCTGTTTCATCAGGCCTGCGAGTTGTCCTTTGTTGAACATGGGAATCTTTCAAATGGGTTTGATGCTGCCAGGGACGATTTTCGCCCCAAAGTTCTGCATCAGTTGTTGCACATAAGGGTCATTGAGAATCACGGCCTCCGCCGCCAACTGCCGCTCGGCGGCAGCGGCAGCAGCCCGGCGCGCCGGGCTGTCGGTGATGCGCCCCAGCTCAACCGTGAGCGTCACCTCTTGCCCCAGGGTTGCCAGGGCTTTTTGCAAACGCTCGCGGCTGTTGGGATTGTTCAGCGACTCGCGTTCCACGCGAATCAGCCAATTTCCCTCATCACGCGCCACCAGCTGGGACTGCAGCGCCAATTCGCGCGTGAGGGATTGAATGGCATCGCTGGCCAGCAACTGCTGCACGCATTGCTGCCAGTGGTCGCCCTCTTCTGTTGGAACCACCTCGGGCACGCTGGGGGCGCCAGGCGCCGGCGCTGCTGCAGGCCCTGGATTTTGGGCGGGCTGGCGAACAGGCACTGCCAACAAGGCCTGGGACGATTCTGCAGGAGGGGGCACCGCTGGCACAGCCGTTTCTCGAGGCGAGGCTTGCATATCGCGCACCGGCAAGCGCATGCCCGCAGCGGCCGGTGGCGTGCCCAGGGGTGTGGGCTTGGCCGGACTGGGAGGGAGTGTCGCAGGCGCAGCGTGCAACGGGGCTGAGCGTTCGGTCCGGGGGGGATCAGTCAGCAGAGTTTTTTTTTCAGCCGGGGCTGCGCCAGCAGATGCAGGCGCCTTGAAAGCCAACAATCGCAGCAACACCATGGTCAGGCCGGCGTATTCGTCAGGGGCCAGTCCGAGTTCTTGGCGACCTTGCAGGCACAGGCTGTAAAGCAACTGCGTTTCATCAGCCGGCATGCGCAGGGCCAGGGCCGCAGTGCGTTCGGCATCGGGATCGGTGGCAGCGGAGTCTGACATGCCCGGCACCGCTTGCACCACGGCCATGCGCTGCAAAACCATGGACATGTCTTCCAGCGTGGTGGCTGCGCTCAAGCCCTGCACGCGCAAGGCCTCACAGGTTTCCACCACAGTGCGGCCATCGCCCGCGGCCAAGGCATCGATCAGGGCAAACACATGGGCGCGGTCCACGCTGCCCAGCATCTGCCGCACATTCGCTTCTTGCAGCTGGCCGCCGCCAAAGGCGATGGCTTGGTCGGTCAGCGACAAGGCATCGCGCATGGAGCCCCGTGCCGCGCGCGCCAGCAAACGCAAAGCCTGAACGTCGGCCGCCACGGATTCTGCTTGCAGGACCTGAGTCAAATGGCCCAGCACGGTTTCAGGCGCCATGGGCCGCAGGTTGAACTGCAAACAGCGCGACAACACCGTGACCGGCACCTTTTGGGGATCGGTCGTTGCCAGTACAAATTTGAGGTATTCAGGGGGCTCTTCGAGTGTCTTCAACATGGCATTGAAAGCCGTGTTGGTCAGCATGTGCACTTCGTCAATCATGAAAACCTTGAAGCGGCCTTGCACTGGCTTGTAGACCGCCTGCTCCAGCAACTGCTGGACCTCGTCCACGCCGCGGTTGGAGGCAGCATCGAGCTCGGTGTAATCCACAAATCGACCGCTGTCGATATCCGAACAGGCCTGACATAAGCCACAAGGTTGCGCGGTGATGCCCTGCTCGCAATTCAGCGATTTGGCCAGTATGCGAGACACCGTGGTCTTACCCACACCTCGGGTGCCCGTGAACAAATAGGCATGGTGCAAGCGTTGCTGCGTGAGCGCGTTCGTCAAGGCCTGAACCACGTGCTCCTGCCCCACCATCTCGGTGAAGTTTTTCGGGCGGTATTTGCGGGCCAGCACAAGGTAAGACATGGCCCGGATTCTACGGGTTCGCCCGCAGCTTGGCGGGACCCCGTACAATGCACTGTGACGGGCCTTCCCGCATGGTGAAGCGGCCAACCGAGTCAGGTGGGGAACCAAGCAGCTCTAACCGTGGAGTCAGTGCCGGGATCAAGGCTCGTCACCCTTCTTTTTCTTCTTTGGCGCTCAGCCATCCTCCTATTTCCCCTGGTGCTTCAGCCCCTTGTTCTCGCTTGCCGAGTAACTTAAAGGGTAAATACTTATTTTCATTTTGTTTCCTAAGGAAACAAAATAGTTTCCACTAGAAACTATTGGAGGAGACCCGAGATGAAGCGCGCATTAAGGATTTGCACAGCGGTGATGGGGGCTGCAACCGTGCTGTTGAGTGGATGCGGCGAAGCCTTTCCACCTCAATTGTCTGCGGCAGTTCCCGCCACGTTCTCTGGCGATTGCACCACTCTGGCTTCGTCCATTCGAGGCCTTTCAGGTACCGTGATCACCGCTTCCTCGACCGTTGCAGATGGTACCGTTCTGTCCAATATCGCGATGCCTGAACATTGCTTGATCACCGGCAAAATGAATGAACGGGTCAGCACAGTGGATGGCGCGACCTACTACATCGGGTTCCAAATTCGCCTTCCTAAATATTGGAATGGGCGCTTTTACTATCAGGCCAACGGTGGTACCGATGGGGCGGTTTCCAACGCAGTGGGCGCACTGGGGGGCGGGCCGATCACGTCGGCACTCTCCAAGGGCTTTGCCGTTTTAAGCTCGGATGCAGGGCATCAATCGCAAACAACGCCATTTTTTGGCTTGGACCCGCAAGCTCGCATTGACTACGGCTACAACGCTGTTGCGCAACTGACCCCCATGGCCAAGAACCTTATTCGGCAGGTTTACGGCAAAGCGCCCGATCGTTCCTACCTCGGGGGTTGCTCCAATGGTGGTCGACACGCCTTGGTAGCGGCCACACGCTATGGCGACATGTACGACGGCATTTTGGCAGGTGCGCCGGGTTATAACTTGCCCAAAGCAGCAGTGGCTCAGCTGTGGGGGGTGCAGCAGTATGCAACCATCTCCACCGCGACCAAAACCACGGACACCAATGCTGCAGGCACGTCGGTCACTTTGACACAGCCTCTGGCTGACGTTTCAACGGCTTTTACCTCGACTGAACGCAGCATGATTGCCGCCAAGATCGTTGGCAAGTGTGACGCGCTGGATGGGGTGACGGACAATTGGGTGGGTGATGTGGCCGCTTGTCAAAAGACCTTCAACGTCAACACTGACATCCCCACTTGCACCAGCACTCGGGATGGCACCTGTCTCACCACCGCCCAAAAAACAGTGCTGATCAATGTGCACAACGGCGCCAAGAACACAGCCGGGACGGCGCTTTATGCCAGCTTTCCCTACGACACTGGCATTTCGGCGTCCGGTTGGGCCTCATGGAAATTTTCCAACTCCACTGGGGTTGGCCGCGACCCTGGTGCAACTGCGTTTATTTTCATGACGCCGCCGAAAACGACAGACACCGCCAATTTCCTCGGGCTCCCGTTTGCCATGAGCTTTGATTTCGACGTGGATGCCCCCAAGATTTTCGCAACCAGTGGGCTCTACACAGAGTCGGCCATGTCGTTCATGACGCCTTTGGCGACCTCGCAACTGTCTACTCTGCGTTCACGTGGGGGTAAATTGCTGGTCTACCATGGCACTTCTGACCCAGTGTTTTCTTTCAACGACACAGTGACCTGGATCAACAAAGTCAAATCCGATTTTGCGGATGCAAGCTCATGGAGCAAACTCTACCCGGTGCCAGGCATGGGCCATTGCTCAGGCGGTCCCGCAGCCGACCAGTTTGACATGATTGACCCCTTGGTGAATTGGGTTGAGAAAGGCTCCTCGCCCAGTTTTGTGCAAGCCAAGGCCAGGGGCACCGGTACCAGTACGATCTCAGGCCTGATCAATTCGGAGGTCCCTGCATCCTGGCAACAAAGTCGCACACGCCTCCTCTGCGAATATCCCAAAGTTGCCAGGTACAACGGAACTGGCGATATTGAAAGCTCTAGCAGCTTTACTTGCCAATAATGGTTGTCAAATGACAAAAAACAAAGCCCGGCGAGTCCGGGCTTTGTCTTGGGTGTGACAGAATAACAGGCATGCCTATCAAGTCAACGAATGAGCCTCCCTGCGAAACAATTGACAGCAGTTTTTTGCGAGGACTCTTGGGTTACAACACCCGCCGGGCCACGCTCAAAATATTTGATGAGTTTCATCAAAGAACGTCCGCTTATGCTTTGAACCCGGTTGAATTTTCTGTTCTCAGCCTGATTGGCCACAATGCCAACGTCTCACCAAGTCAGCTTTGCACCGAGCTGTCTTTGTTGCCGCCCAATTTAACGAAGATTCTTCAAAAGCTCAGCAACAAGCACCTGATTCAAAGGTATCGCCCAGACTCTGACAAACGGGCAATCTATCTAAAATTATCAGACACTGGCAAACAAAAGCTGGAACAGCTTGAAGTGGTTGTCAGCAAGCTTGAGAGAGACATGGCGTCAAAACTGACGGACAAACAGCTTGAACTCCTGATGGAGTTACTGCAGCGCATTTACAGCTGAGAAAAGCTGAAGGGCTCTGTTATTTATCCAATGAGTTTTTTCAAATCGCTGGCAGAGACATAATCAGCCGGTAACTTGGCGTCGTCAGCCAAGCCTTTGCGAATTTGCTTCAAAAGCAAAGCGGGCGCTTCCTTGGACAAGGCCGCCGCGCGCAACTGCATGTAATGCGCTTTGGCCAGATCGGCCTGGCCATTGGCTTTTTTGAGGGCTTGCGCCCAAAGTTCCACATGAACAGTGCCCTGCTCTATTTCACGCAGGGCCAGCCGTTCGGAAAATAATGTGGCGCCGTTGCTCATCGGATCTTTTTTTTCGTCATGTCGTGGCCCAAAGGGCCACGACAATCACTCAGTGGAGAGAGGTCGCCGAGCTTCGCTTGCGATGACGAAGCCGGCAATCAGGCAGGGATCAGGGCACTGTCAAGGGTGCCGGCTGCTTTCATTTCTGCAACCCAGGTAGGCGACTTGCCACGACCCGTCCAGGTTTGCGCCGGGTTGGCAGGGTTACGGTATTTGGGGGCCACGGTTTTGCCGGCTGTGGGGTTTTTGCGTGCGGTTTTCTTGGCAGCGCCTTTGGCAGCTTTAGCAGTTTTGCCGGTTTTCAGGGCGCCCACAATGTCTTCCGCTGTCACACCGCTTTCTTTGGCCAGTTGCACAATTTTCGCCAAAGCTTTGCTTTGTTTGGATTTGCTCAGAGCGGCTTCGCGCTTTTTAAGCAATTCGAGTTGTTTTTGAAGTTTTGCAATTTGCGAAGTGGTGGAGCTGCGTGCCATTTTAAATATCACCTCAGTAAATGAATAGAAGCGTTGATTATAGACACAGATAATCAAACTTAAATTGTGAATTATTTACTTGATATAACTGACAAGATTACAGATTAATCAAAGACAATAATCAGCCTCAAGGCATGAGGGCCTTGCCACCGTTTACTGAGGATAAATCATGCCTCGGTTTCGGCATTTTCCATGGCACGCAATAAATCCTCGCTTTCATGTGCACCCGACACGCCAACGCGCCCATTGAAAATAAAGAACGGCACGCCTTGCACACCCATGGCGCGGGCCTGTTGGTCCGCCTCGCTGATTTGATCGATGACCCGCTCATCGGCCAAAGCTGCTTGTGCCTGCGCCGGATCCAGTCCTGCGCGCTGTGCCAATGCGACCAGCACCGAAACCTGGGTCAAATCTTGTCCCTCAATGAAATATGCATCAAACAGGGTCTGGACCACGGCTTCTTGCTGTGGTCCTGGCTCGGCCAAGGCAATCAAGCTGTGGGCTGCCCGCGTATTGGGCTGGCGGGCAATTTTGTCAAACGCAAAAGGAATATCCAAGCTCGCGCCAACTGCTTTCACGCGGTCGTAAACGGTTGCGGCCCGGGCGCCAAATTTCGCCTGCACATAGTCCGAGCGTGAAACGCCTTCTGGCGCCAAGTCCGGGTTGAGCTGAAACGGGTGCCAACGGACGACCGGTGGAGATCGATCAGGGTGCTGTTGGGCATAGAGCGCCAATGCGCCTTCAATGCGGCGCTTGCCGATGTAGCACCAGGGGCAAACCACGTCGGAAATGATGTCAATGGTGAGGGCTGAGTTCATGGGTTCAGTTGAGTGGCTTTGGGTGTGTCAATGCGTTACAAGGGAGATTCTGTCAAAATACGGCTTCCCCTGCTGAACACGCCTAGAACTGAGAAGGAACCCCCATGGCCAGCGAGCTGATCAAGCACATCACCGACACCTCTTTCGAGGCTGACGTCCTGCAATCTTCCCAGCCAGTGCTGGTGGACTACTGGGCTGAATGGTGTGGCCCTTGCAAAATGATTGCCCCTATCCTGGACGAAGTCGCCACCGGTTACCAGGGCAAGCTGCAAATCGCCAAAATGAATGTGGACGAAAACCGCGACATCCCGGCTAAATTCGGCATTCGTGGCATCCCCACCCTGATGTTGTTCAAAGATGGTCAATTGGCCGCTACCAAGGTGGGCGCACTGAGCAAAGCCCAACTGACGGCCTTCATCGACCAGCAACTGGCCTGAGTCCCGGTTCTGCCCCAGCCCCCATCATGCGGGCTTTGGGGCAGGCCATTTTCCTGTCATAATCGCGTTTGTCTCCCGACCGCCACCTGGCGGCCGATTCGAGTGACCGGTTCCAGAGGCCCCAGAGCGCCTCGTCACGGACCTCCCCCCAACCTTTTCCGAACTCCCCCCTTAGGAGTCACTCCATGCACCTGAACGAACTCAAGGCACTGCACGTGTCTGAAGTGCTCAAACAAGCCGAAGCGCTCGAAATTGAAAATACCGGCCGCATGCGCAAACAAGAGCTCATGTTTGCCATCATTAAAAAACGCGCCCGCGCCGGCGAGCAGGTGTTTGCCGACGGTGTTCTGGAAATTCTGCCCGACGGCTTTGGTTTTTTGCGCAGCCCTGATACCAGTTTCACGGCCAGCACCGACGATATCTACATCAGCCCCAGCCAGGTGCGCCGCTTTAACCTGCACACCGGCGACATGATCGAGGGCGAAGTACGCATCCCCAAGGATGGCGAGCGTTACTTTGCGCTGACCAAGCTGGACAAAGTCAACGGCGACCTGCCCGAGAACAACAAGCACAAGATCATGTTCGAAAACCTGACGCCGCTGTTCCCCAAGGAACAGATGCGCCTGGAGCGCGAGATCAAGAGCGAAGAAAACATCACAGGCCGCATCATTGACATCATTGCCCCCATCGGCAAAGGCCAGCGCGCCTTGCTGGTGGCGCCGCCCAAGAGCGGCAAGACGGTGATGATGCAGCACATTGCCCACGCCATTACCGCCAACTATCCCGACAGCCACATGATGGTGCTGCTGGTGGATGAGCGCCCCGAAGAAGTGACCGAAATGCAGCGCAGCGTGCGCGGCGAAGTCATTGCCTCGACCTTCGATGAACCTGCCGCGCGCCATGTCCATGTGGCAGAAATGGTGATCGAACGTGCCAAGCGCCTGGTGGAACTGAAAAAAGACGTGGTCATTCTGCTTGACTCCATCACCCGCCTGGCTCGCGCCTATAACAACGTGGTCCCCAGCTCTGGCAAAGTGCTGACCGGCGGCGTCGACTCCAACGCCCTGCAACGTCCCAAGCGCTTCTTTGGCGCGGCTCGTAATGTGGAAGAAGGCGGCTCGCTGACCATCATCGCCACTGCCCTGATCGACACCGGCAGCCGCATGGACGAGGTGATCTTTGAAGAGTTCAAAGGCACCGGCAACAGTGAAATCCACCTGGACCGCCGCCTCTACGAAAAGCGGGTGTTCCCCGCCATTCAGCTCAACCGCAGCGGCACACGCCGCGAGGAATTGCTGCTGGCTCCGGAAATCCTGCAAAAAACCCGCATCCTGCGCCAGTTCATGTACAACATGGACGAAATCGAGTCGATGGAACTCATGTTGAAAAACATGAAGGCCACCAAGTCGAACGTCGATTTCTTCGACATGATGCGCCGCGGCGGCTGATGCTATAATTTTGTGTTTTGCGGAAAGTGCGGGCAGATAGGCTGCGCGTGGCTACCGACTCGAACCCCTTAGGAAATCCCATGAAAGATGGCATTCACCCCAATTACCGCGAAGTGTGCTTCGTGGACCTGTCGAACGGCTTCAAGTTTGTGACCCGTTCCTGTGCCAATACCAAAGAAACCGTGAAGATGGACGACGGCCGCGAGCTGCCGCTCTACAAGCTGGACACCTCCAGCGAATCTCACCCCTTCTATACCGGCACCCAGAAGTCTGTGGACAACATGGGCGGCCGCGTCGAGCGCTTCCGCAACAAGTACGGCAAAACCGCCGCCAAATAAGCCACTCGCCCTTCAAGACAAGGCAGCCCGGTTCGCCGCGCTGCCTTTCTTTTTGGCGACGCCGTTTTGGCCAGGCCTGTGTCACACTCTGACCCCGTGAACCGTCCCAACCCTGCCATCGTTTCTCAAGAAGCTGTGCGTCGACTGCCACGGCTGGCCTTGCTGTTGTTTTGTGCCGCCTATGTCTTGCCCGGCTTGATCGGCCGCGAGCCCTGGAAATCACTGGACATGGCCAGCCTGGGCTACATGTTGTCCTTGGCTCGCGGCGAAAGCGACTGGGCCATGCCAACCCTGCTGGGCCTGGCACCCGAGCCGGATGGCTTGTTGCCATACTGGCTGGGTGCGCTCTTCATTCAAGTCAGCGCCGATGCCATACCGGCGTTTCTGGCGGTGCGTTTGCCCTTCATGGGCTTGGTGCTGCTGACCCTGGCGGCCACCTGGAATGCGGTCTATAACCTGGCGCTGTCCCCCAAAGCCCAGCCCGTTGCGTTTGCGTTTGGCGGAGAAGCCTCACCCAAGGAATATGCCCGGGCCTTGGCAGATGCTGGTTTGTTGGCCCTGATCGCCACGCTGGGTTTGGCGCAGCCTTCCCATGAAATCACTCCCATGGTGGTACAGCTGACCCTGCTCAGCCTGGCGTTTTACGGCGTGGCGGCCCTGCCCCACCACCGAGTTCGTGCCTACGCTGCTTTGGCCATCAGCCTGATGGGGCTCACGCTCAGCGGCGCGCCCAGTCTGGCCTTGCTGCTGGGAAGCAGCCTGGCTTTGCTGTGCCTGTGCGACACAGAGTTGCCGCACCGCTTAGAAAACGCTTTGTGGCTGACAGGCTTGTGTCTGCTCAGCACCGCCGTCAGTCTTCAGGCTGATCTGTGGCAGTGGCGCATTCGCCCCCCGCATGCCACCTGGAGCGAGTGGCGCACCCTGCTGCGCTTGTTGCTGTGGTTCACCTGGCCGACCTGGCCGCTGGCACTTTGGACACTTTGGCGCTGGCGTCACCAGTGGTGGAGCCGCAGCATGCATCGCCATCTGGTCCTGCCCTTGTGGTTCGTCGTTTTGGCCGTGACTTGCGCCCTGATCACTGCCTCGGCCGAACGAACCTTGTTGCTCGCGTTGCCGCCGCTGGCGGCGCTCGCCGCCTTTGCCTTGCCCACCCTGCAACGCAGTGTGTCGGCCTTGATTGACTGGTTCACGCTGCTCTTCTTCAGTGGTTGCGCCCTGATCATTTGGGTGGTGTGGCTGGCTGTTCAAACTGGCTGGCCCGCACAGCCTGCAGCCAACGTGGCACGCCTGTTGCCGGGCTTCACGCCCAGCTGGGGCGTGTTGGCGTTTGCCGCTGCACTGATGGCCACCCTCACCTGGCTGTGGCTGGTGAAATGGCGCGTCGGCCGTCATCGCGCGGCCCTCTGGAAAAGCCTGGTCCTGCCGGCTGGCGGCGCCGCTCTGTGCTGGTTGCTGCTGATGACCTTGTGGCTTCCTTTGCTGGACTTTGCGCGGAGTTACGGACCACTGGTTCGCAACGTGAATGCGCTGATGAGCACGCCCGCGTGCATTCACTTATATGGGATGAACCGCGCACAAATAGCGGCCTTTCAGTACCACGGAAACTACCAAGTGCAACCCCTGGATGGAAAGGCCTGCGAGTGGCTGGTGATAGACGCCGATGCGCTGGCCGCATTCCAACGCCTGTCCTCTGCCAGCGATTGGGCAAAAGTCAAAACAGTCTGGCGACCGTCGGACAACAACGAAAACGTGATCCTTTTCAAACGCTCGCCCACCGCCACCGAGCCACGCCATGAATGAACGCGGGCTGATTGCCAGGCAAGCAGGAACGGTGCTGGTAGGTCAAGTGGCCGTCATGGCTTTTGGGGTCACTGACACCGTGGTGGCTGGCCGCTTCGCCCAAGAAGCACTGGCGGCGCTGTCGGTCGGCTCAGCCATCTACATCAGTGTTTATGTCACCCTGATGGGCTTGTTGCAGGCTTTGCTACCCATCCTGTCCGAGATGCACGGTGCCAACAAGCATTCCGCCATCGGGCGTGCGTTGCGCCAAGGCCTCTACCTCTGCGCGGTTTGCACACTGGCGGGCATGTGGGTCTTGACGCACCCCGGCTGGATCTTCGCGTGGACCGATGTTCCGCCGGCCATGCAAGATGTGGTGCGCCATTACCTCGGCACGTTGGCCTGGGCACTGGCACCTGCGTTGCTGTTTCGCATGTTCAGCACGTTGAACCAAAGCCTGGGACAACCCCAGTGGGTCACCTGGATTCAAGTTGCCGGGCTGGCACTCAAAATTCCTTTGTCCATCGGTTTGACATTTGGCTGGGGTAGCTTTTCAGCGCAGGGAGTGGACGGTTGCGCCCAAGCCACGCTGGCCGTCAACATTTTGATGTTTTTAATGGCCTGGGCACTGCTGCGTCGCCAAGCGTTTTACAAACCCTACCGCATCTGGCAGGCCATGGAGCGGCCGCACTGGCCGTCGCTGTTCGAGATGCTGAAAATTGGCGTACCCAATGCCATCTCCATCACTGTGGAGGTGACCTCTTACACCTTGATGGCTTTGTTCATAGCTCGGCTGGGGAACACCGCAGCAGCAAGTCACCAGATTGTGGCCAACCTGGGCGCGCTGCTCTACATGGTGCCTTTGTCCTTGGCCATCGCAACCAGTGCGCGCGTCAGTTACTGGTTCGGCGCCCAAAATTTTGCAAATGCCCAGGCCGCCATGCGACAGGGGTTTGTGTTGCTTCTGGGCGTTTGCTCGCTGCTGCTATGGGGCATTGCACTCGGCCGTGAATTCATTGCGCACCTGTATACACGGGACGCGGCAGTGGCCCAATTGGCGAGCACGCTGATGGCCTGGCTCACTTGGTACCAGGCGGCCGACGCCTTTCAGGTCATGTGCTTTTTTTTACTGCGCTGTTTTCGCATCACGCTCGCACCCTTGGTGGCCAACACCTTGCTGTTGTGGGGAGTCGGTCTGACAGGAGGCTATGTGCTGGCCTACCAGGGCGTGCTCAGCTGGGGGCCGATGCAGTCTCCCGAAGCCTTCTGGATGACCAGCAGCCTGGCACTGACTGGCGTGGCCCTGGCGCTGGGTCTGCTGTTGCACTTGGCCGTGCAAGCGCGTGCTCAGCGCTGAAGCTGATGGACACGGTCTGCAGGCAGCACAAATGAAAACCGTGAACCCTGGCCAAGCACGCTTTGAATAGACAACTGCCCGCCATGCCGCTGCACCACGTGTTTGACAATGGCCAAGCCTAGCCCCGTGCCGCCGGTTTCCCGCGAGCGGCTGCGATCCACCCGATAAAAACGCTCGGTGATGCGCGGGATGTGCTCCGGCGCAATGCCTGGACCGGTGTCGGTCACGGCAAACTCGACTTGCCCTTCTGGCAACGCATGCCAGGCGACATGGACACGGCCTCCCGCCGGCGTGTAGCGAATGGCATTGCTGACAAGGTTGGACATGGCGCTTTGCAACTCGGCGCGCGAGCCCGCCACCTCGCAAGTCTCCAGGCCATCCGCTTCAAAGACCATGGCGTGGGCGGCCTCCTCTGCGGGCACCAGCATGGCAGACAGGGCACGCCCCTCGGCTTCGCAGGACTGCCACAATGTCAAGGCAGGAACCCATTCCTGATGGGTCGGCAAAGGGCTCCCCTCCAACCGGGATAAGGTCAACAAGTCTTGCACCAGCGTTTGCATGCGTTGCGCTTGTTGCGACATCAGGCCCAGGTACTTGTCGCGCTCCAGCGCTGTCAGTGGCAAGGTTTGAAGGGTTTCGACAAAGCCCGCCAAGACTGTCAAGGGAGTGCGAATTTCATGCGATACATTGGCCACAAAATCGCGACGCATCGCCTCGGATTGTTCAATCGCCGTGATGTCCCGGGTCAGCAGCAAGCGGCGACCTTCGCCGTAAGGGAACATTTGCAAAGAGATTCTCACAGGATGATTGGGCCGATGGTCCCGGCCCGCAATCACCACCTCGGTTTCGTATTGCCCGCGGTGCAGGTAAGCACTGAAGTCGGGGTCACGGACCAGGTTGCCAATCAGCTGCGCCAAATCGCGCGCGATCTCAATGCCCAGGTGCTGCGCCGCCATTTCATTGCACCACTCGATGCGATCCTCCGCATCGAGCAGCAACACGCCGTTGGGCGATGCTTGAATGGCTGACAAAAATTGCTGTAACCGCTGAGCGCCTGCCTGCTTCTCACGGTCGTGTTGCCGCAGGAGCCGTCGAATGCGGTCGGTCACATGCCCCCACAAGCCCCAACGCACAGGGACTTCCTTCACGCCATCCAACTGCAGCCAGTGCAGAACGCTGAGACCTCGAATCAGGTCCAGGCAAAACCAGACCAATGCACTCAACAGAAGTCCGGTACAAGCCCCTTGCCAAAAAAGACGCTCAGGCAAGGCAATGGCGCCCAGTGAGGCGCCGGCCAGCAAGCACGCAACAAAAGTCAGGAAGCGCCAGAGCATTCAGTGAAGTCAGTGAGGTGTATCGGAGCCACCCGCAATTGTCACCTGAACTTGGGCCGTCAACCGGTAGCCCGCGCCCCGAACGGTTTCCACCATGACGCCCGCTGCGCCCAAGGCCTCACGCAGGCGCTTCACATGCACATCCACCGTGCGCTCTTCAATAAAAACATGGTCGCCCCAAACCTTGTCCAGCAACTGCGAGCGCGAATGAACACGCTCTGCATGGCGCATCAGGTAATTGAGCAGTTTGAATTCGGTGGGACCGATTTTCAAGGGCGTGCCTTGCAAGCTCACGCGGTAAGTGGCGCCGTCCAGGGTCAAAGGCCCCACCGATACGCTGTCGGCAGCTTGCTCAGGTGCGCGGCGTCTCAGGACAGCACGAATGCGGGCCAGCAACTCCTGTGTGGAGAAGGGCTTGGTGATGTAATCATCGGCGCCAGCGTCCAGGCCAGACACCTTGTCACTCTCGTCCGTGCGGGCGGTCAGCATCAGGATGGGAATGGCTTTGGTGCGGGGATCCGCGCGCCATTTGCGCGCCAATGACACCCCGCTCTGGCCAGGCAGCATCCAGTCCAGAAGAATGACGTCCGGCAAGACCGTGTCAATTTCGCGCTGCGCCCGCTCACCATCCTCCGCCCAGATCGGTGACAAACCATTGTGACGAAGGTTGACAGCAATGAGTTCGGCAATCGCCGACTCGTCCTCAACAATCAATACGCGTGGCAGATGTCTCATGCGCTCGGTCGCTTCAGCGTAGGGTTTCTTCGATTTTGTCCATCGAAATATGGCGCACGTCAGCGCCTTTGACGATGTAGATGATCAGCTCGGCAATGTTCTTGGCGTGGTCGCCAATGCGCTCGATGGCTTTGGCGATGAACAGCAAATCCAGGCTGGCAGAAATCGTCCGGGGGTCTTCCATCATGTAGGTAATGAGCTTGCGCACGAAGCCGTCAAACTCCTGGTCAATCAGGTTGTCTTCCTTGAGAATGGTGACGGCGGTGGCCGTGTCGAGCCGGGCAAAGGCGTCCAGTGCTTTGCGAAGCAAGCCACTGGCCATTTCGGTGGCGACACGCAACTCAGAGGCGGGCAAGGTGCGAGGAGTCCCATCATCAATGATGGACTTGACCATGCGCGCCATCTTTTCGGCCTCGTCGCCCACACGCTCCAAATTGGCGGTGGTCTTGGAGATGGCCATCAGCAAGCGCAAATCGCGCGCCGTGGGTTGGCGACGGCCAATGATGGATGTCAACTCGCGGTCTATCTCCACTTCCATGGCATTGACACGGGCTTCACCTTCAATCACCTGGTTGGCCACTGCCTCGCTGAACTGAGACAGTGCATAAATGGCTTGGCGAATTTGTGACTCCACCAAGCCGCCCAGCTCCATCACCAGAGAGGACACATGGTTGAGTTCGCTGTCAAATTGCGTTGAAAGATGTTTATCAGGCATGAGGATTCCTAGCAGCCAGTGGTCGTTGCGAATCAGCCGAATCGGCCCGTGATGTAGTCTTCGGTTTCTTTGCGCTGGGGCTTGAAGAACATTTGCTCGGTGGTGCCAAACTCCACCAGGTCGCCCAGGTACATGTAGGCGGTGTAGTCGCTGCAGCGAGCCGCCTGTTGCATGTTGTGGGTCACGATGACCACGGTGTAATCCTGCTTGAGCTCAATGATCAATTCCTCGATCTTGGCTGTGGATATCGGGTCCAAAGCAGAACAGGGCTCGTCCAGCAACAAGACTTCTGGCTTGATAGCGATCCCGCGGGCAATACACAGGCGTTGCTGCTGACCGCCTGAAAGGCCGGATCCGCTTTGGTTCAGCTTGTCTTTCACTTCGGTCCACAAAGCGGCCTTGCGCAAAGCCCACTCCACACGGTCGTCCATGTCACTGGCACTGAGGTTTTCAAACAGCTTGACGCCGAAGGCAATGTTGTCATAGATGGACATCGGGAACGGTGTCGGCTTCTGAAACACCATGCCCACTTTGGCGCGGATCAGGGCCACGTCTTCCTTCGAGGTCAGCAAGTTATCCCCGTCCAATTCAATGGCGCCCTCTGCCCGCTGTTCGGGATAAAGCTCAAACATGCGGTTGAAGGTGCGCAGCAAGGTCGACTTGCCACATCCCGACGGGCCGATGAAGGCAGTGACTTGCTTCTCAGGAATGTCCAGATTGATGTCTTTCAATGCATGGAATTTCCCGTAATAAAAATTGAGGTTTTTGACCGAAATTTTGGGTCGGGTCGCGATGGCAGTGTCCATGTGACTTCCTTCAGGTTCAGGATTTTTGACGCGTCAACACACGCGCCAGGATGTTGAGACCGAGCACAGCCAAGGTGATCAGGAACACACCCGCCCATGCCAGTTGTTGCCAGTTCTCGTAAGGGCTCATGGCGAATTTGAAAATGGTCACGGGCAAACTGGCCATGGGCTCAGACAGGCTGGAGGTCCAGAATTGGTTGCTCAGCGCAGTAAACAACAAAGGCGCAGTCTCGCCAGAGATGCGCGCCACGGCCAGCAACACGCCCGTCACCACGCCAGCGCGTGCCGCGCGCAAGGTGATGCTCATGATGACCTTCCATTTCGGCGTCCCCAGGGCATACGCAGCCTCACGCAAGCCCGGCGGAACCAGCTGAAGCATGTTCTCGGTGGTGCGAATCACCACGGGAATGACAATCAGGGCCAAAGCCACCACCCCGGCCCAGCCGGAAAACGACTTGTAGCGCGCAACCACCAGTGAGTACACAAACAAGCCAATCACGATGGAGGGCGCCGACAACAGAATGTCGTTGACAAAGCGTGTGATGCTGGAGAGCCAGCTGACGGGTTTGTATTCCGCCAAGTAGATGCCGGCCATGATGCCGATGGGCGTCCCCACAAAGGTGGCCAGCATGACCATCAGGAATGAACCGTAAATGGCATTGGCCAAGCCGCCTGGGTCGTTGGGGGCTGGCGTCATTTCAGTCAGGGTGGCCCAGGTCAGGCCATCGATGCCCAACCAGAAGGTTTGCCACAGGATCCAGACCAGCCAGACCAGGCCGAACACCATGGCGCCCAGCGAAAGGGTCAGTGCCAGCTGGTTGACGCGCTTGCGCTTGGCAAATTTTTGATGTCGAACGTCGTTGCTCATGACTTGGCTCCCTCATTGCGGCGCATGCGGGCCAGCAACACTTTGGAAAGCGCCAACACCACGAAGGTGATGAAGAACAACACCAGACCCAGGTAGATCAGCGACGCCTGATGCAAGCCACTGGAGGCTTCGGCAAATTCGTTGGCCAGCGCAGAGGTGATGCTGTTGGCCGCCTCGAACACGCTCAGGGAATTCAGTTGGTTCATGTTGCCGATGACAAAGGTCACAGCCATGGTTTCACCCAGCGCCCGCCCCAGTCCCAGCATGATCCCGCCCACCACGCCTGCCTTGGTGTAAGGCAAAACCACCTTGGACATGACCTCCCAGGTAGTGGAGCCCAACCCGTAGGCCGACTCTTTCAACAAGGGCGGCGTCACCTCGAACACATCGCGCATCACAGAGGCGATGAAAGGAATGATCATGATGGCCAGGATGATGCCCGCTGACAAAATACCGATGCCCACAGGTGGGCCCGACACCAGCGCCCCCAAATAAGGAACACCCGTGAGCATGTTCTGCAACGGCATTTGGACATAAGTTGCCAGAATCGGGCCAAACACCAGCAGCCCCCACATGCCATACACAATCGACGGGATGGCCGCCAGCAACTCAATCGCTGTCCCGAGGGGGCGCTTGAGCCAGGCGGGTGAAAGCTCGGTCAAAAACAAAGCAATGCCGAAGCTCACGGGCACGGCAATCATCAAGGCAATGATCGAGGTGGCCAACGTGCCGTAAATCATGACCAGGCCACCAAAATCCTCTTGCACCGGGTCCCAGACGCTGCGGGTCAGAAAGCTCAGGCCGTATTTGTCGATGGCTGGCCAGGCACCATAGATCAGCGACCCCAGGATGCCCATCAGCAATGCCAAGGTCAGGAGGGCCGCGCCCAGTGCGGCCCAGCCAAACAAACGGTCAATCAAAGCGCCCAGGCGCATCGAGGGAGGAGTGGGAGGATGTGTCATGGGTCGACGTGAACCTTTCGCTGGGCCCTCTAGCGTATCAGGGACGCCGTGTGTGACAGCAGATGTGGAAGACACGGCGTCGCCTTTCTAGCCTAATTATTGGAATGCGATGGGCTTGCCAGCACCGTCCTTGATTTGCCCCCAGGACTTGCGGATCGTGTCCTTCACGCTGGCAGGCATGGGCACGTAATCCAAGTCATCGGCGGTCTGATCGCCGTTTTTGTAGGCCCAATCAAAGAATTTCAACGTGGCCGCTGCTTTTTCAGGCTTGTCCTGGGTCTTGTGCATCAGGATGAAGGTGGCACCCGTGATGGGCCAAGAATCTTTGCCGGGCTGGTTCGTCAAAATCTGGTAGAAAGTCTTCGACCAATCTGCGCCTGCAGCTGCTGCCTTGAAAGCGGAATCATCAGGCGACACAAAATTACCGGCCAGGTTTTTGACTTGCGCAAACACCATCTTGTTCTGCTTGACATAGGCGTATTCGACGTAGCCGATCGAGTTGGGCAAACGGCTGACAAATGCGGCCACGCCCTCATTGCCTTTGCCACCCGCGCCGGTGGGCCAGTTCACGGCTGTGCCGTCACCCACTTTGGCTTTCCACTCGGCATTGACTTTGCTCAGGTAATTGGTGAACAAGAAAGTGGTTCCAGATCCGTCTGAACGGCGCACAGGCGCAATGGCTGCATCGGGCAAATTCAGACTGGCATTCAAAGCCTTGATGGCCGGGTCATTCCATTTGGTGATCTTGCCCAGAAAGATGTCGGCAATGACTTCACCGGTCAATTTCAATTGCCCCGGGGTCACGCCTGCGATGTTGACCACCGGCACCACGCCGCCAATCACTGTCGGAAATTGCAGCTGGTTCTTCTGCGCCAGGTCTTCGTCTTTCAATGGCATGTCAGATGCGCCAAAGTCGACTGTCTTGGCGTCAATTTGTTTGATCCCAGCGCCTGAGCCCACCGACTGGTAATTGACTTTTTGACCTTGTGCCTTGTTGTATTCGGCAGCCCACTTGCTGTAAAGGGGCGCCGGGAAACTGGCACCCGCGCCCGTCACATCCTGGGAAAAAGCAGACAAGGACAAGCACAGACCCAGACTGGCGGCTGCAATGACTTTGAAGCTTGGCATCATGAATAGACTCTCAGTGGTTGAAGAATGGGTCTGACTTTAGAAATCCAATGTGACAAGCTTGTGACAATCTTCAAAAGTTCACAAAGTCAGATCGTCACAGGTTTGACATCAAAAAGTCATATGCTCGAAAGATGTGCACAGACTGCACACCAAAATGAATACTTTTTATGCAAAACGGTACCCTCCTCGCTGCCATTGACCTGGGCTCCAACAGTTTTCGCCTTGAAATTGGTCGCCTCAACCACGGACAAATCCACCGCACCGAGTACCTCAAAGAGACCGTTCGACAGGGCAGCGGCCTGGATACAGATCGCAATTTGACGCTCGAGGCCATGCAGCGCGGCTGGGACTGCCTGGCACGCTTTGCCGAGCGATTGGCCGGTTTCAGAAAACACCAGGTGCGCGCCGTGGCCACGCAAACCCTGCGTGAAGCACGCAACAGGGATGTTTTCCTTCAAAAGGCCAATCAAATTTTGGGATTTCCCATCGAAGTGATTTCCGGGCGCGAAGAAGCCCGCATGATTTACCAAGGCGTGGCTCACCTGTTGCCGCAATCGGCAGAGCGTCGCCTGGTCATTGACATTGGCGGCAGGTCGACCGAGCTGATCCTGGGGCAAAACCTGAGCGCAGAGGTCATGGAGTCCTACCGGGTGGGCAGCGTTGCCTGGAGCATGAAGTATTTCGAATCCGGCGTGTTTAGTGATACGGCCTTCGAACGTGCAGAAATCGCAGCCAAAGCCATTTTGGATGAGGCCCTCAGCAGTTATTCACGCCAGCACTGGGACACCGCTTATGGCTCTTCGGGCACTGTGGGTGCCATTGCCGATATTTTGCTGGCGGCGGGCTGGCCAACAGGTGTGATCAGCCGGGAAGGCCTCGATTGGCTGCAACGTTGTTTGCTGCGGGTGGGCCATGCCAACAAGCTGCGCCTGGAAGGGCTGAAAGAAGACCGGCGCGCCGTCATTGGCGGTGGCATCAGTGTCTTGCGCGCTTTGTTTGATTTGTTAGAAATGGACAAGCTTCAAGTGGCACAGGGCGCGCTACGTCATGGCGTGTTGTATGACATGCTGGAACGCGAGGAATCAGGCTCTGACATACGCTCACAAACTGTGGCACGGCTGCTGACCACGTTCGGTGTTGACACGCTTCAAGCACAACGCGTGAGCAAAGTGGCTCGCGCACTTTTGCAAGAACTCAACCATGAGACGCATACTGACGACATCGCAAGACATCAGCGCAAACTGGACTGGGCTGCGCAACTGCATGAAATTGGCGCTCAAATTTCCCACAGCGATTACCACAAGCACGGTGCCTACATACTGGACAACGCAGATGCTTTAGGTTTTGCCTTGCCAGAGCTGCAC
>VERE01000083.1 GCA_018882835.1 Limnohabitans sp.
ACTTGTTGGCCGCCCACCAGGAGATCCAAAAACTCGGCTTGTTGTACCCCGCAGGGGAGCTGAGTTTTGAGCAGGTGGAGTCTGCGGTGCTCAATGTGGCCCGCTACGACGTGTTCAAGCTTTCGGAAGCTGTTTTGGCAGGCAATGCCCCGCGCGTGCAACGCATGCTTGACGGCTTACAAGCAGAGGGCGAATCCGAGGTACTGGTGCACTACACCCTGGCCGAAGACATTCGTGCGCTGAAACGTGTGAAAGATGCCCTGAGCCTGGGCCAACCCTTGCCCATGGCCTTGCGCGAGCAACGGATCTGGGGCCTCAAAGAGCGCTTGTTTGAGCGTGTCCTGCCTCGGCTGACCCCTATGGCCTTGGACAACCTGTTGCATGCTGCCCACACCGTGGATGGCTTGGTCAAAGGCCTGCATGCCCCCGACTGGCCGCTGGACAGCTGGCAGGCTTTGCACCGATTGGCCATGATGTTGTGCCGCGCTTGCGCACAGTCTGCGAAAATCACGCCATGAATGCCACTCACACCGCCGAACTGATGCGCGTCCTGGGCTCTCAAGCCAAGGCGGCCTCGGCCGCCATGGCCAAAGCGTCTACGGCCCAGAAAAACCAGGCCCTGCGCCAGCTGGCCCATTCGTTGCGCGCGCAAACCTCGGCTTTGCAAGACGCCAACGCCCTGGACCTGGACCGCGCCCGCGCTTCGGGTTTGGCCGAGCCCATGGTGGACCGCCTCAAGCTCACCCCAAAGGTGATCGAAACCTGTGCACTGGGCTGCGAGCAACTGGCCGCCATGCCCGATGTGATTGGCGAAATTCTGGGCATGCGCCAGCAACCCAGCGGTATCCGTGTGGGCCAGATGCGTGTGCCCATTGGCGTTTTCGGCATGATTTTCGAGAGCCGGCCCAATGTCACCATTGAGGCGGCCTCGCTGTCCATCAAGAGTGGCAATGCCTGCATATTGCGAGGCGGTTCGGAAGCCATCGAATCCAACAAGGCCCTGGCGCAACTGGTTCGCCAGGCGCTGGCAGATTGCGGCCTGCCCCAGGATGCAGTGCAGCTGGTGCCCACCACCGACCGTGAAGCGGTGGGCCATTTGATCGCCATGCCCGAGTTTGTTGACGTCATCATTCCCCGTGGCGGCAAAGGCCTGATCGAGCGCATCAGCCGCGAGGCCAAAGTACCCGTCATCAAGCACCTGGATGGCAACTGCCACACCTATGTCGACGACCCATGCGATCTGGACATGGCGGTGCGTGTGGCTGACAACGCCAAGACACAAAAGTACAGCCCCTGCAATGCCAGCGAGGGTTTGCTGGTGGCACGCGCGGTGGCCGCCGAGTTTCTGCCACGCATGGCGAAGGTGTACGCTGCCAAAGGCGTGGAAATGCGTTGCTGCCCCGAGGCATTGCCCCTGGTGTCGGCGGTGCCTGGCGCCCATGCCGTGGCCGCCACCGAACAAGATTGGTACGAGGAATACCTGGCTCCCATCATCAGCATCAAGGTCGTGGCCGGGGTGGACGAGGCCATTGCGCACATCAACCATTACGCCAGCCATCACACCGATGCCATTCTGACCACCGACCACACGCATGCGCAGAAGTTTTTGCGCGAGGTCGATTCTTCCAGTGTGATGGTCAATGCGAGCACTCGCTTCGCTGATGGCTTTGAGTATGGGTTGGGGGCAGAAATAGGTATTTCGACTGACAAATTCCATGCCCGCGGACCTGTGGGTATCGAAGGGCTCACCTCGCTCAAATACGTGGTGTTGGGGCAAGGCGAAATTCGCAGCTGAGTCGTCGGCACAACAGTCCGGGCGTTGATCCTGCGGCGAATGCCCCAAAGTCCTAGAATCCTCCCGACTGAAGCGAAGGCCACCATGGTTCCCCATCTCATTACCGCCTTGACGGGCCCCATCAACGAACTCGAGCAGCGTATTCTCGATTCCATGCCCGCCATCGAGCGCTGGTTTCGCCTGGAGTGGATGGAGCACACCCCGCCTTTTTACAGCTCGGTGGATATTCGCAACGCGGGCTTCAAGCTGGCGCCTGTCGATACCAACCTGTACCCGGGAGGCTGGAACAACCTGACCCCCGAGATGCTCCCACTGGCGGTGCAGGCCGCCATGGCGGCCATTGAAAAGATTTGCCCCGAAGCCCGCAACCTGTTGGTCATCCCCGAAAACCACACCCGCAACACTTTCTATCTGTCGAATGTGGCGCAGTTGCAGCGTATTTTTCAGATGGCCGGCTTGAATGTGCGCATAGGCTCGATCAACCCTGAGGTGAAGGAAAACCTGACGGTGGACTTGCCCAACGGTGACAAGGTCACCCTGGAGCCAGTGATCCGCAGCAAGCGCCGCCTGGGCTTGAAAGACTTCGATCCTTGCACCATTCTTCTCAACAACGACCTCAGTGCCGGCATTCCTGGCATTTTGGAAGACTTGCACGAGCAGTATTTGCTACCGCCCCTGCACGCGGGTTGGAGCGTTCGCCGCAAGAGCCAGCACTTTGACAGTTACGAAGAAGTCACCAAGCGCTTTGGCAAGTTGCTGGGCATCGACCCCTGGCTGATCAACCCGATGTTTGGCAAATGCGGCGAGGTGAACTTCGCCGAAGGCACAGGCATGGATTGCCTGCGCAGCAACGTGGATGCGCTGCTCACCAAAATTCGCCGCAAGTACAAGGAATACGGCATTCAAGAAAAGCCCTTCGTCGTGGTGAAAGCCGACAACGGCACCTACGGCATGGGCATCATGACGGTGCGCGATGTCAAAGACCTGGATGCGCTGAACCGCAAGACCCGCAACAAGATGAGCGTCATCAAGGACGGTCAGGAAGTCAGCGAGGTCATCATCCAAGAGGGCGTGCTCACCAACGAACGAATGAACGACGCCGTTGCCGAGCCGGTGGTCTACATGATGGACCGCTATGTGGTGGGCGGCTTCTACCGTGTGCATGCAGAGCGGGGTATCGATGAAAATTTGAACGCTCCCGGGGCCAGCTTTGTGCCCTTGGCGTTTGAACAGAGTGCCCACACGCCGCAGCCCGGCCTGAAGGCCGGTGCCAGTGCGCCCAACCGCTTTTACATGTATGGCGTCATTGGCCGTTTGGCCATGCTGGCCGCCAGCTATGAGCTGGAAGCCACCGACCCCGACGCTGAAATCTACGACTGAACTTTAAACACAACATGCAGCACACTAAATCTTCCCTGGCGGGTCTGACGCTGGGAGCCATTGGCGTCGTCTACGGTGACATCGGCACCAGCGTGCTCTATGCCTTGAAAGAGGTGTTTGGCTCGGGGCATGTGCCGTTCACGCCAGACAATGTTTACGGCATCCTGTCCATTTTCTTCTGGACCCTGACCACCATCGTCTCTATCAAGTATGTGAGCTTGGTGCTACGTGCCGACAACAACGGAGAGGGGGGTCTGGTGGCGATGCTGGCGCTGGCGTCTTCGTCGGTGCGTGACAGGCCGCGTTTGCGCAGTGTCTTGCTGGTGGTGGGCATTTTTGGCACCTGCCTGTTTTATGGCGATGGCGTGATCACGCCCGCCATTTCAGTGCTTTCTGCTGTCGAAGGCTTGGAGGTTGTCTCGCCCGCTTTTGTGAAATTTGTGATTCCCCTGACGCTGATCATTTTGTTTTGTTTGTTTGCCGTGCAAAAACGTGGCACGGGCGGCATTGGCAAATTTTTTGGCCCGATCACGCTGGTTTGGTTTGCTGCCATTTCCGTGCTGGGCATCTACCACATCGCTTCGCAGCCGGCCATTCTGTGGGCCATCAGCCCGCACTTCGCCTTGAAGTTCATTGTCAATGAGCCTGGCACCACGTTCATCATTTTGGGGGCGGTGGTGCTTTGCGTCACCGGGGGCGAGGCCTTGTATGCAGACATGGGGCATTTTGGCAAAAAGCCGATTCGCATCGCCTGGTTTGCCATCGTCATGCCATCTTTGACGCTGAACTATTTCGGCCAGGGCGCCTTGCTGTTAAACGAGCCCGATGCCGTGAAAAACCCGTTCTTCATGATGGCACCCGATTGGGCTTTGTTGCCCTTGGTCATCTTGGCCACAGCGGCCACAGTAATTGCCTCGCAAGCCCTGATTTCAGGTGCTTTCAGTGTCACCAAGCAGGTGATTCAGCTGGGTTTTTTGCCACGCCTTCAGGTGCAGCACACCAGCGTGCGTGACACCGGCCAAATTTACATCCCGTTTGTGAACTGGGGCTTGTTTGGCGCCATTGTGCTGGCGGTGGTGATGTTCAAGTCCTCCAGCAACTTGGCGGCTGCCTACGGCATTGCGGTGTGCACCGACATGTTGATCACCACGGTGCTGACCTTTTACGTGATTCGCTACAGCTGGCGTTATCCCCTGTGGCTGTGCATTTCGGCCACCGGTATTTTCTTTGTGGTTGATTTCGCATTCTGGGCCTCCAATCTGATGAAGCTGGCCGAAGGGGGTTGGTTCCCTCTGGTGATTGGCGGCGTCATTCTCACCTTCATGTTGACCTGGCGCGATGGCCGGGAACTGCTCAACGAAAAGCACCGCGAAGATGCGCTCGACCTGAAATCTTTCCTGGATGCAGTGTTCATCGCGCCGCCTGTGCGTGTGGATGGCACGGCGGTCTTTCTGACCACAGAAACCGGCGTCGTGCCCAATGCCATGCTGCACAATCTCAAACACAACAAGGTGTTGCATGCGCACAATCTTTTTGTCACGGTGCGCAGTCACGAAATACCTTGGGTCGGCCTGGACAAGCGGCTTCAGGTCGAGCAGTTGGGCCATGATTGCTGGCAGGTGGTGATCAATTACGGGTTCAAGAACGACCCCGATGTGCCGGGTGCGCTGACCCAGCTCAAGGGCCATGGCTGTCCGGTGGACCCCATGAGCACCAGCTATTTCTTATCGCGTGACAGCATCGTGCCCACCGTGGGTGGTGGCATGGCCACCTGGCGCGAGAAGCTGTTTGCACAGATGCACTTGAACGCAAGCGCAGCTGCCGACTTTTTGAACTTGCCCAGCAACTCCGTGGTGGAGATGGGCAGCAAGATCGAGATCTGAATGAAGCTGCTGTTCGTCGCCGATCCGCTGCACACCTTCAAGATCTACAAGGACACGACCTTTGCCATGATGCGCGAGGCGCAGCGTCGTGGCCACACGGTATATGCCTGCGAGCCGCAAGACATCACCTGGGTCAGTGGCGGCAAGGTCAGGGCGCCGTTGCGGCAAATTCACCTCACCGGCGCACCGGACGCTTGGTTTGAAGAAGTGTCTCGCCAAGACCAGGCCCTTCACACGGTGGACGCCATCGTGATGCGCAAAGACCCACCGTTTGACAGCGAGTATTTCTACGCCACCCACTTGCTGGAGCAAGCCGAACGTGAGGGCGCGCGCGTGTTCAACAAACCGCGTGCCTTGCGTGACCATCCAGAAAAGCTGGCCATTCTGGAGTTTGCCAACTTCATCAGCCCCACCTTGGTGACGCGTGATGCGCAGGCCATTCGCGCCTTTCATGCCGAACACCGCGACATCATCCTCAAGCCACTGGACGGCATGGGCGGCATGGGCATCTTTCGTGTCAAGGACGATGCCCTCAATTTGGGCGGCATCATTGAAACCCTGAACCGCGACGGCGCCCAAACCGTGATGGTGCAAAAGTTCATTCCCGCCATCGCGCAAGGCGATAAGCGGGTGCTGGTCATCGGCGGCAAGCCGGTGCCTTATTGTTTGGCCCGAATCCCTCAAGGGGGAGAGGTGCGGGGCAACTTGGCCGCTGGCGGCAAGGGTGTCGCGCAGGCCTTGTCCGATCGGGATCGCGAGATTGCGCAGGCGATAGGCCCCACGCTCTTTGCGCGCGGTTTGCTGCTGGTCGGGCTGGACGTGATTGGAGACTGCCTGACCGAGGTGAATGTCACCAGCCCCACCTGCTTTCAGGAAATCACCGACCAGACAGGCTGCGATGTGGCCCAGCTTTTCCTGCAAGCCCTGGAACAAGCCTGCGCTTAAACCGATCGTCCGTCGACAAACACCCGCAATTCGCCGGGTGACAAAGAGGTCCACCGCTCGTTCGTTGTCAAAGGGGTGGTCACAATCACGGCCACACGATCGTTGACATGTGCATGCTCGGCAAAGTTGATGCTCAGATCCTGGTCACTCAGCGTGGCGCTGGCAAAGGGGTGTTGACGCTCAACGTAGCACAAATGGGTTGAGGCATGCGCCCACAAGGCTTGGCCGTTTGACAGCAAATAATTGAAGGTTCCATGCCGTGCAATGGCGGGTGTCAGTTCCTGCAGGGTGAGGGTCAACTCCGCGACCGAGGGCACGCTGGCATGCGATTTGGCCAACTCTTGCATCAGCCAGCAAAAAGCCTGCTCGCTGTCGGTTTGTCCCACTGGGCGAAAGCTGCCATGCAGCCGAGGTTCAAAGTTTTCCAGGTTGCCATTGTGGGCAAACACCCAATAGCGGCCCCATAGCTCGCGCACAAACGGGTGGCAATTCTCCAGCGCTACCTGGCCCTGTGTGGCTTTGCGAATATGGGAAATCACGTTGCGGCTTTTGATGGGGTAGCGGCGCAGCAACTCGGCAAAGGGCGAGGTGCTGGCCGGAAGATGGTCGACAAAGTGGCGCAGCCCCCGGTCGTTCTCGCTGCCTTCGAAAAAGGCAATGCCCCAGCCATCTGCGTGGTGGTCGGTGACCCCGGCACGCTGGGAAAACCCGGTGAAACTGAAAGTGGCATCGGTGGGGTTGTTGCAGTTCAGTCCAAGCAATTGACACATGAAGACACCTCTCAGCGCAGGTTCTATGAGCGTGCAGGATGGGTTGTGCGGATTTTCCAGGCCGCCAGCATGGCCAAGGCGCAGCAGACCGCCAGCAGCAGAAACACCTCATCGAAAGCGCGCAGGCGCGCCATGGAGGTCTGCGGTTGCGTCAGGGAATCGCCATGCACACTCAATCGCCATTCCAGCAATATGCCGCACAAACTCACGCCTGCCGCGCCACCGAGCATGCGCAAAAAATTGATGGTGCTGGCGCCTTGAGGGATCAAGCTGGGTTGCAGTGAGCGCATGGCGCCAATGTTCAGCGAAGGCAGCACAAAGCCCAAGCCAACGCGCCCCAGCACTGCCAAGCCAACCAGCACCCACAAGGCGGTGTCCAGTTGCACCAGCACCATCAACGCAAAAGACGATGCCAGCAAAGCCAGGCCGAAGCTCACCAGCAAATGGGTCGGGTGTGTGCTGGAATAACGCCCTACGACCGCGATGGTGGCCGCCAGGATCAAGCCCGCCGGAATCAGCAAGGTGCCCACATGGCTTGCCGACAAGCCCAGCCCCAATTGCAGATAAAGCGGAATCAGGTAGGTAGAGCCAAACAGGGCAATGCCGTAGATGAAGGCGACCAAGGTTCCCATGGCGTAAGCACGATGAGAAAAAAGGGCGAGGTTCATCAGCGGAAAACGCTGGCGTCGCATCAGCCAACGCTGCCAGGCCACAAAGCCCAGGGCACTGAAGGTTGCCACGACCAACAAGCCAGCGGCCAGCGCCGAGTCACCACGGTGCAAGCTGACCAAGCCATTCAACAAGCAAAGTGTGCCCACCGTGGCCAGCGCCAAACCGCCTGTGTCCAGACTTGGATGGCCCTGATTGGCGCTGACGCCACCCGGCGCGGTGGTCGGCACATAGCGTTGAGACAGCCACATCGACACCAGGCAAAACGGCACCACCATGAAAAACAAGGAGCGCCATCCCATGGCGTCTACCAACAAGCCACCGATGCTGGGACCAATGGCCGGTGCCAGCACCACACCCATACCGAACCAGCTGTTGGCCCGCCCTTGCTCTTCGGTTTCAAAGGCGCGCAAGATGATGATGGCAGGAATCGGTTGTACGACCCCAGCGGCCAGCCCTTCAGCCACGCGCATCAGCAACACAAAGTCGAAATCGCTCGACAAGCCGCCCACTATGCCGGCCCCCATCAGCAAAGCCATGCAGCCCATGTAAGTGCGGCGATAACCGAAACGCGCCAGCAACCAGGGCGTGGTCAGCATCGACACGGTCATGGCCACCATGAACACCGAACTGACCCACTGCGCGCGCTCTTGCCCCAAGGCAAATTGACGGCTCATGTCGGGAATCCCCACATTCATGATGGTGGACGACATGATGGCGGCCATCGAGCCCAACATCACGGTCGCCAGCAACAGCCAGCGGTGGCGTGGGCCATGGCGTTGTTTCAGGGCCGCCAGCGAACCTGGGTCATTCATGAGGCGTGGCCGCTCGGGTGGCACATTCTTGACAGATGCAAGCCTTGCGCTCAGCCTGGGCTGGCACACGCGCCAGCAATTCTGCTGAAAACGACACATTGACACACCAGCAACGCGTGTTATCCACGCTGCTGCGGGCTGCTTCCGTCATGGCACAACGGTTGGGTTGGCCACACAGGGGGCATCGGCATGGGTCGATCATGCTTTGCGTCACTCTTCCGGTGCGGGACGAACATCGACCACGAAATGCTCGGTGTCACCCAGACAGGACGGCAGGCCTCGATGCTGTGCATACTCCAGCACCACCCTCTTGCCAAGGTGGGCATTGATCTTGTCCACAACGGCGGCGTCTCGCACCGTGAACGTGAATTTCTCTGGCACCGCAGGCAGGGTGGCGAGGGCGCGCATCTGTTCGCCTTCCCAGGTTTTGCAAACCCAGCCCTTGTAAGACAGTTTCTGCACAAAGCCCACGCTTTCACCGCGCGAGTAGGCGAAGTTGTAAGCAAAGGCCAGGTACAGCCCTGCCAAAACGATCACCGCCAGCAACCCGAAGAGCAGAGCGCGCCAGAGTTGACGCACAAAATTTTGAAGAAGCGGGGGCATGGACATGCTGCAATCACCTTAAGCGTAGGTCCATCATAACGTTCGTGCTGACACTCGCACAGAAAAAAGGCCTCCGAAGAGGCCTTGCACAAAGACATTGCGCCCCTCAGGCTTGCACTTCTTTCACTTTCAGGCGCCAGGCATGCAGCAGCGGCTCGGTGTAGCCACTCGGTTGCACTTTGCCCTTGAAGACCAAGTCCAGCGCAGCCTGGTAGGCAGCCGAGGTGCTGAAGCGCCCCGACATTTTCTGGTACAGCGGGTCGCCGGCATTTTGCTTGTCGACCACGCCCGCCATGCGCTTGAAGGTGGCTTTCACTTCGGCCGGGGTGACCACACCATGGTGCAACCAGTTGGCGATGTGCTGGCTGGAAATGCGCAAGGTCGCGCGGTCTTCCATCAGGCCCACGTTGTGGATGTCGGGCACTTTGGAGCAACCCACGCCCTGGTCCACCCAGCGCACGACGTAACCCAAAATGCCTTGCACGTTATTGTCC
>VERE01000084.1 GCA_018882835.1 Limnohabitans sp.
GATCGACTGGACGCCGGACGAGACCATTCGCCGCATTGTCAAAACCTGGCCTGGCAACGTGGAATCGGCTCGCGCCAATGCCCTGGGCCTGTTCCCCGACCCCGACTTTGAAAGCATCGTCCGCGCTTATGTGCGTGAAAATGCGGATGCGATCCGCCTTCAAACGCACTGACATTCGCCCCCTTTTTTGAAGCGCTATGAAAACTTCTTCCCTCCTTCTGTCCCTGTTGGCTGCCGCCGGTGAGTTCGGCGCCGACAACATTCGCAAAATCCAGGATTTCAAATAATCTGTCCAGCCTCCTCAATGGCCTGCGCGGCAGCTCGTCGCGCAGGCCATTTCACTGAAGCTTCTTTCTGAGGAAATGCCAACGTCATGAACAAATTCGAACACTATTTTCTGGCCTTCAACCGCTGGTTTCTGATGCTGATTCTGGCGGCCATGTCGGTCATCATCTTTGCCAATGTAGGCTTGCGCTACCTCACCAGCCAATCGATTGAATGGGCCGAAGAGGTGGCGCGCCACCTGATGATCTGGCTGACCTTCATCGGCTGCGGCCCCGTCTTGCGCTACGGTGGCCACATTGCCATCGACAACTTGCAAGACGCGTTGCCAAAGTCACTGGCCAAGGCATTGCGAGCTTTCATTGCCCTTTTGTTGCTGGGCTTCTTTGGCTTCTTTGTGTACTTCGGTCTGGAGTACATGGACCGAACGCAATACCAATCAACCCCTGCCACCCAGATTTCGTTTGCGTTGATTTACGCCGCCTTGCCCGTCGGCATGGCCATGAGCATCGTGCACTGGTTGCTGATTGTTCGCCGTTACATCGCAGGGCGTGAGTTCGCCTCGGATGCCCATTTCGATGCCACAGCGAGTGCTTCCCTATGAGTGCCAGCGTCATCCTTCTGATTTCCGTTTGCGTCTACCTGGCCATCGGCGTGCCCGTGGCTTTTGCGCTGGGCCTCTCGACGGTCACCGCTTTGGCCATTTCAGGCAACTTCCCGATGCTGGTGTTGCTGAAAGAAACCTTCACGGGTGTGGACAGCTTTCCTCTGATGGCGGTACCCTTCTTCATTCTTGCCGCAGAGCTCATGAGCGGTGGCTCTCTGACCGAGGTGCTGCTGAAATTTGCGGGCCAGTTCGTCGGCCACAAGCGCGGCGGCCTGGGTTACACCAATGTGGTGTCGCTGACCTTCTTCTCAGGCATTTCCGGCTCGGCGTTGGCGGATGCGGCAGGACCGGGCTCGATGCTGATTCGCATGATGGACAAGGCCGGTTACAGCCGCGCCTATGCAGCCGCCTTGACCGCCTCCACAGCCATTGTGGGCCCCATCATCCCGCCATCCATCATCATGATCATTTACGCCCTGGCTGACGACAACGTCTCGGTAGGCGCTCTGTTCGTGGCTGGCGTGATCCCCGGCATCGTGATTGCGGTGGCCATGTGTGGGGTCAACTGGTATGTCTCGAAGAAGCGCAACTACAAAGGCGACGGCGAAATGCCAAGCTGGACAGACATTGTCAGCACCACCTGGAAGGCCTTGCCTGCCATTTTGTTGCCGGTGATCATTCTGGGCGGCATGCGCGCTGGCTGGTTCACCCCCACCGAGGCCTCGGTGGTGGCCGTCTTCTACGCGCTGTTGTGTGGCAAATACATTTACCGCACCCTGGCGTGGGGCGCCGTGCCCGATATTTTGTGGCGCTCGGCGCTGTTGACGGCCTCGGTCTTGATCATCATCGGCATGTCGGCTTCGTTTGCCTGGGTGCTGACGATCGAGGGCGTGCCCCAGCAGATGGCCAACTGGATCAGCGGCCAGAACCTGAGCATCTGGACTTTCCTGATCGTGCTGAACATCTTTCTGTTGATCTTCGGCATCTTCATCGAGCCCTTGCCTGGCGTGATGGTGCTGGTGCCCATCCTGGCACCGGTCGCGGCCAAGTTGGGCGTGGAACCGATCCATTTCGCCATGATCGTCATTTACAACCTGACATTGGGCATGATCACGCCGCCTGTGGGCGGACTGCTGTTCGTCACCTCGAATGTGTCGCGCGTGCCCATGTCGGACCTGACCCGCGAGCTCAAGCCCTTCCTGTGGGCACATGGCGCGGTCCTGGTGGTGCTGACCTTTGTGCCTGCCCTGTCCACTTGGCTGCCACACTTCTGGGGTTTCAAGTGACGGTATACTCTTCGGTGTCAGGAGAGAGTCGCAAGACCGCCGAAGGCTGAACGCTCAGGCAAAAGGACTGACGCAACCGATTCTGTTGGAGAGAGGCGTTGCAGCCAGTGCAACGTCCACCGAAGGGGCAAATCGCGGGCTTCACCCGCGTTGAATCTCTCAGGTAAAGCGGACAACAGGGTTCCCGGTGCCAGCGCGGGCGGGCACCGTGCTGCATGGAGCCCTGTTTGTCCGACATGACCGAACTACTCAAAACCCCATTGAACGATTTGCACCTGTCGCTGGGTGCTCGCATGGTCCCGTTTGCGGGTTACAGCATGCCCGTGCAATACCCTGAAGGCCTGATGGCAGAGCACCTTCACACGCGCACCCAAGCAGGCCTGTTCGATGTTTCCCACATGGGCCAACTGACCCTCAGCGGGCCCGAAGCTGCGGCAGCCTTTGAAAGCCTGATGCCGGTGGACGTGATGGGCCTGGGCGTGGGCAAGCAGCGCTACGGCTTGCTGCTCAATGCAGAGGGCGGTGTCCTGGATGACCTGATGTTTGTCAACCGTGGCGACGATATTTTTGTCATCGTCAATGGCGCCTGCAAGGCAGCTGACCTGGCGCACCTTCAGCAACACATTGGCCAGCGCTGCACCATCACCCCGCTGCCGGAGCGCGGCCTGTTGGCCCTGCAGGGTCCGCAAGCTGTGACGGCGTTAGCCCGTTTGCTGCCCGAGGTGACGCAACTGGTTTTCATGACGGGCGCCAGCTTCACATGGCAAGGCGTGCCCCTTTTCATCACGCGCAGTGGCTACACCGGTGAGGACGGCTTCGAAATTTCGGTGCCGGCAGCGCAAGCCACCGCCTTGGCGCAAGCTTTGCTGGCCCAGCCAGAAGTCAAACCCATTGGCCTGGGTGCGCGCAATTCACTGCGCCTGGAAGCCGGCATGTGTCTCTATGGCCAAGACCTGGACCCACAGACCACCCCGGTGGAAGCCAGTCTGAACTGGGCCATTCAAAAAGTACGACGCACGGGCGGAGCCCGCGCTGGCGGCTTTCTGGGAGCATCGCGCGTTTTGGCGCAGCTTGAACAGGGCGCGCCACGTTTGCGCGTCGGGTTGGTCGGCCTGGAACGTGTCCCCGTGCGAGAGCATACCGAGCTGCAAAACAAGCAAGGCCAGCGCATCGGTGAAATCACCAGCGGCCTGCTCAGCCCCTCGCTGAACCAGCCTATCGCCCTGGGTTCGGTACAGGCAGAATATGCAGCCATCGGAACCCAGGTGCAGGCCTTGGTGCGCGGCAAAGCCGTGCCCATGGAAGTGCGCCCGTTGCCGTTTGTCCCCAACCGTTACCACCGAGGCTAAGCCCTCCCCCTTTTTTCTTTAGGAACCGCCATGAGCCTGAAATACACCCAAGAACACGAATGGATTCAAGTCAACGGCGACATCGCCACTGTGGGCATTACCCACCACGCGCAAGATGCGCTGGGTGATGTGGTGTTTGTCGAATTGCCCGATGTCGGCAAGTCTTTCAAGCCGGGCGATGTGGCCGGTGTGGTCGAGTCTGTCAAGGCCGCAGCCGATGTGTACATGCCCGTCACCGGTGAGATCACCGAAGTGAACGAAGCCCTGCGCGATGACCCGTCGCTGGCCAACACCGACCCCTTGGCCACGGGCTGGTTCTTCAAAGTCAAGCTGGCCAACCCCTCGGAAGTGGACGCCCTGCTGGACGAAACCGCTTACACCGCCTTCACCCAAGCCTAAACCCCTAGCCACCACGAGCACGAACATGTTGATGCAAGCTGCCAAGCCCTTGGGCGACCTTGAAAATGCCAGCGAATTTCTGGCCCGACACATTGGCTTGAGCGATGCCGACGAGCATCACATGCTGTCGCGAATTGGCGAGGCTTCCAGGCGCGCCCTGATCGAAGGCATCGTGCCGCCCAGCATTGCCCGCCGACAGGCCATGCAGTTGCCCACGCCCATCACCGAGGCGGCTGCGCTGGCCGAGCTGAAAGCCATTGCCTCGAAAAATCAACTGTTCAAAAGCTTTATCGGCCAGGGTTACCACGGTACGCACACGCCGGGCGTGATCCTGCGCAACATTCTGGAAAATCCGGCCTGGTACACCGCCTACACCCCTTACCAGGCCGAGATCAGCCAAGGCCGCATGGAAGCGCTGGTGAATTTCCAGACCATGGTGAGCGAGCTCACCGGCATGCCCATCGCCAACGCGTCGATGCTGGATGAGGCCACTGCGGCCGCCGAAGCCATGACCTTGGCCAAGCGCAGCACCAAAAGCACCAGCGCCGTTTTTGTGGTCGATGCGGGCTGTCATCCGCAAACCATCGAGGTTATCCAAACCCGCGCACAACCACTGGACATACAGGTTCAAGTCGGTGATGCCCGGCAACTGCTGAGCCAGGGCGATTGCTTTGGTGTGCTGGTGCAATACCCAGCCACCCATGGCGAGGTGCAGGACTGGCGCAACTTTGCAGCACAAGTCCATCAGAAACAAGCGGCCCTGTGTGTGGCTGCCGACCTGCTGGCCCTGACCCTGCTGACACCGCCGGGCGAATGGGACGCCGACATTGTGGTGGGGACGACCCAGCGCTTTGGCATGCCCATGGGTTGCGGCGGCCCCCACGCCGCTTATTTCGCTTGCCGCGATGCCTACAAGCGCTCCATGCCCGGCCGTCTGGTGGGCGTGAGTGTGGACAGCCAAGGGCAACCGGCTTATCGCCTGGCGCTGCAAACGCGCGAGCAGCACATTCGCCGCGAAAAAGCCACCTCCAACATTTGTACCGCACAGGTCCTGCCCGCTGTGGTGGCCAGCATGTTTGCGGTTTACCACGGCCCGGTGGGCCTCAAACGCATCGCGCAGCGGGTGGCGGCTTACACAGCGGTTTTGGCACAAGGCCTCGCGCAACTGGGCGTGCGCGTTGCGACGCAGCAAGCCTTTGACACGCTGACATTGGAAACCGGCACACGCACTCAGGCTCTGGCCGAGAAAGCACGGCAACAGCGCATGAACCTGCGCCATGTGGACGCACACCACCTGGCCATCACCCTGGATGAGACCACGACCCGCGAGGATCTGGCCGTCCTGTGGGCCGTGTTCGCCACCGAAGGTCAAGCCTTGCCTCTGGTGAGCGCCTTCGAAAAAGGCCTGGAACCCCGTCTCCCCAGCGAATTACGCCGCAGCAGCGCCTTCATGACGCACCCGGTGTTCAACAGCTACCACAGTGAAACCGGCATGCTGCGCTACATCCGGGCCTTGAGCGACAAAGACCTGGCCTTGGACCGCAGCATGATTCCCCTGGGCAGCTGCACCATGAAGCTGAATGCCACCAGCGAGATGATTCCCATCACCTGGCCTGAGTTCGCCCTGCCCCATCCTTTCGCGCCTGCCGATCAGCTGCAAGGTTATGCCTTGCTGGATGAACAACTGCGCGCCTGGCTCTGCCAAGCCACGGGTTACGCCGGCATCAGCCTGCAACCCAATGCCGGCAGCCAAGGCGAGTACGCGGGCCTGCTGGTCATCAAGGCTTATCACGCCGCACGGGGTCAAAGCCATCGCAACATCTGCCTGATCCCTTCATCCGCCCACGGCACCAACCCGGCCAGTGCCCAGATGGTGGGCATGGAGGTGGTGGTCACCGCCTGCGATGCCCAGGGCAACGTGGACATGGCCGACCTGCAAGCCAAGTGCGAACAGCACAGCGAGCGCCTGGCCGCCGTGATGATCACCTATCCCAGCACGCACGGCGTGTTTGAAACGCAGGTCAAGGCCCTGTGCGCCCTGGTGCATGAACATGGCGGGCGAGTCTATGTCGATGGCGCCAACATGAATGCGCTGGTGGGCGTGGCCGCCCCTGGCGAATTCGGAGGCGATGTCAGTCACCTGAACTTGCACAAGACCTTCTGCATTCCCCATGGCGGCGGTGGCCCGGGCGTGGGGCCGGTGTGTGTGGTGGAAGACTTGGTGCCCTACCTGCCCGGCCATGCCACAGCGGGTGTGCCTGTCAACGGCGTGGGTGCTGTGTCAGCCGCCCCCCTGGGCAATGCCGCTGTGCTGCCCATCAGCTGGATGTATTGCCGCATGATGGGTGCCGAAGGTTTGCGCCATGCCACAGAGGCCGCGATTTTGGCCGCAAATTATGTGAGCGTGCGCCTGCGCGATCACTATCCCACGCTTTACGCCAGCGAGAATGGCCGCGTCGCCCACGAATGTATTTTGGATCTGCGCCCCCTGAAAGAAACCAGCGGCGTCAGCGCAGAGGATGTGGCCAAGCGCTTGATGGACTATGGCTTTCATGCCCCGACCCTGAGCTTTCCGGTCCCAGGCACGCTGATGGTGGAGCCCACCGAAAGCGAAACCCTGGCCGAGCTGGACCGCTTCATTGACGCCATGATTGCCATTCGCGAAGAAATTCGCTTGGTTGAGCAAGGCACTTGGCCGCAAGACAACAACCCCCTGAAGCACGCACCCCACACGGCCTCCTGCGTGGTGGGCGATGCCTGGGATCGGCCCTACAGCCGAGAAGTGGCGGCCTTTCCCCTGGCCACGCTCAAGCGCCAAAAATACTGGCCAAGCATTGGCCGGGTGGACAACGTCTACGGCGACCGCAACTTGTTTTGCAGCTGCGTGCCGTTGTCGGCCTGGGAAACGCCTGCCTGATCAGTCGCCGCGAAAAGCGCGGCCCAGACGCTGCAAGCCTTCTTCGATTTTCGCCACATCGGCCGTGGCGAAACTCAGTCGCAAGGTGGTGATGTCAGGATGGTCTGAAAAGAACGGCGCGCCCGGCACGAAGGCCACGCCCTGGTCAATGGCCTTCTTGGCCAGGGTGGCGCCATCGTTCAATTGACCGCGTGCGCCGGTCAAACGCGCCCAGAAAAACAAACCGCCTTTGGGTTGGCTGAACGCCAGGCCGTCACCGAATTCACGCTGCAAAGCCGCCCCCATGGTGGCTGCGCGCTGGGCATACACGCTGCGCACATTGTCCAGGGTGGCAGGCATGCGGCCGCTGCGCAAATACTCAGCCGCCGTGGCTTGCGCAAAGGTGGAGGTGTGCGCGTCGCTGAATTGCTTGCACATGGTGGCACGCTGCAACAGCGCTGACGGCGCAATCAGCCAGCCCACGCGCAAGCCGGGGCTGAGCACCTTGCTGAGGCTGCCGCAATGCACCAGCCAGTCACGGCTGCCTGGCACGCGATCGCTCAAGGCCAGCAGTGAAGGGGGCGGCGCCTCGCCAAAATACAGGTCACCGTAAGGATCGTCCTCAACCACCACGGTCTGGTATTTCACCGCCAATTCCAAAACCCGCAATCGGCGCTCCAGGCTCAACATGGCACCGCTGGGATTGCCAAAGGTGGGAATCAGGTACACCAGCTTGGGTTTGTGTCGCACCAGCACTTCTTCCAGCAAATCGACCCGAACGCCGTCGGCATCGATCGGCACACCCAGCACTTGCGGTCCGTACAAACGGAAACATTGAATGGTGGCCAAAAACGTTGGCGCCTCGACCAAGGCCACATCGCCCTCGTCAAGCAAGGTCTTGGCGATCAGGTCCAGGGCTTGTTGGCTGCCGGTGGTGACGATCAGGCTCTCGGGCGACATGCCACTCACGCCCTTGGCGGTCATGAACTGGGCCAATTGCTCGCGCAACGGGTTATAGCCCTCGGTCGCGCCATACTGCAAGGCTGGCCCCGACTCATTTGCAAGCACACGCGCACTGGCCTCTCGGATACCATCCACATCAAACATGGCGCCATCGGGAAAACCTCCCGCAAAGCTGATGATGCCGGGCTTGCCCAGCAACTTGAAAAGTTCTCGAATGGCCGAAGTTTCGACGTTGTTCAGACGTTGGGCAAATCGCATGGCTAATTGGGGTCAGATTCGAATTAATTGGAAGGATGAAGGCATGAAGGCACAGCACATCGAAGCGTTTTTCGCCACCTTGAAAGCGGCCAACCCTCAGCCCACCACCGAGTTGGAGTATACGAGCGTGTTCGAGTTGCTGACGGCTGTCTTGCTCTCTGCCCAAGCCACAGACGTGGGCGTCAACAAGGCCACACGCAAGCTGTTTCCGGTGGCCAACACGCCGCAAAAAATTCTGGACTTGGGTTTGCCAGCTTTGGAAAGTTACATCAAGACCATCGGCCTGTACCGCAGCAAGGCGCGCCATTTGATGGCCACTTGCGAGATTTTGGTCAAGCAACACCAAGGCGAGGTGCCCGGCTCGCGAGAAGCGCTCGAAGCCCTGCCCGGTGTGGGCCGAAAAACAGCGAATGTGGTGCTGAATGTGGCCTTTGGCGAGCCGACCATGGCGGTGGACACCCATATTTTTCGCGTCGGCAACCGTACTGGACTGGCGCCTGGAAAAACGCCCTATGAGGTGGAAATGCGATTGCTCAAACGCATCCCCGAACCCTACAAGGTGGATGCGCACCATTGGTTGATACTTTTGGGGCGGTATGTTTGCGTGGCCCGCAAACCCCAGTGCTGGCACTGCGACGTGGCGGCGCAGTGCGGCTTCAAGCCGAAAACGCCTCAGCCCTGACGCGCTGCCTCAAGGGCTTCCAGCAGTACAGAAACATCGCCAATGTGGTTGGCCAAGAGCAAAATCAGACGCGCGTTCAAGGCCGCGCTGTCTGCGTCTGACAACCCCTGGTGGGCGTCCAACAAGGCTTCGTAAAAATCGTCACTGGCCGCCAGGTCCACCCCAGGCACTTGCCCGGGGTGATGCAGATGAGGGTCAAGTTTCAGTGACATGGCGCAGCCACATCAGTCGGCATAGATGCCCGCTTTGCGAATCACCGGTCCCCATTTCTTGATCTCGGCTTCCAGGTGGGTGCGCAAGCCCTCGGGTGTGATTTTGT
>VERE01000004.1 GCA_018882835.1 Limnohabitans sp.
GCCTGGCGCTGAACCTCGAGCGTGACTCGGTGGGTGCGGTGATTTTGGGTGACTACGAGCACATCTCCGAAGGCGACACCGTCAAGTGCACGGGCCGCATTCTGGAAGTGCCCGTGGGCCCCGAGCTGATTGGCCGCGTGGTGAACGCACTGGGTCAGCCCATCGACGGCAAAGGCCCGATCAACGCCAAGATGACCGACGTGATCGAAAAAGTGGCCCCTGGCGTGATCGCGCGTCAGTCGGTGAGCCAGCCGATGCAGACCGGTCTGAAGTCCATCGACTCGATGGTGCCGATCGGCCGTGGCCAGCGCGAATTGATCATTGGTGACCGCCAGACGGGTAAGACCGCTGTCGCCATCGACGCCATCATCAACCAAAAAGGTCAGAACATGACCTGTATCTACGTTGCCATCGGTCAGAAGGCATCGTCGATCAAGAACGTCGTGCGCTCTTTGGAGCAAGCCGGCGCCATGGACTACACCATTGTGGTGGCCGCTTCGGCTTCCGAGTCTGCTGCCATGCAGTATGTCTCCGCCTACTCTGGCTGCACCATGGGCGAATACTTCCGCGACCGTGGCCAAGATGCTCTGATCGTGTACGACGACCTGTCCAAGCAGGCCGTGGCTTACCGTCAAGTGTCGCTGCTGCTGCGCCGTCCCCCGGGCCGCGAAGCTTTCCCCGGCGACGTGTTCTATCTCCACAGCCGTCTGCTCGAGCGTGCCGCGCGCGTCAACGCCGACTACGTGGAAGCCTTCACCAAGGGTGAAGTCAAAGGCCAAACCGGTTCCTTGACCGCGCTGCCTGTGATCGAAACCCAAGCCGGTGACGTGTCCGCCTTCGTGCCGACCAACGTGATTTCGATCACCGACGGCCAGATCTTCTTGGAAACCAGCCTGTTCAACGCCGGTATCCGCCCCGCCATCAACGCCGGTATCTCGGTGTCGCGCGTCGGTGGTGCTGCCCAGACCAAGCTGATCAAGAACCTCTCCGGTGGTATCCGTACCGACTTGGCCCAGTACCGTGAATTGGCTGCCTTCGCGCAGTTCGCTTCTGACCTGGACGAGGCCACTCGCAAGCAGCTCGACCGCGGTGCCCGCGTGACCGAACTGCTCAAGCAGGCTCAGTACAGCCCCTTGCCCATCAGCCTGATGGCCGCCACGCTGTTCGCGGTCAACAAGGGTTTCCTGGACGACATCGATGTCAAGCAAGTGCTCGCCTTTGAAGCCGGCATGTTTGCCCACTTGAAGGACAAGCACGCTGCTTTGCTGGCCAAGCTTGAAGCCGACAAGGCCATGGACAAGGATGCCGAGGCCGAACTGACCGCTGCCATCACAGCGTTCAAGAAGTCGTTCGCCTGATTCCCCACCCATAGGAGCCCTCGATGGCAGCAGGCAAGGAAATACGCGGCAAGATCAAATCGGTGGAAAACACCAAGAAGATCACCAAGGCCATGGAAATGGTGGCCGCGTCCAAAATGCGCAAGGCGCAGGATCGCATGCGCGCCGCTCGCCCCTACAGCGAGAAGGTGCGTAACATCGCGAGCCATCTCGGCCAGGCCAATCCCGAGTACGTCCACACGTTCATGAAGACCAACGATGCCAAGTCTGCCGGCTTCATCGTGGTCAGCACGGACAAAGGACTGTGCGGTGGCATGAACACCAACGTGCTGCGCGCCGTGACCCAGAAGATCAAGGACCTTCAGAGCCAGGGCGTGTCCACACAAGCGGTGGCCATCGGCAACAAGGGGTTTGGTTTCCTGAACCGCGTTGGCGCCAAAGTGGTGTCGCATGTCACCCAGTTGGGCGACACGCCGCACCTGGAAAAGTTGATTGGCCCGGTCAAGGTGTTGCTCGATGCGTACAGCAAGGGCGAACTGAATGCGGTGTACCTGTGCTACACGCGCTTCATCAACACCATGAAGCAAGAACCGGTGGTCGAGCAGCTGTTGCCGCTGTCGTCTGAAAAGATGAAGCACGACACCGCCGCCGCTGGCAGCCATGGCTGGGACTATATCTACGAACCCGATGCACAAACCGTGATCGATGAATTGCTGGTTCGCTATGTGGAAGCACTGGTCTACCAGGCCGTTGCTGAAAACATGGCCTCCGAGCAGTCCGCCCGGATGGTGGCCATGAAGGCCGCAACCGACAACGCCGGCAATGTGATTGCTGAACTCAAACTGGTTTACAACAAGACGCGCCAAGCTGCGATCACCAAGGAATTGTCCGAGATCGTGGCCGGAGCGGCAGCCGTCTGACCTCGGTCAGGCAGCGTGTAACAAGCATTAATTTTTGGAGCAAAAAAATGGCTCAAGCGCAAGGAAAAATCGTTCAGTGTATCGGCGCTGTGGTGGACGTCGAGTTCCCACGTGATCAGATGCCCCGGGTTTATGACGCCCTCAAACTCGAAGGCTCGGCCCTGACCCTGGAAGTTCAGCAGCAGCTGGGTGACGGCATTGTCCGCACCATTGCGCTGGGCTCTTCCGACGGTCTGCGTCGTGGCTTGATGGTGACCAACACCGGCGCGGCCATCACCGTGCCCGTGGGCAAAGGCACCCTGGGCCGCATCATGGACGTGCTGGGCAACCCGATCGACGAGCGTGGCCCCGTCGACCAGACCCAAACCGCCTCGATCCACCGCAAGGCCCCGGCTTATGACGAGCTGAGCCCTTCGCAAGAACTGCTGGAAACCGGCATCAAGGTGATCGACCTGGTCTGCCCGTTCGCCAAAGGCGGCAAGGTGGGCCTGTTCGGCGGCGCCGGCGTGGGCAAGACCGTGAACATGATGGAACTCATCAACAACATCGCCAAGGCGCACTCGGGCTTGTCCGTGTTCGCTGGTGTGGGTGAGCGTACCCGTGAGGGCAACGACTTCTACCACGAGATGATGGAATCTGGCGTGGTGAACTCCGAGAACCTCAACGAGTCCAAAGTGGCCATGGTGTACGGTCAGATGAACGAGCCCCCGGGCAACCGTTTGCGCGTCGCCCTGACCGGTCTGACCATCGCCGAATCGTTCCGTGACGAAGGCCGTGATGTGCTGTTCTTCGTGGACAACATCTACCGCTACACCCTGGCCGGTACCGAAGTGTCCGCGCTGCTGGGCCGCATGCCTTCTGCCGTGGGCTACCAGCCGACGCTGGCCGAAGAAATGGGCCGCTTGCAAGAGCGGATCACCTCGACCAAAGTGGGCTCGATCACTTCCATCCAGGCCGTGTACGTGCCTGCCGACGACTTGACCGACCCGTCGCCTGCCACCACCTTCGCCCACCTGGACTCCACCGTGGTGCTGAGCCGTGATATCGCTGCGCTGGGTATCTACCCCGCTGTGGATCCCCTGGACTCCACCAGCCGTCAGCTCGACCCGTTGGTGGTGGGTACCGACCACTACGAAACCGCGCGCGCCGTGCAGGGCACCTTGCAGCGCTACAAAGAACTGCGCGACATCATTGCCATTCTGGGCATGGACGAACTGGCCCCTGAAGACAAGCTGGCCGTGGCCCGCGCGCGCAAGATCCAGCGTTTCCTGTCCCAGCCGTTCCACGTGGCCGAAGTGTTCACGGGCACCGCAGGCAAGTATGTGTCGCTGGCTGAAACCATTCGCGGCTTCAAGATGATTGTCAGCGGCGAGTGCGATCACTTGCCCGAGCAGGCCTTCTACATGGTCGGCACCATCGACGAAGCCTTCGAGAAGGCCAAAAAGGTCTAAGGAAACGCCATGAGCACCATCCACGTTGATGTCGTCAGTGCTGAAGAGTCCATCTTCTCCGGCGAGGCCAAATTTGTGGCCCTGCCCGGCGAAGCCGGCGAGCTTGGCATCTATCCGCGTCACACGCCGCTGATCACCCGCATCCGGCCAGGCTCGGTGCGCATTCAAACGGCTGACGGTGGCGAAGAGTTCGTGTTCGTGGCCGGTGGCATTCTCGAAGTGCAACCCGACTGCGTGACCGTGCTGTCCGACACCGCTGTGCGCGGCAAGGACCTGGACGAAGAAAAAGCCAACGCTGCCAAGCAAGCCGCAGAAGACGCGGTGCGCAACGCCAAGAGCGAAGTCGACCTGGCCCGTGCCCAGTCCGAACTCGCCATCATGGCCGCGCAGTTGGCGGCTTTGCGCAAGTACCGCGGCAAGAAGTAAGCGGACCATGCTTCCGACGCAACCCCGTGATGCCTAGCGCCTCACGGGGTTTTTTTCTGGAGAATCCCACGCCATGCCCAAAGCCAAACTGCAAGCCGCCACGGTGGGCGGCAGCCCCGATGACATCGAGGCGATGTTTTATGAGGCCCTGCAAACGGGCAGCATCGAGCGCTTGATGGCCTGTTGGGCCGATGAGGATGAGGTGGTGTGCGTTCATCCCGGGGGACAACGGCTGCTGGGGCCTGCCGCCATCCGCGCCTCGTTTGAAGCGCTGTTTGCCAATGGCGTGCTGCAGGCAAGACCCATGCAGGTGCGCAAGGTCGAATCGCTGGCCAGCGCCATGCACAACTTGCTGGAAGTGGTGGATGTGATGACACCCCAAGGCCCACGCCATGCCTATGTGATCGCCACCAATGTCTACCACCGCACGCCCCAAGGCTGGCGCATGGTAGCGCACCACGCCAGCCCAGGTACCCCGTACGAAATCCAGGAAGGCCTGGAGTCGACGCAGGTGCTGCATTGACCTGGCCCTACCAGGCACCCGGCTGGTTGCCCGGCGGGCACGCGCAGACCATTCACGCCGCTTTGTGGGCACGCCGCTACGCCCAGGCGGCGCCGTTGTGGCGGCGCGAACGCTGGGACACCCCCGACGCTGACTTTGTTGACGTGGATTGGCTGGTGCAGCCCTCGGCCATTGCGCCACGTCAGGAAGAGCCGCCTTTGCTGGTGCTTTTTCATGGCCTGGAAGGCTCTTCTGGCAGCCACTATGCGCAAGCTTTTGCCGACCATGCGCACCGCTTGGGTTGGGCCATGGCTGTGCCGCATTTTCGGGGGTGCAGCGGTGAGCTCAATCGCGCACCCCGTGCTTATCACTCTGGCGATCATCAGGAAATTCAATGGATTCTGGAGCGCATGCGCTCACTTCACCCAGGAAAACGCTATGCAGTGGGCGTGTCCTTGGGCGGCAATGCGCTGTTGCGCTGGGCCGAGGAAAGTGGCCACACGGCCCGATCCATCGTCCAGGCGGTGTGTGCGGTGTGCTCGCCCATTGACCTGGCGGCCAGCGGTCATGCCATCGGTCAGGGCTTCAATCGGCAGGTTTATACCCGCATGTTTTTGCGCTCGATGAAGCCCCGCGCTTTGCAGAAATGGGCGCAATACCCCGGCCTGTTTGACCGCGAGGCCATGCTGGCCGCCAAAGACTTGTACGATTTTGACAATGTCTTCACCGCGCCCTTGCATGGCTTTCGCGACACAGACGACTACTGGGCGCGAGCCTCCGCCAAGCCACTGTTGGACACGATCCGTTTGCCTGCACTGGTGTTGAACGCTCGAAACGATCCTTTTGTGCCCGCATCCTCTTTGCCCCCCCCAGCGTCCGTGGGTGATTGGGTGACGCTTTGGCAGCCCCGGGACGGCGGCCATGTCGGATTTACGCAAGGGGCTTTTCCAGGCGATGTGCTGGCCTTGCCGCAGGCCGTGGCAACATGGCTTCATGCCCAATGAGATGAACGCGATGCAACACCATGGATGAGTTGGTCAAAAAAGCCTTGCTCAAGTGGCCCAATGTGCCGCATTGCTATGGTTGGCTGGGCTTGGATGCCCGGGGCGACTGGTACATGCGCGACGACAGGGTGCAGGCCCAGGGACCTTTCCTGAAGGCCAAAGGCTCACGGCTGCGCCACGAGAAATTGATCGATTTCATCCAACGCAATTACGACGTCGATCCGCACGGGCAATGGTTTTTCCAGAATGGACCGCAGCGGGTCTACGTCGAGTTGGAAAGTACGCCCTGGGTCTGGCGCTTCACGCCCAGCGGAGAGGTGCAGTCCCATGGCGGTCAGCCCGTGCAGGTGCTTGCTTGCTTGGCAGACGAGGAGGGGCATGTGTATTTGGACACCAACCTGGGTTTGGGACGGGTGCACACACAGGACATGCTCAACCTGGCCGACGCCCTGGAAGCCCGGCGCTGGCCGCTCACCGAGGTCCATGCCAGCGAGTTGCCGGTTCGCTACGGCTATGTGACCAGCCCGCAGGCACGGCATGCAGCCGAAAAAAAAGCCGGCTAAGCCGGCTTGAGCGAATGTTCGCAGGCTTACTTGGCGGTTCCGGGCTTTGAGGGTTCAGCCATTTTTCCACCGCCGGCATTGGCCATGTGGACCACAGCACGGCCAATCTCAAAGTCAGTGAAAGTGCCGCCGCCCTGCGCACCCATGGCGCCTTTGCCTTTCAAAGCCGAAGTCAACAGTGCTTCATAGCCGTTCTTGATCCGAGCCGCCCAGGCACCGGCGTCGCCAAATTTGGGCGCACCGGCCACGCCAGCGGCGTGACAGGCGCCGCATTGTGCAGCATAAACCTCAGCGCCCGACTTGGGCTCGCGGTCAACAGCCTTCATTTCAACCGAGCCCACCTTTTGGATGCGTTTTGCCGTGACATCCGGATGGCTGGCCGGGTACGGTACTGTTTTGCTGTCAGAGAACCCCAGTGAGATCACGGAAGTGACGACAAAATAAGGTACGGCAAAGACCAACACAAACCAAAACAAGATGTGTGGAATGCTCTTTTTGCCGCCACTGTGGGCTTCTTCGTGATGCGCGCTCATGATGGGAAATCCTTTGACGATTATTTCAATGCAGGCGAAATTATAGTGGGGGGGCATATAAAATACCCAGACACACCCAGGGCGGCTGTAGCTCAGTGGATAGAGTATTGGCCTCCGAAGCCAAGGGTCGTGGGTTCGATCCCCGCCAGCCGCGCCACTCCTTTCTCTTATATTTCCCGCAGGCCAACGCACACGCCAACCGACCAGGTTGGCGTTTTTGTTTCTGAGCTGGATTGCACAGCCTCGACACTTGATTTATGAAAACCAAGGTATTAATATGGTGGGGTGATGCAAACCTTGAGAGGGTCGAGCGATGGTCAACCTGGCGGAGTTGGAGCGTTTTTACAAGTTCAAAAATATCCAGTCAGGCTGCCCGACCTGTGGCAGATCCAGTTGGGTTCTGGCTGACGCGCCCGACGCTCAGACGACTTGGTCATTGGCCAGTGTTCGAGAAGACGGCAATGCGGTATTCCCTTCACCATCGGTTCCGGTCATCGCCATGGTCTGTGGTCATTGCTTCACGCTCCGAACCCATGCCAGCCTACCGATCAGAGAATGGCTGAAGGCAAACAGGACATGATGGGCGTCCAGGTCAGCGGTGCCGAGGAGCCGGCCAACCAAAGCCCGTTTTCCGCCAGGCCTGGTGGTGCCACCATCAGCTCTGAAAAAATCAAGCTCTTCAATACCTGGATGACTGACGTGGGAGAATCAGACATGATGAACGCCATGACCCGTGAGGAAATGACCGCGCGCCTGGAGCTGGTAGAAGCCAAGGCAGACGCACGTCTGGGCCGATTGGAAGAGCGCATGGACCAGGCCATCGCTGAAATGCGCCGTGAGTCTGCCCAATTGTTGCAAGCGTTCAATCAGGAGCGTGGCGATCGCAGAGGTGAAATGCGCAATTTGAAATTGACCATCATCAGCACCGGCGTTGCCGTGGTGGTGGGTCTTTGGGCCGCCAATGTCAGCATGGTTCAGTCCATGCTGGCGTCTTTCGAGACGGGCAAAACCTCGGGGACGGCCATCACGCAGGCGACCGAGCAGCTCAAGCAAACGCAGCAGCAGATTCAGTCGTTGCAAGAATCGCTGGAGCAGCGATCCAAGTCCCGATAGGTCCCACCTGCGTTGTTGCTCAGGCCTCTTTCTTCACCGCCAGCGCACGCTCATACAACGCATTGCGACTTTGCCCAGTGATCTCAGACGCCAGCTTGACGGCGGTTTTCACAGGAACTTCGGCCAGCAACAAGCGCAGCACCCGGTCATCGGCGTCGGGCGCGTCCGACGGCGTTGCCTGGGCGTGAATCACCAAGGCGAACTCGCCGCGCGTGTGCTGTGGGGAGGCTTGCAGCCAGGCCAGCAGGTCAGCGGCAGGCAAGGTAACGATCTCTTCAAACTGTTTGGTCAATTCGCGACCCAGGGTCACCGCACGTGTGCCCAGCATGGCCAGTGACTGTCCCAAGGCCTCAATGCGGTGCGGTGCCTCCAGCAACACCTGAGCGCGCCCATCCGCCATCACATTCAGGACCGCACGCTCGCGCTCGGCAGACTTGCTAGGCAAAAAACCCACAAACACAAAGCTGGACGAGTCGGCTTGCAGGCTGCCACTGACACTCAGCAAGGCGGTGACGCTGCTGGCACCCGGCAAGGGCACCACACGCAGTCCAGCGGCTTGCACGCCCTGCACCAGGCGCGCGCCCGGGTCGCTGATGGCGGGTGTTCCGGCATCGCTGATGTAGGCCACGCGTTGGCCGGCGTGCAGACGCTCCAGCACCCGGGCCACCGCTTCGGCTTCGTTGTGCTGGTGCACGGCCAGCCAGTGGCTGCCGGGGTGATCAACGCCATAGGCGCGCAACAGGGCCTGGCTGTGGCGCGTGTCTTCGCAGGCCACGCAGTCCACCAGACCCAGCAAGTGCAAGGCGCGCAGACTGATGTCGGCAAGATTACCAATCGGTGTGGCCACCACATACAGCGCGCCCTGCGGATAATGCTGAGACGCGGCGGCCGCATGGGCTGCTGCCCGCGCTGAATCGAAAGAAGCGCTCAATGGATGACTTTCATCGCCCCATGGGAAGCCCCCGCACCACCAAGCAGGCAGGGGATGCGGCAGAAGACCTGGCCCTGGGCTATTTGCGGGATCAGGGTCTGCGCTTGCATGCGCGCAATTATCGGACGCCTGGGCGGGGGGGTGGCGAAATCGATCTCATCCTGTGGGCGCCTGACGGCACCCTGGTGTTTGTCGAGGTGCGACAGCGCCGCAGCCGCAACTACGGGGGGGCCGAGGCCAGCGTCACCTATGCCAAACGGCGCCGCATCGTGTGGGCGGCGCGTCATTTTTTAATGCGCCTGGGGCAAGAGCCCCCTTGCCGCTTTGACGTGGTGGCCGTGCACCCGGAGGGCATCACCTGGTTGTGTGCGGCTTTCGATGCGCAATGACTGCGCGCCCGGTTATCATTCCGGCCATGCTAGAGCAACGTATTGAACAACAGTTCATCGACAGTGCCGACCTGAAATACCAGGCCGCGCAAGTGCTTTCCAAACCCATTGCGGCGGCCGTCCAGGCGCTGTTGGCCTGTGTCACCAGCGGTGGCAAGGTGCTGGCGTGTGGCAATGGCGGCTCGGCGGCAGATGCACAGCACTTTGCGGCGGAATTTGTTGGACGCTTCGAGCGTGAGCGACCGGAGCTGGGGGCCATTGCCCTGACCACCGACAGCTCCATCCTGACGGCCATTGCCAACGACTACGACTTCAACCAGATATACGTCAAACAGGTACGTGCCCTGGGCCAGCCTGGCGATGTGCTGCTGGCCATCTCCACCAGCGGCAACTCGGCCAACGTATTGGCGGCCATTGATGCGGCGCATGAGCGAGAAATGACCATCGTCGCCATGACAGGCAAGGGTGGCGGAAAAATCGGCATGGCGTTGCGAGACACGGATGTGCACATTTGCGTGCCCCATGATCGCACCGCCAGAATTCAGGAAGTCCATTTGCTGGTGTTGCACTGCTTGTGCGACGGCGTGGACACACAATTATTGGGTGAACAGGAAGGAAACACATGAAACACGTACATTGGGTTCGCATCACGGCTGCGCTGGCCTTGGTGATGGGTTTGGGGGCTTGCGCGCCTTTGATGGTCGGCGGTTTCGTTGGAAGCGCCATGGTTGCAACCGACCGCCGCACGTCCGGCACCCAGCTCGAGGACGAGGGCATTGAGTTGCGCAGCGCCAACCGCATTCGCGAAATGGTGGGTGACCGCGTGCACGTCAACGTCACCAGCTACAACCGACAAGTGCTGCTGACCGGTGAGGTACCCAACGACCGCGATCGCCAGTATCTGGCCAAGCTGGTCTCGGAAGTGGACAATGTGCGTTCGGTGGTCAACGAGTTGGCCGTCATGCCCGCATCCTCCCTGGGTGACCGGTCTACCGATGCCTTGATCACCGGCAAGATCAAGGCCAGCATGCTGGACAGCAAAGATATTTTTGCCAGTGCTTACAAGGTGGTGACCGAGCGTGGCAATGTTTATCTGATGGGGCGCGTGACCCAGCGCGAAGCCAACCGTGCCACCGACATCGCCCGCACCGTGGGCGGTGTCAAGAAGGTGGTGCGTGTGTTCGAAGTCATCACAGAAGATGAACTGAAGGCTTTGCTGCCCGAGCCGCCCAAGGCGCCACCCGCGCCAGCCAAGTGACCCGTTGCAGGTCCACGAAAAAGGGCTGCCTTGGCAGCCCTTTTTGCATCAGCCCAAGCGCTTGATCAGGCTGGAGGTGTCCCAGCGGCCGCCGCCCATGTGCTGCACATCGGCATAGAACTGATCGACCAGGGCGGTCACCGGCAGGCGGGCGCCATTGCGCTTGGCCTCGTCCAGCACCAGGCCCAGGTCTTTGCGCATCCAGTCCACAGCAAAGCCGAAGTCGAATTTGTCGGCCACCATGGTTTTGCCACGGTTGTCCATCTGCCAGCTTTGGGCTGCGCCTTTGCCCACCACGTCCAGCACCAGGTTCATGTCCAGGCCGGCTTTGGCGCCGAAGGCGATGGCTTCGCTCAAGCCCTGCACCAGCCCGGCTATGCAAATCTGGTTGACCATCTTGGTCAGCTGACCAGCACCGCTTTCGCCCATCAGGGTGAAGGCACGGGAAAACGCCATGGCGACGGGCTTGACGCGCTCAAACACCGCAGCTTCGCCACCGCACATGACCGTCAGCAAGCCGTTTTGGGCACCTGCCTGGCCGCCAGAAACGGGGGCGTCGATGAACGACACCCCTTGCTTGGCTGCCAGCGCATGCAGCTCGCGCGCCACATCGGCCGAGGCCGTGGTGTGGTCGACCAATACGGCGCCCGACGCCATGCCCGCCAGGGCGCCATCCGGGCCCAGAATGACCGAACGCAGGTCGTTGTCGTTGCCGACACAGCAAAACACCATGTCTGCGCCCTGTGCCGCTTCACGCGGCGTGGCAGCGCCGCGGGGGCCCGAAGTGGCGGCGTATTCCTGGCACCAGGCCTGGGCCTTGGCGGGGTTACGGTTGTAGACCGTGACGCTGTGTCCGGCCAAGGCCAGGTGACCGGCCATGGGGTAGCCCATCACGCCCAGGCCAATGAAGGCCACGCGGGTAGGAGGAGCGGCGTCGTAAGTTTTTGCTTGAGTGCTGGACATGGTTTTCAATAAGTGAGGTTAAAAACAGAACTGCCCATCATAAAACCGGATGGCTATGCCCGCTGGCGCCCGAAATTTGCCCGAGCGTTTGCAAGCGCTGCACGTCTTGGGCCAAGGTGCGCATGCCCTGGGCCGCACTGGTTTGTAGCGTGTTGTGCAACTGGGCGATTTTGTCTTCACGAATGAGGTGGCGCACCGCAGGGGTGGCCACCATGACTTCAAAGGCAGCCATGCGCGCGTGGCCTTCACGGGTTTTGCAAAGGGTTTGCGACAGCACGCCCACCAGGCTTTGACTGAGCTGGTGGCGGACCAGGTTTTTTTCTTCTCCGGGAAAGCCATCGACAAGCCGGCTGACGGTTTGTGCCGCGCCGCGTGTGTGCAGGGTGGCCAGCACCAGATGGCCGGTTTCGGCTGCGGTCAAAGCCCAGCGAATCGAAGTCAGGTCGCGCAGTTCGCCCACCAGCAAAATATCGGGGTCTTCGCGCAAGGCGCTGCGCAGGCCTTGTTCAAAAGAGGCGGTGTGGCGGTGAATTTCCCGCTGGTGAATCAGGCATTGTCCAGAGGTGTGCAGGTACTCGATGGGGTCTTCCAGGGTCACGATGTGCAGGCGCTTCTGGGCATTCAGTTGTTGCACCAGGCAAGCCAGCGTGGTGCTTTTGCCAGAGCCCGTCGGCCCCGTGACCAGCACCAGGCCCTGCGGCTGGCCAAGCCAGGCGGTGACGGCCTCTGGCAAGCCAAGACTTGCCAGTTCTGGCAACCTGGAAGGAATCAAGCGCAACACCATGGCATGCCCCTCGGCGTGCTGAAAGAGGTTGGCCCGAAAGCGACCCAGCCCAGGCAGATGGAAAGCCCCATCGCAGTCCAGTGGCAGGGAGGCCGTCTGAGTGGGTGCCTCGGCAGGCGCCAGCCATTGCAACACTTGCTGCGCCATGCTTTGCGCTTCTTCTCGGGTGACCAACGCAGCGGCCAGGGGGACGATGTCACCCAGATGACGCAAGGTGGGGCGCCTTCCTGCCGAGAGGTGCAGGTCGCTCGCGCCCGCCAGAACCGCCTGTTTCAGCCAGTGAAGCAACATGCCAGACCCGATCTCGGTTTAAAGTGGGGGGATTATGGGAAGCTTGAAACAACCTTGGGACGCCGTGCGTGCACGCATCACGCAGGCTGCGCAGTCGTGCGCCCGCTCACCTGGCGACATCCGGTTGCTGGCGGTTTCGAAAACCTTTGGCATTGACGCCATTCGCGAGGTGGCGGGCTATGGGCAGCGCGACTTTGGTGAAAACTACATTCAGGAAGCCGTTGAAAAAATCCAGCTGCTGCGCACCGACCCCGTGACCCAGCACTGCGTGTGGCATTGCATCGGGCCCATTCAAAGCAACAAGACACGGTGGGTGGCCGAGCATTTTGACTGGGTGCACACCATCGACCGCCTGAAAATCGCGCAGCGCCTGAGCGAGCAGCGCCCTGCAGACTTGCCACCCCTGCAGGTTTGCTTGCAGGTCAACATCGATGGCGGCGCCACCAAATCGGGGGTGTCGCCAAAGGACACTTTGGCTTTGGCGCGCGCCGTCGCCCAACTGCCGCGGCTGGTGTTGCGCGGGCTGATGACCCTTCCCGATCCCAGTCCCGACTTCGCGTCCGAGCTGGCGGTGCATCAGCGGGCGGCCGCCTTGTTTGCCAATACGGCCTCGGCTTTGCAACTGCCAGCCTTTGACACCTTGTCGATGGGCATGACCGGCGACCTCGAGGCCGCCATTCATGCGGGCAGCACCATGGTGCGCGTTGGCACCGCCATTTTTGGACAACGTTGAACTTCTAGGATTCAGATGACGCCCTTGATTGCCCCCATGCAAGCCTTGATCGTTGAATGCTGCGCTTCACCCGGTGCGCAGGTGCGTGCCGGCGACGTGCTGCTGATTTTGGAAGCCATGAAAATGGAACATGAAATTCGCGCGCCTCATGACGGCCAAATTCACGAATGGTTTGTCGGCGCAGGCGATACGGTCGAAGAGGGTGCGGTCTTGCTCCAATTGCAAGCGGTTACGCTGTCAGCGCCCACACCCGCCCCAAGCTCGCCCGTCCCCGTGCCGCAGGCCGTGTCACCCACAGGCATCCGGCCCGACTTGCAACGCGTGATCGATCGCCATGCGCTCACCCTGGACGCGGCGCGCCCTGAAGCGGTGGCCAAACGCCATGCACTGGGCCAGCGCACCGCCCGCGAAAACCTGGCGGACCTGGTGGACGATGGAAGCTGGGTGGAGTATGGCGCCCTGGCCATCGCCGCCCAAACCCGCCGCCGCAGCCTGGAAGACTTGCAAGCCAATACGCCCGCCGATGGCATGGTGACGGGCTTGGGCAGCATCAATGGCCAGTGGTTTGGGCCGGAGGCCTCACGCTGTGCGGTGCTGGCGTATGACGCCACCGTGCTGGCCGGCACGCAAGGCATGCGCAACCACCAGAAGACCGATCGCTTGCTGCAGATCGCGCATGCGCAATCTTTGCCCGTGGTGCTGTGGGCCGAGGGCGGCGGGGGCCGCCCAGGCGATGTGGATGTGCACATCGTGGCCGGCTTGCAACTCACCACCTTTGCCTCCTATGCGCGCTTGTCGGGCCGGGTACCGGTGGTGGGCATCACCTCGGGGCGCTGCTTTGCCGGCAACGCCGCGCTGCTCGGTTGCAGCGACGTGATCATTGCCACGCGGGGCAGCAACATCGGCATGGGCGGTCCGGCCATGGTGGAAGGCGGTGGCCTGGGCCAGTTCAAGCCAGAAGACATTGGCCCCAGCGCCTTACAGCATGCCAATGGCGTGATTGACCTGTTGGTCGACGATGAAGCCCAGGCAGTTGCCACGGCGCGTCACTACCTGTCGTTTTTCCAGGGGCGTGTGCCGCAATGGACGGCACCCGATACCCTGGCCCTGCGGACGGTGGTGCCAGAGAACCGTATGCGGGTCTACGACACCCAGGCAGTGTGGCCGGCATTGTTCGATGAAGGCTCGGTGCTGCCCTTGCGCACAGGCTTTGGCATCGGCATGCACACGGCGCTGGCCCGCATCGAGGGGCGGCCGGTGGGCGTGATCGCCAACAATCCCTTGCACCTCTCGGGTGCCATCGATGCCGAGGCGGCAGACAAGGGCGCGCGTTTCTTGCAGTTGTGCGATGCGCATGGTTTGCCGGTGGTGTCCTTGATCGACACGCCGGGCTTCATGGTGGGGCCCGACATTGAAGCCCAGGCTCAGGTGCGCCATGTCAGCCGCTTGTTTGTGGCGGCGGCGCAGCGGCGCGTGCCCATCTTCAGCGTGGTGCTGCGCAAAGGCTATGGCTTGGGCGCCATGGCCATGGCCGGCGGCGGCTTCCACGAGCCGGCCTTCACGGTGGCCTGGCCTACCGGTGAATTTGGCGGCATGGGTCTGGAGGGCGCTGTCAAGCTGGGGTATCGCAAAGAGCTGGCCGCGCTGGAGGGCGCCGAGCGCGAGGCGCTTTACCAAAAGCTGGTGGCGCAGCAGTATGACAACGGCAGCGCCATGAACATGGCGTCTACCCTGGAAATTGACGCAGTGATCGACCCGGCACAAACCCGGCACTGGCTGGCCCAAGGCTTGGCCAGCGCTAAGCTGCCCGCACGCGGCACGGGCCGCTTCATCGACACCTGGTAAGCCGCGTCAGAAGCGCTCGAGCTCGGGGTGGGGCATTTGCCCGCCGCGCACCACCATCTTGCCGTATTCGGCGCAGCGTTGCAGGGTGGGGATCACCTTGCCGGGGTTGAGCAGGCCCGGCGGATCGAAGGCGCGCTTGATGGCAAACATTTGCTTGCACTCTTGAGGCGTGAACTGCACGCACATGCTGTTGAGCTTTTCCACGCCCACGCCGTGCTCGCCAGTGACCGTGCCGCCCATGGCCACGCTGGTTTCCAGAATGTCGGCGCCAAAGGCCTCGGCACGGTGCAGCTGGTCGGGGTCGTTGGCATCGAACAGGATCAGGGGATGCAGGTTGCCGTCACCCGCATGGAACACGTTGGCGCAACGCAGCTGGTGCTTCTTTTCCATTTCGGCAATGGCTTCCAGAATGTCGGCCAGGCGCTTGCGCGGAATGGTGGAGTCCATGCACATGTAGTCGGGGCTGATGCGGCCCGAGGCCGGAAAGGCGTTCTTGCGCCCGCTCCAAAACCGCAGCCGTTCAGCTTCATCGCGGCTGACGGCCAGGGCGGTGGCGCCGCACTGGCGCAACACGGCGCTCATGCGCTCGATTTCTTCGGCCACTTCTTCGGGGGTGCCATCGCTTTCGCACAAGAGAATCGCCTCGGCGCTCAGGTCGTAGCCGGCCTTGACGAAGTCTTCCACGGCGGCAGTCATGGGCTTGTCCATCATTTCCAGGCCAGCCGGAATGATGCCCGCGGCAATCACGGCGGCCACAGCATCGCCCGCCCGCCGGATGTTGTCAAAGCTGGCCATGATGCAGCGTGCCAGTTGCGGCTTGGGCACCAACTTCACCGTGACCTCGGTGGTCACCGCCAGCATGCCCTCGGAGCCGATCACCAGGGGCAACAGGTCGAACCCGGGGCCGTCCAGCGCGTCGCCGCCAAATTCGATGGGTTCGCCATCGATGGTGAATCCCTTGACCTTGAGCACGTTGTGCAAGGTCAGCCCATATTTCAGGCAATGCACGCCGCCCGAATTCTCGGCCACGTTGCCGCCGATCGTGCAGGCGATCTGGCTGGACGGGTCGGGTGCGTAATACAGGCCCAGTGGCGCGGCCGCCTCGCTGATGGCCAGATTGCGCACGCCGCACTGAACCACCGCAGTGCAACTCGCGGCGTCGATCGACAGGATCTGGTTGAACTTGGCCAAAGACAAGGTCACCCCTTCGGCATGCGGCATCGCGCCCCCCGACAGCCCGGTGCCAGCACCGCGTGCCACCACGGGCACGGCCAAGGCATGGCATGCTTTCAATGCGGCTTGCACTTGTTGCGTGTTTTCCGGCAGGGCCACGCACAGCGGACGCTGGCGGTAGGCGGTCAGGCCATCGCATTCGTAGGGGGTGGTGTCTTCCGATGTGTACAGCACCGCATGGGCCGGCAACACGGCCTTGAGGGCGGCCACCACTTGCGATTGGCGTTGGGCACGTTGCAATGCATCGCGCTTGTCCGGGGTCATTGGAGCGTTCATGTGGGTGACTTTAAGTGAAATTGCCGCCGCTGAGTTGAAAGAAGTTACAGGCTTTGTTGAAGCCTGCTCAGCTGACGGCCTTTTGCAGCCATTCTGAAAAGGCCGCGCATTCCCAACGGTCCATCACGCCGGTGCGCCAGCACAGGTAGTGCGCATGCGGGCTGGGCACTTGCTCGGGGGTCAGTCGGATCAGGGTGCCGTTTTCCAGCCAGGGAGCGCCCAGCTTCAATCGGATCAAACCAATGCCCAGTCCTTGGGCTGCGGCATCGCACAGCAGGCCAATGTCATTGAAGCTGGAGCCTTCGCTGGGTTCGGGCCAATCCAGGTGGTGAGCGGCAAACCAGGTGCGCCAAGGCTCCAGCGGGCTGCGCAGCAGGGTGGCATCGGTCAGGTCTTCTGGCGTATCAAAGGGCCCGTGCTCGCGCAGGTAAGCCGGCGCGGCCAGCAAGGTGACGTCGTCTTTCATCAGACACAGGCTTTCCACATCGGCGTACCGTCCCGTACCAAAGCGGATGGTCAGGTCGGCGTCCTCGGCCACCACGTCCAGCAAAGGAATGCTGACTTGCAGTGTGAGGTCAATTTCCGGGTAAGCATCAGCAAACTGGCGCAGCCTGGGCATCAGGATGGAGCGCGCAAAAGTGGGGGTGACCGCCAGGCGCAGCTTGCGCTTGCCCACCCCATTCGGGCTTTGTCCGGGAAAACGCTCCAGGCTGGCCAGGCCTTCGCGCACATGGGCCAGGTACTCGCTGCCTTCGGTGGTGAGTGAAAAATCGGCGCGCCCAAACAGCTTGGTGCCAATGATCTGCTCCAACTGCCGCACCCGGTGGCTGACCGCGCTGGGGGTGACGCACAGCTCCTCGGCTGCCTGGGTGACCGAGCGCAGGCGTGCCAGCGCTTCAAAGGTCAGCAGGCATTGAATGGGGGGAATGCGCGACGTCATGGCAGCAGGTGGCAAGGTCGCGCGCGGGCTTATTTGAAGATCACGGTCTTGTGACCGTCCAGCAGCACGCGGTGCTCGCTGTGCCATTTGACGGCACGCGCCAGCACCTGGCTTTCGGTATCGCGTCCCAGGGCGGTCAAGTCTTCCACAGTTTTGCTGTGGTCGACCCGGGCCACGTCCTGCTCAATGATCGGACCCTCGTCCAGGTCGGCGGTGACGTAGTGTGCGGTTGCGCCGATCAACTTCACTCCGCGGTCGTGCGCCTGGTAATAGGGCTTGGCGCCCTTGAAGCTTGGCAAGAAGCTGTGGTGGATGTTGATGGCCCGACCTTGCAACTGGCGGCACATCTCGTCCGACAAAATTTGCATGTAGCGCGCCAGCACCACCAACTCGGCATCTTCGCCGTTGATGATTTCCAGTTGCCGCGCTTCCGCTTGGGCCTTGGTGGCGGCGCTTACGGGAATGTGGTGAAACGGCACGTTGTAACTGGCCGCCAATTGGTAGAACTCGCGGTGGTTGCTGATGATGGCGCGAATGTCTACCGGCAACAGGCCGCTTTTCCAGCGGAACAGCAGGTCATTGAGGCAGTGGCCCTCTTTGCTGACCAGCAGGACGGTGCGCATCGGCTGGGAGGCGTCGTGCAGGGTCCATTGCATGCCGAAATTTTGGGCAAAAGACGACAGCGCCGTGCGCAGGGGTGTCGCCTCCAGGTCACAGGCAAACTGCACGCGCATGAAAAATAGGCCTGTGTCACGGTCGTTGTACTGGGCGGCCTCCTCGATGTTGCCACCGCGCTCGAGCAGGAAGCCCGAAACGGCGTGAACGATCCCCGTTCGGTCAGGGCAGGACAGGTTCAAAATGTAGACAGTCATTCCCGGATTGTAGATTTCGGTGACACAATCGTTTTTCACGGCCGCCAAGGCCCTTAATTCATGGAGTTGCGCATGGCTTACCAAGACTTCAACATGGACAACCAATGGTTGCCCTTCACGCCCAACCGGCATTTCCGCAAGGAGCCCCGCGTGTTCGTGGCCGCCAGCGGCATGAACTTCACCACCCATGACGGCCGCCAGGTGGTCGACGGCATTTCCAGCCTGTGGTGTGTCGGTGCCGGGCACAACCGGCGCGAGATCAACGAAGCCATCAAGCAGCAGCTCGACACCCTGGACTACGCCACCGCGTTCCAGGCCAGCAATGACAAAGCCTTTCTGGCGGCCGAGATGATTGCCGAGTTGGCCCCGGGCGATTTGAACAAGGTGCTGTTTTGCAACTCCGGTTCGGAAGCGGCCGACACCTCGCTCAAGCTGGCACTGGCTTACCACCGCGCTCGCGGTGAGGGCCACCGCAATGTGTTCATTGGCCGCGAGCGCGGCTACCACGGCGTCGGCTTTGGCGGCATGAGCGTGGGGGGGATTCCGGGTAATCGCAAAGTGTTCGGCACCGCCATGCTGCCGCGCGTGGACCACCTGCGCTTTATTCACGACCCGTCCAGGAATGCCTACATCCATGGCGTCGAGCCCGAGCTCGAAGAAGACTTGCTGGCCGAGCTGGAGACGCGCATTCTGCCGCTGCACGATCCCAGCAACGTGGCGGCCATCATCGTCGAGCCAGTGGCGGGCAGTGCGGGCTGGTACCTGCCCCCCAAGGGCTACCTGAAGCGCTTGCGCGAAATTTGCGACAAGCACGGCATTCTGTTGATTTTTGACGAGGTCATCACCGGCTTTGGCCGCATGGGCACCCCCTTCGCCGCCGACTTTTATGGTGTGGTCCCCGACATGCTGAACTTTGCCAAATGCGTCACCAACGGGGTGATTCCCTTGGGCGGGGTGGTCTGCCGCGACTTCATCTACGACGCGATGATGAACACCAACGCGCCCGAGCATGGCATCGAGTTTTTCCATGGCTACACCTATTCGGGCCACCCGGTATCCTGCGCCGCCGCCATTGCCACGATGACCCTCTTGAAAGAGGAAAAACTGTTTGAACGCGCCGCCAAGATGGGCCCGGTGCTGGGCGACGCCATGCACAGCGCCATGAAAGGCTTGCCCAATGTGATCGGCATTCGAAGCCTGGGCCTGGCCGCTGTGGTGGAGCTGGCTCCCTTGGCAGGGTCTCCTGGCAAGCGTGCTTACGACATCTTCCTGGACTGCTATCAAAAAGGCAGTCTGGTGCGCCCTGCCGGCGACAACCTGGTGCTGGCACCCCCTTACATCGTCGAAAACAGCCACATCGATCAGTTGGTCAGCACGCTGGCTGCATCGATCAAGCAACACGCCTGACGGACCTGCCATGAACCGCATCACGCGCAGAGACTGGTTGCAATGGAGCGCTGCGGGGCTGGCCTTGCCGGCGTTCGCGCAAGACAAGTACCCCAGCAAGCCCATCAACTGGATTTGTCCCTATGCAGCAGGCGGCAATGCTGACACTCGCTCGCGCCAAGTGGCCAAGGTCATGGGGACGCTGTTGGGCCAGCCGATCATTGTGGACAACAAAGCGGGCGCGGGGGGCAACATTGGGACAGAAATGATTGCCCGCGCCAAGCCCGACGGCTACACCTTGGGCATGGGCAACATTGCGCCACTGGCCGTGAACCACGCCTTGTTCAAAAAATTGAATTTCGACCCTTTGAACGACATTGTGCCGATTGCCTTGATCGAGCGCGGCCCGCTGGCCCTGATGGTGCGCATCGATTCGCCCTTCAAATCCGTCAAAGATGTGGTGGCGGCTGCCAAGGCAGCGCCTGGCAAGCTCAGTTACGCTTCGGGCGGCATTGGAGGCACTCACCATTTGAGTGGCGCATTGTTCGAGCATGCGGCCGGCATTGACATGATTCATGCGCCCTACAAAAGCGGCGCGGCAGGGGCGACCGATCTCATGGGGGGCCAGGTCAACCTCATGTTCGAGCAGATGTACAGCGCCATGCCCTCTATTCGCGGTGGCAAGTTCCGGGCACTGGCGGTGACCAGCAAGACACGCTCCCCCTTGTTGCCCGATGTGCCGACCATGGTCGAGCAAGGCTATCCGGCCGTGGAGGTGCTGAACTGGCAAGGTTTGGTCGGCCCCAAAGGTTTGAGCCCGGAGATGATCCGCATGCTCAACAGCGTGTGTAACAAGGCCTTGCAAGACCCCGAGGTCAAGGAAAAAATCATCAGCCAAGGCAACGAGGTGGGGGGTGGAACCCCCGAGCAATTTGCGGCGCTGATTCGCGCCGAGTCGCCGCGTTGGGCCAAGGTGGTTCGCGACGCCAGGATCGAACCCGAATAAAACGCCGCGCGCAGCTCAGTGCAGAACCAGCGGTTGCTGCGCCAGCCCTGCAAAGCGTTCCAGTGTGGCCTCCACCTCATCTTGGGTGGGGGCTTTTTCTTGCCAGGCACTCAGGTGCTGCTGAAACAATGCGGCCCAGGAGCCGTCCAGGTAAACCTCCTTGCCGGCACGCTTGTCCACAATTTCAAAGCCATGACGTGCCAGTTGCAAGCCCTCGGGGGCGGTAGCGTCTTGGGGCGGTGTCAGCAAATGCACGACCGCAAAGAATTCTGAGTCATACAAAGTATTCATGCGCCTTAGATCGGAGCATTTTTTCCCTCTTCAAGGGGGGCCGACAGATTTTGCGCGCTGATCGGCCACGTCGCCATTGGCTTGCTGGAGGCGAATGCGCACGGGTAGGTAGGACAGCGTCGGGGCAAACCACAAGTCGATCAGCTGATCGAACTCGCGCCGCGGCAGCCGGCGCAGCCGCAGGGCTGACAGGTCACCCAGGGGCAGTGACACCTGCTCGGTGCCCTCCACCTTGAAAGACCACATTTCGGCTTCCCGGGCAGAGACGGTTTGCAGGTCGATTTGCGTGCCTGGCGGGTAGCGCTGCGGATCGGCCGCCAGTTGCGCGGCCAGTTGCATGAACAGGCTGAGACGGTCCTGTGCGCCGGGTAGCAATGGACTGCTGGGCGTGTTGGCGCTGAAACTGATCAGGCCTTTGTCGCGCTCGAAATGCGCCGCCAGCTCGGTTTTGTGTTTGTCGCCAAAGCGTGTGGGCGCCAAACCCAGGGCCGTGAGCGTGCCATGGCTGGTTTGAACGCGCGAGCCCAGCAGGGGCATGCCGATTTCATAGCGGGCCTGGTACTGGCGGCCGTCGTGCTGCCACAGCAGACTGCCGCGCGCAAAGTACGGAAAGCCCTTGGCCTTGCCCGAGACTTCATAGAGCAGTTGGGTGGGTGCGGCAATCTCGAACCTGTCGGCCGGTTTGCGCTCTGCGGCGCTGGCCGGTGCGTTGGCCAGCGGCATCGGCGGTGCGGCGGCCACTTGCACCGAGACCTCAGGCATGTCGGCTGACGTCGGAGGTCGCATCGGCGCCGGGGTGGGGTTGGGGGTATTCGCCCGGTCCTGCGCTTTCGGTGTCAGGGGACTCGCCGGGGCGGTCTCAAGACGAATCACAGGGGGGCTGACCTGGCTCATCCAGACCGGGCCTTCCGCTGGTGGACGGTGTTCCAGCCCGCGCGCCAGTTGCCAGAAAAAAACACCATGGCCCGCCAGCACCGTCAGCACAATGCCAAAGCCGCGGCGCGAGCGCCCAGTGTCAGGCTTCATGGCGTACGGTAGCCCAATTCATCCGAGAGTTGCTGGGCGGCTTTTTTCAGCTGAGTGGCCACAGAACCTTCCCAGCTTGCGTCCATGCTGGAGGCCGGCCCCAGGGTCACCAAGGCCACCACAAGGTGCCCGTCGGCATCAAACACGGGGGCGCCAAACCCCACCACGCCCGGCAGCAGTGAATCCACCACCCGCGCCAGGCCGCGTTGCCGAACCTCTTTCAGCAAGGCCTGCACCTCGGCCGGGGTGCGCGGAGCATCGGGCACATTGAGTTTTTGCAGGCGCTGCAATTCCTGCTTCACTTGCGGGGCGGTCAACTCACTGGGCAGGTACGCCGCAAAGCAACGCCCGGTGGCCGAGGTCAGCAACGGCATGACATCGCCCAGTCGCAATATCGTCATTGCGTGCGGCGACTCTTCCCAATGCACGATGGTCGGGCCCTGGTTGCCCCAGACGGCCAGCGCCAGGGTGTGACCAATGGCGTTCATCAGGGGCACGACCCGAGCGCGGGCGCGCTTGACCGGGTCCAGGCGGCTCAAGCTGGCCAGGCCCAGCTGAAGCGCTGCAGGTCCGAGGTCGTAGCGTGTGCTGTCAGTGTCTTGCGCGACCAGATGCAGCCGCTGAAAACTGACCAGGTAGCGGTGCGCCTTGGCCGCGCTCATGCCCGCAGCGGCGGCCAGATCGCGTAGCATCAACGGGCCATCGGCGCGGGCCAGCACATCCAGCAGCTCAAACCCGACCTCCACCGACTGAATGCCTGCGCGTTGTTTCATCATGCAATGGTTTTGTAGAATTACGGATAGGTAAATCTGTTGAATAATGCGTAATCTACCTGGATGGCAAAGTCCACGCAACCTCAATTTCTGGAGACATCCCCATGAAACTCGCCACCTATAAAGACGGCTCACGTGACGGACAACTGGTCGTGGTCTCGCGGGATCTCTCGATGGCGCATTATGCGACGGGCATTGCCACGCGCTTGCAGCAAGTGCTGGACGACTGGAATTTTTTGTCCCCGCAATTGCAAGACCTGTACGAGACCCTGAACCAGGGCAAGGCGCGCCATGCCTTCGCGTTTGACCCGAAGATGTGCATGGCGCCACTGCCGCGGGCCTACCAATGGGCCGATGGATCGGCGTACATCAATCACGTTGAATTGGTGCGCGCTGCACGCAACGCAGAGGTGCCCGCGACCTATTACACCGACCCGCTGATGTACCAAGGTGGCAGTGACGACTTTATCGGCCCGATGGACGATGTGGTCTGCGCCAGCGAGGCCCATGGCATCGACTTCGAGGCCGAGATCGCAGTCATCACCGGCGATGTGCCCATGTCCTCCACGCCCGAGCAAGCCCTGGAAGGCATTCGCTTGGTCATGATCGCCAATGATGTGTCTTTGCGCAACCTGATTCCGGCGGAGCTGGGCAAGGGATTCGGCTTTTTTCAGAGCAAGCCCGCCACCGCCTTCAGCCCGGTGGCGGTGACCCTGGACGAGCTCGGCAGCGCCTGGGACCAAGGCCGTGTGAACCTCACGCTTCAGTCCACCTGGAATGGCCGCAAAGTGGGCATGTGCGAGGCCGGGCCAGAGATGACCTTCCATTTTGGCCAGCTGATCGCCCACATGTGCAAAACCCGCAACGTGCGCGCGGGCAGTATCGTGGGCAGCGGCACGGTGAGCAACAAGGGCACGCAAGAGCATGGTCGCAAGACCTGGCCCAAGGGCTACAGTTGCATTGCCGAGAAGCGCGCCATAGAAACCATCCTGGATGGTCAGCCCAGCACCGACTTCATGAAATACGGCGACACCATCCGCATTGAAATGAAGGGCCTGGACGGACAAAGCCTGTTTGGTGCCATTGACCAAACCATTGCAGCGCCCGCGCCTGCAGACGCCTGAGCCCGCGCCGCAACGGCGGGCGTGTCGCCGTAACTCGGAAGTCCTGGCGGGCCAAGCCGGGGCTGGTCTGGACCATGGACAATCACAGCTTCAGACATCAGGACAGGAGATCGCCATGCACACCCCGGTGGATTACAGCCGCTACCAAACCCTGCGCATCACGCGCCGCGGCCCGCAGGACAGCATCATCGATTTGCAGATGAAAGCTGGCGGGCCCGGCGGCAATGGCAAATTGCCGACGGCGGGCCATGATGGGCACTGGGAGCTGAGCGAAATCTGGCGTGACATCGGGCGCGACGACAGTGTGCGCTGCGCCGTGCTGCGCGGTGAAGGGCTGGGTTTTTCGGGCGGCGGCGACCTGGCGCTGGTGCAGGACATGGCGCGCGACTTCGAGGTGCGCAGCCGCGTCTGGAAAGAGGCGCGCGATCTGGTCTACAACGTCATCAACTGTGACAAGCCCATTGTGAGCGCCATGCATGGCCCTGCCGTGGGGGCGGGCTTGGTGGCCGGTTTGCTAGCCGATATTTCCATCGCCGCCAAAACCGCCCGCATTGTGGATGGCCACACCCGCCTGGGCGTGGCAGCTGGCGACCATGCGGCCATCATTTGGCCCTTGCTGTGTGGCATGGCCAAGGCCAAGTACTACCTCATGCTGTGTGAACCCGTCAGTGGCGAAGAAGCCGAGCGCATCGGCCTGGTGTCGCTGGCGGTGGACGAAGACAAGCTGCTGGACAAAGCCTACGAAGTGGCCGAGAAACTGGCCCAGGGCAGCCAGACGGCCATCCGCTGGACCAAATACGCCCTGAACAATTGGCTGCGCCAGGCCGGGCCGAACTTTGACACTTCCTTGGCCCTGGAGTTCATGGGCTTTGCCGGCCCGGATGTGAACGAAGGCGTGGCCTCTCTGCGCGAGCGCCGTGCGCCTCGATTTGGCTCAGGCGGTTTCTGAATGAGGCTGGGGGTGCGCGGTGCCGTGGTCGGCGCGGTCATCGTCTTGCATCTGCTGGGCCTGTGGGCCTTGCAGGCGGGGCTGTTGCATCGCGTGGTGTCATGGGTGGTGCCTGTCATGGCCATCAGTGATGCGATCGACGTGCCGCCAGCGCCGCCGGTGAAACCCTTGCCAGCGCCTGCGCCCCTGCCCGCTCCTCGCGCTGTGACGCCGATTGTCACACCCGCGCCTGAAATGCCGTTGGCCGTGCCCGCAACCAGCGCCCCGGCAGCGACCGCGCCCGTCGGCACGCCGGCGACTTCCCCGGTGCAGAACCCGGCGCCCGTGGTGGCAGCGTCGGTGAATGCAACACCTGCGCCCAGCCCCAAAATCGCCTTACCCTCGACCCAGGCCGATTACTTGAACAATCCCAAGCCTGCCTACCCGGCCTTGAGCCGTCGCTTGGGCGAGCAAGGCCGCGCCGTGGTGCGGGTGCTGATTGGCGCCGATGGCTTGCCGCAAAAAGCAGAGCTGCACACCAGCAGCGGGTTTGAGCGGCTGGACCGCGCGGCGCTGGACACCGTGATGCGCTGGCGCTATGTACCCGGCAAGCGCGGCGATGTGCCCGAGGCCATGTGGTTCAACGTACCGCTGAATTTTGTTTTGGAATAAGGAAGAAGCATGGAAACGTCTGGTGGACTGATGAATGTCTGGCAACAAGGCGACGCTGTGACCCGCTTTGTGGCCCTGCTGCTGCTGGCCATGTCGGTGGCCTCGTGGGTTGTGATGCTTCTCAAAGCGCTGGACCAGGCACGCCTGCGGCGTCAGGCAAAGCGGGTGGAAGGCTTCTGGGAAAGCCCCGATTACGATGCCGGCTTGCAAGCGCTTGGCGCCGCCGACGAGGACAACGCCTTTCGGCAACTGGCCGAGCAAGGACGCGGGGCGCTCGCGCATTTGCAACAGCGCGATGGCCAATCCCATTTGCATGAAGGCCTGGATGTGAGCGACTGGGTCGCGCGCGTTTTGCAAAACGCACTGGACCAGACCATGGCGCAGCTGCAGTCGGGCTTGGGTGTGCTGGCCTCGGTGGGCTCAACCGCGCCCTTCGTCGGGCTGTTTGGCACGGTGTGGGGCATCTACCACGCGCTGATGGGCATCGGCCTGGCGGGCCAAGCCACCATCGACCAGGTCGCCGGCCCGATTGGCGAGGCCTTGATCATGACCGCGCTGGGCCTGGCCGTTGCCATCCCGGCGGTGCTGGGCTACAACGCGCTGGTGCGCGGCAACAAGGCGCTGCTGATGCAACTCAAGCGCTTTGCGCACGATGTGCATGCGCTGCAAGTCACGGGCGCGCGGGTGCGCCAGTTTTAAGGGGGCAACATGGCCTTTCAGTTAGAAGACGACGACGCGGTGATGAGCGAGATCAACATGACGCCCTTGGTGGATGTCATGCTGGTGTTGCTCATCATCTTCATCATCACTGTGCCGGTCATGAAGCACTCGGTGAACATTGCCTTGCCCCGGGCCAGCAGCCAGCCCCAGGATTTGAAGCCACAGACGGTGCGCATCGCGGTCAACGCCCAGGGGGATTATTTTGTCAACGACGCCAAAGTGAGCGATGACCAATTGGTCAGCCTGCTTAAAGCCGAGGCTGTGCGCCAGCCACAGCCACAAGTGCACATCAAGGGCGACCGCGAGGTGCGCTATGAGCGCGTGGCGCAGGCCATGGCCGCGGCGCAGCGCGCTGGCTTGCAAAAAATCGGTTTCATCACAGAACGCCCTTTCAAGGAATAAACATGCGCTACATCTTCAAACGCAAGGTACAGGCCCTGATGGCCATGGCATTGCTGGCCAACGCTGCCTGGGCCCAACCCGTGACCGTCGCCGACGCTTGGGCCAGGGCCACCGTCACCGGGCAAAAGGCATCTGGCGTTTTCATGAAATTGACGGCCAACCAGGCCACGCGACTGGTGGGTGCCAGCAGCCCGGTGGCGGGGGTGGTCGAGGTGCATGAAATGAAAATGGAGAAAGACGTCATGAAAATGGCGGCCATCGCGGGACTGGACTTGCCCGCAGGAAAAACCGTCGAGCTCAAGCCCGGCGGTTACCACGTCATGCTGATGGATTTGAAGACGCCCCTGCTCAAAGACAGCACACTGCCGCTGACACTGATGTTCAAGGATGCCAAAGGCGTGGTGACGCCCTTGGATGTGAAAGTGCCGATCCAACAGCCCGCCCCACCCGCAGGCATGCAGCACGGCGGCGCGCACAAGCATTGACCCCTGCAAGGATTGGCCTGTCAGGTTGACGTGGCATGCTTGCAGTAAGCTGCAAGCTTGCAGGTGCGCTGCGCCTGCCCTGATGTTGGAGACACACCATGAGCGACAGTTCCGCCTTCGATTTTTCGAAATTTGTGCCTGGCTTTGATTTCTTGAAAAAGTTGTCCAGCAGCGGTGCCACGGCCATGCCCCAAGCCTCGAGCTGGATCGCGCCCACGCTGGACCCGCAAGAGCTGGAAAAGCGCATTCAGGAGCTCAAGGCGGTGCATTTCTGGCTGGACCAAAACACCAAGGCCGTCAGCGCCACCATTCAAGCCCTGGAAGTCCAGCGCATGACCCTGGCCACACTCAAGGGCATGAACTTCAGCATGAACGACCTGGCCGAAGCCTTGAAAGCCAAGCCCGCAGAAGCCGCCGCCCCGAATTTTTCATTCACGACGCCTGCGCCTGAAACAGCGGCTGCGGCGGCGCCGACAGAAGTCAAGAAGCCGGCCAAGCCGAAAAAGCCCCAAGCCAAGGCAGCCCCGCAAGCCCAAAGTCCCCAGGCTGCCGCCTCGGGCGCAGTCGATCCTTTGGCGTGGTGGGGCTCCTTGACCGAGCAGTTTCAGCAGATTGCGGGTCAGGCCATGCAAGACATGCAACGCAATGCACAGGCTGCTCAGACAGCGCAGGCGGCCAACCCGCAGTCGGCGCCGGCTGACAAGCCCGCTGCAGCGACACCGGCCAAAGCAGCACCCAAGAAAACACCCGCCGCCAAAAAGCCAGCTGCCAGGCGACCATGAAACTTTTCCCCTATGGCCATGCCACCCACCCCCAGTGGCAGATGGCGGCAGGCCTGGTCCTGGCGCAGTTGCGGGCACACATGGCGTTGCCCGAGTACGCATCGGCGCCCACCCTGGGCTTGCTGTATATCACCGACCATTACGCGCCCCAGGCCCAGGCCTTGCTGGATCACCTGAGCGCTGAATTGCCGGAAGTGACAGACTGGAGCGGCACTGTGGGGGTGGGCATTGCGGCCAACAATGTCGAGTATTTTGACGAGCCGGCGTTGGCTGTGATGTTGTGTGAAATCCCTGCTGACCAATACCGGGTGTTCAATGGTGTCTCGCCCTTGGCTGTCAGCCAGCAAGGCGGGTTTCAGGCTTACACGGCCCTGTTGCATGCCGATGCCCAGACGCCCGATTTGGCCGAACTGATCCAAGAATTGGCGCAGCGCACCCACAGTGCGTATGTGTTCGGTGGCTTGACCTCCAGCCGTGCCGAAGCTTTGCAGTTTTCCCTTGCCGGTCAGGGCAATTTACCGGGGCAAGGCGCTGCCAGTGGCGTGTTTCACGGTGGCTTGAGTGGCGTGGCTTTCGGGCCCGAAGTGCACTTGTTGTCGCGCGTCACCCAAGGTTGCTTGCCGGTATCGCCCGTGCACGAGATCACCGAGGCCGAGGGCCATGTGGTGCTGGCGCTGGACGGTGAGCCGGCGCTGGCGGTGCTTTTGCGTGATTTGCAAATCAGTCTGGACGAGCCTCGGCCCGCCTTGGCCAAGGTGCGTGCCACCTTGGTGGGCTTGACCCAGGCGCAGCACAAGCCGGTGCGCCAGACCGGGGAATTTGACGAGGCGGTGCTGGTGCGCCACATCATTGGCCTGGATCCAGGGCGACAGGGCGTGGCGATAGGCCAACAGGTCACCCCTGGCATGCGCCTGACGTTTTGCCAACGCCACACCGCAGCAGCGCGCGCCGATTTGATGCGCATTGGCGCCGAAATTCGCGAAGCCCTGGAGCCCGAAGAAATGACGGCCGACCTGGCGGAGGCACTCCTGCCCAGTGCGTTGTCGCAACCTCACCCTTCCAGGCGCATGGCCGGCGCCATTTATGTCAGCTGTGCCGGGCGCGGCGGGCCGCATTTCGGCGCGCCCAGCGCCGAGCTGCAATGGGTTCGGCGGGCCTTGGGTGATGTACCCTTGGTGGGTTTTTTTGCAAGCGGTGAAATCGCGCACCAAAATTTGTACGGCTACACCGGCGTGTTGACGGTGTTCACATCCTCTGAATGAAAGCATCTGAATGACAAGCGTTACCAAAGTGGGCTTGATTGGCCTGGGCGCCATGGGCAGTGGCATGGCGAAATCCTTGCGTCGTGCCGGCCACGATGTGCATGTGTACGACATCCGGTTGGAAGTTGCACAGCAGTTCGCCAAGGACGGCGGCACCGCTTGCGCCACCCTGGCCGAGCTGGGCGCGGCCTGTGATGTGGTGATATCCGTGGTGGTCAATGCGGCCCAGACCGAAGCCGTTTTGTTCGGCCCACAGGGCGACGGCAGCGGCTGTGCCGCCACGATGAAAAAAGGCAGCGTGTTCGTCATGTGCTCCACCGTCGACCCCAATGTGTCCATTGGCTTGGAGGCGCGTTTGAAGGCGCTGGGTTTGCTTTATGTGGATGCACCCATTTCAGGCGGCGCCGCCCGCGCGGCCAGCGGTGAAATGACCATGATGACGGCAGCCCGTCCCGAAGCCTATGCCCTGACCGAGCCGTTGCTCCACGCCATGGCTGCCAAGGTCTACAAGCTGGGCGATAGTGCCGGCGCTGGCAGCAAGGTCAAAATCATCAATCAACTGCTGGCTGGCGTTCACATTGCGGCGGCTGCCGAAGCCATGGCCTTGGGGATTCGCGAGGGCGTCGCACCGGAGGCCTTGTACGAGGTGATCACGAACAGCGCGGGCAACAGCTGGATGTTCGAGAACCGCATGGCCCATGTGCTTGCGGGCGATTACACGCCCTTGTCGGCGGTCGATATTTTTGTCAAGGACCTGGGATTGGTGTTGGACACGGCGCGTGCCAGCAAATTTCCCTTGCCGCTGTCAAGCACGGCGCACCAGATGTTCATGCAGGCCTCGACGGCGGGCTACGCGCGAGAGGACGACAGCGCCGTGATCAAAATCTTCCCAGGCATTGAGCTGCCTGGGAAGAAAGCCTGAGCCTCAGGTTGCCGGTTTGTCCGACAAGGCCTTCAGGTTGTCCTGAAGCTCCTTGCTCATGGGCGCGTTCAGGTTGATGCCCTTGGGCGGGATGGGCGACTGAAACCACTTCTTGTAAAGGGCCTCAAACTCGCCGCTCTTGATCAGCGCGGCCAGGGTGTCGTCCACCAGTTTTTTGAAGCTGGGGTCGTCCTTGCGCAGCATGATGGCGTAGGGCTCGACCTGAATCGACTCGCCCACCACCGCCAACTCGGCCGGGTTGGGTGCGCTGGCGCGAATGCCGTACAGCAGGATGTCGTCCATGCCGAAGGCGTCGGCGCGGCCTTGCTGCACCAGCAGGGCCGATTCGGCGTGGTCTTTGGCGCCGATCAATTCAAAGTTCAGGTTCTGGTCGGCATTGAGTTTGCGCAGGATCTGGAAGTTGGTGGTGCCGGTGGTGCTCACCACTTTTTTGCCCTTGAGATCGGCCACGCTTTTCACCGGCGAGCCCGATTTCACCAGCAGTCGCGTGCCGGTATAGAAATAATTGGTGGCAAAGGCCACTTGTTTGGCGCGCTCGCTGTTGTTGGTGGTGGAGCCGCATTCGATATCGATGGTGCCATTGCTCAACAGCGGGATGCGGTTTTGCGAGGTGACGGCCTGGGTGGCGATCTTCAGGTCGTTGCGGCCGGTGGCCTTCTTTACCTGGTCGACGATCTTGTTGCAGATTTCCCAGCCAAAACCCACCGGCTGGCCATCGCCACCCAGGTAAGAGAACGGAATGGACGACTCGCGGTAGGCCAGGGTGATGGTGCCACTGGACTTCACTTTGTCCAGGGTCTGGGCATGCACGCCGGTGACCAGGGTCACAGTGGCAAGGGTGGCGATCAGAGCGGGATGCAAACGCATGGGGTCAACCTTTCTCAACAAAAGTCAGTAGGAAAGACCCATTGTGCACGAAGCTTTAAACGCCGCGCGCGCGGTCCGATCGGAATTGCTGGGAAAAGGCAGCGAGTTGGCCGGCGTCCAACGCGGCACGCACTTCCTTCATCAGGTTCAGGTAGTAGTGCAAGTTGTGGAGAGTGGCCAGCATGGGCCCCAGCATTTCGCCGCAGCGGTCCAAATGGTGCAGGTAAGCGCGGCTGAACCCACCGCTGACGCTGCCGTCGGGGCGGGTGTAGCCGGCACAGGTGTAGCAGCTGCAAGTGGGGTCCAGCGGGCCGGCATCGGTTTTGTGTCGGGCGTTGCGAATTTTCAGGTCGCCAAAGCGGGTGAACAAATGTCCATTGCGCGCATTGCGGGTGGGCATGACGCAGTCAAACATGTCCACCCCGTTGCGCACGCCCTCGACCAGGTCTTCGGGCGTGCCCACGCCCATCAGGTAGCGGGGTTTGTTTGCCGGGAGCCGGTGCGGGGTGTGCGCCATGATGCGCAACATGTCTTCCTTGGGCTCGCCCACGCTGACCCCGCCCACGGCATAGCCAGGGAAGTTCATGTCCACCAAGGCGGCCAGCGATTCTTCCCGCAGGTGCTCGAACATGCCGCCTTGCACGATGCCAAACAACGCGTTCGGGTTGTGCAGCTTGGCGAACTCAGCCTGGCACCGCTGAGCCCAGCGCAGGCTCAATGCCATGGAACTGCGCGCCTCGGCCTCGGTGGTGATGTGGCCCTGGGTGTCGTAAGGCGTGCACTCGTCGAATTGCATCACGATGTCGCTGTTGAGCACGGTTTGAATTTGCATACTGATCTCGGGGGTCAGGAACAGCTTGTCGCCGTTCACCGGCGAGGCAAAGCGCACGCCTTCCTCCGAGATCTTGCGCATCTCGCCGAGCGACCACACTTGAAAGCCGCCGCTGTCGGTCAGGATGGGTTTGTGCCACTGCTCAAAGCCATGCAAGCCGCCAAAGCTTTTGACAATGTCCAGGCCCGGGCGCATCCACAAGTGAAAGGTGTTGCCCAGAATGATCTGCGCCTGCATTTCCTCCAGGCTACGCGGCATCACGCCTTTGACGGTGCCGTAGGTGCCCACCGGCATGAAGATGGGCGTTTCCACCACGCCGTGGTTCAGCGTCAGGCGGCCGCGCCGGGCCAGGCCCTCGGTTTTGAGCAATTCAAAGTGCAGCATGGGGCTTCTTTCGGTCGAGCAGCATGGCATCGCCATAGCTGAAAAAACGGTAACGCTGTTCAATGGCATGGCGGTACAGCGCGTGCATGGTGTCAAAGCCGGTGAAGGCACTCACCAGCATCAGCAAGGTGCTTTTGGGCAAATGGAAGTTGGTGATCAGGCGGTCGACCACCTGAAAGGCAAAGCCCGGCGTGATGAAAATGTGGGTGTCGGCGGTTGTCTGACCGGTTTGTGCCCAAGACTCCAGCGTGCGCACGGTGGTCGTGCCCACGGCCACCACCCGACCGCCGCGTTGCTGGCAAGCTTCGATGGCTTGCAGGGTTTCAGGGGGAATGCGGTACCACTCGCTGTGCATCTTGTGCTCGGCCAAATTCTCGGTCTTGACGGGCTGGAAGGTGCCGGCACCCACGTGCAGGGTGACGCTGGCCTGAGGCACGCCGCGCGCCGTCAAAGCCGCCAGCACGCCTTGGTCAAAATGCAGGGCCGCCGTGGGTGCCGCAGCGGCGCCCGGGTGTTTGGCAAAAACGGTTTGGTAACGCGCGACATCCTCGGCCGAGTCACTGTGCGCGATGTAGGGCGGCAAGGGCACATGGCCGTGGGCGGCCATCAGCGCATGGGGCTCGTCGCTGAACGCAAAATGAAACAAGCTGCCGTTGTCGTCCGGCCAGCGCCCTAACAGCTTGGCCTCAAAGCCGCCCTGCATGGCCAGCACCGTGCCAACAGGGGGCTTTTTGCTCACCTTCATGTGTGCCACCACCTCATGGTGCGTCAGCACACGCTCCACCAGCAACTCCAATTTGCCGCCCGTGGGCTTTTCGCCAAACAGGCGTGCCTTGACCACTTCGGTGTCATTGAAGACCAGCAGGTCACCGGGATCCAGCAGACTCGGCAGTTCCCGAAAAATCCGGTCAACGGGGGGGGCTTGGCGGCCATCCAACAAGCGCGAGGCGCTGCGTTCGGCGGCAGGGTGCTGCGCGATCAACTCATCGGGCAGGTGAAAGTCAAAATCACTGAGTTTGTAGGCGTGTGCGACACCAGATTCGAGGGTCATGGTCTTGAGGGCTGAACAGGCCCGTTCCAAGTTGGCAAAAACCGGATTGTGGCACGCGAGGGGCAGACACTTTGCTCTCCTCTGCCGCGCTCAAAGTAGGCGCTGCCCTGCGTCGCATGGGCCAACGCCAGCGAGGGCACAACAGAATGACCTGTTTATAAGAAAAAACAACTGATTACTTAAATAATTGAATGATTAAGGGTTGCATATGTGAATTAGTGTGTATGTGAATTACCACAAATTGGAGACATTTCTGGGCGTGTCTTCGTCGCTCAGTTTGTCGTTTGGTCAAAACATTCGCGCCTTGCGAAAGGCGCAAGGCTTGACGCAGGTCGAATTCAGCGAGCGTTGTGGCTTTTACCAAACCTACCTGAGCCGGGTCGAGAATGGCCAGGCCAACCCCACCTTGAATGCGATCGAGGTGATGGCCAACGCGCTGGGATTGACCGTTTACGAGATGTTCTATTTGATGGAGACCGCCATGGAAGCGTCGGTCAGTGCCTGACGGCGCGTGCACAATGGGTGCATGACCGAGAACAAACCCCTGTCGGCTCCCCAAAAGGCCATGCGCAAGCTGGGCCTGGTGCGTGACGTGGATCTGGCCTTGCATTTGCCCCTGCGCTACGAGGATGAGACCCGCCTCACCAACCTGAAAGCCGCCCGCGATGGCGACACCGTGCAATTTGAAGCCACGGTGGTCTCTCAGTCAGTGAGCCACGGACCCCGGCGGCAACTGGTGGTGGTCGTGGACGATGGCACAGACACCTGCACCCTGCGTTTTTTCAATGTTTACCCATCGCAACAAAAAGCCCTGGCTGTGGGCCAGCGCCTGAGAATTCGGGGTGAAATCCAGGGCGGCTTCATGGGGCGCACCCTGATGCATCCACATTTTCAAAAGGCGGGCGGGCCGCTACCGACCGCTTTGACCCCCGTCTATCCCTCCTCGGCGGGCCTGCCCCAAGCCTATTTGCGCAAAGCCGTGCTCAGCGGTTTGTCGCGCGCTGTGCGCGAAGGGGCGTTTGATGAGACGGTGCCGCCGGACATGGCCATGCCCGGGACCTGGCCTTTGGTGCGTGCCTTACAGTTTTTGCACAACCCCACGCCCGATCTTTCCTGGGCGCAGCTGGAAGACCGAACCCACCCGGCATGGCAACGGCTGAAAGCCGAGGAATTGCTGGCGCAGCAGCTGTCACAAGCCCGGTCCAAGCAAGAGCGAGCCGTGTTGCGTGCCCCCGTGCTGCCGATTCAGTCACAGGCGCACGCCCTGCCAGCTCAACTGCTGGCGGCTCTTCCTTTCGAATTGACCGCGGCGCAGCGCCGGGTGGTGGAAGAAATTGCGCGCGACCTGGCGCGCCCCGTGCCGATGCACAGGTTGTTGCAAGGCGATGTTGGTTCCGGCAAAACCGTGGTGGCCGCCATGGCAGCAGCCCAGTGCATGGCGGCCGGCTGGCAGTGCGCCTTGATGGCACCGACCGAGATTTTGGCCGAGCAGCATTTCAGAAAATTGATTGGCTGGCTCGAGCCTTTGCTGCTGCCGCAGGGATGGCGCGTGGCCTGGCTGACCGGCAGCCAAAAAAAGAAAGATCGGCAGCAGATGCAGGCCCTGATTGCCAGTGGCGAGGCCGCTTTGGTGGTGGGCACGCATGCGGTCATTCAAGAGCAGGTGCAGTTCAAGTCTCTGGCGTTGGCCATCATCGATGAACAACACCGCTTTGGCGTGGCGCAGCGTTTGGCGTTGCGCAGCAAGACGCTGGCCGAGGGGGCTGACGGCGCGACCTGCGAGCCGCATTTGCTGATGATGAGCGCGACGCCGATTCCAAGAACCCTGGCCATGAGCTACTACGCAGACCTGGACGTGTCGACCATCGACGCCCTGCCCCCCGGGCGAACCCCGGTGGTGACCAAAGTCGTTTCGGACACCCGCCGCGACGAGATCATTGACCGTATTCGCACCCAGGTGGCGGCAGGTCGGCAGGTCTACTGGGTCTGCCCATTGATCGAGGAAAGCGAAGCCCTGGACCTGAGCAATGCCACCGAAACCCACGCCTTGCTCCGTGAGGCCCTGGGGGCGGGGCAGGCGAAGGCGCCGCAGGTGGGGCTGTTGCACTCGCGCATGAACGAGGCCGACAAAAAGCAAGTGATGGCGGCCTTCACCTCGGGTGACATGGCGGTGCTGGTGAGCACCACCGTGATCGAGGTGGGTGTGGATGTGCCCAATGCCTCGTTGATGGTGATCGACCATGCCGAACGTTTTGGCCTCAGCCAACTGCACCAACTGCGCGGTCGCGTCGGTCGCGGTGCCGCGGCCTCGGCCTGCGTGCTGATGTATTCGACAGGCGAGCACGGGCGTTTGAGCGAGACCGCGCGGGAGCGCTTGCGGGCCATGGTGGAAACCCACGATGGCTTTGAAATCGCCCGACGCGACTTGGAGATTCGCGGCCCGGGTGAGTTCCTGGGCGCGCGCCAGTCGGGCGCCCCCTTGCTGCGTTTTGCCGACCTGGACACCGACCAGGACTGGCTGGACTGGGCCCGTCGCTGCGCGCCCTTGATGCTGGCGCGCTATCCCGAGAAGGCGCAGCAACACCTGAGTCGCTGGTTGGGTGGAAAATCGGACTACCTGAAAGCCTGACCAGGCATCAAGGACCCCTCCATGACCCTGACCGAACTGAAATACATCGTTGCTGTGGCCCGTGAAAAGCACTTCGGCCGCGCGGCAGAGGCTTGCCATGTGTCGCAACCCACCTTGTCCGTGGCCATCAAAAAACTGGAAGACGAGCTCGAGCTGAAGCTGTTTGAGCGCAGCGCCAATGAAGTGGCGCTGACCGCCCTGGGCGATGAAATCGTGCGTCAGGCGCAAAGTGTGCTGGAGCAGGCGGCCAACATCAAGGAAATTGCCAAGCGCGGCAAAGACCCGCTGGCTGGGCCGTTGCGGCTTGGCGTCATCTACACCATTGGCCCTTACCTGCTGCCCGACCTGGTCCGAAACGCCATCGCCAGGACGCCTCAGATGCCCTTGATATTGCAGGAGAACTTCACCGTCAAATTGCTGGAGATGCTGCGTACCGGCGAAATCGATTGCGCCATCATGGCCGAGCCCTTCCCTGACACGGGTCTGGCCACGGCCTTGCTCTACGACGAGCCATTCATGGCTGCAGTGCCCAGCTCGCATGCTTTTGCCCAACTGGACCAGGTGAGCGCCGAAGCGCTCAAGTCGGAAACCATGTTGCTGTTGGGCACAGGCCATTGTTTTCGCGACCATGTGTTGGAGGTTTGTCCGGAGTTTGCGCGTTTTTCCAGCAACGCAGAAGGCATTCGCAGAAGTTTCGAAGGGTCCTCGCTGGAAACCATCAAGCACATGGTGGCCGCCGGTATGGGGGTGACCCTGGTGCCTCGCCTGAGCGTGCCCAAAGAAGCCCTGCAGTCCAGGACGAAGCGCAAGAAAGACGTGGAAACCTATGTCCGTTACCTGCCGATCGTGGACGGTGACGATCGCCCACCGATGCGCCGCGTGGTGCTGGCCTGGCGGCGCAGCTTCACCCGCTACGAGGCCATTGCGGCCTTGCGCAACGCCGTCTATGCATGCGAACTCCCGGGGGTTCAGCGTTTGTCATGAGCGAAAAGTCCATGCCCTCGTCTCTCGGCCCTGGCCGCTTGGCGCTCTACCTTGACCTGATTCGCTGGGACCGCCCCGCGGGCTGGCTGCTGTTGTTGTGGCCTTCTTTGTCGGCCTTGTGGGTGGCGGCCGAAGGCTGGCCCGGATGGCACTTGCTGACCGTGTTTGTCCTGGGAACGGTGCTGATGCGCAGCGCCGGCTGCTGCATCAATGACGTCGCCGACCGCGATTTCGACAAGCACGTGAAGCGCACCGCGCAGCGTCCGGTCACCCGCGGTGCTGTTTCCGTGAAGGAGGCCCTGCTCGTCGGGGCGGTTCTGGCGCTGTGTGCATTTGCTTTGGTGCTGACCACGAACCGCGTCGCGGTGGCATGGTCTTTTGCGGCCTTGGCCGTCACCTTGGTCTACCCTTTTGCCAAGCGCGTGGTGTCCATGCCGCAAGCCGTGCTGGGGGTGGCGTTCAGCTTTGGCATACCCATGGCTTTTGCTGCCGTCAGGGGGGGCGAGTGGAGCCTGGCGGGCATTTGGCAGGCGATTCCCGCGCTGGGTTGGCTGCTGTTGTCAAGCAACCTGTTTTGGGTCTTGGCCTATGACACCGAATACGCCATGGTCGATCGGGACGACGACCTGCGCATCGGCATGAAAACCTCGGCCATCACACTGGGCGAACACGACGTGGCTGCCGTGATGGGGTTTTATGCCGTTCATCTTCTCAGCCTGGCATGGCTGCTGTCACCGGCCTCCTTGGGCTGGCCCTTTGCGGCAAGTCTGGCCCTGGCAGCTTTGCAGGCTTTGTGGCATTTCCGTTTGATTCGCCTTCGCGAGCGCGCCGATTGTTTCAAGGCGTTTCGCTTGAACCATTGGCTGGGTGCCACTCTTTTTGCTGGCATTGCCTTGGGCTACGCGTTGCGCGGCTGAGTCTGCGCAGGCAAAAAAAGACCCGCTCAGAGCGGGTCCGTCGAGGTCATTGAGACTTGGCTTTTTTGGCCTTCTTTTTCTTGGCCTTTTTCGCTTTCTTGTCGGCTTTCTTCTCGGCCTTTGGTGCGGGAGCCGTGTCGGCTTTGGCTGCGGGTGCAGCTGCGGCTGCAGGGGCAACGGCCGGGGTGACCGGCGAAGCAGGTGCGGCGGGCATGGCAGGTACCACCGGGGCGGCGGCCTGGGCCATCACCGACAGGGGCAGCGCCAAGGCGACAGCGCTTACCAAGGAGGTCAGAGGCTTGTTCATGTTGTGAGGTTTCCAAAAAAATAGCGTGACTATTGTCGCACCAAGCGCAACGGTTGCGAGCCGCTTTACAAATGCGTTTCAATGGCCGAATTCATCCCCCAATTCAACAGCGCGGGCACGGGCGGCTTCTAAAGCTTTCTCAAACAAGGTGCCCATTTGTGCTTGCTCCATGGCAGAGATGGCTGCATAGGTGGTGCCGCCTTTGGAAGTGACCCGCTGGCGCAAGACGGCCGGGCTTTCCGTGCTGCTGCGTGCCAGCGCGGCAGCACCGACAAAGGTACCCACGGCCAGCTGGTGGGCTTGCTCTGCTGAGAGTCCCATGGCTTCGCCGGCGCGACACATGGCCTCGATGAAAAAGAACACATAAGCCGGGCCCGAGCCGGACAGGGCGGTGACCGCGTCCAACAAAGGCTCGGCGCTCACCCACAGGCATTCGCCTGTGCTGCGAATAACAGTTTCAATCAGGCTGCGGTCCTCGTTGGAGACACCACTGCGGGCAAACAGGCCGGTTTGCCCCAAACCGACCAAGGCTGGGGTATTGGGCATGGCGCGCACAATACGCTGTGTGTCCAGCCAGACCGCCATGCTGTCGCTGCGAATGCCAGCGGCCACGCTCAGATGCAGGGCCTGACGGGTGTGGGGCGCCACGGGGGCAGCGGCTTCCTTGAACACTTGCGGCTTCACCGCCCAGATCACCAGGTTGGCTTGCGCCAGTGCGGCAGTGGCTGAGGCCAAACTGACCACGCCAAACTGCGACTGCAAGCGTGTGCGCGCCTCATCGAAAGGCTCGACCACCTGAATCTGGTGGGCGGGCGTGCCTTGCTGAAGGAGTCCGCCAATCAGGGCACTGGCCATGTTGCCGCCGCCAATGAATGCGATGTGGGGGTGCATGTCAATCCTTTCCAAGCCAGTGAAGAAGTTTGGTAATCTGTTGCTATGAAGTACATCCTCACGTTGGACCAAGGTACCACCAGTTCGCGCGCACTGGTGGTGGACTCAGATGCGCGGGTCGTGGCAACAGCCCAGCGGGAATTCCGTCAGATTTTCCCTCAACCGGGGTGGGTTGAGCACGACCCCCTGGAGATCTGGCAAACCCAGCTGGCTGTGGCCCGTGAAGCGGTGGCCAAAGCGGGTGTCCCGATGCACAGCATTCGGGCCATCGGGGTGACCAACCAGCGCGAGACCACCGTGCTGTGGGACCGCCGTACCGGGCAGCCGGTGGCCCCCGCGATCGTCTGGCAAGACCGCCGCACGGCGGCGGTTTGCGATGATTTGCGTGCGCAAGGCCATGCGGCGCTGATCCAGCGCAAGACGGGCCTGGTGCTGGACGCCTACTTTTCCGGGACCAAGCTGGCCTGGTTGTTGGACCACACGCCGGGTGCGCGCGCGCGCGCCGAGGCTGGCGAACTGGCCTTTGGCACGGTGGACAGCTGGTTGATCTGGAACCTGACCGGCGGTCGAAGCCATGTGACCGATGTCAGCAACGCGTCGCGCACTTTGCTGTTCAATCTGCACACCTTGGCCTGGGACCCCGCCTTGTTGCGCCTGTTTCGCATTCCTGCCGCCGTGTTGCCGCAAGTCCGGCCCTCCAGCGGCATCATGGCCGAGGCAGATGCTGCCGTTCTGGGGGCTGCGTTGCCGATTGCCGGAGTGGCCGGTGACCAGCAGGCGGCCACCTTTGGGCAGGCTTGCTTTGCGCCGGGCATGGCCAAAAATACCTATGGCACAGGCTGTTTCATGTTGATGAACACCGGGCGTGCGGCGGTTTCAAGCCAGCACCAACTGATCACCACGGTGGCATGGCAGGGCCCGGCCCCCGCCTGCTATGCCCTTGAGGGCTCGGTCTTCATGGCGGGTGCCACAGTGCAGTGGCTGCGCGATGGCTTGCAGCTCATCGAGCACGCCCACGAGGTCGAGGCTCTGGCCGCTTCGGTTGAAGACACGGGCGATGTCTACCTCGTGCCGGCATTTGCCGGCCTGGGGGCGCCGGACTGGGATGGCCATGCCCGCGGCGCCTTGGTGGGCATGACCCGAGGCACGACGCGCGCCCACATCGCACGGGCGGCGCTGGAAGCCATCTGCTTACAAAGTGCGGATGTGTTCCATGCCATGGCGCAAGACAGCGGTCTGCCCTTGAGCGAGCTGCGCGTGGACGGCGGTGCCAGCCGCAACAACCTGTTGATGCAAATGCAGGCTGATGTGCTGGGCGTGCCAGTCGTTCGGCCTACCAACACCGAGACCACGGCCTTGGGCGCGGCTTTTTTGGCGGGGCTGGCGGTGGGTGTGTGGTCCGGGGCCGAAGACATTGCCGCTTGCTGGCAGGTGGATCGCCGCTTTGAGCCACGCGCCAATGCCGCCTGGCGCGAGGGCAAGCAGGCGCGCTGGCGTGAGGCGGTTGCGCGGTCGCGTGCCTGGGCGAAATGAAGGTCCCTTGTGTCCGAATTGCGTCGCTCTGACTTGTTGGCTCGCTTGCGCAGCGTGCCGTCTTTTGATGTCTTGGTGATCGGTGGCGGCGCCACCGGTTTGGGCGTGGCCGTCTCGGCTGCACGCCGAGGCCTGCGCGTGGCTTTGCTGGAGTCCCACGATTTTGCCAAGGGCACTTCGTCACGCTCGACCAAGCTGGTGCATGGGGGCGTGCGTTACTTGGCGCAAGGCCACTTGAGCCTGGTGCGAGAAGCCTTGCATGAGCGGCGTCTCATGCTGAAAGCCATGCCCCACCTGGCCCAGCCGCTGGCTTTTGTCTTGCCGGCTTACCGCTGGTGGCAGCCGCTGTTCTATGGCATTGGGTTGAAGCTTTACGATTGGCTCGCAGGGGCCGATGCTTTGGGGCCAACCCGCTGGCTCAGTGCTGCGCAAACGCGTCAGCATTTGCCTGGGGTGCAGGCTCAGGGTTTGTGGGGTGGCGTGCAATACTGGGATGGTCAATTTGACGATGCCCGCTTTGCCGTTGAACTCGCGCGCGAGGCCACGGCTGCGGGCGCTTGCGTGCTGAACCATTGTGCTGTCCAGCACCTGCTGTACGACCAGGGCCGGGTGGTGGGCGTGCAAGCGCAGGATGAAGAAAGCGGCCAGGCCTTGGCGTTGCGCGCCGCCTGTGTGGTCAACGCAACAGGCGTGTGGGTGGACCAATTTCGTCCGAAAGACACCCCCATGGTGGCACCCAGCCAGGGTGTGCACCTGGTGGTCGATGCCCACTTTCTGGCTGGAACGCAAGCTTTGCTGGTGCCGCGCACGGAAGACGGCCGCGTTCTTTTTGCAGTGCCCTGGTTGGGCAAGGTGATTTTGGGAACCACCGACACCCCGCGACAGGATTTGCCGCGTGAGCCGCAGGCCCTGGAAGAAGAGATCGAGTTCATCCTGCGCGAGGCGGGGCGCGTTTTGCGACGCAAGCCCTTGCTTGCCGATGTGCGAAGTGTGTGGGTCGGATTGCGGCCCTTGATTCGGCCGCAAGCGGCCACGCAACCAGCCATGACGCGCCAGCTCAGTCGTGAACATTGGATCGACATCGGCTCAGAGGGCATGCTTCACGTGAGTGGCGGCAAGTGGACCACTTACCGCGCCATTGCAGAAGATGTGTTGCGGCATGCGGTCGAGGCGGATTTGTTGCCCGCATCGGCCCTGGCGATGCCCGCCGATGCGCCGCCCGGTGATACGACCTCATCCCCGCAAGCGCCGGTCTCGCTCACGCAAGCACCCGGCCCGCACCTGTACGGCGCCGAGCAAAGTGTGCTGGCGCAAATGCCAGGGCATGCATGCGAGCTCGCGCCCGGCCTGACGGAGGCCATGGTCCGCTTTGCCGTGCGCTACGAAATGGCGCGCACGGTCGAGGATGTGCTGGCGCGTCGATCACGTTTGTTGTTTCTGGACGCCCAGGCGGCACAAACCGTTGCGCCCAGGGTGGCAGCCCTGCTTCAGGAGGAGGGTTGCGAGCATGTCGCGCTGGAAGACTTTCAACGCCTGGCAAAAAGTTACCTTTTGGGTTAACAAGTGGCCTCTTGACGCCATTTCTTTTGTAGCGATGCGCAACGCGTTTGACCTGGCCGTAAAGTCATGCCATAATCGCAGGCTCCGCACTTAAAAAGCGGAGTTTCTCCCCTAACAGAGTCGCGGCGAGTGGTTCGCTGCGAGGATGACGGGACCAAGACTGATCAGGAATAACCCCTGATACAAGTTGGGAATAAATTGAAATGATCCAGACTGAATCTCGGTTAGAGGTTGCCGACAACACCGGCGCGAAGTCCGTCCTGTGCATCAAGGTGCTCGGCGGTTCCAAGCGTCGCTATGCAAGCGTTGGCGACATCATCAAGGTGAGCATCAAAGAAGCCGCACCGCGTGGCCGCGTCAAAAAAGGCGAGGTCTATAGCGCTGTGGTCGTTCGCACGGCCAAGGGCATTCGCCGCGGCGATGGCTCGCTCGTCAAATTCGATGGCAACGCCGCCGTGTTGCTCAATAACAAGCTGGAGCCGATCGGCACCCGCATCTTCGGCCCCGTGACGCGTGAATTGCGTACCGAGCGCTTCATGAAGATCGTGTCCCTGGCGCCTGAAGTTCTGTAAGGACTGTCCATGAACAAGATTCGCAAAGGCGACCAAGTCATCGTCCTCGCTGGGCGTGACAAAGGCAAGCGTGGCGTCGTCACGCTGCGCAAGGATGACGACCACCTCCTGGTGGAAGGCGTCAACCTGGTCAAGAAGCACACCAAGCCCAACCCGATGGCCGGTACCACCGGTGGCATCGTCGAAAAGGCCATGCCAATCCATCAGTCCAACGTGGCGATCTACAACGCCGCCACTGGCAAGGCTGACCGCGTGGGCGTCAAACTGCTTGCCGATGGCAAGAAAGTTCGCGTCTACAAGTCCAATGGCGAAGAAATCAAGGCGGCATGACCATGGCACGACTGCAACAACACTATCGTGAGAAGGTGGTCCCCGAGTTGACCGCCAAGTTCGGCTACAAGTCACCCATGGAGGTGCCGCGCCTGACCAAGATCACCCTGAACATGGGCGTGAGCGAGGCGGTGGCCGATAAAAAGGTCATGGACAATGCCGTGGGCGACCTGACCAAGATTGCTGGCCAAAAGCCGGTGGTGACCAAGGCCAAGAAAGCCATCGCAGGTTTCAAGATCCGTGAGGGCCAGGCCATTGGCTGCATGGTGACGCTGCGTGGCGTTCGCATGTACGAATTCCTCGACCGTTTCGTCACCGTGGCATTGCCCCGTGTGCGTGACTTCCGTGGTATCTCGGGTCGTGCGTTTGATGGCCGTGGCAACTACAACATCGGCGTCAAAGAGCAGATCATTTTCCCTGAGATCGAGTACGACAAGGTTGATGCCTTGCGCGGTCTCAACATCAGCATCACCACGACGGCCAAGACCGATGACGAGTGCAAGGCACTCCTCGCGGGCTTCCGTTTCCCGTTCAAGAACTGAGGTGGCACGTGGCTAAAGTAGCTTTGATCGAGCGCGAGCTCAAGCGTGAAAAACTGGTGGCCAAGTACGCGAAGAAATACGCGGAACTGAAAGCCATCGCCAACGATGCCAAGCGCAGCGATGAAGAGCGTGCTGCTGCCCGTCTGGGTTTGCAGAAGCTTCCCCGCAACGCGAACCCGACTCGCCAGCGCAACCGCTGCGAGATCACCGGTCGTCCGCGTGGCACCTTCCGTCAGTTCGGCCTCGGCCGCGCCAAGATCCGTGAACTCGCCTTCGAAGGCAACATTCCCGGCATCACCAAGGCCAGCTGGTAATCAGGCAGGAGAGATTCAACATGAGCATGAGTGATCCCATCGCCGACCTGCTGACCCGTATTCGCAATGCGCAAATGGTGGCCAAGCCCACCGTCTTGGTGCCGTCTTCCAAAGTGAAGATCGCCATCGCGCAAGTGCTGAAGGACGAGGGCTACATCGACGGCTTCCAAGTCAAATCCGAGTCCGGCAAGAACGAACTCGAAATCACCCTGAAGTACTACGCTGGCCGTCCGGTCATCGAGCGTATCGAGCGCGTGAGCCGTCCCGGCTTGCGTGTGTACAAGGGCCGCGACGCCATTCCTCAGGTCATGAATGGCCTGGGCGTGGCCATCGTCACCACGCCCAAGGGCGTGATGACCGACCGCAAAGCACGCGCAACCGGTGTCGGTGGCGAAGTGTTGTGCTACGTCGCTTAATGGCAGGAGAGACGAAATGTCCCGAGTAGGAAAAATGCCTGTGACCATCCCGCAAGGCGTGGATGTGTCCATCAAGGAAGACCAGATCAGCGTGAAAGGTGCCGGCGGCACCCTTAGCGTGGCCTCCAGCGCCCTGGTAACGGTGCTCAACGAAGGCGGCAAGCTGACCTTCGTGCCCGCCAACGAGTCTCGCGAAGCAAATGCCATGAGCGGCACGCTGCGCCAGTTGGTGAACAACATGGTGGTGGGTGTGACCAAGGGCTTCGAGAAGAAGCTGTCCTTGGTGGGCGTGGGCTACAAAGCCCAGGCTCAAGGCGCCAAGCTGAACCTGGCGGTGGGTTTCTCTCATCCCGTCAACATCGACATGCCCGCTGGCATCAAGGTCGAGACGCCCGCACCGACTGAAATTCTGATCAAGGGTGCTGACCGTCAGCGCGTGGGTCAGGTGGCCGCTGAGATTCGTGCAATTCGCCCGCCCGAGCCCTACAAGGGCAAAGGCATCCGCTACGCGGACGAGAAGATCACGATCAAAGAGACCAAGAAGAAATAAGGAGCTGCAACATGTTGACCAAAAAAGAGCAGCGTCTTCGCCGGGCCCGTCAGACCCGCATCCGCATTGCCACCCAGGGCGTTGCACGCCTGATGGTGAACCGCACCAACCTGCACATCTACGCCAGCGTCATTTCTGGCGATGGCAGCAAAGTGCTGGCAGCCGCTTCCACAGCCGAAGCCGAAGTCCGCAAGGACCTGGGCGCTTCGGGCAAAGGTGGCAACACCGCCGCAGCCACCTTGATTGGCAAGCGCATTGCAGAAAAAGCCAAGGCAGCTGGCGTTGAGAAGGTCGCGTTCGACCGCTCAGGTTTCGCCTACCACGGTCGCGTCAAGGCGTTGGCCGAAGCCGCGCGTGAAGCTGGCTTGCAGTTCTAAGCAGATCGGAAAATAACATGGCAAAAGTTCAAGCTAAAGTGCAAGACGACAGTCGTGACGACGGTATGCGCGAAAAGATGATCGCGGTGAACCGCGTCACCAAGGTGGTCAAGGGTGGCCGTATTCTTGGTTTCGCAGCGTTGACCGTGGTCGGTGATGGCGATGGCCGCGTCGGTATGGGCAAGGGCAAATCCAAAGAAGTGCCGGCTGCTGTGCAGAAGGCCATGGAAGAAGCCCGCCGCAACATGACCAAGGTGTCGCTCAAAAACGGCACCATCCACCACAACGTGACCGGTCACCACGGTGCAGCCGTTGTGATGATGGCCCCGGCCCCCAAGGGTACCGGCATCATCGCCGGCGGCCCGATGCGCGCCGTCTTCGAAGTGATGGGCATCACGGACATCGTGGCCAAGAGCCATGGATCGTCCAACCCCTACAACATGGTTCGTGCCACCTTTGACGCGCTCACCAAGTCGACCACGGCTTCGGAAGTGGCGGCCAAGCGCGGCAAGACGGTCGAAGAACTCTTCGTCTGATTCGGGAGCCCGAGATGACCACCCAAGCAAAAATCAAAGTCCAACTGGTTCGCAGCCCTATCGGCACCAAAGAATCCCATCGCGCCACCGTGCGTGGCCTGGGCCTGCGTGGTGTCAACAGCGTGAGCGAGCTCGAAGACACCCCGGCCGTGCGCGGCATGATCAACAAGATCAGCTACCTGGTCAAAGTGCTGTAAAGGTTGAAGATGGAACTCAATAACCTCAAACCCGCTGCCGGCGCCAAGCACGCCAAGCGTCGCGTTGGCCGTGGCATTGGCTCTGGCCTGGGCAAGACGGCAGGTCGTGGCCACAAAGGTCAAAAATCGCGTGCTGGCGGCTACCACAAAGTTGGCTTCGAAGGCGGTCAGATGCCTCTGCAGCGTCGTCTGCCCAAGCGCGGCTTCAAGTCGCACTTGCTGAAGTACAACGCCGAAGTCACCCTGGCCATGCTCGAGCAATTGGGCGCTGCCGAAGTCGACCTGCCGACCCTGAAGGCCGCTGGCCTCGTGGGCGAGTTGGCGCGCGTTGTCAAAGTCATCAAGTCCGGTGAGCTCACCAAAGCCGTCAAATTGACCGGCGTCGGTGCCACTGCGGGTGCCAAGGCTGCCATCGAGGCGGCTGGCGGCTCGCTGGCTTAAGAACGGAAGATTCTGTGGCAACCAGCGCAACGCTCGCAAAAACAGGCAAGTACGGTGACCTGCGTCGCCGGCTCGTCTTTTTGCTGCTCGCGCTTGTGGTTTACCGTGTCGGTGCGCACATTCCGGTGCCCGGCATCGACCCCAACCAGTTGCAACAACTTTTCAATGGCCAGCAAGGCGGCATCCTGAACCTGTTCAACATGTTCTCGGGTGGGGCCCTGTCACGCTTCACCGTGTTTGCGCTGGGGATCATGCCGTACATCTCGGCGTCGATCATCATGCAGTTGCTGACCTATGTGTTGCCCTCCCTGGAGCAGCTCAAGAAGGAAGGCGAGTCTGGCCGGCGCAAGATCACGCAGTACACCCGTTATGGCACGCTGGGCTTGGCGCTGTTTCAGTCCATGGGCATTGCCCTGGCGCTGGAATCCTCGGCGGGCCTGGTCCTGGCACCTGGTTTGGGTTTTCGCGTCACGGCCATGGTGAGTCTCACCGCTGGCACCATGTTCTTGATGTGGCTTGGCGAGCAAATCACCGAGCGGGGCCTGGGCAATGGCATTTCCATCCTGATCTTCGCCGGTATTGCCGCAGGCTTGCCGAACGCGCTGGGCGGCTTGCTGGAACTGGTTCGCACAGGAGCCATGAGCATTCTGGTGGCCTTGTTCATCGTGGTCCTGGTGGTGCTGGTCACCTACTTTGTGGTTTTCGTGGAGCGTGGCCAACGCAAGATCCTGGTCAATTACGCACGCCGTCAGGTGGGCAACAAAGTGTATGGCGGTCAATCGTCACACCTGCCCCTCAAGTTGAACATGGCGGGTGTGATTCCCCCGATTTTTGCCTCGTCCATCATTCTGTTGCCGGCCACCGTGGTCAGCTGGTTCAGCTCCGGTGACAGCATGCGTTGGCTGAAAGACATTGCCAGTGCCCTGTCGCCTGGCCAGCCGGTGTACATCATGTTGTATGTCGCCGCCATTGTGTTCTTCTGCTTCTTCTACACCGCGCTGGTGTTCAACAGCCGTGAGACGGCCGACAATCTCAAGAAGTCGGGCGCCTTCATTCCGGGTATTCGCCCTGGCGACCAAACGGCGCGCTACATCGACAAAATTCTGGTTCGCCTGACGCTGGCGGGAGCGGTCTACATCGCCTTCGTTTGCCTGCTGCCGGAATTCCTGATCCTGAAATACAACGTGCCTTTCTACTTTGGCGGAACCTCTCTGCTGATCATTGTGGTGGTGACCATGGACTTCATGTCGCAAGTACAGAACTACATGATGAGCCAGCAGTATGAGTCGCTGCTCAAGAAAGCCAACTTCAAAACAACGATGGGTGCTTGAGCGACATGGCCAAAGACGATGTCATTCAAATGCAGGGCGAGGTGGTTGAAAACCTTCCCAACGCCACCTTCCGCGTGAAGCTGGAGAACGGTCATGTGGTACTGGGGCACATCTCCGGCAAGATGCGGATGCACTACATCCGTATCCTGCCTGGCGACAAGGTCACAGTCGAGTTGACGCCCTACGATTTGAGCAGGGCCCGCATTGTGTTCCGAGCCAAGTAAGGCGCGGGGCGAAGAGAAAGAAAGAACGGACAGCCTGGTGGCTTTCCAAAGGTTTGTTAGGAGAATGAAATGAGAGTTTCGGCTTCGGTCAAGAAAATTTGCCGCAACTGCAAGATCATCCGTCGTAAAGGCGTGGTTCGCGTGATCTGCACGGATCCCCGTCACAAGCAGCGCCAAGGCTGATTGACACAGGTTTAAAGAGGACGCACATGGCACGTATCGCTGGCATCAACATTCCGCCGCATCAACACGCTGAAATTGGCTTGACCGCCATTTTCGGTATTGGCCGCACCCGCGCTCGCAAAATTTGCGAAGCCTGCGGCATTGCATATTCCAAAAAGGTCAAAGACCTGACTGACGGAGATCTCGAAAAGATTCGCGATCAGATCGCTCAGTTCACCATCGAAGGCGATCTGCGCCGCGAGACCACCATGAACATCAAGCGTTTGATGGACATCGGTTGCTACCGTGGTTTCCGTCATCGCCGTGGCCTGCCGATGCGCGGTCAGCGCACCCGTACCAATGCACGTACCCGCAAGGGCCCGCGCAAGGCAGCGGCCGCTCTGAAGAAATAATTGAGGGAACACCATGGCAAAAGCACCCGCCAATAACGCCGCACAACGTGTGCGCAAGAAAGTCCGCAAGAACGTTGCGGATGGCATTGCACACGTGCATGCTTCGTTCAACAACACCATCATCACCATCACCGACCGCCAGGGCAATGCCCTGTCGTGGGCTTCTTCGGGTGGACAGGGCTTCAAAGGCTCACGCAAGTCCACACCGTTCGCGGCTCAGGTGGCCTCGGAAGTCGCCGGCCGTGCCGCGATCGACCAAGGCATCAAGAACCTCGACGTCGAGATCAAGGGCCCCGGCCCCGGTCGCGAGTCTTCTGTGCGCGCGCTGGCTGCACTGGGCATCCGAATCAACTCGATTTCGGACGTGACCCCGGTGCCGCACAACGGCTGCCGCCCCCAGAAGCGTCGTCGTATCTAATTTTCAACCAAGCCCACCGCCATCGGTGAAATACCGATGGCTCCTCGTCGTTCAGACGGGCAGATGACACAAAGGAAGATCAAGTGGCACGTTACCTCGGCCCCAAGGCCAAACTTTCCCGCCGCGAAGGCACGGACCTGTTCCTGAAGAGCGCACGCCGCGCCATCAGCGACAAGGCCAAATTCGACACCAAGCCCGGTCAGCACGGCCGCACCTCGGGCCAGCGCACCTCTGACTTCGGTCTGCAGTTGCGTGAAAAGCAAAAGGTCAAGCGCATGTATGGCGTGCTGGAGCGTCAGTTCCGCCGTTACTTTGCAGAAGCCGATCGCCAAAAGGGCAATACCGGCGCCAACCTGCTGTTCATCCTCGAGTCCCGCCTGGACAATGTGGTGTACCGCATGGGCTTCGGCTCCACCCGCGCTGAGGCACGCCAATTGGTGTCGCACAAGGCCATCACGGTCAACGGCCAGCAAGTGAACATCCCGTCTTACCTGGTCAAGACCGGTGACGTGATCGCCGTTCGCGAGAAGTCCAAGAAGCAAGGCCGCGTGGTCGAAGCTCTGCAACTGGCAACGCAAGTGGGCTTGCCCGCCTGGGTTGACGTCAATGCCGACAAGGCCGAGGGCACCTTCAAGAAGGTTCCTGACCGCGACGAATTCGCAGCCGACATCAACGAATCGCTGATCGTCGAACTGTATTCGCGTTAATCCTGGTTGAGCTGATCAACCGTTTAAGTCCCCGAGCTGTGCAAGCCTGTGCAGCAGGGGTGGAACACCCAGCCTTACCGGTGTAACGAGCCGGGGGTATTGAGAGGAATCCGGATGCAAACCCAACTGTTGAAACCCAAAGCCATCAACGTCGAGCAAATCGGCCACAACCGTGCCAAAGTCACGCTGGAGCCTTTCGAGCGCGGCTATGGTCACACCCTGGGCAATGCCCTGCGTCGTGTGCTGCTGTCCTCCATGGTCGGCTATGCCGTCACGGAAGTCACGATTGCTGGCGTGCTGCACGAGTACTCCTCCATCGATGGCGTGCAAGAAGATGTGGTCAACATTCTGTTGAACCTCAAGGGCGTTGTGTTCAAGCTGCACAACCGTGACGAAGTCACGCTGAGCTTGCGCAAGGACGGTGAAGGCCAAGTGACTGCCGCCGACATCCAGACACCGCACGACGTGGAAATCATCAACCCCGGCCACGTGATTGCCAACCTGTCACAAGGCGGCAAGATTGACATTCAGCTGAAGGTTGAAAAAGGCCGTGGCTATGTGCCCGGCACCGTCCGTCGCTATGGCGAAGAGCCCTCCAAGTCCATTGGCCGTATTGTGCTGGACGCTTCCTTCTCGCCCGTTCGCCGCGTGAGCTACAGCGTGGAGAATGCCCGCGTCGAGCAGCGTACCGACCTGGACCGCTTGGTGGTCGAGATCGAAACCAACGGCGCCATCACCGCTGAAGACGCCGTGCGCGCTTCCGCCAAGATTCTGGTCGAGCAACTGGCCGTGTTCGCACAGCTGGAAGGCAGCGAGCTGGCTGCCTTTGACTCGCCCGCACCGCGCAACGCCCAGCAGTTCGACCCGATCCTGCTGCGCCCCGTGGACGAGCTCGAGTTGACGGTGCGTTCCGCCAACTGCCTGAAGGCAGAGAACATCTATTACATCGGTGACCTGATTCAGCGCACCGAGAACGAGCTGCTCAAGACCCCGAACCTGGGTCGCAAGTCGCTCAATGAAATCAAGGAAGTGTTGGCCTCGCGCGGCCTGACCCTGGGCATGAAGCTGGAAAGCTGGCCGCCTGCTGGTCTGGAAAAGCGCTAAGCCGCGATTCACCGAGCCTCAAAACAAGACATCCGTCCCCTGGCCGTACCTGATACGGCGGCCGGCAAAACATCGAAAGGAAATACCATGCGTCACGGACACGGACTTCGCAAACTCAACCGCACCAGCGAGCACCGCCTGGCGATGCTGCGCAACATGATGAATTCGCTGATTCAGCACGAAGTCATCAAGACCACGCTGCCCAAGGCCAAGGAATTGCGCCGTGTGGTCGAGCCCATGATCACCCTGGCCAAAGAGCCGACCCTGGCCAACAAGCGCCTGGCCTTCAACCGCCTGCGTGACCGCGACATGGTCGTCAAGCTGTTTGGCGAGCTCGGCCCCCGCTACCAGGCCCGTCCTGGTGGTTACACCCGTATCCTGAAAATGGGCTACCGCGTGGGCGATAACGCACCGATGGCACTGGTCGAACTGGTGGATCGTCCGGAAGTTCAAGAAACTTCCCCCGAGGCCGCTGAATAAGTTACAATAACCCTCTTACCGCGCGATGGAGCAGCCTGGTAGCTCGTTGGGCTCATAACCCAAAGGTCGCAAGTTCAAATCTTGCTCGCGCAACCAATAAAAAATTGGGGTCAGATAACAATTTGTTGTCTGACCCCTTTTTCTTTGGAACCTACAAAACATGAGTGAACACGTGAGCCAGGCCGAGGTGTTGGCCAGCGCCACCCGGATTGAACTGCCAACGCCCGGTGGCATCCAGGTCTGGCATGCCTGGAACACTTCAGCAGGGCGTCCGCTGGTGCTGTTGCACGGCGGTAGCGGCAGTTGGACCCACTGGTTGCGCAACATCCAGGGCTTGTCCAAAGACCGTGCGGTTTACGCGCTGGACCTGCCTGGTTTTGGCGATTCCGATTTGCCACCCGAGACGCGCGACGCCGACGATCTGCAGCACCACGTGGCCCAGGGCATGCGCCAGTTGCTGGGCGAGGGACCGCACGATGTGATGGGTTTCTCGTTTGGGGGCATGACCGCCGGCTTCATCGCCGCAGAACAGCCCGATCTGATTCGACGCCTGGTGTTGGTGGGCATTCCTGGCCTGGGTTTGTTTGGCGACCCGCTGGACCTGCGCGGCTTGCGTGACGACATGTCTCGTCAAGAGCGTCGCCACATCCTGCGCCACAACTTGTTGCAAATCATGTTGCGCCATCCTGAAAGCGTGGATGAAGCCACCTTGGATTTGCAGGACGCCAATGTGTCACGTGACCGTTTGCGGCGTCGCCGCATTGCCCGTGGCGATGTGCTGGTGCACCTTCAATCGAAATGGCAATGCCCGATTCACACCATCTGGGGCGAGTTCGACAGCCTGGTGGAGGAGCGCCTTTACCGCGTGCCCGAGGTGCTGAACCAATGCCGCCTGGTCAGTTTCCATGTGGTACCGCAAGCCGGCCACTGGGTGCAGTATGAGCGGCCAGAAGGCTTTTTAAAAGTGGCTTTGCGTTGCCTGGCCGGCGAGGGCGAGTAGGCAAACACGACGTCAAGGCGCACAATCAAACCATGCTTTACAAATTCAAATCCAAAGCTACCGGTGACCTCATCATGCTGGAGCCCCAGGGGCGACAGATCTTGTCACTGATTGGCAAGACGCCTTCGCCCAAGGGCATCTTGCAAGTGGCCGAGATGCCTGCCGCCATTGCAGCGCTGCAAGCGGCTGTGCTGGCCCAAGAGGCCGCCCGCGCAGAGGCGGTTGAGAAAGCCCGTGCCCAAGGCGCAGACCCTGATCGAGAAGAAGGCATCAGTTTGCGCCAGCGTGCGGCGCCCTTCATCGAGATGATGCGGCGTTGCCTGCAGGAAGAGCACGATCTGGTCTGGGGCGTGTGAAGCACCCTTACCAAGACCTCACCCCCGATGTGGTGCTGGACGCGCTGAGCGCGCTTGGCCTGCCGGTGGATGGGCGCATGAGTGCCCTCAGCTCTTACGAAAACCGTGTCTACCTGGTGATGCTGGACGATGCCGAGCCGGTGGTCGTGAAAATCTACCGGCCCGGGCGATGGACCGATGCCCAAATTCAGGAGGAGCATGCGTTCACCGCCGAGATGGTGGCCGATGAATTGCCGGTGGTGGGGCCGCTCACCTTGCAGGGTCGAACCCTGCATGAGGTGCACACGCAAGGCGAGACTGGCCCGCAGCGTTTTGTTTTCAGTGTGTCACCGCGCCGTGGCGGACGTTGGCCCGAGCTGGATGATCCTGATGTGCTGAATTGGATCGGCCGGTTTTTGGCGCGTATCCATCGGGTGGGGGCACGCGACACATTCAAGGCGCGGCCTGCACTGAACGTGGACACCTTTGGTTGGGACTCTTTGCAGTGGTTGCAAGACCACCGAGCGATCGCCATCGAAGTGGAGGCCACCTGGCTGAGCGTCTGCCGCGAGGCCTTGGGCTTGGCCCAAGCGGCGATGGCCGACTTTCCCCTCGCGGTGTTGCGCTTGCATGGAGATTGCCATCCAGGCAATATTTTGTGGACGCCTGTCGAGCAGGCCAACGGCGGGCCGCATTTTGTCGATCTGGACGATGCCCGCATGGGGCCGGCGGTGCAAGACCTGTGGATGTTGCTCAGTGGCGATCGGCGTGATCGCAGTTTGCAGTTGTCGCAATTGCTGGAGGGCTATGAAAGCATGCGCCCCTTTGATCGCAGGGAGTTGGCCTGGATCGAGCCATTGCGAACTTTGCGCCTGGTGCATTACAGCGCCTGGCTGGCGCGGCGACAAGATGACCCGGCATTCGCGCAGCACTTTGCCTGGTTTGGCACCGTCGGCTATTGGCAAGACCAGGTGAGCATCCTGCGTGAGCAAATCGCGGCCATGCAAGAGCCGCCACTGCAAGTCTGATCAGCGCACCGGGTTTTCCAGAGCGCCAATGCCATCGATTTCCACGCGCACCACGTCACCAGCCTTCAGGTAGCGTGGCGGCTTGAAGCCAATGCCCACACCCACCGGCGTGCCGGTGGCGATCACATCGCCCGGGTAGAGCGTGATGCCTGCGCTGAGGGTTTCGATCAGCGTGGGGATGTCGAAAATCAAGTCGGTGGTGCTGGCGTTCTGGCGCTCTTCACCGTTCACATAGCAGCGCACATGCGTGTGGGTGCCATCACAGGTATCGGCGCTCACCAGCCAGGGACCCATGGGGCAGAAAGTGTCAAAAGACTTGCCCATGTGCCATTGCAGGTGGCGGTTCTGCCAGTCGCGAGAGGTCACGTCATTGATGATGGTGTAGCCCCAGACATGGCCCATGGCATCAGCCTTGCTGATGCCTTTGCCACCGCGCCCGATGATCACGCCCAGTTCTGCCTCGTAGTCAATGGCCGTGGAGACCGCGTGCGGAATTTCAATGGTGTCACCGGTGGCGATGACCGACTCGGGCACCTTGCTGAAAATGATGGGTACCGAAGGAACATCGCCGCCCGCTTTGGCGCTGCTGTCAAAACCGCTGCTGGCGAATTCTTTTGCATGGGCGTAGTAGTTTTTGCCCACGCAGAAAATATTCCGACGCGGCCGCGGCAGCGGGGCGGTCAGGCGCACATCTTTCAAGGGAACGGTTTGCAGCAAGGACGGCAGCCCAGCGCCCCCACACAGGCGCTCCACGATGGGCAAGGCACCCAACACGCGCTCGGCCACAGGCAAGTCCAAAAGCGTCACCGATTGCAAGTCATCGGAAACCAGACCGACTTGGGGTTGTTGTTGGTAGACAAAGGCTGCGAGTCTCATGGCGGTTACCGGTCAGGGAGATTTGGGATTGATGCTGCATTGTCGCAGTGCTAGAGTGATCGTGCGATCAGTGAAAACTAGCACAGGAGACTTTATGAAACGTCGACACGCCCTGCTGGCAACGGCCGCAGCCCTGACCCCATGGGGCGCGCCTGCACTTGCGCAGGCCTTTCCCAGCAAACCGTTGACGCTGATCGTCCCCTTCCCGCCGGGTGGCTTGGCGGACATTGTGGCGCGCCCGGTGGCCGAGGCCCTGGGGCGCGAACTGGGCCAACCGGTGGTGATCGACAACAAGCCTGGTGCCGGCGGCGGAATTGGCATGGGCGCTGCGGCCAAAGCGCGACCAGATGGACACACGCTGTTGATGGCCCTGTCCTCGCTGACGGTGATTCCCGAGGCCGATGCCTTGTTGGGGCGCGCGCCCCTGTTCGCTTTGTCCGATTTGCGGGCCGTTGCCCGTTACACCGCCGATCCCACGGTGCTGGTGGTGCGAGCCGATGCCCCTTGGAAGTCGGTGCAAGAGTTTGTAGAAGATGCCCGCAAACGACCCGGTGCCATACCCTATGGCTCCTCTGGAAACTACGGCACCATGCATGTACCCATGGAAATCCTGGCGCAAACCGCTGGCGTGAGCTTCAACCACATTCCGTTCACCGGTGCGGGGCCCGCCGTGGTGGCACTGCTGGGTGGGCAGATTGATGCCGTGTCTTCTGGCCCCGCCACCGTGTTGCAACACATCAAGGCGGGCAAGCTGCGCGCCTTGGCGCATTGGGGCCAAGGCCGGCTGGAAGCGCTGCCCGAGGTGCCCAGCCTGAAAGACGCTGGCTTTGCGGCCGAGTATGCCCAGTGGTCGGGCTTGTTCATTCCCGCTGCAACGCCCGAGCCGGTGGCACAACGCTTGCGCGCCGCAGCACGCGTGGCCGCGCAAGACGCCAAGGTTCGCGAGGTTATTCAAAATGCCGGCAGCCCGATTCTTTACCAGGACAGCGCCGAATTTGAAAAATATGTGCAAGCCGATGCGCGACGCATGAGCGACGTGGTTCGCCGCATCGGAAAAGTGCAATGAACGGCCGCCGCCTCGGGCGCTGGTTGGCGCACCTCTCGCTGGCCCTGCTGTGGGGGCCGTTGTGGGCCCAAAGCTATCCGACCCGTCCCGTCAAGATCATTGTGCCCTTTGCCACCGGCGGACCCGCCGACAATTACGCACGCTTTGTAGCGCAGCGCTTGCAGGAGAGCTTGGGCCAATCGTTTGTGGTGGACAACCGACCGGGTGCGGGGGCCGTGATCGGCACCGACCTGGCGGCCAAGTCGGTGCCAGATGGGTACACCTTGTTGCTGATGTCCAATGCGCATACCGTCAATGAGAGCCTGATTCCTAACAAGCCCTACAGCCTGCTGAAAGACTTCGTGCCGATCGCGCCCATCAATGCGTCGGATCTGGTGCTGGTGGCCAACCCAGGCACAGGCTTGAGTCAGCTGTCCGATGTCTTGCAACGCGCCCAAGCCCAACCGGGCAAGATGAACTATGCCTCTTCCGGTCCTGGAACGCCCTACCACATGGCGGGTGAATTGTTCAAAAGCATGGCACAAATCAACATGGTGCACATCCCCTACAAAGGCAGCTCCGGCGCCCGCACAGATGTCATCGGCGGGCAGGTCGACATGATGTTCGATGCGGTGACCACCATGACCGAGCAAGTGCGCGCTGGCAAAGTGCGCGCCCTGGCCGTCACCGGTAAGCAACGCTCCGAGGTTCTGCCAGACGTGCCTACTTTGCACGAGGCCGGTGTGCCCGGTTACGAAGCCACCATTTGGCTGGGCGTGATGGCGCCCCGGGCCACGCCCAAGGCGGTGGTGGACCGGTTGAACGATGCCATCTCCAAAATTGCCAGCCAGCCCGAGGTACGACAGGCCTGGGGCAAACAAGGCGCGGTGCCCTTGGTGATGAACCCCGCCGCTTTCGAAAAATACGTTCAAGATGATGTCGCCAAATGGGCGCGGGTCATCAAGTCGGCCAACATCAAAATGGACTGAGGCACAGCATGACAACAGACTTGAATTTGCTCAGTGGGGGGGCCGCGCAAGGCCTCGTGCGGCAACTGGCGCCGGCTTTCGAGCAAGCCCATGGTGTGCGCTTTCAGGCCAGCTTTGGCGCGGTGGGTGCGATGAAGCAAAAGCTGCTGGAGGGCGCCCCTTGTGATGTGTTGATCCTGACGCAAGCCCTGATCGATGGCTTGGCCCACAGTGGTCAGGTGCAGGCCGCCAGCGCACGCAACCTGGGAACAGTGATGACCAGTGTGGCCGTCAAATCGGGCCAGAAGCACCCTTGCGTGCACGATGGGGAGAGCTTGCGCCAGGCCTTGTGCAGCGCCAGTGGCATTTACTTTCCCGACCCCAAGTTGGCCACGGCAGGCATTCACTTCATGAAGGTGCTGACAGACTTGGGCATTGCACAAACCTTGTCAGACCGCTTGCGTGTTTATCCCAACGGCGCCACGGCCATGAAAGCCATGGCCGACAGCAACGACCCGCATGTCATGGGCTGCACCCAGATCACCGAGATCTTGATCACGGAAGGCATCGACTGTGTGGCTGACCTGCCGCCAGGCTATGAGTTGGCTACCGTCTATACAGCCGCCGTGTGCCGCGCCTCACCCTCTGCCGACTTGGCCGCACAGTTCATCGAGGCGCTGACGGGCAAGGCAGCACAGGGCTTGCGCCGTCAAGCTGGTTTTTTGCCGACGCCCGCCTGAGCAGCCTCAGGCCAGCAAGGCATTGACGCGGCGCACATACGCTGCCGGGTCCTCAGGCAAGCCACCTTCGGCCAGCAAGGCCTGGTCGAACACGATGTGGGCCAGGTCATGAAACTGCGTGGCTGCCGCATCGCTCGCCAGTTTTTTCACCAGCGGGTGCTCGGGGTTCACTTCCAGAATCGGCTTCACCTCGGGGGCCTGTTGGCCTGCCTGCTTAAGCATGCGAGACAACTGCAGAGACATGCCCTGGTCTTGCACCACCAGGCAGGCGGGCGAGTCGACCAAGCGTGTGGTCACGCGAACATCTTCGGCTTTCTCTTTCAGTGCCTCTTTCAGTTTGGCCAGCACAGGCTTGAACTGCTCGGCGGCCTCTTCGGCCGCTTTTTTCTCGGTCTCGTCTTGCAGCTTGCCCAGGTCCACCGCCCCTTTGGCAACGCTTTGCATGGGGGTACCGTCGAACTCGGTGAGGAAGCTCAGCGCCCATTCGTCCACGCGATCCGTCATCAACAAGACTTCCAGACCTTTCTTTTTGAATACTTCCAGTTGCGGGCTGTTTTTGGCGGCAGCCAGCGTGTCGGCCGTGATGTAGTAGATCGCGTCCTGGCCTTCTTTCATGCGCGCCTTGTAGTCAGCCAGGGAGACACTGACGGCATCGCTTTGGGTGCTGGCAAAGCGCAGCAGCTTGGCAATCTTGTCGCGGTTGGCGAAGTCTTCGCCCAGGCCTTCTTTCAGCACGGCGCCAAACTCGGCATAAAAGCGGGTGTATTTACCGGCGTCTTGCTTGTCTTCGTCGCTGGCATCGGTGGCGGGCTGGTCGCGCTTGGCCAGGTCTTCCAGCATGGACAGCACACGGCGGGTGTTGCCTTCGCGAATGGCCTTCACGTCGCGGCTTTCCTGCAACAGCTCACGGCTGACGTTGAGCGGCAGGTCGGCAGAGTCCACCACGCCCTTGACAAAGCGCAGGTAGACCGGCATCAGCGCCTCGGCGTCGTCCATGATGAACACGCGCTTCACATACAGCTTGAGGCCGCCGCGCTTTTCGCGGTTCCATAAATCAAACGGCGCTTTGCCCGGCACGTAGAGCAGTTGCGTGTATTCGGTGCTGCCTTCCACGCGGTTGTGCGTCCAGGTCAGCGGGTCTTCAAAGTCGTGGCTCAGGGCCTTGTAGAAATCGGCGTATTGCTCGGCGGTGATGTCTTTTTTGGCGCGTGTCCACAAGGCATTGGCTTTGTTGACGGTTTCCCATTCATCGGTCAACACCATCTCGCCGGGCTGATCGTTTTCCCCCTCTTTCCATTCTTCCTTGCGCATCAGGATGGGCAAAGAGATGTGGTCGGAGTATTTGGCAATGATGTCCTTGAGCTTCCAGCGGCTCAGGTACTCGGTCGCATCTTCGCGCAGGTGCAAGATGACGCGGGTGCCGCGGGCGGGCAAGTCCAGGCTTTCCACCGTGAATTCGCCGGTGCCTGCGCTGACCCAGCGCACGCCTTCACTGGCAGACAAGCCGGCACGACGGGTTTCCACGGTGATTTTGTTGGCCACGATGTAGCCAGAGTAAAAGCCCACACCGAATTGGCCAATCAGGGCGCCTTGGGACTTGGCATCGCTTTGCTGGGCGCCTTCCAGGCGCGACATGAACTCACGCGTGCCACTCTTGGCAATGGTGCCCAGGTGGTCCACGGCCTCTTGCGCGCTCATGCCAATGCCGTTGTCGGCAATGGTCAGCGTGTTGGCCGCCTTGTCAAAGCTGACGCGAATTTCCAGGTTGGGCGCGTCTTCGTAAAGGCTGGCGTTGTTCAGGGCTTCGTAGCGCAGTTTGTCACAGGCATCGGAGGCATTGGACACCAGCTCGCGCAGAAAAATTTCCTTGTTGGAGTACAGCGAGTGGGTGACCAGGTGCAGAAGCTGGGCCACTTCGGCTTGGAAGGCGTGGGTTTGTGCAGTCATGGTGAAATTTGAGAATCGGAAAACAGAAACTTCAATGAGTTGAGGGCGGTACCCCCCATTTCAAGAGCAGGTGGCGTGAATCAGCGGGGCAGCGACTCAACTTCTCGGGTCCAACGCTCCAGCAGGCGGCGCCGTTCGGCGGCTTTGCCATATTTTTCAAAGTCGTACTTGATGAGTCGCACCGAATCCATTGCCGGAATTCGGGGGTCGGGCTTGAAAGTCTTGTTGGCCGGGGTTTGGAAGCTGCCCGCTTTGGCGCCAATGGCTTGGCCTTGGGGGCTCATCAAAAAGTCGTAATAGCGCTTGGCATGGTCCAGATTGCGAGTGCCCTTGATGAGCGCAATCCCGCCAATTTCATAGCTGGTGCCTTCGCATGGCGCGGTGGTGGCGACCGGGTATTTGTTGTGGCGCCAGCCATCGAAACCAAAAATAAAGCTGATGCCCACCGCCACTTCGCCCTTGGCCACATTGGGCGCTTGTGCCGTGCCACTGCGGGTGTACTGGGTGACGTTCTTGTGCAAGGCCTTGAGGTACTCGAAGGCCGCGTCCTCGCCCATCAGCTGCACCAGGCCTGCCAGAATGGTGTAGGCGGTGCCGCTGGACGCGGGGTGAGAGATCTCGATCTCGCCTTTGTAGACGGGCTTGATGACGTCCGACCAGCATTGAGGCGCGGGCAGTTTTTTCTTTTTCAGCAACTCGGTGTTCCAGCCGAAACCGATCGCACTGGTGTAAAAGCCACCGACACGGTTCTGGGTCATGGCGTATTGGCGAACGCTCCAGCCATGCAAGTCGTCCAGGTAGGTGGGTCGGTAAGCTTCCAGCAGGCCCACTTCGGCGGCTTGCAAGAAGGGGTCACCGGTGCCGCCCCACCACAAGTCGGTTTTGGGGTTGGCGGCCTCGGCGCGCAGCTGCGCCAAGGCTTCACCTGTGGGCTTGCGGGTTTGCAAGACCCGAATGCCTGTGGCTTTTTGAAACTCATTGGCGGCCATTTCACACCAACTCTGGTCGGTGCTGCAAATGGCGTTGACGGTGCCGCTTTGGCCCCAGGCAGGGCCCAGTGACAAGCTGACAAGGCACAGTGCCAGGCGACGTAGAACGAGAGTCATGGCGATTCCTTAAAACTTTTCGTGCGGCGCCAAGTAACGCCACTGGCCCACGGGCAGATTGCCCAGCGCCACACGCCCCATGCGCACGCGCTTGAGGCCCACCACATGCAGCCCGACTTGCTCGCACATGCGCCGGATTTGCCGCTTTTTTCCTTCGGTCAGCACAAAGCGCAATTGCTCCGGGTTTTGCCAGTCCACCCGCGCAGGTTTCAGCGCCTGGCCATCCAGGCTCAAGCCGTGCCGCAAGCGGGCCAGCTGATCGGGGGGAAAGGCACGTTGCACATCGGTTTGCGTCATGCCGTAGTGCACCCGAACCAAATACTCTTTTTCGGTGTGGCCGTCTTCGCCAATCAATTGGCGGGCAATGCGACCGTCTTGCGTCAGGACCAACAAGCCCACCGAGTCGATGTCCAGCCGCCCGGCAGGTGCCAGGCCACGCAGCTGGCCCGCAGAGAAACGTGTGCGCGAGGGGTCGTCGCGCCAGTGGTTGCGGGGCTGGATCAGGGTGATGGCCGGGGTGTGGCCGTCTTCGGCTTGCCCGCTGACATAGCCCACCGGCTTGTTCAGCAATATGGTGACGCGCTCGGCCTGTTGTTGCTGCGCTTGGCGCTCTACGGTAATGCGGGCTTGCGCACTCACTTGCATGCCCATGCTGGCGGGCTGACCGTTGACACGCACCCAGCCGCGCGCGATCCAGTCATCGGCTTCGCGGCGCGAGCACAGGCCCAGTTCGGCCATGCGCTTGTTCAGACGTTGGGTGGCGTTGTCCATGATGCTGGGCAGTGTACCCAAGCCCTCACAAAGTGCGCAGGACCGCGTCGTTGCGCAGCCCTTCCAGGCTCAGCACCCGCAAGCCACCGTACTCGATGCGAATCAGGGCAGCCTCTTGCAAGGTGTTCAGCGCCATGTTCACCCGCTGGCGTGACAGGCCCACCAGGTAAGCCAGCTCTTGCTGGGTGATGCGCAGCACCTCGCCCACCCCGGGGTACAGCACCGGGTTGAACAACGAGGCCAGGCTGCGCGCCACGCGCACGTCGGGGTCGTTCATGCGGTCGATTTCGCGCGCCGCGATGAACTGCCCCAGCCGCTCGTTGAGCTGGTTCATCACAAAACGGTTGAAGCCGATCGAATGGTCCAGCAGCCAGTGAAAGCCATCGATGGGCAAGCCCGCGACCACGCTGTTGCGCAGGGCCTGGACGTTGTAGCGGTAAGGCTCTTGCTTGATCGCGGTGCCCTCGCCAAACCAGCCGCCAGAGGGCAGGCCGGTGTAGGTCACGCTGTTGCCTTGCGCGCTTTCGGTGCTCATTTTCAGCAGGCCATCGACCACGCCAAACCAGTAGGTGGGCGGGCGCCCATAGCGGCACACATGGTCGCCGGGTTGCGCATCGCCCACCACGATCTGGGGGATGACCCGCTCTTGCTCGGCGGGTTGCAAATGGCGCAGCCAGGGGATGCCGGCCAGTTCATCCGGGCGCGGTGCGCGGCGGCGTTGGTGCAAGGTCAGGTCGGTGGCCATGGGGAAGTTGCTTTGTCAGGGCGGGGTAAGTTGTGATTAGGGTATTCCCTTGATTGTCATCGTAACGACAAAATAACGTCAAACTCAATCCTAGTATCACTGAAATGAAACCCGGGGTCATTTGTGTGACAGATCACATACCGGGTGACGGGGTTGCGAAACGCTACAAGATACGAGGACAAGCCATGCAAACCACTTTTCCCAGATTGCTGTTACAGCATGCCCAGCAGCGGCCCACCGCGCCGGCCATGCGCGAGAAAGAATATGGCATTTGGCAGACCCTGACCTGGGCCGACCTGGCCGCCATGGTGCAAAAGCTGGCCTGCGGCCTGCACCAGATGGGTCTCTCGCGGGGCGATCATTTGGTGGTCATAGGTTCCAACCGCCCTCGGTTGTATGCCACGATGCTGGCGACCCAGGCTCTGGGCGCGATCCCGATCCCGCTTTATCAGGACGCGGTGGGGGCCGAGTGCGTCTTTCCAATCAACAACGCCGATGTGAAATTCTGCGTGGTGGAAGATCAGGAGCAAGTCGACAAGTTGCTGGAAATCCGGGAGGACTGCCCCCAACTGGCGCACATTTTCTATGACGATCCTCGCGGACTGCGCAAGTACACCGACAACGGCTTAGGCTCGTTGGACGAGTTGTTGGCAGCGGGCGAGGTTTTTGCCCGGCAGCATCCGGATTTTGTGCAAGACGAGATCGACAAGGCCCAGGTCGACGATGTCGCGGCCATGTTTTTCACCTCCGGGACCACAGGCAACCCCAAAGGGGTGGTGCACACCCACCGCAGTTTGCTGGACCGGGCTGATGCCGGGGCGCAATTCGATCATCTGAGCAGCTCGGAAGAGGTGTTGGCCTACCTCCCGCCCGCCTGGATTGGTCAAAATATTTTCAGCTATGCGCAGTGGCTGTGTTGCGGCTATGTGGTGAATTGCCCCGAGTCGCAGGCGACCGTGACCATTGACCTGAAGGAAGTGGGACCCACGTATTATTTTGCGCCACCCCGGGTGTTCGAAGGTTTGCTGACGACCGTCATGATCCGAATGGAAGATGCTGGCGCCCTCAAGCGCAATATGTTTCATTTTTTCATGGATGTGGCGCGACGCTGGGGACCCACCAAGACTGACGGCAAGTCTATTGGTTTATGGGGTGGGTTGCTCTACGCTTTGGGCAACCTGATGGTGTATGGGCCATTGCGCAACAGCCTGGGCATGTCGCGCGTCCGCGTGGCCTACACCGCCGGTGAGGCCATCGGTCCGGACCTGTTCAGTTTTTACCGCTCGATTGGTGTCAACCTCAAGCAGTTGTATGGCTCGACCGAAACCGCGGTGTTCGTTTGCCTGCAACCCGACCATGAGGCCCGCGCAGATACCGTTGGCGTGCCCTGCCCAGGAGTGGAAATCAAGGTGGCGGACAACGGAGAAATTCTGGTCAAGTCACCAGGTCTGCTCAAGGAGTACTACAAAAATCCTGCGGCTACGGCCGAAGTGCTGACTTCAGAAGGCTGGTACCACACCAGCGATGCGGGTTTCATCGACAGCCACGGGCACCTCAAGATCATCGACCGAGTCAAGGATGTCGGCCGCATCCGAGGTGGCGCCAACGACGGCGCGATGTTCGCCCCCAAGTATGTGGAGAACAAGCTCAAGTTTTTCCCGCAGATCAAGGAAGTCGTGGCCTATGGAGACGGCCGGGAAAAAGTGTGCGTGATGATCAACATCGATTTCGAGGCCGTGGGCAACTGGGCCGAGCGCCGCAATCTGCCGTACGCGGGCTACACCGATCTGGCGCAAAAGCCCGAGGTTTACGGTCTCATCCAGGAGTGCGTGGAAAAAGTCAACGCGGATTTGGCCGAGGACAGCTTGCTCGCGGGCAGCCAGGTCAGCCGCTTTTTGGTGTTGCACAAGGAATTGGACGCCGATGATGGCGAGCTGACCCGGACCAACAAAGTGCGCCGCGGTTTCATCGCCGAGAAGTACCAGGTGCTGGTGGATGCGCTGTATGGCGGTGCAACGCAGCAGTATATCGAGACGCAAGTCAAATTCGAGGATGGCCGAACCGGCAGCGTCAATGCCACTTTGAAAATTTCGGACGCCAAAACCTTTGCGGTGATGGGGAAAGCAGCATGAGCAAAAAGATTGGTGACGTCATTCTGGACGTCCAAAACATCAGCCTGCGCTTCGGCGGCGTGAAAGCGCTGACCGATATTTCATTCAATGTGCGAGAGCATGAGGTGCGCGCCATCATCGGCCCAAACGGTGCCGGCAAGAGCTCCATGCTCAATTGCATCAACGGGGTCTACACACCGACCGAGGGCACCATCACTTTCCGCGGCCAGACCTTTGACCACATGGACAGCCATCAGGTGGCCAGCATGGGGATTGCACGCACCTTCCAGAACCTGGCCTTGTTCAAGGGCATGAGCGTTTTGGACAACATCATGACCGGTCGCAACTTGCGCATGAAAAGCAATCTTTTTCTGCAGGCTTTGCGTATCGGCCCGGCGGAGCGCGAGGAAATTGCCCACCGTGAAAAGGTCGAGCGCATCATCGACTTTCTGGAAATTCAGGCATTTCGCAAAACCCCTGTGGGTCAGTTGCCCTATGGTTTGCAAAAACGCGTGGACCTGGGGCGTGCTTTGGCGCTGGAACCGCAGGTCTTGCTGCTTGACGAACCCATGGCAGGCATGAACGTCGAGGAAAAGCAGGACATGTGCCGCTTTATCCTGGATGTGAACGATGAGTTTGGGACCACCGTGGTGCTGATCGAGCACGACATGGGCGTGGTAATGGACATCTCTGACCGTGTGGTGGTCCTGGATTACGGCAAGAAGATCGGGGACGGCAGCCCCGACGAAGTTCGCAACAACGAAGAGGTCATTCGGGCCTACCTCGGCACTTCGCACTGACGCAAAGGAAACGGATCATGGGATTTTTTCTTGAAACCATGTTTGGCGGCTTGATGGCCGGCATGCTTTATTCGCTGGTTGCACTGGGCTTTGTGCTGATTTTCAAGGCCTCGGGCGTTTTCAATTTCGCCCAGGGTGCGATGGTGCTGTTTGCTGCGCTGGCCATGGCGCGATTTGCCGAATGGTTGCCGGCCTATGCGGGCATCAGCAGCCCCGTGCTGGCCAATTTGCTGGCTTTTGCCCTGGCGGCTGGCGTGATGTTTCTGGTGGCTTGGCTGATTGAAATGCTGGTGCTGCGCCACCTGGTCAACCAAGAGGGCGCGACCCTGCTGATGGCTACGCTGGGCATCACCTATTTTCTCGATGGATTGGGCCAGTCAATTTTTGGCAGTGACATTTACAAAATCGATGTGGGCATGCCCAAAGAGCCCTTGATGCTGTTCCAGTCCGTCTTCGAAGGCGGCATCATGATCAACCAGGAGGACCTGGTGGCCGCTGTGATCGCCGCCGCCCTGGTCGCCTTGCTGAGCGTGTTTTTCCAGAAAACCAGCACCGGGCGGGCCTTGCGCGCTGTGGCCGATGATCACCAGGCGGCGCAGTCGATCGGCATTCCGTTGAACCACATCTGGGTCATCGTCTGGTGCGTTGCTGGCGTGGTGGCCTTGGTGGCCGGCATGATCTGGGGCTCCAAGCTGGGGGTCCAGTTTTCGCTCTCCACGGTGGCCCTGCGCGCTTTGCCGGTGGTGATTTTGGGCGGGCTGACCTCGGTACCCGGTGCCATCATTGGTGGCTTGATCATCGGCGTAGGCGAAAAACTCTCTGAGGTTTTTCTAGGTCCCTACGTCGGGGGGGGCATTGAAATCTGGTTTGCCTATGTGTTGGCATTGGGCTTCCTGCTGTTCCGCCCCCAAGGCTTGTTTGGCGAAAAAATCATTGACCGCGTGTAAGGAGAGTTTGAAATGTTTTACAGAGAAAACGGTCAATTCAAGACGTCTTACAGCGCAGACCAGCAAATTTTTCCGATCACCCAGGATCGCCTGGGCGTGCTGATTTTGATCGCTCTGGCTTTTGTGGCAGTGCCATTTTGGGCTGACGAATATGTGTTCCGCGCAATTCTGATTCCCTTTCTGATCCTCTCCCTGGCGGCGTTGGGGGTGAATGTGCTGGTCGGTTACTGCGGCCAGATTTCACTGGGCTCGGGGGCCTTCATGGCGGTGGGTGCGTATGCCGCCTACAACTGGTTTGTGCGGGTGGAGGGCATGCCCCTGATCGCTTGCTTACTGTTGGGCGGCGGCTTTGCCACCCTGGTCGGCATCTTCTTTGGCATTCCCAGTTTGCGTGTGAAAGGCTTGTACTTGGCGGTGGCCACCTTGGCCGCGCAGTTCTTTTGCGACTGGGCCTTTCTGCGTGTGAAATGGTTCACCAACGATTCGGCCTCCGGCACTGTCTCGGTGTCAGACTTGCAGGTGTTGGGCTTGCCAATACAGACGCCGCTGCAAAAGTATCTGTTTTGCTTGAGCTTTCTTGTGGTCTTTGGTGTGCTCACCAAGAACCTGGTGCGCAGCGCCATCGGGCGTGAATGGATGGCGATTCGCGACATGGACGTTGCTGCTTCCGTGATTGGCATTCGCCCCATGTATGCCAAGCTCAGCGCGTTTGCAGTCAGCTCCTTCATCGTTGGTGTCGCTGGCGGTTTGTGGGGCTTTGTGCATCTGGGTTCGTGGGAGCCGGCGGCCTTTTCGGTGGACCGTTCATTCCAATTGCTGTTCATGGTGATTCTGGGTGGCATGGGATCGGTCATGGGCAGTTTTTTTGGCGCGGGTTTCATTGTGGTGTTGCCGATTGCCATCAACCAGGTCCTGCCCTGGGCTGGCGACCTGGTGGGGATTGCGGTCAGCACAGCCGCGCTGACACATGCCGAGCAAATGATCTTTGGCGCGTTGATCGTCTGGTTTTTGATTGTGGAGCCACACGGCTTGGCCAAACTGTGGAGTGTGGGCAAGCAAAAACTTCGTTTGTGGCCGTTCCCGCACTGAAGAGGTGAAACACCAAGAGGCCTTGTTATCGGCACGGGGCCTTTTGTGAAATTGACAACAACTTGCCGTTTTTTTAGGAGACTTTCATGAAACTTCGTTCCCTTGCGATGACCGTGGCCTTGGCCACAGGCGCCGTCTGGACCAGCGCCGCTGTGGCCCAGGCCAAAGAGCAGTTTTTCCCCGTGCTGCCGTACCGCACTGGTGCCTATGCGCCCAACGGTGTGCCTTGGGCGAACGGCTATGCCGACTATCTGAAACTGATCAACGCACGCGATGGTGGCATCAATGGCGTGAAGATCACTTTCGAAGAATGCGATACCGCCTATGCCACAGACCGTGGCGTGGAGTGCTACGAACGTCTCAAGGGCAAAGCCCAGGGTTCGGTCTTCCAGCCGTTGTCTACGGGTATCACCTTTGCGCTGACCGAGAAAGCACCTGGCGATAAGAACCCCTTGATCACAGGCGGTTATGGCCGTTCCGAATCGAGCGACGGCGGCATTTTCAAATGGAATTTCCCTTTGATGGGCACTTACTGGTCTGGCGCTGACATCATCATGCAGCACCTGACCAAAAAAGAGAACGGCAATCTCAAGGGTAAGAAAATCGCGCTTGTCTACCACGATAGCCCCTATGGCAAAGAGCCGATCCCCCTGTTGCAGGAACGCTCCAAAATGCAGGGCTTTGACTTGACCCTGCTGCCGGTCACAGCACCGGGCGTGGAACAAAAAGCCACCTGGTTGCAAATCCGTCAAAACCGCCCCGACTATGTACTGCTCTGGGGTTGGGGTGTGATGAACTCTGCCGCCCTGAAAGAGGCCGTTGCCACCGGTTATCCGCGTGAAAAAATGTACGGTGTCTGGTGGTCTGCTGCCGAACCCGATGTCAAGGACGTGGGTGAGGCCGCTAAAGGCTACAGCGGTCTGGTGGCCACTGGCGAAGGCGGCAAGGTGATCGATGACATCAAAAAGCTGGTCCATGACAAGAAGCTGGGCACAGGCCCCTTGGAAGAAGTGGGCTCTACGCTGTACAACCGTGGCTTGGTCAGTGCGGCCATGGCGGTGGAAGGCGTTCGTCGCGCACAAGACCGCTTTGGCAAGGGCAAGGTGATGAATGGCGACCAGATTCGCTGGGGCCTGGAAAACCTCGCGCTGGACGATAAAGCACTGACCAAGTTGGGCCTGTCTACCGTGATGAAGCCCATCAGCACGTCGTGCGTGGACCATGAAGGTTCGCGTACTGCCCGGATTCACACCTGGGACGGCAAGAAGTGGGTTTATTCCTCGGACTGGATTGAGGCCGACAGCTCCATCATCAAGCCGCTGGTGAAGCAGTACGCCGAAAAATACGCGACCGAGAAAAAGATCACACGTCGCACCGCCGAGGACTGCCAGTCCTGATGTGATGCATTTGGCGGCTCGCAAGAGCTGCCAAATCACAGCCCTGAATACAGGGTTGTGATTTGGTTAAGCCCCTTTTTTTCTACAAGGTGAGTCATGAGCACCCACAACATCGTACTGAATGTCAACGGCATCGAGGTGATCTACAACCACGTGATCCTGGTTTTGAAGGGGGTGTCGTTGCAAGTGCCCGAAAGCGGCATCGTTGCCATCCTCGGCGGCAATGGCGCTGGCAAAACCACTACCTTGCGCGCCATCTCCAACTTGCTCAAGGGCGAGCGCGGCGAGGTCACCAAGGGCAGCATCGAGTTGCGCGGTGAGCGCATCGAAAATCTATCGCCCGCCGAGCTTGTCAAGCGCGGTGTGGTGCAGGTCATGGAGGGGCGCCACTGCTTTGCCCACCTGACCATTGAAGAAAATTTGCTCACTGGCAGCTACACCCGTAGTGACAAAGGCGAAATTGCCGCCAACCTGGAAAAGGTCTACAACTATTTTCCCCGCCTGAAAACGCGCCGCACCTCGCAGGCGGCCTACACCTCGGGTGGCGAGCAGCAAATGTGCGCCATCGGGCGTGCGCTGATGTCCAACCCCAACATGGTGTTGTTGGACGAGCCCTCGATGGGCCTGGCGCCGCAAATTGTGGAAGAGGTTTTCAACATTGTGAAAGACCTCAACGACAAAGAGAAAGTCACCTTTTTGCTGGCCGAGCAAAACACCAACATGGCCCTGAAATACGCCGATTACGGTTACATCATGGAGTCCGGCCGCATTGTGATGGACGGGGCGGCCAGCGACTTGGCCAGCAACGAAGACGTCAAAGAGTTTTACTTGGGTGTGGGCGGTGGCGAGCGCAAGAGCTTCAAAGACGTGAAGAGCTACAAGCGCCGCAAGCGCTGGCTGGCGTGAGAAAGGCGTTGAGCATGTCCGCTTTTTACGACTCGCTTGAGACCCGCAGCCCCCAGGACCGCGAAGCGGCCCTGATGACGGCCTTGCCCCAACAAATTGCGCATGCCCAACAACATGCTGCGGCTTTTGCCAAATCGCTGGGCCAGGTGGATGCACACAGCATCACCTCACGCGCTGCGCTGGCGCGCCTGCCGGTGATTCGCAAGTACGAATTGCTCGAGCAACAAAAAGCGCAGCGTGCGCAAGACGTTTTTGGCGGCTTTTCAGCCTTGCCTTTCGGCAAGGGGATGACCCGCGTGTTTGCCAGCCCCGGCACCATTTACGAGCCCGAGGCGGCCCGAGCGGATTACTGGCGCATGGCGCGAACCCTGTTCGCTGCCGGGTTTCGTTCGGGGGAGCTGATTCACAACTGTTTCAGCTACCACTTCACGCCTGCCGGCTCCATGATGGAGTCGGGCGCGCATGCCCTGGGTTGCACCGTGTTTCCGGGCGGCACCGGCCAAACCGAACAACAAGTGCAGGCCATGGCCGAGTTGCGGCCGGCGGGCTACATCGGCACGCCTAGCTTTCTCAAGATCATTGTGGAAAAGGCGGCCGAGCTGGGCGTGGCCTTGCCCAGCCTCAAAAAAGCCCTGGTGTCCGGCGAGGCGTTCCCGCCGAGCTTGCGCGACTGGCTGGCCGAGCGCGGCATTGCCGCTTACCAGTGCTATGCCACGGCCGATCTGGGGCTGATTGCCTATGAAACCGAAGCTCGCGAAGGCTTGGTGCTGGACGAAGGCGTGATCGTTGAAATCGTGCGGCCCGGCACCGGTGACCCGGTGCCCGAGGGCGAAGTGGGCGAGCTGGTGGTCACCACTTTGAACCCCGATTACCCCTTGATCCGTTTTGGTACCGGCGACTTGACCGCGGTCTTGCCCGGGACCTGCCCCACCGGGCGCACCAACAACCGCATCAAAGGTTGGATGGGCCGTGCCGATCAAACCACCAAGGTTCGCGGCATGTTTGTGCATCCGGGTCAGGTGGACCAGGTGGCAAAGCGCTTCCCCGAAGTGCTCAAGGCACGCCTGGTGGTCAGTGGCGAAATGGCCAGCGACCAAATGGCGCTCAAGGTGGAAACACGCCAAGGCACCGAGGCTTTGGCGCGTTCCATTGGCGAAGCGGTGCGCGATGTCACCAAACTGCGCGCCGACGTGGCCTTTGTGGCGCCCGGCAGCTTGCCCAACGACGGCAAAGTGATCGAGGACGCGCGCAGTTACCAATGACGGGGCGGGCCTGGTGCGCCAGGTCCTGTCGCACCACGGGCTGGCGCGAGGCTACGTAATTTCCGTTATTTTCAATGGCAAGAGCAGCCGTACCATGGGCTCATACTTCCAAAGGAGATTTGCCCATGAAATCAAGCTTCGCTGGTTTGCTTGCCCTGTCGCTGTTGCCGTTCAGCCTGCAGGCCGCTGACTTTCCCATCAAGGACAAGCCCATCACCCTGGTGGTTCCCTTTGCCGCTGGCGGCCCGACTGACCGAGTGGCGCGCGACCTGGCCGAAGCCATGCGCAAGAGCCTGGGCAACAGTGTGGTCGTTGAAAACGCAGCCGGGGGCCCTGGTGGCTTGATCGGCGCTACCAAGGTGACCCGGGCCAACCCCGATGGCCACACCCTGCTGGTGCACCACATTGCCATGGGTATTTTTCCCTCGCTGGTGCGAAACCTGCCGTTCAAGGTGGACAGCGATTTCGAGTACCTGGGCATGATCAACGATGTGCCCATGACCCTGATTGGCAAGCCCCAGTTGCCCGCCAACAACTACAAAGAGTTGATGGCCTGGGTCAATGCCAACAAAGGCAACATCAACCTGGCCAATGCGGGCCTGGCGTCGGCTTCGCATCTGTGCGGCATGCTGTGGCAAGCTGCGGTGCAAGTGGACATGACCACGGTTCCCTACAAGGGAACGGCGCCTGCCATGACCGACCTGATTGGTGGCCAGGTAGATTTGATGTGCGACCAGACCACCAACACCACCTCGCAAATCGAAGCCAAGAAAGTGAAAGTCTTTGGCGTGACCACTCAGAAGCGTTTGGGCACGCCGGCGCTCAAGGATGTGCCCACGCTGGACGAGACTGGCCAGAAAAACTTCCAGGTCACCATCTGGCATGGTTTGTATGGTCCCAAGGGTCTGTCTGCCGATGCCAAAGCCAAGTTGAACAACGCGCTGAAGGCGGCGCTCAAAGACCCTGATTTCATCAAGAAACAGGAAGGCCTGGGTGCGGTGGTGATCAACGACAAACGCTCTGACCCGGTTGAGCACAAAAATTTTGTGACAGCTGAAATTGCCAAATGGACGCCCGTGATCAAGGCTGCCGGCGTTTACGCTGACTAAAGCCTAGGTGGCGTTGGCTGTGCCTGCCAGGTGTTCAAAGGGCAGGCTCGCCTTCACCAGCATGACGGTGCAGGGCGCCTCCATGGCCACCTTGATGGGCACGGTGGCAATCAGTCGTTGCATTTGCAAGCCATGCGTGGCCGCGCCCATGATGATCATGCTCACGTGATTTCCCTCGGCGTAGCGCAGCAGGGCTTGTGCCACGTCACCGGACTCCAATACGTGGAACGACGCCTGGTGGTTTTCCAGGTCAAGGGGCTGCGCCCATTGCTGAAGCCGTGTCAGATGCAGGCGGTGCACCGAGGTTTCACTCTTGGCATTGTCTGAGCTGCTGGTGGCGCTTCCCGAAATGACGGTCACCACGACCAGCCGTGCCCCTGGTAAGTTTCCCAGCGCACGGGCGGTTTCCTGGCGCATGGAAAAAAGCGCCGCATCACGCACGTCGTGGTGCGGCAGCGCCACCATCACGATGGGCACGCGCTCAATTTGCTGCTGTGCGGCCAGCGGGCTGGGTTGGTAGTGCATGCCCGCCGCTTGCACCCAGCGCCGCAGGTGTTGCCAAAACCCCAAGCCCGCCGCCTGGCGCCCGCGCGCGGTGATTTTGACTTGCTCGGGGTGCCGCAAATCAAACGCCAAGTGTGCTGCCGAGGGGAACCTGTCTTGGGCCTGCGGTTGCAAACAGCGCAACACAATTTCTTGCAGCCATTCAGGGGTGTCTGCACGCAAGCCACGCAATGGCGTTGGCGACATCCACAGGCGTTGCCGCAGGCCACCTTGGGTTTGCGGGTTGCCAAAAGGCAACTCGCCAGTAGCCATCTCGTACAGCATGACCCCCAGTGCAAACAGGTCACTGCGCGGGTCGCCTCGAACGCCCACCACTTGCTCGGGCGCTATCCAGGCGGGCGAACCGACGGCTTTGCGCAACTCTTCGGCCAGCAGGTCGGGCAGATGCGCATGACAGGACAAGCCAAAGTCCAGCAAGAACGCGCGGCCATCGGGTGCGAGCAGCACATTGGCCGGCTTGAGGTCGAGGTGGCAGACGTTTTGTTTGTGCAGGCTCTGCAAGGCCATGGCGATGGCAGCGCCGATGCCTGCCACCTCCTGCGGCGTTGGCCGTGTGCGGGCCTGGGTGTGCTGGTCCAGCCATTGCTGCAGGCTCAGGCCGGGGATGCGCTCCATCACCAGATAGGGCACAGCTGACAGATCGCCGGCGGCCACCAGACGCGGCACAGACGGCCCCTGCAAGGTTTGCATGATCTGGTGTTCCACCTCAAAGCCGACGATATTTTCGGCGCCATCGCCCGCGGTCATGCGCGGCACTTTCATCACCATGGGGAAGGGTGCCGAGGCTCCCTGCACAAATTCCACTGCGTAAATATGGGCCATGCCTCCGGCATGCAGGCACTCGCCAATGCGAAAACCATCCAGCTCGGTGCCGGGCGCCATCAGCTTCATTGCCCTGTCTCCAGGCGCGTGGCCAAGGCCTCTGGCAAACCGGCGTCACGAATCGCGCTTGCCGCCGCCGAATGGTTATAGGGCACCCGGAAAAAAGTGAGCTTGCGGGCAGGCAGATCCATCAAGGCATAGGCGGCACGTGGGTCGCCGTCGCGCGGTTGGCCGACCGAGCCAATGGTGGCAAGCCAGCGCCGATGGGTGGGCACGGGTATCGCCAAGCCAGGGCTGGGCTTGAAGGGCATCAGCTGTTGGCCCGAGCCTTTGTAATAAAGCGTTTGATGGTGCACATGCCCGCCAAACACATAGCGCACTTCGGGATGGGCCAGCGCGGCATTCAGGCTCAGCGCGGCCATGCGCTCGTTGTCCACATAGCGCCAGCGCTCGGGGGCGTCGGCGCTGGCGTGCACCAGCAGCAAAGGGCCGCTGAGGTGAAGCAAGGGCAGGTCTTGCAGCCAGGCGCGCTGTTGGGCGCTCAATTGCTGGTGGGTCCAGCCTGCGGTGCGCGCCCCCAAACTCTGCCCGGGCGGTGGGGGCGCGATGGCCATGGCCTCGTGGTTGCCTTGCAAAACGATGGCGCCGCCTGCGGCCAGGGCTTGCACACGGGTGACCACTTCGCCGGGGTTGGCGCCATAGCCCACCAGGTCACCCAAGATGGCCCAGTGGCTGGCGCCCTGGCTCTGGGCATGCGCCATGCAAGCGTCAAGCGCTTGCACATTGGCGTGAATGTCCGAGAGCAGGGCGAGTCGCATGGCATCCCCTCAAGGCGGCTTCGTCAGTGCTGGCCGTTATTCAATGGCGCTGCTTGATTTCACGCTGTCGCGCAGCATGAACTTTTGAATTTTGCCCGTCGATGTTTTGGGCAAAGCGCCAAACACCACTTTCTTGGGCACCTTGAAGCGTGCCAACAAGGTTTTGCAATGGGCGATGATGTCGTCCTCTGTGGCCTGTGCATGGGGCTTCAATTCCACAAAGGCGCAAGGCACCTCGCCCCACTTGGGGTCAGGCAAGGCCACCACAGCGGCCAGCATGACGGCCGCATGACGGCACAGCGCATCTTCGACTTCGATGGAAGAAATGTTTTCGCCGCCAGAGATGATGATGTCCTTGCTGCGGTCCTTGATCTTCACATACCCATCCGGATGGGTCACGGCCAGATCGCCTGTGTGGAACCAGCCGCCCGCAAAAGCTTCTTGCGTGGCTTGCGGGTTCTTCAAGTAGCCCTTCATCACAATGTTGCCACGAAAGAAAATTTCTCCCATGGTCTCGCCATCTGCAGGCACGGGTTGCATGGTCTCGGGGTCCAGCACCTTCACGGCCTGTTGCAGGGGGTAGGCCACGCCTTGGCGGCCGTTGAGCATGGCCCGCTCCTCGGCCGAGCGGTTGGCCCAGTCTTCTTGTTTGGCGCATACGGCGGCCGGACCATAGACCTCGGTCAGGCCATACACATGGGTGATGTCGATGTTGGCCTTCTCGCAGCCTTCAATCACGGCCGCTGGCGGCGCAGCGCCGGCAATCAGCCCTTGCACGGTGTGCGTGATGCCTTCGCGCAGGGTGGCCGGTGCATGGATCAGCATGCTGTACACAATGGGCGCGCCACACATGTGGGTGATGTGATGCTCGCGTATCAGCGGGAAGATCAGGGCCGGGTCGACGCGGCGCAGGCACACGCTGGTGCCTGCATTCAGGGCCATGGTCCAGGGGAAGCACCAGCCGTTGCAGTGAAACATCGGCAGCGTCCACAAATAAGTGGTGTGCTGTGGCATCCCCCAGGTGATGATGTTGCTGGTGGCATTGAGGTAGGCGCCGCGATGGTGGGTGACCACCCCCTTGGGGTTGCCGGTGGTGCCGCTGGTGTAATTCAGCGCAATGGCGTCCCATTCATCGCTGGGCAGCGACCAGGCAAAGTGAGGGTCGCCCTGTGCCAGAAAAGTTTCGTAAGTGACGTCGCCGACCGCGGCCCCAGCCGGAGCCTCGTCATCTTCGACTTCAATGACCAGGGGCTTGTGCGCGCCCAGCAGGCTCAGCGCTTTGGTGACCACCGCAGAAAACTCGCGATCGGTGAGCAAGACCTTGGCTTCACCGTGCTGCAACATGAAGGCAATGGCTTCGGCGTCCAGCCGGGTGTTCAAGGTGTTGAGCACGGCGCCGGCCATGGGCACGCCAAAATGGGCCTCGTACATGGCCGGTACATTGGGCAGCATCACCGCCACCGTGTCACCCAGCCCGACGCCGCGCTGCGACAAGGCGCTGGCCAGGCGGCGGCAGCGGTCATAGGTTTGGGCCCAGGTTTGGCGGTGCCGACCGTAGATCAGCGCCAGCCGGCTGGGGTACACCAGCGCGCTGCGCTCCAAAAAACTCAGCGGTGACAAAGGCACGTAATTGGCGGCGTTCTTGTCCAGGTCCAGGTCGTACATGGAAGGCTTGCTCATGGTGGCTCCTGAAGTCAATGGCCCGTGAAAAGCGCGGGGCGGCGCTCGACAAATGAGCGAACACCTTCGGCGGCGTCGTCGGTGGCGGACAGGCGTTGCTGCACGCTGATGAACTCTTGCATGGCCACCACCGGGCCCTGCTCCAGCGCCTTCAAGGCATTCTGGCGTGTGGCTACCACCGCTTGCGGCGCTTGCTCGGCAATGGCTTGTGCGATCTTCAGCGCCTCGGCCAGTTGTTGCCCTGCGGGCACCACTTTTTGCACAAAGTTCAAACGCAGGGCCTCGGCCGAGCCAAACTCGTCGCCGGTCAGCAGGTGCAGCAAGGCATTGCCCAGTCCGGCACGCTCGGCCATGCGCAAGGTGGCGCCACCGGTGGCCATGATGCCGCGCTTGACCTCGAGTTGCGAGAATCGGCAGTTGTCAGCGGCCACCACGATGTCGGCGGCCAGCATCAACTCGATGCCCAGGGTGTAGGTGATGCCTTGCACCGCCGTCACCATCGGCTTGACGCGACGGCGGTAACCCTCCATGGCCAGGTTCAAGGGGTCCACCAGGCCCAGCGGTACGGCCTTTTCGCCGCGCTTCATCAAGGGGGCAATGGTGGGCAGGTCCAGCCCCGCAGTGAAGTGGTCTCCCAGCGCGTGCAACACCCCGACGCGCAAGCTGGGGTCGTCGTCCAGTCGCGTGTAGGCCTCGCCCAGTTCGCGAAACATCTTGGGGGTGAAGCCATTGCGCTTGGCGACGCGGTCAATGCCAATCAACAGCACCGTGCCCTGCACCTCACAGACAATCCGGCCTTCAGCGTGATCGCTCATTTTTTGTCTCCTCTAGTTCCGGCTCTGCTGGCCGCTTTGGTTTCAACGGTAATGGTAGACGCCTTGGCCGCTCTTGCGTCCCAGGCGGCCTGCGGCCACCATCTCTTTGAGCAGCGGGCAAGGGCGGTATTTGCTGTCGCCAAACTGCTCCAGGTACACCTCCATCACGGCCAGGCACACGTCCAGGCCAATCATGTCGGCCAGAGCCAGCGGACCAATGGGTTGGTTGCAACCCAGCCGCATGCCAGCGTCGATGTCATCGGCAGAGGCCAGGCCTTCGGCCAGCACAAAGAAGGCTTCGTTGATCATGGGCACCAGAATGCGGTTCACCACAAAGCCAGGGGCGTTCTTGACAGTGATGGGCGACTTGCCCAGGCGCTTGGCCAGCTCTTGCACGGTGGCGTGGGTGGCGTCGCTGGTTTGCAGGCCTCGGATGATTTCCACCAGCGCCATCAGGGGCACGGGATTGAAGAAGTGCATGCCAATGAAGCGGTCGGCGCGCTGGGTGACGGCCGCCAGCTGTGTGATCGAGATCGACGAGGTGTTGGAAGCCAGGATGACTTCGTGGGCCAGCAAGGCGTCGAGTTGCTGGATGATCTTGATTTTGAGCGCATGGTTTTCGGTGGCGGCTTCGATCACCAGGTCGGCGCTTTTCAGGTCTTCGTACTGGGTGCTGGTGCGAATGCGGGCCAGCGCGGCGTCTTTGTCGGCTTGGGAAATCTTGTCCTTCTTCAGCAAGCGCTCCAGGCTGCTGTCCACGCTGGCCAGACCTTTGGCGACTGCCGCTTCGGCGATGTCCACCATCACCACGCGAACGCCGGCCACGGCGCAGGCTTGCGCAATGCCACTGCCCATCGTGCCTGCGCCAATGATGCCCACGGTTTGAATGCTCATCTCAAAAATCCTTTCGAAGCGTGATGTCGGTCAAAAACACAATGGTACAGGCGCAGTCTTGCGCGCAACCAACAAAAAGCGGTTTCCCGCGGTCCTGTGCGACAGTTTTGACCCAGCGCAATCGCCATAATCCAGCCTATGGACAAACTCAAAGCCTTTGAGACCTTTGTCACTGTCGCACAGAAGGGCAGTTTGACCGCCGCTGCCAAGGCAGAAGGGGTGGCGCCTGCCATCATGGGCCGCCGCCTGGACAGCCTGGAAGAGCATTTGGGCGTCAAGCTGCTGGTGCGCACCACCCGCCGCCTCAGCCTCACCCAAGAGGGCAGCGCCTTTCTCGAAGACTGTTTGCGCCTGTTGGCCGATGTGGCAAGCGCCGAGGCCAGTGTCAGTGCCGGTGGGGTGCAAGCCAGCGGCCATTTGCGGGTCACGGCGCCTGCGGGCTTTGGGCGGCGCCATGTGGCGCCTTTGTTACCCCGCTTTCGCGAACAACATCCCAAGGTCACCCTGTCCCTGAATTTAAGCGATCGGGTGGTCGATGTGGCCGCCGAGGGCTTTGACTGTGCGGTCCGTGTGGGTGACCTGCCGGACTCTTCCTTGGTCAGCGTGCGGTTGGCGGACAACCGTCGCCTGTGCGTGGCCACGCCCGCCTACCTGGCGCGCCATGGCACGCCGTTGCACCCGTCCGATTTGATGCGCCATGCCTGCCTGACCTTGTCCAGCGACGCCTCCCAGACCCGCGGCTGGGCCTTCAGTGTCCCGGCCAATGGGTCAGCCGGCCAGGAGGTGATCCATTTGCGGCCCAGTGGCCCATTGGACTGCTCCGATGGCCAGGTGTTGCACGCTTGGTGCCTGGCAGGCCAAGGCATTGCCTGGCGCAGCACCTGGGAGGTTGAGGAGGACATTGCCGCCCACCGCCTGGTGCCGGTGCTCGAGGCGTTTGCCGCACCGCCCAATGGCATCTACGCGGTCTTCCCTCAGCGCAAGCACCTGCCTTTGCGCCTGCGCCTGTGGCTTGATTACTTGAAGGCCCAGTTCGCCCGCCCCGACTTGGGACTGAGTTGATGGCCCAGGCAAGCGTCACACTGTGTGCCGACGATTACGCCGTGCACGCCTGTGCCTCGCAAGGCATTGTGATGTTGGCGTGCCAGCAACGCCTGAGCGCCACCAGCGTGATGAGCCTCTCGCCCCGTTGGGGGGCCGATGCCCCGGCCTTGCGAGAGTTGAAAGGGCAGGTGTCGGTGGGTTTGCACCTGGACTGGACCAGCGACTTTGCCCGCGCGGCCGGCCATGGACAAAGCCTGGCAGCCATGATGTGGCGCGCGCTGTGGGGTGACTTCGCCGCAGAAGAGGTGCGCGTCTGCATCGAGCGGCAATTGGATGCCTTCGAGGCGCACTGGCAAGCGCCGCCCGATCATGTGGACGGCCACCAGCACATCCAGCAATTTCAAGGCATCCGGGGCCCGTTGCTGAGGGTGCTGGCACAGCGCTATGGCAGCCCAGGGCCCTGGCTGCGCGTATCCCAGGTCAGGCAAGACGACGCCAAGGCCCGCATCATCAGTGCCTGGGGCGCGCGCGCGTTCACCCAGGCGGCACAAGCCCAACAGGCCGATTGCCGATTCCCGCTGCGCGGCGCCTACAACTTTGCCGGCGGGCGCGCGGCCTATGCCCGTCGCATGCAGGCCTGGCTGCGCGCCGCAGCCCAGGATGGTGGGGTCATCATGTGCCACCCCGCGCAGGGCCAAGATCCCAGTGACCCCATCGGTGCGGCCCGCGCCTGGGAGTTTGAGTACCTGGCCAGCGACGATTTTGCGCACGACTTGCAACAAGCGCGCGTCACGCTTGATGCCGGCGTGTGACACCGCGCCACTACACTCGCGGCATGCATTCCGAGGATTCCGAAACGTCTCGTCGCACCGGCTGGGCCGTGCTGACCTGCTTTGCCTTGTTGCTGGTGCTGGCCGCCATGCGTCCCTTGGCCGTTCCCGATGAAGGGCGCTATGGGGAAATTGGCCGCTGGATGTTGCAATCGGGCGATTGGCTGACGCCGCGCCTGAACGGCATTCCCTTTTTCCACAAGCCGCCGTATCTGTATTGGCTCGAGGCGGCAGCCATGGCGGTATTGGGGGTACACGCCTGGGCCTTGCGGTGGGTGCCCGCGCTGCACGCGCTCATGATGCTGGTGGTCATGTGGCAAGTGGCGCGCCGCTGGGGTGGCCCGGCCTTGGCGCACCGCGCTGTCTGGATGCTGGGCAGCAGTCTGGCGTTTCTCATGGGCGGGCAGTACGTCAACCACGACATGCTGGTGGCCAGCTGGATGAGTGTGGCGATTTTTTGTCTGGGCTGGTCTTTTGAGCAAGGCAGCGAGCGACCGCATGTGGGCTGGGCTTTGTTCGGCGTCTTGGCTTGCGCTTTAGGGGTATTGAGCAAAGGGCTCATTGGCTTGCTGTTGCCGGGCTTGGTGCTGGTGCTCTGGCTCACCCTGACGCGGCAATGGCGAAAGGTGACCAGTTTTCCCTGGCTGCGCGGCATGGCCCTGTTCCTGGTGGTGGCCTTGCCCTGGTTTGTGTTAGCCCATCAGGCCCACCCGGACATGCTGGCCTATATGTTTGGCAAGCACCAGTTCGGACGCTACACCGCCACCACCTTCAACAATGCCAGGCCCTGGTGGTTTTATGGCGTGGCGGTGGTGGTCTTGATCGGCCCGTGGATTCTGTGGGTGCTGCACCTTGCGTGGCGAGAGTGTCGATCCAATCCAGCGATGGCGGCGCTACGGGCCGACAGCGCCCAGCGACGTTTGATGCTGTTGTGCTGGGTCACCACGCTGGCCATTCTGGGCTTCTTCTCGATTCCCAATTCCAAACTGCTCGGCTATGCCCTGCCGGTGTTGCCGGCGCTGGCTTTGCTGGCCGCCTGGGGCTGGCAAGTGGGCTTGGCTGGCAAGCCCTATGCAAGCTGGCTATTCCGAGCGCTGGTCGCATTGAGCCTGGGCATGGCGGTGGTGGCCAACGAAGTGGCAAGCCGTTACACCTTGCGCCACAGCAGCGCGGACATCGCGCATGCGCTGGCCTGCGTCAAAGGCCCTGACGATACGGTCCTGCTGGCCGGCGACTATGCCTACGACCTGCCTTTTTTGGCGCGCTTCACCGCGCCCATGGTGGTGCTGCAGGATTGGCCGCAATTGCGCCAAAGCGCGGGCGACAACTGGCGACGCGAATTGTTTGAGGGGGCAGACTTTGACGCCCAAGCTGCGCGCAGTCTGCAAACGCCCGATGTCTTGAAAGACGCCGCCAGTCGAACTGGCGCATGGCTGGTGATGCCCCGAACGGGGGTGCCCGAATTACCGGCCGATTTGGCAGGCTTTGCCCCTATTTTTTCTGGAAACGCTTGGGGCTTGTTCAAGAGTCCAGGCTCGCCACAGGCCACCCCCGAGCAGCAGCGCTGCCTGGCTCAGCGCTTGAAGGCCCAGTAACGGCTCAACAAAAAGGTTTGTCCCGCTGCCACCACCAGTGCGGCCACCAAAGCCAGCCCGCTGGGCCAGCCCAGCCCTCGGTACAGCCCGATGAAACACACTTCGTTGCAGATAAAGCCCGCCAGGGCCGTGCCAGCAAACCGCGTGAAACTCTGCGACAGGCTGGTGCCGGCATCGGCAAAACTGAGCCAGCGGTGCCCGACAAAACTGACGCCGAAGGCCACCCCAAAGCCCAGGGCATTGGCAACTTCTGGCCAAAGCGCGCTGCGCTCGGTAAGCCAGGCGAACACACCCAAGTGCGTCAGCGCAGCGGCGCTGCCCACCAGCAAAAACCAGACGCTGCTGCGCAACCAGGCCGGATGGCTCACTTGGTGGCCGCGTTGGGTTGAGAGGCGCTCAGGCCCTGGCCCATGCGCTCGCGTACCCAGTAACGCGGACGCTGCTTGACTTCTTCGTAGATGCGGCCCACATACTCCGCCAGCACACCGATGGAGAGCATCTGGATGCCGCTGAAAAACATCAGGCCCACCACAATGGTGGCATAGCCTGGCACATTGATGCCCCAGAAAAAATATTCTGCGATCACCCAGGCGCCATAAAACAGCGACGCCATCGACAGGCACAGCCCCACCACGGCCAGGGCGCGAAGTGGCGTGATGGAGAACGCCAGCATGCCAGTGATGGCCAAGCCGAATGCGCCACGCAAGCCAAAGTGGCTTTCGCCGGCAATCCGGGGCAAGGGCTCGTAGTCAATGGCCGTGCTCTGAAAGCCCACCCAGGCATACAGGCCTTTCATGAAGCGGTTGCGTTCGGGCATGGCTTTGAGCGCTTCCACCACCTTGCGGTCCATCAGTCGGAAGTCTCCGGCATGCGGTGGAATCTTGACCCGCGTGCCCCAGTTGACCAAACGGTAAAACCAGTCGGTCAATCGCGCGTGCAATGCGCTTTGGTCTTCGCGCGTTTGCCGCACGGCATACACCACATCGGCGCCCTCGCGCCAGCGCTGCAGCATGTCGGGGACCAGGCTTACCGGGTGCTGGCCATCGGCGTCCATCAAGAGCACCAGATCGCCCAGGGCAGCATCGAGGCCGGCGCTCAGGGCGGCCTCTTTGCCAAAGTTGCGTGACAAGTCAAGCCCGACCACCTCGGGATGCACTGTGCACAGGGCGGCTATCACGGCGGCCGTGTCGTCCCGGCTGCCATCGTTGACCAACACGATTTCAACCCGCAAACCCAGTGCTTGCAATTGCTGCAGCACGTCCGGGACCCATTGCGCCAAATGCCGGGCCTCGTTGTAAGCCGGCATCACGCAGGACAGCGAAGGGGTGGAGCGTGAGCGATCGATCAGTGCGCGCATAGCCCTACATCATGCCTGTAATTTGTCCCGCCCTGACGCAGATTGGCCATCCGGTTAATATCCACATAATGAATACTTAATAGCTCATTTCATGAAAAATCAATCCTTCAACAGCGCCGAGGCCCCCCGACCTGGCGCTTCCCCGCAAGGCGCGCCCGATTGGGAGCGCGTGTTGTGCGTGATGGTGGTGGTGGACATGGTCGAGTCGGTGCGTTTGATGAATGAAGATGAGGAGGGCACGGTGCTGCGATGGCAAACCTTTGTGAATGACGTGCAAAACCACATTTTGCCGAAATTTGCCGGCAGGCTCGCCAACAAATGGGGAGACGGCTTGGTGCTTGAATTCCCCGCCTGCCTGCATGCCGTTGGCGCGGCATTGGCCATGCACCGCGCCTTGGCGGAACGGCAGCTGGGCCTGCCTTTGGCACAGCGCATGTGGCTGCGTGCGGGATTGCATTGGACGTGGGTCATGCGCCTGGCCCAGGAGGTCTACGGGGTCGGGGTCAACATGGCAGCGCGTTTGGCGGCGTTGGCTGCGCCCGGCGAAACCTTGTGCTCCGAAGTGGCGCGCGATCAACTCATTGACGGCTTGGACGCGCGCATCGAAGACCTCGGCGATTGCTGGGTCAAGCACATCCCGCAACCCCTTCGGGTTTTCCGTATCAGCACGCCGCAAACCCAGGCGTTGCGCGTTTCAGAAGCCATGCCTGCGCCACCACCTGCCTCGCCTTTGGGTGTTCCCACGCTGGCTGTGGTTCCCTTGCGGGGTTTGGAACACGATGGCCTGACGCAATCGGTGGGCGAGTGGGTCGCGCAGGCCGTGATGGACCCTTTGCTGCAATGTCCAGACGTGCGCCTGATTTCGCGCATGTCCACGCGCCTTTTTCAGAACCGAGCGTGGACCAGCGTGCAGTTGAAAGAAGTGTTGCATGCAGATTACGTGCTCAGCGGTCACTGCGAATGGCAGGGGGCTGCGATTGAGTTGACCTGGGTGTTTCGGGCCACCCGCAGTGAGCAAGTCATCTGGCAGCAACGCATCTCTGGGCGGTGGTCCGACTTGCGGCGAGCCGCAGCCAGTTGGCGCGAAACCTTGGTGGCGCGCGTGTTGCAAAGCCTGCAACAAGACACCTGGCAACAAGGTCAATGGCGTCCCTTGCCTGCATTGAACGGCAGCTTGTTATTGATGGTGGCTGTGCAGGCCATGCATGGCAGTTCTGGCGCAAGTTTTGGGCAGGCTCGCAAGCAATTAGAGGCGTTGATTGATCGCCATCCCCGCTTGGCGGCGCCGCGCTCATGGCTGGCGTTGTGGCATGTGTTGTCGGTGACACGGGGTGTGGTCGAGGGCTCGCCCGATTGGGCGCAGCAAGCCTTGCGGCAGGTACGGCAGGCATTGGACCTGGACCCTGGGGATGATCAAGCCTGGGCGACACAAGCATTTGTGCAGTGTCATTTGCTGGGCGATCTCGATCGTGCCACTGACTCTGTCCAGCGCGCCTTGGCGCTGGCGCCCAATCAACCCTGGGCATGGCTTTTCAAAACCACCATTGACAGCCTTTGCGGCCGAACTGGGCAGGCATTCCAGGCGGCGCAACAGGCACTGGCATTGTCACCCATCGATCCCCTGAAGTATTACCACGCCTGCCTGGCCGGGCACGCTGCCGCCTTCGACCATCGCGACCAACAAGCGTTGGTGTGGCTCACCCAGTCGTGGCGATTGAACCGGGTCCACGCGCCCACAGTGCGCATGCTGGTGGTGGTGCACCAAACCCTCGGGCATACCCAGGACGCTCAGCAGTTTCTGCGTGAACTGTTGGTGCTGGAGCCAGGACTCACGGTGGAGAAATACCTGGCTCGCATTCCGGCAGGCCATCCCGAAAGACGCCGCTTCGCCGCTCGCATGGCTGAGGCGGGCTTGCCCCAACGATGACATTCAAAAGGAGACAACCATGGCAACAGATCAAGTGAAGAGCGCAAGCGCTTTGGCTGGCGGCGGCGGCGGTGGAGGAGGAGGAGGAGGAGGAGGAGGTGGTGGTGGTGGTGGTGGTGGTGGTGGTGCGCCAGTCACCTTGATGGATGCGTTTGCCAATCCGCTGCACGCGCAGGCACTGATGCTGAGCCGGGAAGGCACAGTGAATCCCATGGATGTGGGGGGACACGCGCCAAGCCTGCTGACGCCGGCTCAAATGCTCTGGCGCTGGGAGCCCTGGGTCCGACAAAACCTGGCGGTGCATGAGTTGCTCACGCCCTTGGTGTTCCCTGACATGAATGCCACCGAAAGAGGACCTTCTGGCTGTCGCATGACATGGCGTCAAGGGGGCGCGTTGTTGACTTTGCAACGGCCTTCACAGGCCTTGTTTGAAGCAGAGGTTGCACAAGTGCTGCGCTGTGCAGAGTTGCGAGAAGACCGGAGCCAGGAAATATTGACGCAGATCGACGGTCAGTGGGCGCACTGGGCCAGTGTGGTCCCCATGCGCCCTGATCTGACGCCCCGAACCTTCGAGGTTTTGAACATTGCCTTGCAGTGGGCCATCATGGTGGAGTTGCGCTTCAAGCACGAGCTGGCCTGTTGGCGCCCTGCAGACTATTCCGCACAAGTCCAGCCCATGGTGACAACCCCAGGCCATGGCACTTTTCCCATGGGGCATGCGGTGCAGTGCTTTCTAATGGCGGGCCTGTTGCAAGCCTTGACCCATGCCGAAGAAGGCAGTTCCCTTGCCATCCAACTGCATCGCACGGCCTTTCGCATGTCGTTCAACCGGATTGTGGCGGGCTTGCATTTCCCCGTTGATCTGGCAGCGGGCATGGTGCTGGGCCATGTGCTGACGGGGTGTGCGCTGGCCATGGCGGCGCCCCATCCGCAACGTTTTGCGCCACGTGCTTTGGTTTTTTCCGTATCGCAATACCAGACCTTGGGGCCCATCGGAGGATGGCCTGTGGCTGTTGAAGTCAGTCGCCGTTTCGAGGTGGCCTTGCCTTGTGCCGTCGGTGCCACTGTTTGCGGTGGTCCCTCTGCCTGGTCGGCGCTTTGGGCTGCCGCACAGCAAGAATGGGCGCACCGAGCTGCGCCTGCCAAGCGCCCACCGCAGGGATGATGCCATGAGCGAGCCTGGACCTTCTTTGCACGGTGACACGCCCGCCTGGCACGCCTCAGACCGCGTCGACCCCTACCTGCGCGTGGCTTTGGCCATGGCATTTGCAGACCACGATGTAACCCTGTCGGGTCTGGCCTTGACCTTCGAGTTGGTGCCGGGACAGTCCGTCCATGCCCTGAGCGATGCGCTGCAAAGCCATGACCACGTGCGCTCGCATTGGCAAGGCGAGCATGCGGTGTTTGGCACGGCTTGGCTCAGCCTCCCATCGGCGCAGCGTTGGTGTTGGCAGGGACCGCCAGCATGTATCGCACGTTTCGAAGTGGGCATGCCGTGGCGTGACCTGCGAGAGGACACCACGGTGCCGCCACCGCGGCCAGCCCCTCCCCTTCGCATGCGAGCACACAGGGCGCGCAGCACAGCAGATACCCTGTGGGTGGTGATGGACCATGGCTGTCCTTTTGCCCATCCAGCGTTACGCCGTGGCGATGGCCAAACGAAGGTTTTGCATCTGTGGGACCAAGCGCCGGCCCCCGAGTTGGGTGAAACGGGACATCTGCCGTGGCCCTGGGGCTATGGCGCCGAAATGGACCGTGCAGAAATGACACGTCTGATGCGGGCGGCGGACGGTGATGAGGCAGCCTGCTATGCCCGCATGGGCTATCACGCATTGCAGCGACGCGCAGTCCATGGTGCGCATGTGCTGGGGCTGCTGCAGCCACAAGACAGCGAGGATCTGGTATTCATTCAGTTGCCGCGCGCTCAGTTGCAGACGCTCTCGCGCGGTGCCTTGGCGCCTGCTGTGTTGGATGGCGCGATGTTCGCCTTGTCAGTGGCTGCGCCCCAGAGCCGCGTGATCGTCAACCTCAGCCTGGAAGCTTATGACGGGCCGCACGACGACCACTCGTTATGGTCCTGCGCCTTGCAAGCCTTGGTATGGCATGCCCGGGAAACACACCGCGTCGATTGGACCTGGGTCATTGCGGCCGGCAATGCGGCTTCGATGAAAGTCAATGCGGCTGTGACGCTGCAGCCGCACAGGCCTCAATCGCTGATTTGGCGCGTACCACCGGGGAGCGAGCACGTGGCCTGGCTGGAGTTATGGTGGCCTGAGACCCTGGGCACCTTGTCTGTCGGGTTGACCGCTCCTGGGCAAACGGCGATGGTGCAAATAGGCGCCGGCGCATTGACTGTGTGGCCCAACAGCGCTTTCCCTGCGTGTTGGGTCGCATACCCCCAAGCGGTCACGGCTTGCGGAAGGTGTCTCTTGATTCGCTTGGCACCGACGGCTGCAGGCGCAGGGCAAGCGGGGAGCGTCCCAGCTGGCGATTGGACCTTGCATTTGAAAGGCGCCGCGGCGGGCACGGTGCGAGCCTACCTGGCCCGCATTTGGCAAGGGCCTGCGGGGCATCGGCGGGGGCGGCAAGGGCAACTCTGGGCGGAAGATGCGGTGGCCCAGGAGCAAAGGCTGGGCCTGCAACGATCCGAAAGCCTCCCCCGGCCAGACTCTTTGAGTGGCTTGGCCAGCCATGTGGACGGCGTGGTGGTCGCCCAGGCCATGCGTTGGCAAGCTGGCCATCAGGTCGAGACGGCTTACTCCGGTCGCGGCCCTGCCCGCAGTGTGTCAGCGCATGTGTGTGAAGAGACTGGGCTGTTGCATGGCTTGCGAAGCTGGGGTGCCCTGGCTGGGCACTCGGTTCGCATGAACGGCACCAGCGTGGCCGTGCCACAGGCGTTGCGGGCGCTGGTTTCGGCAAAGGGGCGAGCGCCCCCGTAAAATCGGTGCATGCTCCTCGTTCAACAAGAATTGCTGGCGGCCCTCGCCCTGGCCCTCGATGGCCTGTCTCCCGGGTCTTCCTCCAAAGCGGCGTTCGAATCGCCCAAGGTAGCCGCCCATGGCGACCTGGCGGTCACCGCTGCCATGCAACTGGCCAAGCCCCTGCGTCTGAACCCGCGCCAAGTGGCAGAAAGCTTGCGTGCCGCTTTGTTGGCATCCCCAGCTTTTCAACAATGGGTGGACACGGTCGAGATCGCAGGTCCTGGCTTCTTGAATCTGCGACTCAAACCTGCAGCCAAACAGCAGATCGTGCGCGAAGTGTTGGCGGCTGGGTCGTCCTTTGGCAGCCAGGCCGCCAACGGCCAGCGCGTGCTGGTGGAGTTTGTGTCTGCCAACCCCACCGGCCCCTTGCACGTGGGCCATGGCCGTCAAGCGGCCCTGGGCGATGCCATTTGCAATTTGTTCGAGACCCAGGGCTGGTCGGTGCATCGCGAGTTTTATTACAACGATGCGGGTGTCCAAATTGGCACCCTGGCCACCAGCACCCAATCGCGCGCCAAGGGCCTCAAGCCCGGTGATGCCGCTTGGCCTGAGGCCGCCTACAACGGTGACTACATCCAAGACATTGCCCAGGACTTTTTGGCCGGCAAATCGGTGGCCTCGGACGACCGCAGTTTCACCGCCAGCGGCAAGGTCGATGACCTGGAAGGCATGCGCGAATTCGCCGTGGCCTACCTGCGGCGCGAGCAAGACCTCGATTTGCGCGCCTTTGACGTACGCTTTGACCAGTATTACCTGGAGTCCAGCCTGTACACCAGTGGCCGGGTCGAGCGTGCCGTGCAAACCCTGCAAGCGGCTGGTAAAACCTATGAGCAAGACGGCGCCCTGTGGCTCCAATCCACCGATTACGGCGATGACAAAGACCGGGTGATGCGCAAGTCGGATGGCAGCTACACCTACTTTGTGCCCGATGTGGCCTACCACCTCACCAAGTGGGAGCGCGGCTTCAACAAGGTCATCAACATCCAGGGCACCGACCACCATGGCACCATCGCGCGGGTGCGTGCGGGCTTGCAAGCCGCCTCGGAACACCTGAAGTTGGGCATTCCGGCGGGTTACCCCGACTATGTGTTGCACACGATGGTGCGCGTCATGCGCGGTGGCGAAGAGGTCAAGATTTCCAAACGGGCAGGCAGCTATGTGACCCTGCGCGACCTGATCGAGTGGACCTCCAAGGACGCGGTGCGCTTTTTCTTGTTGAGCCGCAAGCCCGATACCGAATATGTCTTTGACATTGACCTGGCGCTGGCCCAGAACAACGACAACCCGGTCTATTACGTGCAATACGCCCACGCCCGGATTTGTTCGGTGTTGCTGCGTGAAGGCTTGCTGGTGGACGGCCAGATCGCGTCTGGCGCGTTGCAGTCGGTGGACTTGTCGGCGCTGGACACCGCGCCTGCCCAAACCCTGATGTTGCAACTGGCACGCTATCCGGCCATGCTCAGCGGTGCTGCGCAAGACTTTGCGCCCCACGATGTCACTTTTTACCTGCGCGAACTGGCTGCGGCTTACCACAGCTACTACGACGCCGAGCGCATTCTGGTGGACGATGTGGCCGTCAAGCGCGCCCGCCTGGCCTTGGTGGCGGCAACGGCGCAGGTGTTGCACAATGGCTTGGCGGTCCTGGGCGTGTCGGCGCCGCTCAGCATGTGAGTGCTCGACGTGATCAGGCCCTAACGAACCGAGGTATTGCATGAAACAACAACGTGGTGGAACCCTGCTGGGCTTCATCTTTGGCCTGATTCTCGGCTTGGGTGTGGCCCTGGCCGTGGCGGTCTACGTCACCAAGGTCCCGATTCCCTTTCTCAACAAGGGCTTGAACCGCACGGCCGAGCAAGATGCCGCCGAGGAAAAGAAAAACAAAGACTGGGACCCCAACGCGCCCTTGTACGGCAAAAACCCCGTCAAGCCCCCTGAAAAAGCCGAGAAAGAAGAAGACCCCAAAGCGGTGGTCCCCAACCCTATCCTGTCGCCACCGGCAGTCAGTGGCACGCCTGCGGACGAGAAAGCCGACCCATTGGGTGACTTGGCGCGCGCGCGCGCCGGCGCGGCCGACCCCTTCAACTACTACGTGCAAGCGGGTGCCTTCCGCACCCCTGAAGATGCGGAGGCGCAGCGTGCCAAACTGGCCTTGGCAGGCTTTGATCCCCGCGTGAGTGAGCGCGAACAATCTGGCCGCACGGTGTACCGCGTGCGCATCGGTCCCCTCGAGTCAAAAGATGAGGCAGAACGCATCCAGCAGAAGCTGACGGCCTCCAAGGTGGAGTCAGCCTTGGTGCGGGTGCAACGTTAAACACCTCTCTACTTGCAAAGGTTTCGAATGAAGCGTCGTCAATTTTCTCAAGCCGCTCTGGCGTCCATGGCCCTCTCGGCGGCCACCGTATCCGCCCAACCCGCTCCTTACCAGGAGGGCATTGAATACATCTCTCTGGACAAGCGGGTGCCCACAGACGCTGGCAAGGGCAAGATCGAGGTGATCGAGTTCTTCTGGTACAGCTGCCCGCATTGCAATGCCTTCGAGCCGCGCTTTGCCAACTGGGTCAAGGCCTTGCCCAAAGATGTGGAAGTCAAGCGCGTGCCCGTGCGCTTTCGCGACGACTTCGAGCCCCAGCAGCGCATGTACTACGTGCTGGAAGCCTTGGACAAAGTGGAAGCCCTGCATGGCAAGCTCTTTCAGGCCATTCATGTGGAAAAGCAAAACCTCGGCAGCGCCGAGGCGCTGGCGCTGTGGGCTGACAAAAATGGCATTCCCAAGGCCAAATTTGTCGAGCTTTACAACGCCTTTGGCGTGGTCACCAAGGCCAAACGCGCCCATCAACTGCAAGAGGCCTTCAAGGTTCAGGGCGTCCCGGCCTTGGGTATCGGGGGGCGTTTCTACACCGACGGCTCTTTGTCGGGCAGCATGGAGCGGGCCCTCCAGATCACCGACTACCTGCTTGCAGAAATTCGCAAAGGCCGCTGAGCGTCGCAATTCTGCGACTATTTAGCAAGAAGCACGCCTGCAAGGGAGTGCAAGCCTTACAATTCCGGGCATGACAACGTCAGCAAGTTTCGTGCCTTGAGAGTCCTGGTTTTCCTGTCCCTGATGGGCCTGCTGTTCCTGGGCAGGCTGGGTCCGGCGCTCGCTGAAAAAGCCGACCGCGACAAGCCCATGAGCATCGAATCCGACTTGCTCCAGCACGATGACCTGAAACAGGTCAGCGTGTTCACCGGCAAGGTGGTGGCCACCAAAGGCTCGATCGTCATGCGGGGCGATCGCATCGAGGTGCGCCAAGACACCCAGGGCTACCAATATGGCTTGATCCTTTCCGAGCCCGGCAAGCGTGCCTTCTATCGGCAAAAGCGCGAAGGTCTCAATGAGTTCATGGAAGGCGAAGCCGAGCGGATCGAGTACGACGGCCGGGCCGACCGGGTCATTCTGATGGGGCGCGCCGAGCTGCGCCGTTACCGTGGCACCGTGCTCAACGACGAAATGAGCGGGCAATGGATCAGCTATGACAACCTGACAGACAAGTTCCGTGTGGACGGTCAGCCAGCGGGCGAACCAGCCAAAGCGCCCAGCGCGGGGGCCCCTGCCAGCCGCGTGCGGGCCGTCCTGACGCCGCGTGGCGCCGGTGGAGACGCCAAGTGATGGCGGTGAGCGCAGTCAGCGCCGAAGGCAGCCGGCTCGAGGCGCATCACCTGCAAAAATCCTATGGCAGCCGCAAGGTGGTGCACGATGTGTCCATCGCCGTGCAAAAAGGCGAGGTCGTGGGCTTGCTAGGCCCCAACGGCGCCGGCAAAACCACCTCGTTCTACATGATCGTGGGCCTGGTACGCGCCGATGGCGGCTGGATCACTCTGGATGGCGAGCCCATTGAAAACTTGCCGATCCACCGCCGCTCCCGCTTGGGTTTGAGCTATCTGCCGCAAGAGGCCTCGATTTTTCGCAAGCTCAATGTGGCTGACAATGTGCGTGCCGTGCTGGAATTGCAACGCGACGAGAACGGTCGGCCCTTGTCGGCAGCGGAAATTCAGCGTCGGCTCGACAGCTTGTTGCAGGAGCTGAGGGTCGACCATTTGCGCGATGCGGCGGCCACCTCGTTGTCAGGCGGCGAGCGTCGGCGGGTGGAAATTGCCCGCGCCTTGGCCACGCAGCCACGTTTCATTTTGTTGGATGAGCCTTTTGCCGGCATCGACCCGATTGCCGTGATCGAGATTCAGCGCATCATCGGTTTTTTGAAGGCGCGCGGTATCGGTGTGTTGATCACCGACCACAACGTGCGGGAAACCCTGGGCATTTGCGACCACGCTTGCATCATCAGCGATGGCCGCGTGTTGGCGCAAGGCACGCCGCAAGAGATCATCACCAACGCCGATGTTCGCCGGGTTTACCTGGGCGAGCATTTCAAGATGTGAGCGCGCCGTGAAGCAAGGCCTGTCACTTCGGGTTTCACAGCATCTGGCCCTGACGCCGCAGTTGCAACAGTCGATCCGGCTGTTGCAACTCTCCACCTTGGAACTCAGTCAAGAAATCGAGCAAATGCTCGACGACAACCCGTTTCTGGAAAAAGACCACGAGACCGCCGAGCGGGAAGAGTATGGCTTGGACCGCGCCGATGCCGTGGCCCAAGACGACGATGCCGCCACGGACACGGTGCCCGACAGTGCCCCCGAGATGCCGATGGACCGCGTCACCGAGGTGGCCGTGGACAACAGCAGCAGCGATGCCGAGCCCAGCCTGGATGGCGTGGCCGAGGGCTGGGAGGGCGATGGCAGCGTGGACTTTTCGCCGGACGACAGCGAGTGGGGGGGTGATGCGCCCGCTCGCAACAACAACAGCAGCGAAGAAGTCGCCGATGCCACCGAACTGGCGCGCAGCCAGCAATCTTTGACCGACTTTTTGCACCGCCAGGCTCTGTCGCTGCGCTTGAGCGAGACCGACCGCGCCGCCTTGCGATTTCTGATTGAGTCCTTGAACGACGACGGCTACCTGGAAGACTCGTTGCGCTCTTTGGCAGAAACCCTGGCGGGTGACGATGAAGAACAACTCGAAGAGCTGGAACACCGCTTTCAAATGGCCTTGCATTTGTTGCACAGCCTGGAGCCCACCGGCGTGGGCGCGCGTGACCTGGCCGAATGCCTGAGTTTGCAACTCAAGGTGATGGATCCGCAGGACGAAGAGGCGCAAGCCGTTCGCGATGTGGCGCTGGCCATTTGCAAGCAGCCGCTGGACATGCTGGCGCGCCGTGACGTCAAGCGCTTGGTGCTGGCGGTGGGCGATACCGATTTGCGGGTCAAGCAAGCCATGGCACTGATTGCCCGGCTCGAGCCCAAGCCGGGCCGGCGCTTTGTCGATGTCGAGCGCCAGGTGGTGATTCCCGATGTGCTGGTCACTCGCCAAGGCCTGGACCGCCAGGGCGCGCCCAAGTTTCGCGTGGCACTCAACCCCGATGTGATGCCACGCTTGCGGGTGCACGACATTTATGCTGGCGCCCTGAAGTCGGCTGGCAAAGGTGAAGGTCACCAAGGCCTGCAACAACGCTTGCAAGAAGCGCGCTGGTTCATCAAGAACATCCAGCAACGCTTTGACACCATCCTGCGCGTCAGCAATGCGATTGCCCAGCGGCAGCGCAATTTCTTCATTCACGGCGAACTGGCCATGCGGCCCATGGTGTTGCGTGAAATTGCCGACGAGCTGGGCTTGCACGAGTCCACCATCAGCCGGGTGACCACGGCCAAATACATGGCGACGCCCTATGGCACCTTCGAACTGAAGTACTTCTTTGGCTCGGGCCTGGGCACCGAGAGCGGCCACAACGCTTCAAGCACTGCGGTGCGGGCCCTGATCAAACAATTTGTGGCCAACGAAAACCCGAAAAAGCCGCTGTCTGACAACCAGATTTCCGACATGCTCAAAGAGCAAGGCATCGATTGCGCTCGGCGCACCGTGGCCAAATACCGTGAAGCCCTGCGCATTGCGCCCACCAATTTGCGCAAAGCGCTGTGACGCTGCGGCGTCCAGCGCGCGAACTGCCGATTTATGAACGATCTTCAGCTTTTTTTGCCCTGCGCTGCGGGCGTGGAAACCTACCTCGCCACGGAGGTGCGCCGCATTTTGAACCTGGCGCCGTCTGCTTTGCAGTCGCAGCGCGGCGGGGTGGGCTTGCGCGCCTCCTGGCGCGACGCCATGCTGTTGAACCTGCACAGCCGGTTGGCGCAGCGTGTCCTGGTCCAGTTGTCCGAGACGCCGTACCGCCACGAGCAAGATATTTACGAGGGCGCCCGCGCCATTGCCTGGGAGTTGTGGTTCAGCAACCGGCAGACCTTCAAAATCGAGATCACCGCCCAGTACAGCCCGCTCAAGAGCCTGAACTTTGCGGCCTTGCGCGTGAAAGATGCCGTGGCCGACCGCTTTCGCGAGCTCAGCGGCGTACGGCCCAACGTGGAAGTGCGCTGGCCTGACGCGCGCGTGTATGTGCACCTGACGCAAGACCGCATGATCCTGGCCATCGACACCTCGGGGGAGCCGCTGTTCAAGCGCGGCTGGCGCACCGACAAAGGCGACGCACCTTTGAAAGAAACCTTGGCCGCCGCCATGCTGGCGGCCAGCGGCTGGAGCCAGGGCGAAGACGGCGCCCCGGGCGCCTGTGACCAAGGCCAGGCACTGTATGACCCGTGTTGCGGCAGCGGCACCATTGCCATTGAGGCCGCGCAAATTGCCTGCAATATCGCACCCGGCTCGCAGCGCCGTTTTGGCTTTGAAAAGCTGGTGCCGTTTCAGCCGCATGTCTGGTCGGCTTTGCTGCAGCAAGCGCGCAGCCAGCAACGCGCACCAACGGCCCAGGTGTATGGCAGTGATGTGTCCTTTCGCATGGTGGACTTTGCCCAAAACAATGCCGACCGTGCCGGCCTCGGCCAAGCGCTGCATTTGCGCGGCGGCGACGCCTTGCAACGCATGCCACCTTGTGATGCGCCTGGCTTGGTGCTGGTCAACCCGCCCTACGGCGAGCGTATTTCCGCCGCCGGTGTGGCCGCTCGGCAGCAAGCCCAAACCGAAGCGGGTGGCGATTTCTTTGTGCAACTGGCCTCGCACTGGAAAAAGAATTTCCCAGGCTGGACCGCATGGGTGCTGACGCCCGACCTGAAGTTGCCTGGCCACATGCGCTTGAAGGAAAGCCGCCGCGTACCGCTGTGGAACGGGCCCATCGAATGCCGCATGTTCCGCTTCGACCTGGTGGCGGGGCGCATGAAGCCATGACAGGCGTGGTGCTGGACACCAACATCGTGCTCGACCTTTGGTTGTTCAGCGATCCCCTGAGCCAGTCTTTGCAACAGGCGCTGGACGACGGCACTTTGCAATGGCAGGCCACGCCAGCGATGCGGGAAGAACTGGCGCGGGTGCTGTCGTATCCCCATCTGTTGGCGCGTTTGCAAAAGAACGGACAACTTGCGCAGGAACTGCTGACGCGCTACGACAAAGCGGTCACATGGCAGCCTGTGGCACCCAAAGCCCCTTATGTTTGCAAAGACGCTGACGACCAAAAGTTTGTCGATCTCGCAGCGGCGCAGCAAGCAATGCTGATCAGCAAAGACGCCGAAGTTCTGGCCCTGAAAAACCGCCTTGCCCGCCTGGGGGTGAGCGTGGTCAAGTCCTACGCTGCCGCTTAACCCCGTTATCGCGGGCCACGCAGGGCCCTGGTTTAGGCCTTGAGCAGTGACAGCAAAGTTTCAAGCGCGTGCGCTACCGTCGCCTCCCGGACCGCCGCGCGGTCGCCGCTGAATTGCATGCATTCGGTTTTCACCCAGGCTGTTTCGGCACCCAAAGTAGGGCCAGAGTCGCTTGGCGTGGCCCAGGCAAACCAGACCGTGCCCACCGGCTTGCTGCGACTGCCGCCACTCGGACCGGCCACCCCCGTCACGGCCAAAGACACTTGGGCCTTGGAGTGACGCAAAGCGCCCAGCGCCATGTCGCGCGCCACCGCTTCGCTGACGGCGCCCTCCTGGGCCAACAAGTGGCTGTCGACACCCAGCAATTCATGCTTGGCATCGTTTGAATAGGTGACAAAGCCGCGTTCAAACCATTGGCTCGAACCCGCCAGATCGGTGCAGCGTGCGGCAATCAAACCGCCCGTGCAGCTCTCGGCGGTGGCCAGCATCCAGCCACGGTGCAGCAAGGCCCGAGATAAAGCGTCCATCACTGTCATGTTGCTCTCCAGATCGCCAAAACCAGCAGCGTGCAAAACGCGGCCACCAAGTCGTCAAACAAAATACCCCAGCCGCCGCGCCAGCCATGGCCCTTGAACACCCGGTCGGCCCAGCCTACCGGGCCGGGTTTGGCCGCATCAAAAAAACGAAACAGGGCAAAAGCGACACACTGCGCTAAAAAGCTGGCGGGCATCCAGAGCCACAGCACCAGCCAGAAGGCGACCACTTCGTCCCACACAATGGCGCCAGGGTCGGCCACGCCCATGTGTTCGGCGCTGACCGTGCACGCCCACCAGCCCACCAGCAAGCCGATGGCGATGACCACGCCGATTTCGGCGGGTGACAGCCAACTTTGCAGCACCCCATAGGTTGCCCAGGCCCACAAGGTGCCCAC
>VERE01000029.1 GCA_018882835.1 Limnohabitans sp.
GTACACCGTGGGCCGATTGAATTACAACCTGCAGGAACGCAAGATGGTCGATGCCATTGTGGGCCTGGAGTACGATGCGGGTTGCTGGCTCAGCCGGGTCGTGTTCGAGCGCTTGCAAGTGGCTTCCAACCAGGCCAATCAGCGCATCATGTTCCAGCTGGAGTTTGTCGGATTCGCACGCGTGGGCTCCAATCCGCTGCGGCACCTGAAAGAAAATATCCCTCGTTACCAGTATTTGCGTGACCAAATTGCGCCGCCCAGCCGTTTTGGCGTCTACGATTGAATTGCATGAAGAAAAGTCATTTCCACTTGGTGTTGCAGGGTGCGTTCACGCTGTTGATGGCCGCTGCGGTGCAGGCGCAAGGCTTGCGTACGCCGCAAGGCCTCGGGGCGGGGGGCCTGCGCGCCGCGCCGCCCGCGCCTGTGGCCCGCACCGTTTCCGGCACATCGGACTTCATTGTGGCGATTGTCGACAGCGAACCTGTGACCAATCAGGAGATCGTGGCGCAGGCCTCCCGCGTGCGCGCCCAGGCCGCTCAACAAGGCGTGGCCCTGCCAGCGCGGCAGCAATTGCTGGGAGAGGCGCTGGAGCAGTTGATTTACGAGCGCACCCAATTGCAATGGGCGCAGCAAACCGGCTTGAAGGTGACGGACGAAGAGGTGGATCAACTCGAGCGCTCTGTGGCCGAACGCAATCAGCTCACGCTCAGCGAGTTTCGTTCTCAGCTGGAGCGCGAAGGCTTTTCTTTGACGCAATACCGCCAAAGCCTGCGCAATCAGCAGATCTTGCAACGTCTGCGCGAGCGCGAGGTGCCTTCGCGGATCAAGGTGTCGGACCAGGAAATCGACCAGTTCCTCACACAGCAGAAAAGTCAAATGCAGACGCAGCAGTTGCATCTGGCGCAGTTGTTGGTGGCGGTGCCAGACGATGCCAGTGCCGCAGAAGTTCAGCAGTTGCAGGACAAGGCGCATGCCTTGTTGAAGCAAGCTCGGGAGGGGGCCGACTTTTTCCGCCTGGCCCGTGACAACTCTCAGGCGCAGGACCGTGCCAACGGCGGCCAGATGGGTTTGCGCACCGTCGACCGCTACCCCAGCCTGTTTGTGGAGGCCACGCAAAAAGCGGCGGTGGGCGATGTGGTTGGCCCGGTGCGCTCCGGTGCGGGTTTTCATTTGCTGAAGGTGATCGAGAAGCCCAAGGCCGAATCAGCCTTGACCATTGCGCAAACGCACGCACGCCATATTCTGTTGCGTCCGGGTGGCCAATTGAGTCAGACCGCCGCGCGTGCGCAACTGACCCAGATGAAGCGCCGTGTCGAGCAAGGTCAGGCCAATTTTGCCGACCTGGCCAAAGAGTTCTCGCAGGATGCCAGCGCAAGCCAGGGCGGCGAGTTGGGTTGGGCCAGCGCAGGCATGTTTGTGCCTGAATTTGAAGAGGTCATGAACCGGCTGGGCATTGACGAAATTTCAGAGCCCTTGATATCGCGCTTTGGCGTGCATTTGATCCAGGTATTGGCACGTCGCAACAATCCGTTGACGGTGCGCGAAGAGCGCGAATATGCACGCAATGCGCTGAAAGAGCGAAAGTACAATGAAACCTACGAAACCTGGGCCCAGGAAATACGGGGTCGGGCTTACATTGAATACCGCGAACCGCCGCAGTGAGCGAAGACGGGATTTGTCTTGAAGCACATTGCCCGCAAGCGTTTTGGCCAGCACTTTCTGACCGATACCGCCATCATTGATGGCATTGTTGACAGCATCGCGCCTTTGCCGGGGCAGGCTGTGGTTGAAATCGGCCCGGGATTGGCAGCGCTGACGCAACCCCTGGTGGAGCGCCTGGGCCAGCTGACGGTCATTGAGCTCGACCGCGATCTGGCACAGCGCCTGCGCAGTCACCCGCAGTTGCGGGTGGTCGAGTCCGATGTGCTGAAAGTGGATTTCACGGCGCTGGCGGCCCAGCTGGGTGTGCCAGCCCTGCGCGTGGTCGGCAACTTGCCTTACAACATCTCCACGCCTATTTTGTTTCACTTGCTCGAACATGTATCGGCCATTGTTGACCAGAACTTCATGCTTCAAAAGGAAGTGGTTGACCGCATGGTTGCAGCCCCGGCAACCGCAGCCTACGGCCGTTTGAGCGTGATGCTGCAATGGCGTTATGCGATGGAGATGACCTTGTTTGTGCCGCCGCACGCCTTTGACCCACCGCCCCGGGTGGACAGCGCTGTGGTGCGAATGGTGCCGCGACAGGATGCCGCACCGCTGTCGCCAGCCTTGCTGTCAGAGTTGGTGCAAGTGGCTTTCAGTCAGCGCCGCAAACTGCTGCGCCACACGCTGGGCCGATGGCTGGAAGCGCGCAACTGGGCGGGGACGTTCGATGTGCAGCGTCGCGCCGAAGAAGTTCCGGTGGACGCCTATGTGGCATTGGCGCAAGCCCTGGGTGGGCCTGCCCATCCCTGAGCCTCAGGCTGCGGCCAGCCAGTAGCCCGCGTTGAAGGGGCTGCTCATGCGCAACGCCAAGGGCGAAATATCCACCAGCTTGTCGGTCGGCATTTTTTCGCCAGGCTCGGTCAGCTCAATGCCTTGCTGGGCTTCCGGGCTTTCAGTCACACCTTCCACCACAGCCGATGGTGCGCGTGCCACCGAGAATGAGTAGAAGCAGCGGAACGGCACTTTGCGGTCGGACCAGTAATCAGCCGCTTCGCGGAAGACGTCCAGCAACTGCTCACGGGCTTCCTTGTCGAACTTGGCATGCGCCGGAATGTGCTCCAGCACCAGGATGAAGCCAGGTTGCGGCCCCGACTTGTGCAACGGATCGGTCATACCGTCGTACAGCGAGTCGAAGTTCTTGCTGGCTTGCGTGGGGAACGTGAATTGCTGGGCAATCAGGTCCAGCACATCTTGTTTGCTTTGCGCCTGGGCCAGATTGGCGTACAAAAAGTGGTGCCCCAAGGCCTGGGCGGCCTCCTGCAGATCCGGCACACGAAAGGCGCGAATCGACTGGACGATGTTGGTTTTCACTGTACGAAGCGGCGTATCCATCTCCGTGGCTTTCCTTGAAAATAAGACGAGGGCGTGACAAATTTCATACTCTGGAAGTTTGTTGCTCTGCAACATGGCTTCAAGAGCCTCGGGTTAACCCGAAATTTCAAGCCTGTAGTGTGAAGCAAAAGCCATAAAAACGCAAGCCCATGCCCAATAATTGAGCATGGGTTTGTCGGGAAATCCAAAATTAAGTGATTGCCCGCTCTCAAACAAAGCCTTACCGAGCTGCGCTTGCATCCGCTACAGTGAGCGCTGTCATGTTGACGATGCGGCGAACCGTGGTGCTGGCGGTCAGAATATGGACGGGTTTGGCCGCGCCCAGCAGGACTGGGCCGATGGCGATGTTGCCGCCAGCGGCTGTTTTAAGCAAATTGTAGGAAATATTGGCGGCATCCAGGTTGGGGAGCACCAAAAGGTTCGCACTGCCAGACAGGGTGCTGCGTGGCATCATGGCATGACGCGCTGCACCATCGAGGGCCACATCGCCGTGCATTTCCCCATCGATTTCCAGCCAGGGGGCGCGTTGCTGAACCAGGGCCAGGGTTTGGCGCATCTTCACGGCCGAGGCTTGGTTGCTGCTGCCAAAGTTGGAGTGCGACAGCAGGGCGGCTTTGGGGTGGATGCCAAAACGCATCATTTCCTCGGCCGCCATGACGGTGATTTCCGCCAACTGCTCGGCGCTCGGGTCGTAGTTGATGTGGGTGTCCACCAGGAAGATCTGGCGGTCGGGCAACAGCAGGCCGTTCATGCAGGCGTAAGTGCTGACACCGGGTCGGTGCCCAATGACCTGATGGATGTAGTTCAGGTGAACGTCCGGCGTGCTCCAGGTGCCGCAGATCATGCCGTCCACTTCGCCCTTGTGCAGCATCATGGTGCCAATCAGCGACAGGCGGCGGCGCATGTCGATCTTGGCCAATTGCTGGGTCACGCCTTTGCGCTCGGTCAGTTGGTGGTAGGTCTGCCAGAAATCGCGGTAGCGGTGGTCGTTCTCAACGTTGACCACCTGGTAATCCACACCTTCGCGCAGGCGCAAGCCGAAGTTTTGAACCCGTTTGGCGATCACCTCGGGACGCCCGATCAGGGTGGGCTGTGCCAGGTTTTCGTCCACCACAATTTGGACCGCGCGCAGCACGCGTTCTTCTTCACCCTCGGCATAGGCCACCCGTTTTTTGCTGGCGCGCTTGGCGGCAGCGTAAATGGGCTTCATGGTGGAGCCAGAAGCGTAGACAAAGCTTTGCAGGCGCTCGCGGTACGCATCCATGTTCTGGATGGGGCGCAGTGCGACACCACTGTCGGCCGCCGCTTGAGCCACGGCCGGCGCAATTTTGATCATCAAACGCGGATCAAAAGGCTTGGGAATCAGGTACTCCGGGCCAAACGCCAGGCTCTCGCCCGAGTAAGCGGCTGCCACTACCTCACTTTGCTCCGCCTGCGCCAGTTCGGCAATGGCATACACCGCGGCGATTTCCATCTCCACCGTGATGGTGGACGCACCGGCATCCAGAGCGCCACGAAAAATGTAGGGAAAACACAGGACGTTGTTGACCTGGTTGGGGTAGTCGGTGCGGCCAGTGGCCATGATGGCGTCGTCGCGCACTTTTTTGACTTCTTCGGGCAGAATTTCCGGCGTCGGGTTGGCCAGCGCCAGGATCAGCGGTTTGGCCGCCATTTTCTGGACCATCTCTGGCTTGAGCACCCCACCGGCCGACAGGCCCAGGAACACATCGGCGCCCTCGATCACTTCTGACAGGCTGCGGGCCGAGGTTTTTTGGGCGAATTGGATTTTGTCCTCGTCCATCAATTCGGTGCGCCCTTCGTAAACCACCCCGGCCAGGTCGGTGACAAAAATATTCTGTCTGGGCACCCCCAGCTTGACCAGCAGGCCCAGGCAGGCCAAGGCGGCTGCGCCTGCCCCCGAGGTGACAATTTTGACCTTCTGCAGGTCTTTTTCTACCACTTTGAGCCCGTTCAAAATGGCCGCACCCACCACAATAGCGGTGCCGTGCTGGTCATCGTGAAAGACCGGAATTTTCATGCGCTCGCGCAGCTTGCGCTCGACATAAAAACAGTCGGGCGCCTTGATGTCTTCCAGGTTGATGCCCCCGAAAGTGGGCTCCAGCGACGCAATGGTGTCCACCAGCCGGTCCAGGTTGCGCTCATTGATTTCAAGGTCGAAGACGTCAATGCCCGCGAACTTCTTGAACAGCACGCCCTTGCCTTCCATCACGGGTTTGGAGGCCAGCGGACCGATGTCGCCCAAGCCCAGCACCGCCGTGCCGTTGGAAATCACGGCCACCAGGTTGCCCCGGCTGGTGTACTTGAAGGCGGCGTTCGGGTCTTTGACAATTTCTTCGCAAGGTGCAGCCACGCCGGGCGAGTAAGCCAGGGCCAGGTCATGCTGGTTCACCAGCTGCTTGGTGGCCTGGATTGCCACTTTGCCTGGGTTCGGGAACTGGTGGTATTCCAGTGCTGCGCGGCGCAGTTCTTCGCGGGCTTCTTGGGTGGCCGAAGGGCTGATGCTCATGCGTGTTCTCCAGAGGTGGCGTCGCTGCAAAGTTCGACTGCCTGGGGGTGGGATTGTAGGCTTGGGGGACTACCGCGCCGTGCGTAGAAATGCGCATTCGAAGTCCAGAGAATTTTTACTTTTCCCCAGGCAATGGGCGGCAAGAACATCAGCCGCGCATCAGCGCCTCTATCTCATCGGCCTTGACGGGCACGTCGCGGGTGATCAGCTCGCAACCTTCTGGGGTTACCACGGCATCGTCTTCGATTCGGATCCCCAGGTCCCAGAACGCCTGGGGCACATCATCGGCTGCACGCACATACAGGCCCGGCTCAAGGGTCAACACCATGCCCGGGCGCAGCACGCGGCTTGGGCGGTTGATGAGGGTTTCCCCAGAAAGGGGGTCGCGCCGCGTGCTCAGGGTCCCTGTCTCGCCTGGCTCGACATAGCTGCCGCAGTCATGCACGTCCATGCCCAGCCAATGCCCGGTGCGGTGCATGTAATAGCGGAAGTAATGACGTTGCTCGATCACATCCTCGACATTGCCGTGGCGGTTTTTATCCAGCAAACCAAGATCGAGCAGTCCTTGGGACAGCACTTTGACCGTGGCTTCATGCGGATCGGTGAACTTGGCGCCGGCACGGGTGGCTGCAATCGCTGCATCCTGGCTCGCCAGGACCAGGTCGTACAACGCCCGCTGGGCGCCGCTGAAGCGCCCATTGGCCGGGAAGGTGCGGGTGATGTCGCTGGCATAGCCATCAAGCTCGCAGCCTGCGTCGATCAGCACCAGTTCGCCATCGCGCACCGGCGCCGCATCGGCGCGGTAGTGCAGCACACAGGCATTGGCCCCGGCCGCCACAATCGAGCCATACGCGGGAAACTGCGAGCCATGGCGGCGAAACTCATGCAACAACTCGGCTTCCAGATGGTATTCGCGCACCTCCTCCCCAGCGCGCAAACGCTGTGCACTGGTTTGCATGGCACGCACATGGGCGCCGGCGCTGATGCGGGCGGCGCGGCGCATGATGGCCAATTCATGCGCGTCTTTGACCAGCCGCATCTCATCGAGCAGGGTACACAGATCGCGTTGCTCGCTCGGGCACTCGGCGCCAAAACGCACGCGCGCACGAACTTTTTGCAGCCAACCATCGATGCGTGTCTCCAGGCCGTTGTGCGTCGCAAACGGATACCAGACGGTGCGCCGGTTTTCCAGCAGGCTTGGCATCAGCCGATCCAAATCGCTGACGGAGTGCGCTGCCTGGACTTTCAATTGCCCCACCGCCGCCTCGGGGCCCAAACGGAACCCGTCCCAGATTTCGCGCTCCAGGTCTTTGGGCTGACACCACAAAGTGGCAGCGCCCTCGGCCGTAACCACCAACCAGGCTTGGGGTTCGCTGAAGCCCGTCAGGTAATAAAAATAGCTGTCATGCCGGTACGGAAAATCGCTGTCGCGGTTGCGCGGGCGTTCCGGTGCCGTCGGAATGATGGCAATGCCACCGGCACCGAGTTGGGCCGCCAGGCGGGCACGACGTTCTGGGTAAATCATGGGCAGGTCTTTGCGTCAAACTATGAGCAGCCTTCATTATGAAGGCGATGGCACGTCCCTCAGGCCCCTCAGCTTTCAGGTCGCGTTGAGTGCAGCAAGGCGCTCTGGCGTGCCAACGTCGGTCCAGGGCCCGGTGTAAAGCGAGGCGCTGACGCGCCCCAGGTCCATCGCATGTCGCAACATTGGGGCCAGAGCCGCGCGCACGCCCTGCGGATTGCCGCAGGGGATATCGCACACTGGTGGCGCGAAAAACTGCCGTCTGTAAAGCGCGATCGTGCTGAAGGTGTAAAGGGGCAGGCCGCTGTCCTTGGCAAGGTTCAGCGCCAGGCCGTCGCTTGAAAGACCGAAGTCGCCGCGCGGGTTGTGCGGTGGGTTGGGCACCAGCCAGAGGTGGGCCCAATGCCCCGACTGCGCAAATCTTTGACGGCTGGCCTCACTGTAGCGAAATTGGGGTGCATAGACATCGCCAGCGGCCACCCAGAAAACTTCGTCCAGGGCGGGCAAGGCGCGCACAATGCCCCCGGCAGTTTCCAGCGCACCGCCAAAATCGCGACCCTCTTGCGAGTAGTGAAGTTGCATTGGCGCGGCGGCTGTTGAGGCTTGAAAATTGGCTCCAAAAAAATCGGAAATTTGCGTGCCCAGCCAGTCGGTGTTGATGACCAAGCTGGACACCCCGCCCTGGCCCAAGGCCTCCATCGGCCATTGCATCAAAGGCTTGCCTTGCACCTGCAGCAAGGGCTTGGGCGTGCTGTCAGTCAGGGGGCGCATGCGTTCGCCCCGGCCAGCGGCCAGTAACAGGGCCGTGGCTGGGCGGGCGTTGGGGGCGGCGAGGGGCGTGGCTTGCATCGTCAAACGGTCGGTGGCGACTCAAGTGTAGCCACCCGACAGGGGGTCAGTTTGGCGTGGGCGAGCCCCGCTAAAATCGGAGGCTTCGCTGAAAACTTACCACCACCCCAACTTCTTCACACCATGGCCCAACAACCACAAATGGCCAACGCAATCCGTGCGTTGGCAATGGACGCCGTTCAACAAGCCAACTCTGGCCATCCGGGCGCGCCCATGGGCATGGCCGACATTGCGGTGGCCCTCTGGGGCGAGCATCTGCAGCACAACCCCAAAAATCCCCATTGGGCCAACCGTGACCGCTTTGTGCTGTCCAACGGCCATGGCTCGATGCTGATTTACGCCCTGTTGCACCTGACCGGCTATGACTTGCCCATGCAGGAGTTGAAGAATTTCCGCAAGCTGCACAGCAAGACTGCGGGGCACCCGGAAGTGGGCGTCACCCCCGGTGTGGAAACCACCACGGGCCCCTTGGGCCAAGGCATCACCAATGCGGTGGGCATGGCATTGGCCGAAAAACTGCTGGCCAATGAATTCAACCGCCCAGGACATGCCATCGTTGACCACCACACGTATGTGTTCCTGGGTGACGGCTGCTTGATGGAGGGCATCAGCCACGAAGCCTGCTCGCTGGCAGGCGCCTGGAAGCTGAACAAGCTGGTTGCGCTGTACGACGACAATGGCATTTCGATTGACGGCCAAGTGGCCCCCTGGTTTGCCGACAACACGCCGGCGCGTTTCAAGGCTTATGGCTGGCAAGTGATCGGTCCGGTGGACGGCCACGACGCAGCGGCTGTGTCCCAGGCCATTGCCAGCGCCAAGCTGAGCGCCGACAAGCCCACGCTGATCGTCTGCAAGACCCACATTGGCAAAGGCAGCCCGAACCGCGCCAACACCGCCAAAGCCCACGGCGAGCCCCTGGGGGCCGAAGAAATTGCCCTGACGCGCGCCGCGCTTGGCTGGCCCCACGCCCCCTTTGAAATCCCCAAGGAGGTCTATGCCGCCTGGGACGCCAAGAAGGCCGGGCAACAGCGTGAAGCCGCATGGAACACTCTTTTCGCGGCCTACAAGAAGGCGCATCCGGCACTGGCTGCCGAATTCTTGCGCCGAATGAAAGGCGACTTGCCCAAGAACTTCGCGCAAAGCGTGGTTGATGCCGTCATTGATGCTCACACCCAAGCCCAAACCGTGGCCAGCCGCAAAGCCAGCCAATTGGCGCTGGAAGCGTTCACGGCAGCCTTGCCGGAAATGCTGGGCGGCAGCGCCGACCTCACGGGCTCCAACCTCACCAACACCAAGAGCACGCCGAATTTGCGCGTCGACCTGGCGGGCCAGGTGGTGCGCAATGCCGAAGGCCAATCGGGCCGGCACATCAACTATGGCGTGCGCGAGTTCGGCATGGCGGCCATCATGAATGGCGTGGCCTTGCACGGGGGCTACATTCCCTATGGCGGCACCTTCCTGACCTTCAGCGACTACAGCCGCAATGCGATTCGCATGGCAGCGCTGATGAAGCAGCGCGTGGTCCATGTGTTCACCCACGACTCGATCGGCCTGGGCGAAGATGGCCCGACCCACCAGTCGATCGAGCACGCGGCCAGCCTGCGCCTGATTCCCAACCTCGATGTCTGGCGTCCCTGCGACACCGCCGAAACCACGGTGGCTTGGGCGGTGGCCCTGCAAAACGCCCAGCGTCCAACGGCTTTGCTGTTGAGCCGCCAAAACCTGCCTTATGCCCCCAAGCCCACCTCGGCCGTTGTGCCCGATGCTTCGGGCCTGGACGCCATCAGCAAAGGTGCCTATGTGTTGGCCGAGCCCATCGAGGTGGGCCTCAAGAAAAAGCCGCAAGCCGTCATCATCGCCACCGGCTCGGAAGTACAGTTGGCCCTCAAGGCCCAGGCCTTGCTGGCCGAGCGCAAGATTGCAGTGCGCGTGGTCTCCATGCCCAGCACCACCACCTTTGACCGCCAAAGCGTGGCCTACAAGCAGGCCGTGCTGCCCTCCAACGTGCCGCGCATCGCGGTGGAAATGGGCTCCACCGATGGCTGGTGGAAATACGGCGTGGCCGCCGTGGTCGGCATCGACACCTATGGCGAAAGCGCCCCTGCGCCAGTGCTGTTCGAGCACTTTGGCTTCACCGCACACAACGTGGCCGACACGGTAAAGGCCGTGTTGGGCCGTGCCTGATTTTTAACTTCAAGAGGATAGAACCATGACCATCAAAATCGGTATCAACGGCTTTGGCCGCATCGGTCGCATGGTGTTCCGTGCCGCCGCACAGAACTTTCAAGACATCGAAGTGGTTGGCATCAACGATTTGCTCGAGCCCGACTACCTGGCTTACATGCTCAAGTACGACAGTGTGCATGGCCGCTTCAAAGGCGAGGTCTCGGTCGAGGGCAACACCCTGGTCGTCAACGGCAAGAAGATTCGCCTGACCCAAGAGCGCGACCCCGCCGCCCTGAAGTGGAACGAGGTCGGCGCTGACATTGTGGTCGAAGCCACCGGCTTGTTCCTGGACAAAGCCTCGGCTGAAAAGCATCTGGCGGCTGGCGCCAAGAAAGTGTTGATGTCTGCCCCCTCCAAGGACGACACCCCGATGTTCGTGTTTGGCGTGAACGACAAAACCTATGCCGGCCAAGCCATTGTGTCCAACGCCTCCTGCACCACCAACTGCCTGGCACCGGTGGCCAAGGTGTTGAACGACAAATGGGGCATCAAGCGCGGCCTCATGACCACGGTGCACGCTGCCACGGCCACGCAAAAAACCGTGGATGGCCCCTCCAACAAAGATTGGCGCGGTGGACGCGGCATTCTCGAAAACATCATCCCCAGTTCCACGGGTGCCGCCAAGGCCGTGGGCGTGGTGATTCCCGAGCTCAATAAAAAGCTCACCGGCATGTCTTTCCGCGTGCCCACCTCCGACGTGTCGGTGGTGGACCTGACGGTGGAGCTGAACAAGGAAGCCGACTACAAAGAAATTTGTGCCGAGATGAAGGCCCAGAGCCAAGGCGCGCTCAAGGGTATTCTGGGTTACACCGAAGACAAGGTGGTGGCCACCGATTTCCGCGGCGAGCCTTGCACCAGCGTGTTTGACGCCGAGGCCGGCATTGCGCTGGACAAGACCTTTGTGAAGATCGTGTCCTGGTATGACAACGAGTGGGGTTACTCCAACAAGTGCCTCGAAATGGTTCGCGTCATTTCGCGTTGAAGAAAGGGTGGGACAGGGCATGACACCGCTTGCTCTGCCCACATTTGAGGACGTGCGCGCTGCTGCCCAGCGCTTGCACGGCCAGGCGCACCGCACACCCGTGCTGCGCTGTGCAACCCTGGACCAGCAACTGGGGGCACAGGTTTTTTTCAAGTGCGAAAACTTCCAGCGCATGGGCGCTTTCAAGTTTCGCGGTGCATTCAATGCCCTGGCGCAGTTCACCCCAGAGCAAAAGCGTGCCGGTGTGGTGGCCTATTCTTCCGGCAACCATGCGCAAGCCATTGCCTTGTCGGCGCGCATGCTGGGCATGCCGGCCACGCTCATCATGCCGCACGATGCCTCGCCGGCCAAGCTGGCCGCCACTCGGGGCTATGGCGCTCACGTGGTGCATTACGACCGTTACAGCGAAGATGCGATGGCCATGGCCCGGCAGCTGTCGGCCGAGCAGGGGATGACCTTCATTCCGCCTTTTGACCATCCGCATGTGTTGTGCGGCCAGGGCACAGCAGCGCTGGAGTTGTTTGAAGAGATCGGCGAGCTAGACCACCTCTTCGTTTGTTTGGGCGGCGGCGGTTTGCTCAGTGGCAGCGCGCTGTCGGCGCGTGCCCTGTCGCCGCACTGCAAGGTGTATGGCGTGGAGCCCGAAGCGGGCAATGACGTTCAGCAGTCGTTTCGCAGCGGCCAGCGCGTGCGCATCCCCACCCCCGTGACCATTGCGGATGGCGCCCAAACACCCCTTGTGGGCGAGTTGACCTTCGAGCTCATTCGCCGCCATGTGGACGACATCCTGACCGCCACCGATGCGCAGCTGGTCCAAGCCATGCATTTTTATGCCGAGCGCATGAAAATGGTGGTCGAGCCCACCGGCTGCCTGTCTCTGGCGGCTGCTTGCCATGCGGGCGTGCCTCTGAAAGGCCAGCGCGTGGGCGTGCTGATCAGCGGGGGCAATGTGGATTTGCAGCGCTTTGCCCAACTGCTGCAGCAAAATCCGACACAGGATTGATTCAAAAAATTCAAACCTTTCGGGCGCCAGGCAGGCTAGGATGCAAGCCATGAACGTTCTCCTTCAAGAATTCAAGGACCGCATTCGGGTGGCGGCCGAAACCCATCAGACCTTGTCACTGCAGGGCCATGGCAGCAAGGCCTTCTACGGCGAGACGCCCCAGGGCGACACGCTGGATGTGTCCGGCTACAGTGGTGTGCTGAGTTACGAGCCCAGCGAGTTGGTCGTGACCGCCCGCGCTGGAACCCCGTTGCGCGAACTCGAAGCCTTGCTGGCGGAAAAAGGGCAATGCCTGCCGTTTGAGCCACCGCATTTCGGTGCGGCGGGCGGCACCCTGGGCGGCATGGTGGCCTCGGGCCTGAGTGGGCCCGCGCGGGTCAGCGTGGGCAGCGTGCGCGACTATGTGCTGGGGGTCAGCATGCTCAATGGCCGTGCCGAAGAGCTCCGCTTTGGCGGACAGGTCATGAAGAACGTGGCAGGCTACGATGTGTCGCGCGTCATGGCGGGCGCCATGGGCACCCTGGGCATGATCACCGAAGTCTCGCTCAAAGTCTTGCCCAAGGCACCTGCAGAGGCCACCTTGATGATGGCCATGCCGCAAGCGCAGGCCTTGCAGCAACTGCACCGTTGGGTTGCGCAGCCCTTGCCCCTGAATGCCAGTTGCTGGGTGCATGACGACAGCGCGCAGCCGGCTCAGGATTTTTTGTTTGTGCGCTTGCGCGGTGCCCAAGCCGCCGTGGAGGCGGCATGCCTGCGCATGGCCAACGATGTGCAGCAACAAGGCTTTGCCGTGAGCCGCATGGACAACGCGGATGCCGCTGGCGATTGGCAAGCCTGCGCCGATCAGAAGCTGCCCTTTTTTCAGCCCGACCCGGCCCCCCAAGCCTGCCTGTGGCGCTTGTCCTTGCCCCCGACGGCGCCGGTGTTGGACCTGCCCAGCTCGCCCTTGATTGAGTGGCATGGTGGCTTGCGCTGGTTGTGGGCGCCCGCTTCCGAGGCCGCGCATTTGCGCGATCTGGCGCAGCGCCATGGCGGACACGCCACGCTTTGGCGAACCCGCCCGGGCCACGATGCCGAAGACCGCCGCGTGGGGGTGTTCACGCCCTTGCCGCCCGTGCAACAAAAATTACAGCAGACCCTGCAGGCGGAGTTTGATCCGCATGCGGTGTTTAAAACCGGCCGTCTTGGCCTGTAACCCCAGGGGATTTCATGCAGACCCATCTTGCCCCTGAATTTCAGGACACCCCCGAAGGCCGGGAGGCCGAGACCATTTTGCGCAAGTGCGTGCACTGCGGTTTTTGCACCGCCACCTGCCCCACGTACCAACTGCTGGGCGATGAGCTGGACGGCCCGCGTGGCCGCATTTACCTCATCAAGCAAGTGCTGGAGGGCGAAACCCCCACCCGCAAAACCCAGCAGCACCTGGACCGCTGCCTGACCTGTCGCAACTGCGAAAGCACGTGTCCCAGTGGCGTGCAATATGGGCATTTGGTGGACATCGGCCGGGAGATTGTGGAGCGCAAGGTGGCACGCCCCAGCGGTGAACGCTTGCTGCGCTGGGCCTTGAAAGAGGGCTTGCCTTCGGCAGCGTTCGCGCCGGCCATGAAGCTGGGCCAGTCGGTGCGCGCGCTCTTGCCCGCCGCACTCAAAGCCAAGGTGCCGCGCCCCCAGGCGGCGGGCACCTGGCCGACGCGAAGCCACGAACGCAAGGTGCTGCTGCTGGCGGGCTGCGTGCAACCGGCCATGAAGCCCAACATCAACAGCGCGACCGCGCGGGTGCTTGATGCTGCCGGCATTCAGTCGGTCATCGCGCCCGAAGCCGGCTGTTGTGGCGCGCTGAAATTCCACCTCAACGATTCGCAAGGCGCGCGCGCGCAAATGCGGGCCAACATTGATGCCTGGTGGCCTTGGGTCGAGCAGGGCGTGGAGGCCTTGGTGATGAATGCCTCGGGCTGTGGTGTGACGGTGAAAGAGTATGGTCACTTGCTGAAAGACGACCCGGCCTATGCTGACAAAGCCCGTCGCATCAGCGAATTGACGCGCGACCTCAGCGAGTTGCTGCCCATGCTGGTGCCGGTCTTGCAAGGCCAATTGAAGCCCGCTGCCACCCAAGCCGCTGGCGCCATGGCCTTTCACCCACCGTGTACCTTGCAGCACGGGCAACAGCTCAAAGGCGGCGTCGAGCAGCATTTGTCTGCCCTGGGGTTTGAGGTGCGCGTAACCGCCCAGGAGTCACACCTGTGTTGCGGCTCGGCCGGCACTTACTCGGTGCTCAACCCGGCGCTGTCCACCCAGTTGCGTGATCGCAAGCTGTCCCATCTGGCGGGCATGCAACCGAAGGCCATTTTGAGTGCCAACGTGGGGTGTATCACCCATTTGCAAAGCGGCACCGAAGTGCCGGTACAGCACTGGGTGGAAATGCTGGACCACGCCTTGCAGGCTTCAGCCCGCTAACGCCTGCTCGATGTCTTTGGCCAGCTTGGCGGGTGCATCTTGGGGCGCATAGCGTCGGATCACCTGCCCATCGCGCCCGACCAGGAATTTGGTGAAGTTCCACTTGATGGCCTTGCTGCCCAGCAAGCCCGGCGCCTGCGCACACAACCATCGGTACAGCGGGTGGGCGTGGTCGCCATTGACCTCGATTTTGTGCATCATCTGAAAGCTCACGCCATAGTTTTTCTGGCAAAAGGCGCCAATCTCGGCGTCGCTGCCCGGATCCTGGCCGCCAAACTGGTTGCAAGGAAAACCCAGGACGCTGAGGCCCTGGCTGGCATAGGTTTGGTGCAGCTTTTCAAGGCCCGCGAACTGCGGCGTGAAGCCACAGGCGCTGGCGGTGTTGACGATCAGCAGCACCCGTCCTTTCAATTCGGACAGGGCCAGCGGTGTGCCGTCGATGCGATCGGCTTGTAAATCATCCAGCATGTTCATGGCGACTCCAAAGAGGCATTGCTGGGGCGCGAGGCCAGCAAGGCGGTCAAGACAATCAGGCTGCCCCCCAGGGCAATCCGCGCGGTCCACCCGGACGCCCCCAAGCTTATCGAAGACACGCTGGCAAACACCACCTCGGACAGCATGACCATGGCCGTGGTGTGTGCACTCAGCCGCGCCGCACCATATTGCAAGGCCAGATTGCCCAGCAAAAAAGCCGCCGTCAAACCCAGGATGGCCAGCCAGCCCCACTCGCGCGCCATTGTCGGCTGGCTCACAAAACCAGCGGCCGTGCCCACCAGCGCGAAAACCAGGGCAGTGAAGGTGCCGCCGCCAAACATGGCCAGCATGCGCGCGGCCTCCGGCGTGTCATGCAGGCGGCGCAACAGAACATTGGTCAGTGCGAAACAGAATCCGCCCAGCAAGGCCAGAAAATCCGCCAGGCTTTGCGGCAAGGGCCAATCGGTTTCAGGGGTTTTCAGAACCAAGGCGACGCCCGCCAGGGCCAGCAAGAGACGCAGCAAGGCGTGTCCTGTGGGGCGCTCGCGCAGCAACCACCAAGCCAGAAACAAGGACCAGGTGGGCATGAGGTAAAACAGCAGCACCACGCGCACCACATCGCCGACCGTGACGGCCCAGTTGAAACAGACGTTGGTCAGCCCCGAAGCCAGCAGCAAGAACCATAACGCGGGATGCTTGAGCAAACCGCGCCAAGCCTGCGGTCGCCACAGCAGAACGCAGGCCAGCGAGACAGCGAAGATGATGGCCGTGGCCCACAGCGGATGCAGGCCCTGGCTTTCCAGGGTTTTCAGCGGCCACCAGGAGAGGCCCCACACCAGGGCATTGAAGCCCAGGGCCAGCACGGGCAAAAGCGTTGTCATGCCCGCTCAGCCGTGCATGTCATCGTGGCGGGCAATGTGGAGCAGGCGTGCCAGTTCGTCGCGGTGGTGAATGTGGTTCCAGGCATGCCAGCGCTGGATCAGCCACATGATGCTTGCCACCAGCAAGCCAAAGGCGGTGATGGCGCCAAAGGCACTCAGCCCCAGCCCTGTGGAAAGTGTGTAAAAGCCACCCAAGGCCAGAATGCAGGTTTGCTCGTTGAAGTTTTGGACGGCAATCGAGCGACCTGCGCCCATCAGGTTGTGGCCACGGTGTTGCAGCAAGGCATTCATGGGCACCACCAGAAAGCCGCCCAGCCCGCCCAGCAAGACCAGGAAGGGCGCGGCGACCCACACGTTGTCGATGAAGTTCATGCCAATGACCAGCAAGCCCATGCCGATGCCCATGGGCATGACCTTGGTGGCTTGTTCCAGCCGCATGCGCATCGAGGCGATGACGGCGCCCACCGCCGTGCCGATGGCCACCACCCCCACCAGCGAGGACGCTTGCGAGGTGCCATAGCCCAGGGCGGCGGCACTCCAGGCCAGTACGATGTAGCGCAGATTGCCGCTGACCCCCCAGAACAGGGTGGTGGTGGCGAGCGAGATTTGCCCTAGCTTGTCGCGCCACAAAGCCAGGTTGCAGTGCCAGAAGTCGGGCAACAGCGCGAACATGTTGCGCGCCATGCTGTGTTCGGGGTTGCTGCGCATGGGGCGCAACTCGGCACCGGTCAGCGGGATGCGGGTGTTGAACCAGGCCGCCAGGCCATAAAAGAAGATCAGCACGGTGATGGCGGCTTCCGGGGGCGTGTCAATGCCGGTGTCGATCAGCGGCAAATTCAGCGACAGCAGCATGCCGGACAAAGCCGGCCCCACCAATTGGCCGCCCACCAGCACGCCCAGAATGATGGAGGCGATCGTCAGCCCCTCGATCCAGCCATTGGCCTTGACCAACTGGGATGCTGGCAACAATTCGGTCAGGATGCCGTACTTGGCAGGAGAGTAGGCCGCCGCACCCAGACCCACCAGGGCATAGGCCAGCAAGGGGTGGGTGCCAAACAGCATCAACAGGCAGCCGACCACCTTGATCGAGTTGCTGATGAACATCACCTGGCCTTTGGGCCGGGCATCGGCAAAGGCACCGACAAAGGGGGCCAGCACCACATAAAAAAGGGCGAACATCGGCACCAGGGCGGCGCGTTGCCACTCGGGGCTGCCATCGTTTTTCAGCAACTCGACCGCAGCCACGAACAGCGCGTTGTCAGCCAGAGAGCTGAAAAACTGTGCCGACATGATGGTGTAAAAACCGCGCTTCATGGGGTGGGGGAAGTCAGTTGGCCTAGGCTGTCAGGCCCTGGAAAAAGAGGAGGAGGATCACGACGCAGTGGGTTATATCACGGCCCTGCCACAATCTGACCTATGCCCCGTCCAATCCAAGCCTTCATCCATCCTGCTGCGCTGCAGCATAACCTCGCGCGCTTGCGGCAAGCCGCGCCCGATGCCCGTATGTGGGCGGTGGTCAAAGCGAATGCCTATGGCCACGGCATTGAGCGCGTGTACGACAGTTTGCGCGCCGCCGATGGTTTTGCTTTGCTGGACCTGGATGAGGCGCAACGCATTCGCGACCTGGGATGGCGAGGCCCGGTGCTGCTGCTGGAGGGCGCTTTTGAGCCGCGCGACCTGGAACTGTGCTCTCGCCTGGACCTGTGGCACACCGTGCATTGCGAGGCGCAAATCGACTGGCTGAGCCGCCACAAGACACAGCTGCCACACCGCGTCTTTCTCAAAATGAATTCCGGCATGAACCGCCTGGGCTTTGCCCCCGACCGCTTTCGAACCGCTTGGACCCGTTTGAACGCTTTGCCGCAAGTGGACGAGATTTCGCTGATGACGCACTTCAGCGATGCCGATGGCGAGCGCGGCATCGACCACCAACTCGCCGTGTTTGGCCGCGTCACCGCTGACTTGCCGGGTGAGCGATCCTTGGGAAACAGTGCCGCGGTGCTGCGCCATGCAGCCACAGCGGGCGTGGTTTCTGACTGGATTCGTCCGGGCATTGCCCTCTATGGCAGCTCGCCCGACGATCCTCACCACAGTATGGCGGACTGGCAATTGCAGCCCAGCATGAGCCTGCGCAGCCGCATCATTGGCATCCAACACCTGCAACCGGGCGACACAGTGGGCTACGGCTCGCAATTTCGTGCGAGCCAAGCGATGCGCCTGGGCGTGGTGGCCTGTGGTTATGCCGACGGCTACCCGCGTTTGTGTCCCAACGGGTCACCTGTGCTGGTGCAAGGCCAGCGCACCCGCCTGGTGGGGCGCGTCAGTATGGACATGGTGACCGTGGACCTGACAGACCTGCCAAATGCAGAACTCGGCAGCGAGGTAACCTTGTGGGGACGCGCCAGCACTGGCGAAGTGCTGCCCATAGATGAGCCCGCGCGTGCCGCCGGCACCATTGGGTATGAGCTGATGTGTGCGCTCGCGCCGCGGGTGCCCGTCAGCGTCAGCGACGGGGTCACCCCTTGAGTCATCGCTTGCGCAAGCCCAGCCAGAGGACCGCACCCACCACCAGCGCCGCGCCCACCAATTGAATCGGCGCAATGGTCTGCTCCAGCAGCCACCAGGCCAGCACCAAGGCGAAGATGGGTTCCACATTCATGATGGCCGAGTTGCCTACCACCTCCAGTCTCGGCAACACCGTGAACAAGATGGTGAAGGCCGTGCCGTACAGAAAGGTGAGCGCTGCCAAGCCCCACCACCCCGCCACGCTGTTGGGCCAATGGGATTCCCCTTGCGCGCCGATGAAACCCAGCGCCACCACGCCGGTCAGCAACATGCTGCTGAGGGTACGCAAACGGCCATCCAGGCCCTGGGTTTCATGTTGTGTCCAGACCAAGGCCAGACCAAAGAACGCGCCGGCCGCCAAGGCAAAGGCGACACCGGCGCCAATGCGGTCCCATTGTGCGGCCGACCCCAGACCCGAAGCGGCACCCAGCACATCCAAGGCCAGCGCCAGCCCCAACAAGATGACCGGCATGGCCAAGACCAGGGCGCGCTCGGGCTTGCGCCGGTACAGCAGGCCGTCCCATAACGCCGCCCACAGGGGATAGGTGTTGAAGGCCAACAAAGCCAAGGCCACGGGCAAGCGCGCCACCGATGAGTACAGGCACTGACTTTGCAAAGCGATGCACAGGCCAATCAGGGGTAAGGCCCGTTTGTGCTGGGACGTCAATTGCAGGGACACCCGTTGAAAGATCACCAACAGGCCCACCACCAAGGCGGTGACCAGGCTGCGGCAAGCCACCGCGGTGGCCACGTCCACGCCGCTGCTGAAGGCCACGCGGGCGGCCACATGGTTGGCGCCCATCATGAAGGCAATCAGCAACAGCGTGGCGAACGCAGTCAGACTGAGCGCACGCGCTGCCGTCATGCCTCGGCCAGCGGGTAAAGGCCTTTGACACGCGCATGCAAGCGGCTCAAACCCAGCAAGGCATTGGTGAAGGGGGTGGCCACTCCTGTCATCTGCCCAAGCTCCTGCACGGCGCCCACCAGGGCATCGAGCTCCACAGCCCGGCCTGCTTCCACATCTTGCAGCATCGAGGTTTTGAATGCGCCCAGTCGCTGGGTCAGCCGATGGCGGTCTTGCGGTTGCTGGTCGATGGTCAAGCCCAGCAGGTTGCCGATTGCTTTGGCTTCCAGCATCACGCTGGAAATGAATTCAAGCACCAGCGGGTCGGCCAGCACCAGGTCGGAGGTGGCCCCGGTGATGGCGCTCACGGGGTTCATGGTCATGTTGCCCCAGAGCTTGTACCAGGTGTCTTGCTGAATGCAGGGCGACAGCGTGGTCTGAAACCCGGCTTCCTGCAGCCTTTGGTGGACGCGTTGTGTGGCCGCGCTGTTGACCCCCGAGGGCTCGCCCACGATCAGGCCATGGCCAAAATGGTGTTGCACATGGCCGGGGGCGCGCATCGCACAACTGGAATGGACCACGCAGCCAATGATCTGGCGGGCTGGAATGGCTTGCGCCAAGCGGCCTTGCGGGTCCACGCTGGACAGGACCCGGTTGGCCCAGGGCCCTCCAAAGCCTTGCAAAAACCACCAGGGTACGCCGTTCATGGCGGTCAGCACCTGGGTGGTGGGCATCATCATCGGTGCGATCTGTGGCACGACCTGTTGCAAGGCGGGCGCCTTCACCGCCAAAACAATCAAGTCCTGCGCGCCCAAGTCAGCGGCGTTGTCGCAGGCAACGACCTGCGCCGTGTGATCGCCTTGCGCATCGCTCATGCGCAAGCCTTGGTCATGCAAGGCCTTCAAGGTCTCGCCCCGCGCCAGCACGCTCAGCTGCACATCTGGCAGGCGTGACAGCAGCACGCCCATCCAGCCCCCAATGGCGCCTGCGCCCACCACACAGATTTTCATGATGACAGCCTCACTGACGGTAAGAGGTGTCCAGCCGGTCGACCTGGCGCACCAGGGCTTCGAACACATCGCGACCGGCCCCATGGTTCGGGTTAAATTGCAGAGCATCGCGCGTGCACCGCTGGGCAATGGCTTCGGACACGGGAATGGCGGGCCCCATGCTGAAGGTGGCCAACTGGATTTCGCAAGCCCGTTGCAAGGTCCACAGAATTGCAAACGTCTGGGGCACCGTTTGGCCCCAGGCCAGCAGGCCATGGTTGCGCAAAATCACGGCGGGCTTGTTGCCAATGCTTTTCAGCACACGCGGCCCTTCGTCAGCGTGGATGGTGATGCCCTCAAAGTCATGGTAGGCCACCATGTTGTGCAACTGCGCGCTGTAAAAGTTGGTTTGTTGCAAGCCGCCTTGCAAACAGGCGACGGCCACGCCGGCCGTGGTGTGGGTGTGCATGACGCAGTGCGCGCCCTCAATGCCATCGTGCAAGGTGCTGTGCACCACAAACCCCGCCGGGTTGACCGGGTGGCTGGAACCGTCGAGGACCCGCCCTTGCAAGTCGATCTTGACCAGGTTGCTGGCGGTCACCTCGCTGTAATGCAAGCCGAACGGGTTGATCAGGAAATGTTTTTCACCGCCGGTGACGCTGTCGGGCAAACGCACCGTGATGTGGTTGTAAATCATTTCCGTCCAGCCCAGGTGCGCAAATACGCGGTAGCAAGCGGCCAGCTCAAGGCGGGCTGCCCACTCATCGGGATGGCAGTTGGCAGGGGAGGCGATGCGCATGGTGACAGGTTCCGCCATCAGTAGGTGCCACCCCCCGCACTGGGGGTGACGCCCGGCTTGAAGCGTGCGGCCAGTGCAGCGGTGTGACGGGTCAGCAGGTTGCCGTCCAGGCCCACGCCTACAAACAGGCCGCCGCGGTCCAGGTAATGGCGCGACAGGGTTTCGTCCGGGGTCAGGAAGCCGGGGGCTTTGCCCGCTTGGAGGATGCGTGCAAACGCATCTTCAATGGCGGCACGCACCACCGGATGGTCTGGCTGGCCGATGTGGCCCAGCGAGGCCGACAGGTCGGCCGGCCCGATGAAAACCCCATCTACGCCTTCTACTGCTGCAATCTCATCCAGGTTGTTCAGCGCGGTTTGCGTCTCGGCTTGTACCAGCACGCAGATTTGGTCGTTGGCTTCCTTGCCGTAATGGGTCAGTCGGCCCCAGCGGGATGCACGGGCTCCTCCCATGCCACGGATGCCTTGCGGCGGGTAGCGGCAAGCTTGAACCACTGCATGGGCTTGCTCGGCGGTGTCCACCATCGGGATCAGAACGGTTTGCACACCCAGGTCCAGGTACTGCTTGAGCAGCGTGGTACCCGCATGGCCGTGGCCCACGGGAACACGTGCAATCGCGTGGGTGTTGGGGTAGGCCGCGATGGCTTGCAACTGGCCCAGGATGGAGTTGAGATCGTTGGGTGCATGCTCACCGTCGATGAGCAACCAGTCAAAGCCAGCGCCGGCGCAAATTTCAGCCGTGTAAGGGCTGGCCAGCCCCATCCATAAGCCTATTTGGGCGCGTTTTTCGTGGAGGGCTTTTTTGAACGGATTGATGGGTGTCTGCATGGCGTGGTCTCAGGCGGTGGGTGGGTTGAAGTAAGGGTGAAGGCTGCTGATTTTGGCATCATAGGCGGGCGCATGATCATCGATTTGAAGCGTCACGCCCAGCAACTCGCGTTGGATACAAGGGTCGAGATGACGGTGCAGAACCGCCTTCAAGGCCTCGCCAGTGCGCAGTTTGACCGCATCACTGCGGCCAGGGCCCATGCGCAGGTTCAGGTAAATGAAAGCGTAGTCTTTGCCTGCGGGTGGCTTGCCATCGGCAACCGCAAAATGGGCGGCGGGATACGCCAGCACCCGCGTGCCGCCCAGCGGAAACACGGCTTTGTCATGTTCGTCGCGTTGCGCCAGCAGGGTGTCAGCCAGGTCGCGGCAGAGCGCTGTCAGATCAGCGCGGCTTTCGAGGTTGGGGGTGTAAAGCAGGACCAAATGCGGCATGCGTTGCTCTTTCGTGTTCAGGCGGTAGGCAGGGGTGTGACCGGAAAAATCACGTTGATTTGCCCGGTGCCCGAACTGCCAAAGTAGGGCGTGATGATTTCAGCGGGGGCCGTGTAGTGTTCTGCGCCCATGGCCCCCAGCAGCATGGCGGTGTCGTGCATGCCGCCCTCGCCCCAGCACTTTTCGTTGTACAGGGGCAGCATTTTGTAGAAGGTGGCCCAGTCACCCTGGGTCCAGAGTTCCACCACGCGGTGGTCGACCTGCTCCAAAAACGGGTCCCAGACTTTGTGCATGAATTCGGGGGCTGTGCCATTGTTGGCAAAGTGGTGCGACAGCGAGCCACTGGCAAAAATAGCCACGGTGCCGTCATAGCGCTCTTCGATGGCGCGGCGCACGGCCAGGCCAAACCGGGCGCTGGTGGGCAAGTCGTGCCAGACGCACCAGCCGGAAACCCCGACCACTTTGAAATGCTGGTCCGCGTTCATGTAGCGCATGGGCACCAGGGTACCGTATTCCAGGCCCAGCGAGGTGTTGCTGTGCGCACGTGAAGCAATGCCCATCTCGTTGGCCACATCGGCGATCAGGTGCCCCAAGACCGGATTGCCCGGGTAGGCATAGGGCATGTTCTTGATGAAGTGCGGCAACTCGTTGCTGGTGTAGACGCCTTGGAACTGCGCCCCGCAGTTGATGTGGTATTCGCTGTTGACCAGCCAGTGCGTGTCGAACACCACGATGGTGTCAACGCCCAAGGCGCGGCAACGCCGGCCGATTTCATGGTGACCGTCAATGGCGGCTTGGCGGCAGCCTTTGTGGGGGCCGTCCAACTCCGACAGGTACATCGAGGGGACATGCGTGATTTTGGCGGCGAGTGCAAGCTTACCCATGGTGGCGCTCCTTCATGCGGGGGATGGCGTGGATCACGCTCAGACGCCCCAGTGCGGAATGTGGTGGCTGCCCAGGGACACCGCGACGTTTTTCGGTTCACAAAACACTTCGTAGCTCCAGGTGCCGCCTTCGCGGCCGGTGCCACTGGCTTTGGTGCCGCCAAAGGGTTGGCGCAAGTCGCGCACGTTCTGGCTGTTGACAAAGCACATGCCGGCTTCCACGGCAGCAGCCACGCGGTGGGCGCGTCCCAGGTTTTCGGTCCATACATAACTCGAGAGGCCGTACTGAACGTCGTTGGCCAGGGCAATCGCATGGGCCTCGTCCTTGAACGGAATCAGGCAGGCCACCGGCCCAAAGATTTCATCCTGGGCGATCTTCATGCGGTTGTCCACGTCGGCAAACACGGTGGGCCAGACATAGTTGCCACGGCGCACGCGCTCGGGCAATTCGGGCGCGTCACTGGGCCGGTCCAGGCCACCACAGACCAAGGTGGCGCCTTCTTTGGGGCCAAGCTCGATGTAGCTGCGTACCTTGGCCAGATGGGCGGCGCTGATCATCGGACCCACAATGGTTTGCTCGTCCAGCGGGTCGCCTACACGAATGCGCTTGGCGCGCTCGCTGAACTTTTGCACGAAGTCGGCGTAAATGCTTTGCTGCACCAAGATGCGGCTGCCGGCCGTGCAGCGCTCGCCGTTGTTGGAGAAGATCATAAACACGGCGGCATCCAGTGCGCGTTCCAGGTCGGCATCCTCAAAAATCACAAAGGGTGACTTGCCGCCCAGCTCCATGCTGAACTTTTTCAGGCCGGCGCTCTTCACAATGCGGTTGCCTGTGGCGGTCGATCCGGTGAAAGAAATGGCGCGCACATCGGGATGTGCCACCAAGGGTTCGCCAGCGTCGCGGCCATAGCCATGCACCAGGTTCAACACCCCGGGTGGAATCCCCGCCTCCAGCGCCAGTTCACCCAGGCGCGCGGCCGTCATGGGCGAGAGCTCGCTCATTTTCAGCACCGCCGTGTTGCCAAAGGCCAGGCAAGGGGCGACCTTCCAGGTGGCGGTCATGAAGGGGACGTTCCAAGGGCTGATCAGGGCGCACACGCCCACCGGGTGAAACAGGGTGTAGTTCAGGTGCGTGGGCGTGGGGTAGGTATGGCCGTCCACGCGGGTGCACATCTCGGCGAAGTAGGCAAAGTTGTCGGCGGCGCGGGGCACCAGTTGTTTGCCAGTTTGGGCGATCACCTGGCCACAGTCATTGGTCTCGGTTTGGGCAATCTCGGGCACGTGGCGCGTGATCAACTCGCCGAGCTTGCGAATCAGTTTGGCGCGCTCAGGCGCAGGCGTGCTGGCCCAGGCCGGGAACGCCTCTTTGGCCGAGGCGACCGCAGCGTTGACCTCGTCTGCCCCGCCAGCGGCCACTTCGGCCAGCACTTCCTGGGTGGCAGGGTTGACGGTTTCAAAATAGGCACGAGCTGCCACCGGCTGGCCGTGAATCAAGTGATCGATTTTTTTCATGCGCGGGCTTTCTGGTTCACATCAGGGCGATTTCGTTTTCAAGTTCTCCCACCCCCTCGATGGTGGTGACGATGCGGTCTCCCGGCTGGCAGTCCACCACACCGTCGGGCGTGCCGGTCAAGATCAGGTCGCCCGGCGCGAGGGTCATGAAGCTGGAGAAGTAGGCGATCAGCGTGGCCACGTCAAAAATCATGTCGCGGGTGTTGCCTTGCTGGGTGACTTGGCCGTTGACCGTGGTTTGCAGCGCCAGGTTCATGGCGCCGCCAGGGCGTTGGTGAATGTCCGCAGCGTCGACGCGCCAGGGGCCAATGGGTGTGCAGGTGTCACGGTTTTTCACCCGCAGGTTGGGCCGGTACCAGTTTTCCAGATAGTCGCGAATGGCGTAATCGTTGGCCACCAGATAGGCCCCCACGAAATCGAGGGCGTCTTCCTTTCGCACATGGCGTGCCGTGCGGCCCACCATCACCGCCAACTCGCATTCGTAATGCATGTAGTTCACCCCGGCGGGGCGGCGCGTCAGCGCCCGGTGGCCGATCAGGGCGCCCTCGCCTTTGACGAACGCCAGCGGCTCTTTGGGGGGCTCTTTGAAGGCCAGCTCTTTGGCATGGTCCGCATAATTGAGGCCCAGCGCCAGGATCGTGCGGGGCCGTGGCGTGGGGAGCAACGGCGGCTGCCATTGCACCGCATCAAAGTTCACCCGCCGACCGTCTTCGAGTAGCAAGGCGCCCTCGCTTTCAATGGCATTGACCACATGGCCTTGGTAAACCACACGTGCGTGCTTCATGCGCCTTCTCCAGTCAAGCGGTGCTGCATCACGCCCAGCCCCGGCACCGAGGGCACGCGGATGTCGATCACATCGCCCACGCGGGCACGGGGCCGACGGCCTGCGTCTGGGCCGCTGTCACACACATCCAGGCCCAGCATCAGCACATCGGCCGGCCGCAGCGTCATGAACTCGCTGACATCGGCCACCAGGGTGGACAGCGGTCGGCGCATGCGGCCCAAGTCCACCTGCTGGCAAAGCACATCGTTGACGCGCACTTCCAGGATCAAGTGGTTGGGCCGAGGCAGATCGGCGGCGGGCAGCAAGTGTGGTCCCACGCCCAAAAAGCTGTCCAGGCATTTGTATTTCACAGGGGGGCGGTAAAAGCCTTGCTCGGCAATGCTGTGCGGCAACGACACATCGTTCAGCAACACAAAGCCGCGCCAGGCGCCTTGCTCGCTCAAGACCAGACCCAAGGTGGCACCGATTTCCACTTCTGTGTGCCCTGCTGGCACAACGATAGCGCCGAGGTGGGGGGTCCAGGTGTTGGCGGTTTTGACATACAGCACGGGGGCAACCGGGGCCGCTTTGTAGGGCAGCGACGGCATGTCAGCTTCGCAGGCTTGCCACTCGGCCTGGCTGTTGAGCAGCACGCCGTAGACCGTGCCGTGCAGGGGCATGGAAGAAGGGGTCATGTCAGGATGTCCGTTTCTGCGCCGGCGCTGGCGCGGGGAAAGCGCTGGGCCATCGGGCCGGGAGCCGAGTTTTCCAGGGCCACCACCTGGTCCAGCAAGGCATACAGCTGGGTCAGTTGGGTGCGGCCCAATTGTTGTTCCATCCACTGGTAATGGGCTTCTACCGTGTCCGAGAGCAATTGCACCAAGGCCAATCCGTGCGCCGTTGGCAGCACCACCGTGCGCCGTTGGTCGCCAGGGTCGCGTGCCCTTTGGATCAGACCGTCGCGCTCCATGCGGGCCAGCACCCCCGTGAGGCTCGGCCCCAAAATGAAGGCCTCGCGCGCGATGCGACCCGTTTCCACACCGCGACCGCCTTGGTCCTGGTTTTCGCCCAGCACCCGCAGCACGCGCCATTGCTGGTCACTCAGGCCATGCCGGCGCAAGCCTGGTCGGGTATGCGCCATCACGGCCTCGCGCGCTTGTAGCAGCAAGCGGGGCAAATTGCGATGCAAAAAAGGGGTGGCCATGCCAAATTATTTAACTTATTAAATTTTTGTCAAGTCGGTCTTTCCTGAGCCGCGGCTACCATTGCCCCATGGCCAAAGAAAAAACCCTGTTCAGTTGTACCGATTGCGGCGGAAACAGCCCGAAATGGCTGGGCAAGTGCCCCAGCTGCGGTGCTTGGAACACCCTGGTCGAGAGCGTGGCCGAAATCCCCGGCGCCAGCAAGAACCGCTACAGCGGCATGGCCGCCCTGGCGCCCAGCGCCGCAGTGGCCACCTTGGCCGAGATCGAAGCCAGTGACGTGGCGCGCACCCCCTCCGGTCAGGAAGAGCTGGACCGCGTGCTCGGCGGGGGCATCGTCGAGGGTGGCGTGGTGTTGATTGGCGGCGACCCTGGCATTGGCAAATCCACCTTGTTGTTGCAGGCCATGGACGGCTTGCAGCGCAGCGGCATGCGCACCTTGTATGTGACCGGCGAGGAGTCGGGCGCGCAGGTGGCCCTGCGCTCACGGCGCCTGGGTCTGGACCACAGCCAGGTGCAGGTGCTGGCCGAAACCCAGCTGGAAAAAGTGCTGGCCACGGTCGATAAATTGCAGCCTGACGTGGTGGTCATGGACTCGATTCAAACGGTGTACTCCGACCAATTGACCAGTGCCCCGGGATCGGTGGCCCAGGTGCGCGAGTGCGCGGCCCATTTGACGCGCATGGCCAAAAGCACCGGCACCGCCGTCATTTTGGTGGGGCATGTCACGAAAGAGGGCGCGCTGGCAGGGCCACGGGTGCTCGAGCACATGGTGGACACTGTGTTGTATTTCGAAGGCGACACCCACTCCACTTACCGGTTGGTGCGGGCCATCAAAAACCGTTTCGGTGCTGTCAATGAAATTGGCGTCTTTGCCATGACTGAGCGCGGTCTCAAAGGCGTCAGCAATCCGAGCGCCATTTTCCTGAGCCAGCACAGTGAGCCGGTGCCTGGCAGCTGTGTGCTGGTCACGCTGGAAGGTACCCGGCCCATGCTGGTGGAAATTCAAGCCTTGGTGGACAGCGGTGGCCCCAGCCCACGGCGTCTGTCCGTGGGCCTGGACCGCGACCGACTGGCCATGCTGCTGGCAGTGTTGCACCGCCATGCGGGCGTAGCCTGCATGGACCAGGACGTGTTTGTCAATGCGGTGGGCGGCGTGCGCATCAGCGAGCCCGCGGCGGACCTGGCGGTGATGTTGTCAATTCAAAGCAGCTTGCGCGGCAAACCCCTGCCCAAGGGCTTTATTGCGTTTGGCGAGGTCGGTTTGGCCGGCGAGGTTCGCCCGGCACCCCGTGGGCAAGAGCGTTTGCGTGAAGCGGCCAAGCTGGGGTTCTCACAAGCCATCATTCCCAAGGCGAATGCGCCCAAAAAGCCGATGGAGGGCCTGACCGTGCACTTGGTGGAACGGGTGGACGAGGCCATTCAATGTGTCCGGGATTTGGATTGAAACGCTGGCAAGCCTGAGACAATGCAGCCATGAATTTTCAAAAAATCCTGGTGCCTCTGGGCGGTATCGTGTTGCTGGGCTTGGCTTACCGCGCCTATGGTTGGGCCGGCTTGGCCATGGCTGCCACGGGCGGCGTCATGTGGATGTTGTTGCACTTCACCCGTTTGATGCAAGTGCTCAAGCGTGCCGCCAAACGTCCCATCGGTTTTGTCGACAGCGCGGTGATGCTCAATGCCAAGCTCCGACCGCAGGTCAACCTGATGCATGTCATTGCCCTGACCAAAAGCCTGGGCCAGTTGCAAACGCCCAAGGACACCCAGCCCGAAATTTTCACCTGGACCGACGGCTCTCAGTCGGTGGTGCGTTGCGAATTTTTGAACGGCCGCCTTCAAAGCTGGACACTGACCCGACCTGACGTGACAGAAGACTCGCCCAGCGGGTCGTAAAATCAGCCCTTTCCCTTTTTGACCCTGAGAGGATTTCCATGAGCGTCCTGCCCCCATCGATGGCCGACCGTGACGGCAAAATTTGGATGGACGGCCAGCTTGTTGACTGGCGCGATGCCAAGATCCACGTGCTGACCCACACCCTGCACTACGGCTGCGGCGCCTTCGAAGGTGTTCGGGCCTACAACACGGTCAATGGCACGGCCATCTTCCGCCTGCAGGAGCACACCGAGCGCTTGTTCAACAGCGCCAAGATCCTGCGCATGAAGATTCCTTTCACGCAAGACGAGGTCAACCAGGCACAACGTCTGGTGGTGCGCGAGAACAAGCTGGAGAGCTGCTACCTGCGCCCCTTGACCTGGATTGGCTCACAAAAGCTGGGCGTCTCGCCCAAGGGCAACACCATTCACCTGATGGTGGCCGCCTGGGCCTGGGGAGCGTACCTGGGCGAAGAGGGCTTGAAGCGCGGCATCCGCGTCAAAACCTCCAGCTTCACGCGCCACCATGTGAACATCACCATGACGCAGGCCAAGGCGGTCAGCAACTACACCAACTCTATTCTGGCCAACATGGAAGCCACCGACGATGGCTACGATGAAGCCTTGTTGCTGGACACCCAAGGCTTTGTGTCGGAAGGCGCGGGTGAAAACGTGTTTGTCATCAAGGGTGGCGTCATTTACACCCCCGATTTGTCGGCCGGTGCCTTGAATGGCATCACCCGCAACACGGTGTTCCACATCGCCAAAGACCTGGGCCTGGAGATCGTGCAAAAGCGCATCACCCGCGATGAAATATACATTTCTGACGAGGTCTTCTTCACTGGCACTGCTGCCGAAGTCACGCCCATTCGCGAACTCGACCGCATCGAAATCGGCAGCGGCTCGCGTGGCCCCATCACCGAGAAAATCCAGAATGCCTTCTTCGACATCGTCAACGGCCGCAACCCCAAATACGCGCACTGGCTGACACCGGTTTGATTCAAGAGAGAACATCATGAGCAATGTGGTTGAACTCCTGGCCAAAGACCTGAACGGTCATGGCGGCGTTTTCTGCCCCAATCCCAAGGCCGACATGGCTTTGTGGAACAGCCATCCCAAGGTCTACCTGGACGTGGCCAAGACCGGCTCAGCCAAGTGCCCTTACTGCGGCACCGTCTACCAATTGAAGGCGGGCGAGCACGTGGGTGGCGGGCATTGAGTCACTGATCATCGCGCCCCAATGGATTGGGGACGCGGTCATGACCGAGCCCTTGCTGCGGCTATTGGCGGCACGTGGCGAGCGTTTGACGGTGGGCGCCTTGCCCTGGGTGGCGCCCGTCTACCGGGCCATGCCTCAGGTACATGAGGTCATCGAGTTTGCGTTTCAGCACGGTAGCTTGCAATGGCAGGCTCGCCAGGCGCTGGCGCGGCAGTTGCGCGGCCGTTTTGCGCGCGCTTATGTTTGCCCCAACTCGCTGAAAAGCGCTTTGTTGCCCTGGCTGGCCGGTATTCCCGTGCGGGTGGGCTACACCGGTGAGTCGCGTTGGGGCCTGATCAATCAGCGCTTGCCCAACCCTTCCAAAACCCACCGTCCGCCGATGGTGGACTTTTATGCGGCATTGAGCCAATCGACGCCCCAAAGCAACGCTTTGCCCCAGTTGCAACTGCCGCCACAGACCCTGGCCGCCACCTTGCAACAGCAAGGCCTGAGCGCGCAGGGCTATGTGGTGTTTGCGCCGGGGGCCGAGTACGGTCCGGCCAAGCGCTGGCCCGCAGCGCATTTTTCAGCCCTGGCGCAGCAACTCGACAAGCCGGTGGTGCTGCTGGGGTCGGGCAAGGAGGCGGCTTTGTGTGAAGACATCGCCGCGCCTGTCAATGCCTTGCGCCCCCACCAGTGCCGCAATCTGGCGGGCGCGACCTCGCTGATGGAGGCCTTCGCCTTGATTGCCGCTGCGCACCGCGTGGTCAGCAACGATTCCGGCTTGATGCATGTGGCGGCAGCCTTCGGTGTGCCTCAGGTCGCCGTCTATGGGTCTTCCAGCCCAGAACACACGCCACCGTTGAACCCCCTGGCGCAGGTGCTGTGGCTCAAGCGCGACGCCCATTACCAGCCAGCCCTGGATTGCGCGCCTTGTTTCAAGCGCGAGTGCCCCCTCGGACATACCCGCTGCTTGCAGGATATTTCGCCTGAGCGGGTAGGGGCTGCTCTGGCTCAGCCCTGAGGGCCAAAGCGCTGCAATTGCTGATGCATTTGCAGCGTGACGCGCTCGATCAGTTCGCCCGCCGCCGGCAAGTCGTGAATCAGCCCCACGGCCTCGCCCACGGTGGCATGGGCGCGAGAAAAGTCCCCTGCTTGCACGCCGGCATCGTAGTCTGCGCGGGCGGCCTGCGGATCTTTGGCCAAGACGTCGATGCGGTCTTCCCAAGCCTGGTGCAGGGCATTGCGAATGGCGCGAAAGTCATAAGGTGCTGGCCAATTTTTGCGGCGCAAGATGTCGAACACCGCACTGCGCGCGGTACCGTCGCCGTTGGTTTGAACGGCTTGCTGTTTCGCGCCTGCAGCGGCCAGGCTTTCTTGCGTGGCCCACAGCCTGGAGCCCATCAGCGCGCCATCGGCGCCCAGCATCAGGGCGGCTGCAACGCCACGGCCATCGCCTACGCCCCCAGCGGCCAGCAGCATCACCTGCGGGGCTTGGCTTGCCAGGGCATCGGCCAGCTCGGGGACCCAAGCCAGGGTGCTGCGACCTTGCAAGGCGTTCACGCCATGCCCGCCCGCTTCAATGCCTTGGGCAACGATCACTTGCGCGCCCGCCTCCAGTGCCGAAGGCAGTTGCGAGAGCTGTTGGATCTGGCAAATCAAAGCAGCGCCGCGCGCGCGGATGCGTGCGGCATAGGGCCGAGGGTCGCCAAAGGACAGCATCACCGCCGCTGGTGTGTGCGCCTGATCCAACAGCCAATCCAGCGCGGAGGCGTCTTCATCCAGTTTCCAGGTGATAAAGCCGCAGCCCAGGCGCCGCAACGCAATCGGTGCATCTTGCAACAATTGGTAAGCCAGCGTGACCTCGCGCTGGGTCCAGGCCAGCTCGCCGTAGCCACCGCCCACCAGGCCAAGCGCACCGCGGCGTGCGCAGGCGGCACTGAGGGCCCCGCCAGCGGCCAAAGCCATCGGTGCCAAGGCGATGGGCGTTGCAAGTTCAAAGCGTTGTGTGAATCGGGTCGAGACAGTCATGTCGGCATTGTGAGGGATTTTTCACGCGGCAATGTCACCACAAAGCTGGAGCCCCCGCCGGCCCGCTCTTCACAGCGAACACTGCCCTGGTGCCGTAGCACAATCGCGCGCACCAGCGCCAGGCCCAGACCAGCGCCGCCGTCCACGGAACCGGGGATGCGGTAGAAAGGTTCGAAAATGCGGTCCCGCAAATTTTCGGGAACTCCGGGGCCGCGATCGCTGACGCTCAGGCTGACCGTGGTTTCGTTTTCTGCGCGCAGGCGCACTTGAATGTCTTGCGCACGCCCATGCCGTCGCGCGTTGTCCAACAGATTGCGCAGCATGCGACGCATCAAGCGAGGCACACCCGGGACCACCAGGCTCTTGGGATCGTCGCCCAGCTCCAGCTCGACCTGGGTGGCAGCACATTCCTCGCTGGCCAAGCCCGTCAGGTCGATGCTCTCAACGGTGCCCACATCGGCCTGTGGCGCGTCGAGCCGGCTGGCGAGCAGAATTTCTTCGATCAGCTGGTCCAGCTCGCCAATGTTGCGAGTGATTTCTTCACGCAGCGATGGGGAAGCCTTGTCGCCCATCAACTCCAGACCCATGCGGATGCGGGTCAGCGGTGTGCGCAGCTCATGCGAAGCATTGGCCAGCAACGATTTGTGCGACATCACCAGCGTTTCAATTTGGGAGGCTGCGTGGTTGAACCTTTGCGCCAAATAAGCCACTTCGTCGTGGCCGGTTTCCTCAACCCGAGCCGACAAGTTGCCCATGCCCCATTGTTCGACGCCATGTTGCAGCCGCTCAAGCCGGCGCGTCAGGCGCCGTGTGATCGGGTAAGTGGCCAGTGCCACTGCCAGCGCCACCACGGAGAGTGACCATAAAAAGCCATAGGGCGGGCGTGTCCAGAAGGTGCGCGGCTCGCGCGGCAGATGAATGTGCAGCAGTTCGCCATCGCTGAGCCGCACAAAAAATTCAGGCCCGGGGCCGAATTTCCCCAGGGGTTGGTTTTCCATGCCGGGAACCACCGCTTTGCGCTCTTCAGGCAGGCCATCGGGAGGCCGCAAGCGCGCCTTGCCTTGGCCAATCACTACACCACTTTCGGCGCGCACCACCACTTCGCGCAAAGGGGGTTCGGTGGTCAGCCGAACCACCCAGCTCGCCAGCAACGTCAACAACGCGACGGCGAAGACGACCGCCAGCCAGATGCGGACGTAAAGATGACTGGCGAGGGCTTTGAGCATGCGGGTCTCCTGTGCTCGCCCAGGCGGCGAGCCTCAATCTTGTTGCTTGGCAAAGACATAACCGACGCCACGCACCGTCAGAATCCGCTTGGGCGCTTTCACATCGGTTTCAATGGCGGCGCGAATGCGGCCCATGTGAACATCAATGGAGCGGTCAAAGGCTTCCAGCTCGCGCCCGCGCACGGCCTCCATGATCTGGTCACGCGTCAGCACCCTGCCAGCACGTTCTGCCAGTACCAGCAAGAGGTCAAATTGGTAAGAGGTGAGCTCGCAGGGCTTGCCGCCCACCGACAAGGTGCGGCCATCGCGGTCAATTTCCAGCGAGCCAAAGCGCAGCACAGGGTCTGCGCCGCCGGCATTTGCGCTGGCGGGCGACTGTGCGTGGCGACGCAGAACGGCACGGATGCGCGCCAACAATTCGCGCGGCTCAAAGGGCTTGGGCATGTAATCGTCGGCGCCCAATTCCAGCCCGACCACGCGGTCCATCGGGTCGCCCTTGGCGGTCAGCATCAAGACCGGCGTCAAGCCAAGCGACCCGGGCAACGCGCGAATGCGCCGACAAACCTCCAGGCCATCCAGGTCGGGCAGCATCAAATCCAGAATGACCAGGTCGGGAGGCGAATTGCCCGTCACCACGTCCAGCCCGGTTTGACCGCTGGACGCATGAACCACTTGAAAGCCAGACTGCATCAGGTAATCGCTCACCATGTGAGCCAGGCGCTGATCGTCTTCAATGATGAGCAAAGAGTCCATAACAGGGCCAGTGTAAGACAGTGAACCCCTGGAGATCTCATTGCGATGCAGCGGCAGCTTGTCTTGGGCGTAAAGAATCGTAAATCAACAGCATGTTGTTGGACAATCTGCCCATGAGTCCTTTCACGCGAGAAGTGCACGCTGGCCCTGGATTGACCGCTCCCGCAGAGGGAGTGACTTCTGATTTGTGGCGCGTGCTGGCACATCAGGCCGGGCACAGACCCACAAAGCTCGCCCTGAAGTTTGAAGGGCAGACCTGGACCTATGCTGCTCTCGCCACCGCTGCCCAGCGTGCCCTCCAACTGCTGCAAGCCCGCGGCGTGCGCGCTGGCGATCGTGTCGCTTACCTGGGGCTCAACCATGCGGCGCAATTGGTGGTCTTGTTCGCGCTGGCTCGCCTGGGTGCCGTGCTTGTGCCGTTGAATTTCCGCCTGGCCCCTGCCGAATGGGACAAGGTGCTGAGCGACTGCAGCCCTGGGGTAGTTTGCCATGATGACGCCTGGGCCGACGCTGCCCGGTCACTGGCCGTGCGCCACCGCCTGCCTTGCTGGCCTGTCACTGACTGCCTTGCGCAAACGGCTGAGCCGCAAGTGACGCTTCCCCCACTGTCGCCGCCCGAGCAGGCGCTTGCCGATGCGCCCGTGCTGTTGGTTTACACCTCGGGCACCACCGGCCTGCCCAAGGGCGCTGTTCACACCCAAGCCAATTTGCTGGCCAACATGCAGGCCGCAGCACAAGTGCAAGCGCTCCAACCCTCGGACCATGTGTTGACAATGTTGCCGCTGTTTCATGTGGGTGGCCTGTGCATTCAGACCTTGCCAGCCTTGTGGGCGGGCGCCTCGGTGTGCTTGCTGCCGCGTTTTGAGCCGATGGCCTGCCTGCAAGCCATTGCCCAGGAGCGCCCAAGCCTGACGCTGGTGGTGCCGGCGGTGATGAAAGCGTTGATCGAACATCCGCAGTGGGACAGCACGGCGCTAGATTCTTTGCGCGCTGTGTGGGCTGGCTCCAGCAGCTTGCCCAGTGCCAGTGTGCAGGCCTTTTTGGACCGGGGTATTCCTTTGTGCAATGTTTACGGTGCGACCGAAACAGGCCCGTTCTCGATCGCCTTGCCTGAACAGCAGGCGTACAGCCATGTCGGCGATTGTGGTTGGCCAGCGCCGGGGGTGTCAGCGTGCTTGGCGCCGCCCGAGGCCGCCACCACCGGCGCACAGGATGGCGTGGGGGAGGTTTGGCTGCGCGGTCCCGCAGTGGTCAAGCACTACTGGCCGAACGTTCCGGCAGTGGATGCGCAGGGCTGGTTTCACAGTGGCGATCTGGGTGTGCGTGGCCCCGATGGCAGCTGGCGCATTGTGGGCCGCGCCAAAGACATGATCATTTCGGGCGGTGAAAACATTTACCCGGCAGAAATCGAAAACCTGCTGCTGCAACACCCCGCCGTGCTCGAGTGCGCGGTGCTGGGGG
>VERE01000085.1 GCA_018882835.1 Limnohabitans sp.
CGCCAAACTTGGCCGACAAAATCGTCGTGATCGCCGCCGTCAGCGTCGTCTTGCCATGGTCCACGTGGCCAATCGTGCCCACGTTGACGTGCGGCTTGGTCCGTTCAAATTTACCTTTTGCCATTTTTCGACTCCGAAAAAAGAAAATCACACCGAGTGCCGTAGCACCCCAAAAAACTGGTGCCCATGGCGGGAATCGGACCCGCGACCTCTCCCTTACCAAGGGAGTGCTCTACCACTGAGCCACATGGGCAAAACCTATCGCCAAGCAGGAACAACGTGGAGCGGGAGACGGGAATCGAACCCGCGTCATTAGCTTGGAAGGCTAAGGTTCTACCATTGAACTACTCCCGCATCGGACCGGACACCCGGTCTTCACAGTTGCAGGTCACCAAGCAACACACTGTTCTCGCTGGTGGAGGAGGCTGGATTCGAACCAGCGTAGGCGTAAGCCAACAGATTTACAGTCTGCCCCCTTTAGCCACTCGGGCACCCCTCCGGCGAACCTCGAAATATAGCACAATTATTTTGCAAAAGCACTTCGGCCCGCCAGAAATCACCCGTCTGCGTCGTTGCGGGGCACCAACGGGAGAGCGTCCCCTCGCAACAAAGGGGGGGGGTTAAAGGTGGGTCCAGTGGACGGGAAGGTCGCGTTCGGCGAGCCAGGACTGGGCTTGTGAGAAGTGGCCGCAACCGATGAAGGGGGCAGGCGGGCGCAAAGCCGACAAAGGCGAAGGGTGATTGGCTGTCAGGATCAGCGCCTGCCCACCCCGCTGCGCTGCAGCCGCCTGGATCAGGGGCGCCTTGGCCTGGGCATGGCCGCCCCAGAGCAAATACACGCAAGCGCGGGCCTGCTGGGCCACCGCCACCAGCAAAGCATCGGTCAAGACCTCCCAGCCGCGCTTGGCATGGCTGGCGGGCAAGCCCTGCTCGACCGTCAAACAGGTGTTGAGCAACAACACGCCCTGACGCGCCCAGCCCACCAACGAGCCCCCAGCGGGTGGGGCCATGCCCAGGTCCCGCTGCAACTCTTTGTAGATATTGCGCAGCGAGGGCGGCACCTTGACGCCGGGCGCCACTGAAAACGCCAGGCCTTCGGCTTGTCCGGGGCCATGGTAAGGGTCTTGGCCCAATATCACCACCCGCACCTGCGACAAGGGCGTGAGGGTCAGGGCACGCAAAGGCTCAGGCGGGTAAATACAAGTCCCCTGGGCCAAACGTTGCGCCAAATAGGCGCGCAAGCCCTGACCCGTGGCACTGCCCCAAAACGCGGCCAGCACCTCTTGCCAGCTGGCATCCGCTGCCCACTGCTGCGGGTCAGCCGTTGCCAAGGCTGGCGCGACATCGCTCAGGGCAAACAAATCGGCCGTGCCGGGGGCGCGCGCCATGCTCAGGGTTTGAACAAGTCGGCCAGGGCTGCCCCCGGGTCCGGGGCGCGCATGAAAGCCTCGCCCACCAAGAAGGCGTGGACCTGGGCCGCGCGCATGCGCTGGACATCGGCGTGCGACAGGATGCCGCTTTCGGTAATCAAAAGCTTGTCCGTCGGGACGCTGGGCAGCATGCCCAGCGTGGTGTCCAGGCTGACTTCGAAGGTGCGCAAATTGCGGTTGTTGATGCCCAGCAAAGCGGTTTTGAGTTTCAAGGCCCGGTGCAACTCGGGCTCGTCATGCACTTCGACCAGCACGGCCATGCCCAAGCCCAGGGCCACGGCCTCCAGGTCAGCCATTTGCGCATCGTCCAGGCAGGCCGCGATCAGCAAAATGCAGTCGGCGCCCATCGCCCGTGCTTCATACACTTGGTAAGGGTCGACCATGAAGTCTTTGCGCAAGACGGGCAATGGACAGGAGGCGCGCGCTTGCTTCAGGTAGTCCACACTGCCCTGAAAAAACTGTTTGTCCGTCAGCACCGACAAGCACGCTGCCCCGTGCTCGGCATAGGATTGCGCAATGTCGGCCGGGATGAAGTCTTCTCGCAGCACCCCTTTGGAGGGGCTGGCTTTTTTGATTTCAGCAATCACTGCGGCTTGCCCCGCAGCCATCTTGGCGCGCAAAGCAGCTTCAAAGTCGCGGGTCAGCACGCGGCTTTCGGCATCGGCACGCATCGCCGCCAAGGACTTTTTGCGCAAGCCCTGCGCAATTTCCTCGTGTTTGACCGCAACGATTTTTTTCAGAATGTCGGACATGCGTCCTCCTCAAGCGGCTTGCTGGGTGTAGGCCAGCCATTGGTTCAATCGCGCTTTGGCGCTGCCGTCTTTCAACACGGCATCGGCACGGCGGATGCCATCGGCAATGCTCTCTGCCACATTGGCGGCATACAAGGCCACGCCGGCGTTCAGCATCACGATGTCGCGCGCAGGGCCCGGCTGGTTGTCGAGCACGGAGATCAGCATCTGGCGCGACTGCTCTGGCGTTTCCACCCGCAAGGCGCGGTTGCTGGCCATGGCCAGGCCGTAGTCTTCAGGATGAATTTCGTACTCGCTGATTTCACCGTTGCGCAACTCTCCCACGCAGGTGGCGGCGCCCAGGGACACCTCGTCCAAGCCGTCTTTGCCGTACACCACCAGGGCATGCTCGGCGCCCAGGCGTTGCAAGGCGCGCACCTGAATGCCCACCAGGTCGGGGTGGAACACGCCCATCAAAATATTCGGGGCTGATGCCGGATTGGTCAGCGGGCCCAGGATGTTGAAGAGCGTGCGCACGCCCAGCTCTTTGCGCACCGGCGCCACGTTTTTCATGGCCGGGTGATGGTTGGGCGCAAACATGAAGCCCACGCCATTGTGCGCAATGCTGCGCGCGATCTGCTCGGGCGACAGATTGATGTTCGCCCCCAAATGCTCGAGCACATCGGCACTGCCGCTTTTGCTGCTGACGCTGCGCCCGCCATGCTTGCTGACTTTGGCGCCGGCTGCCGCAGCCACAAACATGGAGCAGGTAGAGATGTTGAAGGTATGCGAGCCATCGCCCCCGGTGCCGACGATGTCCACCAGATGCGTGGGGTCGGCCACGTGCACCTTGGTCGAAAACTCGCGCATCACCTGCGCCGCCGCGGTGATTTCGCCAATGGTTTCTTTCTTGACGCGCAAGCCCGTGACGATGGCTGCCGTCATGACAGGCGACATTTCGCCGTTCATGATCATGCGCATGAGGTGCAGCATCTCGTCATGAAAAATTTCTCGGTGCTCGATGGTGCGTTGCAAAGCTTCGGTAGGCGTGATGGACATGGGGAACTCCGTCGCAGTTTCAGCGTTGTTCAAGGAAATTTTTCAGCATGGCGTGGCCATGCTCGGTCAGGATGGACTCGGGATGGAATTGCACCCCTTGAATGGGCAAAGACACATGGCGCACCCCCATGATTTCGCCATCCTCGGTCCAGGCCGTCACTTTCAATTCGGACGGGCAGCTGGCACGCGCGATCGCCAGCGAATGGTAGCGGTTGACCGTGAACTGCGAAGGCAAGTCGGCAAACACGCCCTCTTGCGTGGTGGTGATGACACTGGTCTTGCCATGCATGAGTTGCTGCGCGCGCACAATCTGACCGCCGAAGGCCGCGCCAATGCTTTGGTGCCCCAGGCACACGCCCAAAATCGGCAGCTTGCCGGCAAAGTGCTGAATGGCGGCCACCGAAATGCCAGCCTCGGCGGGCGAGCAGGGGCCAGGGGAAATCACCAGGCGGTCGGGGCGGCGCGCTGCAATGCCTTCGAGCGTGATTTCGTCGTTGCGAAACACTTCAACCTCGGCGCCAAGTTCGCCAAAATACTGAACGATGTTGAAGGTGAACGAGTCGTAGTTGTCCACCATGAGGAGTTTGAGGGCGGCCATGGCTTACTCCAGTCCTTCTTCGACCAGCTCGCTGGCCCGCAACAAGGCGCGCGCCTTGTGCTCGGTTTCGCGCCATTCCAGCTCGGGCACCGAATCGGCGACCACGCCTGCTGCAGCCTGCACATACAGGTTGCCGTCTTTGACGATGCCGGTGCGAATGGCAATCGCCACGTCCATGTCGCCGGCGTAGCTGAGGTAGCCACAGGCGCCGCCATAAAGGCCTCGCTTGTTCGGCTCCAATTGGTCAATCAGCTCCATGGCATGGACCTTGGGCGCGCCGGTCAGGGTACCCGCAGGGAAGGTGGCCTTGAGCACATCCATGCTGGTCATGCCGTCCTTGAGCAGGCCTTCGACGTTGCTCACAATGTGCATCACATGGCTGTAGCGCTCGACCACAAAGGCTTCGGTGACTTTGACGCTGCCGGTTTGAGCGATGCGCCCAATGTCGTTGCGAGCCAGATCGATCAGCATGACGTGCTCGGCCCGCTCTTTGGGGTCGTTGATCAGCTCCACCTCGGTGGCCCGATCGGCCTCGGGCGTAGCACCGCGCGGACGGGTGCCAGCCAGCGGGCGGATGGTGACTTTCTGCCCTTCGGGCGTGGACTCTTGGCGCACCAGAATTTCCGGTGAGGCCCCCACCACGTGAAAGTCGCCGAAGTTGTAGTAGTACATGTAAGGGCTGGGGTTGAGCGAGCGCAGTGCGCGGTAGAGCGACAGCGGGCTCTCGGTGTAACGCTTCTTGATGCGCTGCCCCACCTGCACTTGCATGAAGTCACCCGCCTCGATCAGCCCCTTGGCGCGCTCGACGGCCGACAAAAAGTCGGCCTTGGCGAACTCGCGCTCAGCGGGAAAAGTCTGAGTGGCCTTGACCACGGGCGCGCTGACCGAGTATTTCAGCTGGTCTTTGAGTTCGCGCAAGCGTTTTTTGCCGCGCACATACGCCTCGGGCTGACCCGGGTCGGCATAGACGATCAGGTAGAGCTTGCCCGACAAGTTGTCGATCACTGCCAGCTCTTCGCACTCCAGCAACAAAATATTCGGACAGCCCAAGGTGTCGGGCGGGCAGGAGTTTTCGAGTTTTTTCTCGATGTAGCGCACCGTGTCATAGCCAAAGTAGCCTGCCAGGCCGCCGCAAAATCGGGGCAGTCCTGGGCGCAAGGCCACTTTGAAGCGTTGCTGATAAGCCGCGATGAAGTCCAACGGGTTGCCTTGGTTCTTTTCAATGACCACCCCATCGCGCACCACCTCGGTGGTGGCCGCGGCGCCAAAGCCCTGGGCGCGTAACAGGGTGCGCGCCGGCAGGCCAATGAAGCTGTAGCGGCCAAAGCGTTCACCGCCCACCACAGACTCCAGCAAAAAACTGTATTTGCCGCCGTCGCGTGAAAACGCCAGCTTCAAGTACAGGGACAAGGGGGTTTCCAGGTCGGCAAAGGCTTCCGCAATCAGGGGGATGCGGTTGTAGCCTTGCGCGGCCAGGCTTTTGAATTCGAGTTCAGTGATCACATGAGCCTCCACAGCTCAAGCCCGCAAGGGGCGTTCATTCGGTTCGGGAAGTCCCCGTCAAGGGGTGCACCGCAGTGCAAGCGAGGGCGAAGGGGCCCCAAGTGAATCAAAGACGCACGAGAGCACCCAGGGCGGGCCGGCGACGCCAGGGCCAGGCTCCCCGGTCGCTGCAACCTGTGATGGTGATGCGGTGAATGAACATGCGTCCAAGTGTAGCAAAGCCGTCAACGACAGTGGCGTCAGGTCAATTGGCCCACCATTCACGTGGCAAATCGTCCAGCCGGTCCAGGTAGGCCAGGGCTGGCACGGACTCGACCGGTTCGCCGTGGTTGTAGCCATAACGCATCAGCACCACCTCACAGCCAGCGCCGTTGGCTGCCAGAGCATCGTTGCGGGAGTCGCCCACCATGAGGGTTCGTTCGGGCAAAGTGCCCAAAGCCTGGCAAGAGGCGCGCACTGGCAAGGGATCGGGCTTTTTGCGCTCGAAGCTGTCGCCGCCAAACACCGCTTGAAAATAGCGCTCCAAGCCTTTGAGGCGCAACAGCTCGCGCGCAAAATCCACCGGCTTGTTGGTCAGGCAGGCCAGGCGCCATTGCGCTCGCAACAGGCGCTCCAGGCCTTCGATCACGCCCTCAAACACGTCCGAGTGCTGGCCGTTGATGTTCTGGTAGTGGGCCTGGTAATGGTCCCAGGCGCGGATGTAGAGGTGTTGTTTGGCAGGCCCCAACAAGGTCCGGATCAGGTGCTCAGAGCCTTTGCCAATGGCCAGGGAGACTGCGTGGCGCGAGGCACCGGGCAGCCCCAGGTCTGCAAAAGTCAGGTTCAACGCCACCTCGAAGTCACCCAGGGTGTCCACCAGGGTGCCGTCCAGGTCGATGATGGCGGCGTCAAAGCGTGACATCAGGCCAGCGCTTGGCGCATTTGATCGATGACCGCCTTGTAACAGGGCTTGCCAAAAATGGCACTGCCCGCGACAAAGGTGTCGGCGCCGGCATCGGCCACGCGCCGAATGTTGTCGGCCTTGATACCGCCATCTACCTCCAGCCGAATGTCGCGGCCACTGGCCTCGATGCGGCGGCGCGCCTGCGCCACTTTGCGCAGGGCCGAATCAATGAAGCCCTGGCCGCCAAAGCCGGGGTTGACGCTCATGATCAAAATCAGGTCGATGTCATCGATCACCCAGTCGAGCACGTCCAGCGTCTCGGCCGGGTTGAACACCACGCCCACCTGGCAGCCTTTGGCCTTGATGGCCTGCACGCTGCGGTGCACATGGGTGGAGGCGTCGGGGTGAAAGCTGATGAGGTCGGCCCCTGCATCGGCAAAAGCAGCCGCCAACGCATCGACCGGCTGGACCATCAGGTGCACATCAATGGGCACGGCGCGGCCATCGGCCGTTTTGGCATGGGGCTTCAGGGCCTGGCAAATCATGGGGCCGAAGGTCAGATTGGGCACGTAATGGTTGTCCATCACGTCAAAATGAATCCAGTCGGCGCCAGCGGCGATGACGTTCTTGACTTCGTCTCCCAGCCGGGCAAAGTCGGCGGAGAGAATGGAAGGGGCAATGCGGTAGGTCGTGCTCATGGCCATGATTATCCGGCAGGCGGTCGGCCTCGTTGTTGCCAGGCCTCATCCGTCGCTGCGCCACGCTGGCGATGACGTGTCAGAATGCAAGTTCTTTGCACCAACCTGCTTGCCATGCCGAAATACCAGATGCGCGTGGACGTCACGCCCGCTTACCTGCCGCACCAGTCTTCGCCCGACGAGGGGCTGTATGTGTTTTCGTACACCATTGCCATTCACAACACCGGCACGGTGGCGGCACAGCTGATTGCTCGCACATGGCACATCAACGACGCCGAAGGCCTGCATGAAAAGGTGCGGGGCCTGGGCGTGGTGGGTCATCAACCCTTGCTCAAGCCTGGCGAATCCTTTGAATACACCAGCGGCACGCGTCTGCGCACGCCCACGGGGACCATGCACGGCAGCTACTTCTGTGTTGCCGAAGACGGCGAGAAGTTTGACGTCGACATTCCCATGTTTGTGCTCGATGCCCTTAGCGGGCAGGACCGCAAGCTGCACTGAGTCGCCATGGCCATGGGCGAGTTCGACCTGATAGAGCGCTATTTCAAGCGGCCAGCTCGCCACGCCGTGCTGGGTGTAGGCGACGACTGCGCCTTGCTGCAACCGACACCGGGCATGCAATGGGCCATCTCCAGCGACATGCTGGTGGAGGGGCGCCATTTTTTGTCGACCGTGGACCCTGTTCGCTTGGGCCACAAGGCCCTTGCCGTGAATTTGAGCGACCTCGCGGCCTGTGGCGCACGGCCTGTCGCGTTCACGCTGTCGCTGGCCCTGCCGCGCGCCGATGAGGCCTGGCTGGCAGGCTTCTCTGAAGGTCTGCTGGCCTTGGCCGATGCCCACGGTTGCGAGCTGGTCGGCGGAGACACCACCCAAGGCCCTTTGAACATCAGCATCACCGTGTTTGGCGAAGTGCCGCCCGATCAGGCCTTGTTGCGCCATGGCGCACAGCCGGGCGACGACATTTACCTGAGCGGAACCGTCGGCGACGCACGCTTGGCCCTCGAGGTGTTTCGCGGCCACCAGGCGATCACTGGCGAGGCCTTCGAGCGTTGCCGCTTGCGCATGGAGTTGCCCACGCCGCGCGTGGCGCTGGGCTTGGCTTTGCGCGGCATTGCCCATGCAGCCCTGGACATCAGCGATGGCTTGCTGGGCGACTTGGGCCATGTGCTTCAACGCTCGCAGGTCGGAGCGGTCATTGAAACCGGTTGGCTGCAACAAAGCGCTGCCGTGACCCCTGACCTGTTGGCCCTTCCCTGGTTGCGCCGCCTCGACTTGGCGCTGGCAGGAGGCGACGACTACGAGCTCTTGTTCACCGCCCCCAAAAGCCACCGTGAGCGGGTTCATGCCGCTGCCCATGACAGCCAGACCCCGGTGACCCGCATCGGACACATCACGGCCGAGCCGGGCTTGCGTGTACTGGATCCGCAAGGTCAGCCCGTCACCCGCCGCTTCAGTTCCTTCGACCACTTTCAGCCATGAACCGCGCGCATTTGCTGCTGTCACACCCGGCCCATTTCATTGCCCTGGGCTTTGGCGCCGGCCTGAGCCCGGTGGCACCGGGCACGGTGGGCACCTTGTGGGCCTGGGCAACCTATGGGGTGCTGCAAAGTTGGCTGTCACCCCCAGAAATCGGCGTGGTCATCGCCATCGGCTTGCTGGTGGGCTGGTGGGCGTGCACGGTCAGCGCCGAACACATGGGCGTGGCCGACCCTGGCGCCATTGTGTGGGACGAAGTGGTCGCCTTTTGGCTGGTGCTGTGGCTCTGGATGCCCGCCAGCTTTTTAGCGCAGTGTGTCGC
>VERE01000030.1 GCA_018882835.1 Limnohabitans sp.
GCCCCGAACTCAACAAAAAAACCATTATGTTTGAAATTGAGTTCAGAAAGTACAAAAATATCTTGCTTTAATTGAGCTTTTGATGAATTAAAAAGATTACTCAAAATTTGTGATATAAAAATATTTGTATAGTTTAAACTTTTAGATTGACTATTAATAAGATTGTTAATAGAGGGTAACAACTCGGGATGGTGAGAAATAATATGATTGATTAATTCTAATAATGTGGAATCAGGGTTTTTCATGCGCTTTTCTCCATTTGAATTATATTTTAAAAATTTCTAAAAAATATTTAATAAATTTTTAGAAATTTTTCGAATTAATAAGTAATATTCGGCAATACAATTAATTCGCTATTTTAGATGAATTCATGATCGTTTATAAAATTAAACTACTTTCATAAGTATTACGTTTCTTGTTGAAGTTAATTTATATGAATTTTATGATTATGCAGCAAAGAGTCTAGGCATTTTTAATTTTCATTTTTATATAGATTTGAAATATGAATTAATTCTTTGGAGAAAATTATTTGATCTTCGGAGTGCTTGGCATCATACATTTTACGAAGCACAGATTTAAAATTAATTTTCTCCACGAAAATATTTAATCCAGGAATATATAGATAATTAAAGTTTTTTTCAATTTCCGCGGAAAATTCTTCAGGGCTAATTCCTGCGACGTATTCGAGATGGTAGGGAATGTATTCAACGAAAACTATTTCTGCTTTTTGTAAACACGAATACATTCCTTTTAGTGCTAAATATTCACTTCCCTCAATGTCAATAAATACGAGTCTTGGTTCAATATCGGGTAAAAACTCATCGATAGTTGTTTGTCTTACTTTATGAATTGATTTAATTTCGCTGTAGTAATGTGGATGATACTTTTTGGGAGCAATTTTGCTACCGCCAGTATTTCCAGTTACAGAAATGAATTCAACAGTTCCTATTCTGTCGCTAGCAGCAAATTGGTGGGGGATGATATTTTTTAATTCATTTAATTTGATGTTTGCCAATAAAAATTTATAGATATCAGGGTTGGCTTCAACGGCATGAACGCTTTTGCACACACGGGCCAAAGGTATTGCAAGAGTACCTATATGTGCACCTAAAATTAAAATTTCGTCATCCTCGCGAATTACTTTTTTGAGCATAGTAAGCTCATTCAATCCCCAGATGCCAGTTGAAAGTAAGCTATTGCCAATAGCGTTGTCATCTTTTGGGAAGCAAAAGATTCCTTGATCGGATTTAGTTATACAACCGAATTTGTAGTTTGAAGATTCCATTTTTAAGTCAATTTGATTAATGATGCCTAGACTATAGAGCGGCTATTAGAAAATTTCATTTGAAGATAAACAAAATCTTTACTAAAAAAACTCGATCTAATAGTAGTAGTTAAATTTTTTATATATAGACACATGGGATGAATTTATATCCAAAATAAAACATTTTCATTAAGGGCCTCTATTAGTCTTATTTCAATGCAATATAAGCTCAGATGTCGCCAAACCAAACGTCTTGGCAATCGGGCAGGCTACCGCAATCCGAATGCAGGATGCTTTGACCCCTCCACGCAAATCTTGTGCCTGGAAATTTTGACACTTGCGGCGCATATCTTTAATAACAATTTTGACAATGTTGTGAAATAGCAACCCGTGGAAATGTTTTGCCGCAACCTGGCACGGCCTTTGCTGAAGTCGACGCAGCCGGCTCATTCATTTGGGCTTCCAGTCAACTTTCCGTCACTTCAGGAGCATCCATGTCCCTTCTTCAAGAACTGATGAACCAGGCCGCGAACGGCAGCCTTTTGCAGCCGCATTTGATCAGCCGCTTTTCGGCAACAGAGATTCGCGAATCGATTCAACAACTGGTGGCCACAGAGCAAATCGAATTGGCCTATGCCCTGGGAGATGCCGGCATGAGCCTGTACCCCAACAGCGAGGACATGCTGGCCATCAACGGTTTGCTGGCCATCATGCGCCAAGAATGGCAGCAGGCGGTTGACTTGCTGGAAGAGCTTACCCAATTGCAAGGCGAGCAGACCCAGCCCTTCACGTATGTGATGCTGGTTCGCGCCTTGCGTTGCAACCTGGAGCCGGCACGCGCTTTGGAAACGGTTCGCAAAGGTTTGAAGGCCTTCCCGGACCAACTCGAATTGGTGGCTGAGAGTCTGGCTTTGGACGACTTCAGTGATGCCATGTCCTCAACGGGCCAGTCCCACTAACCGGCAAATAAGTGAGCAGCGGCAAGCGGCAACCCTTTGCCTCCCCAGCTGACACAACCTTGCCGCCTCTCTTTTATATGCAAGCGCCACTCGGTCAAAACACAGGAAAAGCTGTGAAGATCATGTCGACAAATATCTGGCACGCGCTTTGCTTGAATGTGTTCATAGTTTGATCGACCGAGAAGGTCAGGAGAAAACCCATGGCAGTTATCAATACCAACGTTAAAGCGCTGTTTTCGCAAGCCGCATTGGCTTCTACAGCACGGGCTCAGACCGTTGCAATGCAACAGTTGTCGACCGGCAAGCGCATCAACTCAGCGCGAGACGATGCCGCCGGTATGGCCATTGCCACGCGCATGACGCATCAAATTCGAAGCCTGAACCAGGCGGTTCGCAACGCAGGTGATGCCGTCAGCATGATTCAGACGGCGGAAGGTGCAACGAACCAAATCACCGACATGCTGCAACGCATGCGTGAATTGGCGATTCAGGCTGCCAACGATACCAATTCGAATGACCAGCGCAGTTACCTGGACTTGGAGTTCCAGCAACTGAAAAAGCAAATCGTTCAAATTTCTGAAAACACCGATTGGAACGGTTTCCCGTTGCTGAATGGCACGGCGGGTGAAATTGTGGGGCCGTTGCCGGTTTACAAAGCCACCGGCAATGGGCTGTATGACAGTACCCTGACTCATTCCGTAGTTGCCAATTCGGCTATCACATCGGTTGCCGGTTCTACTGTGACGACCAGTGGTACGGGGACGTTGGAGAAATCTGGCCATCTGGAAATCAAACTGACCGCCGCCATGGTGGCTGCCAAAGCGGGTACGGCAGAGTTGCGAATGGAAGACGGTACCGTGGTGCCCTTGAGTTTCACGGTGGTGGAGTCCACCACAGGCTCGGGCAACTTTGACACTGTGCAGTTCAAAGACACACTCTTGACGGGCAAGGATGGCACATTCGCTGTCAAGACCTCAGCGGCCAACGTAGCCACCGGTGAAGTGCTGTCGGTTGATGTTGCACGCAGCTTCAAGCAAATTCAACCGATCAAGTCGAACGACGTCATCATCAACGATGTGGGCGTGCCCCTGGCTTTGGCCAAGAACGACACCACGTCTCCGCAAACCAGCGGCAACGCCATCTCAAGTGCGATCGCTCGCGCTGCAGCCATCAATGAAGTGTATGGGCTGACGGGGGTTCGTGCCGTGGTGCAAAAAACAGAGATGAGCGGTGCTGCCATGTCGGGCGATGCCATTCTGACGGGGACAAGCACAGGTACGGTCACCATCAATGGTTACACATCCGCCAAATTCACGACAGTGGAAAACAATACCCGTGCATCTCGTGAGGAAGTGGTCAAAGCCATCAATATGATTTCCGAGTTGACCGGGGTAGTGGCCAGAGATACTGGCCTGGATCAGAAAGGCATCGAGCTGACTGCAGCCGATGGTCGGAATATTGAAATCGCCTTCAACACCAGCGACAGCACCATCACGGACTTTTCCTCTAGAACGGGTTTGAAACAAGGCTTGCAGATTGGCACCTATTCACTCGAGTCAAAGGTGGAAACCTCGGTCAAAATCACCTCGTCTGAAAACGGTGTGATCGAACGTGCAGGCCTGCGCGTGGGCGATTTCACGGAGAACGTGACGCGTTTGTCCTCCTTGGAGCGTCCGAAAGTAGAGCCACCGGTGGCGCAGGTTTCGGTGGTGAATTACACCGACGCGCCCGATGGTTCGGTGACGGTGGTCGTCAATGGCGATGCCTTTACAGTCTCCGCAGGTACCAAAAATGCAGTTTCAAATGCTCTTAAAACTGCGATCAACCTCAAAAGCAGTGCATTGCAAGTATCTGCAGCAGTTGATGCCAATGACGAGTTGGTCCTCACTTCAACAGTTGAGGGCGTTCCTTTCACTTTGAGCGGCTCAATTGACGGTGCCGAACGCGTGGTGTTAAGCACCCCCGTAGCCAACAGCCCCAGCCAGGACCGTGCGTTGAAGCACGGCGATCTGGTGATCAATGGCGTAGAAATTCCGGGCAGCATTGAGACGGGTGACATTTATTCGCAGGAAGTGGCCAACAGCAGCAACCGCGCCAGCAGTGCCATTGCCATCGCAGCTGCCATCAATTCCAAATCGGATGTGACGGGTGTGAAGGCGGTGCCCAACTCGGCCGTGATGTCGGCCACCTCTGCCGTCAACACCAAATTGCCTGCCTCGGGTTACTACTCGATTTTCGTGAATGGCCACCAGGTCACGGTTTACCTGAGCCAGAACGAAACGGCCGATGAGCGTCTGAACAACATTATCAGTGCCTTCAAAAAACAAGAGGGCCAGCACGGTGTTGTGGCCAGCAAAAATGCACAAGGCGGCTTGCGTCTAGAAACGAACGATGGCCGCAATCTGTCAGTCTGGTTTGATTCCAAGCAATTGGATGCCGACAATATCGAACGCGACATCACGGCTGATATGTTCGGGCTGCACTCTGGTACAGCTGTTCCTCAAACCACCACGGTCACTCTGGGTGGCAAGGTGACTGCTGGTGACAAGGTGAGTTTCAAGATCAACAGCACGGTGGTCGAGGCGGAGGTTCCTGCCGCTCCTAACAACACGATTGCCAAGCTGGCTGAAGCTTTTGAGGCAGCCATTGCGCGTGCAGGTCTGGACAAGATTGGGATCAATGTCGACAGCACAGCAACGACGATTTCTCTGACATCCAGCACGAACGCTTTCGAGGTGAGCAACATAGTCACCGACAACAGTTTGACTTCCGTGGTGTTCTCTACTCAGGCGGGCTCACCTGCCACAGCTGTTACACCGATTGCCAGCGATGTCCTGGGCTATGACGGTGCGACCGCCACCTGGGATGGCGCCAAAACCCAATATGGCAGTGTGACGCTGGTTTCCGAGAAAAAGTTCACCCTGGAATCGGGCACCAACGGGCACGGTGCAAGCTCCAACCTGAGCGCCTTGGGTTTCATTGAAGGAACGTATGGCGGTCGCTCTGCCGCTGACCTCTCGCCTCCGCGCGTGGGTCGCATGAACTTCCAAGTTGGCCCGAGTGCCAGCCAGGTGATCTCTTTTGACCTAGCCGATTTTGGCAAGAAGGGACCAATTACCCAGGAAATTACCTGGGACGTGGATCTGGATCCCATGAAGCCAGGTGACGCGGTGCCGACCCCCGGGACTGCCAATCCCATTCACAACGGGAAACCGTTGACACGCAGCTTCATTACGTCCAAAGAGTCTGCCCTGGAAGTGTTGAACAAGCTCGATGCCACCATGGACCGCGTGAACGCCACCCGAGCCACCATGGGTGCGGTGATGAACCGTCTTGACAACGTCATCACCAACCTGACCAATGTGTCGATGAACCTGTCGGCATCGCGCAGTCAGATTGAAGATGCTGATTACGCCTCTGCCAGTACCGAGCTGGCGAAGACGCAAATCATGCAGCAGGCCGCCACGGCAGTGCTGGCGCAAGCCAACACCAGCCAGCAGTCTGTGCTGAAACTGCTGCAAGGCGGTTGATGGCACAGTCGAGAAGCGTCAGCACAGTGATGTCCAGGAGCTTTCATCATGCCTGCGGTGCCACTGGCTGACCTTCGCGATCCTCCCACGGGAGGGCCAAACTGTTGGCAATGTCGCTATTTCAGCATTAGCTGGGATACGTCTCGGCCTTACAGTTGTCGTCTTATGGGTTTCAAAACCAAGGTGCTTCCCAGCTTGGAAGTGTTGCGCGCCGACGGGCAAGTCTGCCGAGGCTTTTCGGCCAAAACTTCCGTGGCGCTCAGCTCAGAAACCTTGCCAGCGGCCAAGCCCGCAGCAAAACCGTCAGCCCACTATTGGGAAGCCTGAGTCAGTTCTGTCGAGTTTTCGTCGATTCATTTCTTTAGTTCTCTAAAATTTTGAATTCTTAAAATTTAAAGAATTCATAAGTACTCAAAAATAACATGGCATAACGTTTGCTAATCAGTCTTACCTTTATTACAGGCTGATCAACGTGATTGCTTCTTCTGTCAACGCCCTACATGCTGTCTGGCTGGACCCGTTTAGTCCGCTGGGCGAAGCCGAGCGCGCCCAGTTGGATGCCGCTGGCGTCACCCTGGAATGTGTGTCCACTTTGGGCGAAATGAATTTGGCCTTGCGCCGTGCCCATGTGCTGGTGGTTCGTCTGAGCGACAGCGCCGACTTGCTGCTGGAAGTTCAAACCCTGATCGCACAACTCGGGCACAGTGTGCCTGTGCTGTGCCGCGTCGAGCGCCGTCGCTTGGAGGTCGTGGTGGAAGCCATGCGCTTGGGCGCACTGCACGTGCTGCCTGCAGACGAGTGGGATCCCAATGCTTGGCGCGAAGCACTGCAAGGCTTGAATGCCCCAGAGCTCAAAAACAAAAGCTACGTCTTTGTGGATCCGGTCAGCCAACACTTGCTGGCCTTGGCACAACGGGTTGCACAAGCCGAGGTCACAGCGCTGTTGGTCGGCCCCACTGGTGCGGGTAAAGAAGTATTGGCGCGTGTGCTGCATGAGGCGTCGCCGCGGGCCAAGGGGCCGTTTGTGGCTATGAACTGCGCAGCCTTGCCTGAGCACTTGATTGAAGACATGCTGTTTGGCCATGAAAAAGGGGCCTTCACAGGCGCCTTGAAAGAACACAAAGGCTTGTTCGAGCAGGCACATGGTGGCACCGTTTTCCTGGATGAGATTGGCGAAATGCCAATCCATTTGCAAGCCAAACTGCTGCGTGTTTTGCAGGAAAAAAAGCTGAACCGCCTGGGCGGTGAAACCCCCATTTCGTTGGATGTGCGAGTGATTGCTGCCACCAACAAAGACCTGAAGCAAGCCATTCAACAGCGTGAATTTCGGGAAGACCTTTACTTCCGCATCAGCACCTTCCGCCTGCGCATTCAGCCGCTTGCTGAACGCCCCGGTGACATTGTTCCCTTGGTGCTGCAATCTTTGGCACGCCATGCCAAAGAAGGGGTGCCCTACACCCTTTCAACAGAAGCGCGCGAGATGCTGGTTCAGTACAGCTGGCCAGGCAATGTGCGTGAGCTTGAGAACGTGGTGCAGCGCGCCGTGGTGCTTTGCAATGGACGCACCATCACCCCAGTTCACCTGATGTTTGACGAGGGACAGTCGCCCGATTTGCAGATGATGGCCGCACCGGCTGCGACGATACCGGTGGCGTCGACAGCCACACCAGACGTGCCCGCCCTGTTGCCCGAGCCCGTGGAAGAGGCTGTGCAATCAGCCATCAATTTGCAACATGCCGTCAAGTCGAGTGAACAACAAATCATCATGGCGGCCTTGCAAAGCACAGAAAGCCGTGAGGAAGCTGCGCGCAAGCTGGGCATCAGCCCGCGCACGCTGCGCTACAAGCTGGCGCAGTTGCGCAGCCGCGGCATGAGCTTGTCCTTCGCTGAATAAGGAGCGCCTGATGATCGACCGTACCTCTGCCGCGAACATCCAGTCCATGCTGGAAACCATTCGCGCCTACCAGTCGCAGGCTGCAACAGGCTCGCGTGGACTAGAAGAAACCACCGCACCGAAAACGCAGATGCCCAGCTTCACCGACTCGGTGAAGAACATCATCGACCAGGTGAACGACGCGCAGACCAAGTCCACAAGTCTGCAGGAAGCCTATCAACGCGGGGAAGACGTGCCTTTGACCGATGTGGTCTTGGGTATGCAGAAATCCTCTCTAGCCTTTGAAGCGACCCTGCAGGTCCGCAACAAAGTGCTCAAGGCTTATGAAGAAATTTTGAACATGCCGGTTTAAAGACTGAGAGACAACCATGGCTACCGCTACCGCATCAATGAACACGCCAGCAATGGCCCTGTCCGGCAACGAAACCGGGACCCCCGACGCCGCTCCACTCAGCAACGCTCGGTTGCCGGGGCAGGTGGCCTCTGCTGCCCTCAAACCCGGTGAGTTGGCCAAAGGGGTTGCCAATCAAGCCTTGACGGACCCCATGGGGATGGTGCGCGACATGATGCGTCAGCCCACTGTTCGCAAAGTGCTGCCTGTGCTCATCATCTTGTTGGTGGTGGCAGCCTTCGGCTTGGCCTCGTTGTCCATGAAAACCCCCTCATATCGCCCGCTCACCATGATGCTGTCAGAGGCCGACAAACAACTGGCCCTGGAGGCGCTGCGGGGTGCAGACTTCAAACCGGAAATTGATGCCGCCACGGGGCAGATCACGGTGCCCGCGAACAAATACCACGAAGCCCGCATGTTGGTCTCTTCGAAAGGCTTGCCGCGCACGGACGCTCAAGGCATTGAAGGCCTCAAAGACATGCCCGCCATGACCACCAGTCAGTTCATGGAACAGGTTCGCTACAACAATGCCATGGAACAAGAGTTGGCCCGCACGATCAGCCAGATCGGGGGCATCAAGAGTGCACGCGTTCATTTGGCGTCTCCCAAGCAAAGCGTTTTCGTGCGCGATCGCGTGCCGACCAAGGCCTCGGTGGTGATCACCCGTGCGCCAGGCAAATCGGTGTCATCCGCCAACGTTCAGGCCATAGTGCAACTGGTGGCTTCCAGTGTGCCGTACCTGGCACCTGAGAACGTGTCCGTGGTGGACAACTTCGGCACGCTGATGAACGACATGCTCAACGAAGCGCCTTTGGGGCTGACTTCCGCGCAGCTGCAGCAAAAGCAGCAAATGGAAGATTTGTATCGCACTCGCCTGATTCAGTTGCTGGCCCCCATTGTGGGTGAGGCCAACGTCAGCGCACAGGTGAGCATGGCATTGGACTTCACGCAGCAAGAAGTGACCACGGAAGATTTCGACGCCCGTGACAAGGGACCGAAAACGCGCTCTGAATTGTTTGTGGAAGACCGCAACACATTCAAGGATGCGATTGGCATTCCCGGCTCGTTGACCAACACCCCGCCCAATCCCCCACAAAACCCGGCGGCTACCCCTGCAACTGGCTCAGATCCCGCCAAAGGACAGAGTGAAAAGGGTGTGCAAGTGACCGCACGCAGCACCAAAAACTATGAGCTTGACCGTGCGGTGCGACACACCAAGGCAGCCATGGGGACCGTTCAACGCATTGGCGTGGGTGTGCTCATCAACGAGCGCCCGATTCCCGCTGGAACCAAAGTGGAAAAGCCGGCCGATGGCTCGCCCGCCCCGACCACCATTCCCTACACCCAGGAAGAGCTGGACCGCCTGAACCAATTGGTGCGTGGTGCCGTTGGCTTCAGCGAAAGCCGTGGGGATGTGGTGACCGTGGTGGCCACCCGCTTCGAGCCCCAGGTGGATCCCGACTTTGTGCCTTGGTACAAGGATGAAACCATCACGGCCATTGCCAACAGTGGTGTTGTTGCATTGTTGTTCCTGTTGTTCTTGTTCCTGGTGGTTCGCCCCATGGTGCGCAAGATGACCCGTCCCGAAATCGACCCTGCTGCCATTGCTGCTGCTGCCATCGCCGCAGCCACCGCAGAAGCCGCAGCGGCCGAGAAGCTCAAGGCAGAGCGAATTGCCGCTGCCGAGGCCGAAGTGGCGGCACGCCTGGCCCAGGAAAAAGCCGATCGGGAAGCGGCCGAGGCCGCCGCTGCGAAAGCCGCCGCCGAAGCTGCTGCTGCCGCCGAAGCCGCCGCCGCCGAAGCTGCCAAACTTGCCGAGCAGGAGAGCGAGGAAAAGTCTGAGGAAATTGAAATCCAGGATGGCGAAACCCTGGAAGAAATCAAGGCGCGCATGTCCAGCTTGAAGCCCAAGAAGCCGACAATTTCTGCCGACATGCTGAACACAGCCAACACCTACGACGACAAAGTGGCATTGTTGCGAATGATCGTGTCGGAAGATGCCGCGCGTGCCCGAGTTGCGGGTGTACTGAAGAACATGATTCAATCGAGCTGATAGGCTTGACTGAACGAGGACCTGAACATGGCCGACAAAGACACCAACGAAATCCAGAGCGCGCCCGTCGGGGCGGACTGGTCGCCCGAATTGCGCGCCGAGATGGCCGCCATGACATCCACCCAACGGGCAGCGGTTTTGATGCTGTTGTTGGGGGAAGAGCAAGCTGCCGACATCATCAAATACCTGAATCCCAAAGAGGTTCAGGCCCTGGGCGGCGCCATGGTGGCAGCGGCAGATTTGTCACAAGACGCAGTCAATGCCGTTTTGGACGAATTTGTTGACATGCTGAAAAAGCAAACCAGCCTGAGCCTGGGCAATTCTGACTATGTCGAAAAAGTGATGCGCCGTGCCTTGGGCGATGACAAAGCCGCTTCGGTGCTGAACCGCATCATGCCGGGTCAGGGCACCAAGGGCTTGGATATTCTGAGCTGGATGGACGCCCGTTCCATTGCAGACATGATTCGTGGCGAGCATCCCCAGGTGGTCGCCATCATTCTGTCTCTGCTGGAACATGAGGTGGCCGCAGACGTCTTGATTTATTTGCCCTCTGAGACGCGTGCCGAGGTGATTCAGCGCGTGGCCAGTTTGGACACGGTTCAGCCCTCCGCCATGGCCGAGTTGGAAGCCATCATGAAGATGCAGTTCTCCAAAAACTCATCGGCCAAATCGTCCAGCTTTGGCGGTATCAAGGCGGCGGCCAAGATCATGAACATGACCAAGACCGAGCTGGAAAACTCGATCATGGCCAACCTGGGTGAAATCGATCCTGACTTGATGCAAAAAATCCAGGACAACATGTTCACCTTCGAGAACCTGGTGACAGTTGACAACAAGGGCATCCAGGTGCTGATGCGCAACGTGGAGCCGGACATGCTGATGGTCGCCTTGAAGGGCGCCAGCGATGGCGTCAAAGACCGATTCCTGGACAACATGTCGGAGCGCGCCCGCGGCATGTTCAAGGACGACATGGAAGCCAAGGGACCTGTGCGCATGGCCGATGTGGAAGAGTCGCAAAAGAAAATCATGCGGATCGCCCGCAAGTTGTCGGATTCTGGCGAGTTGATGTTGGGGGGAGCCGATTTTGTTTGAGCCATTGCACTCACCGACTCCGCCACAAGCCTGGCGGAATCACGATTTGCTGGTTGCCAAAGAATCGGGCGATGCGGCATTTCACGCAATGGATTGGGACGCTGTTCCCAAAGTCGATTACGCAAGCTCGCAATTTCGCCAATTGGCCATTCCTGAGCCCGCCCGGGTGTTAGAGGATGTGCATGAGTTTGTCATGGCGGATTACGGTGGCCCCGCGTCCCAGGGGGCCTCGGCCTCGCTGCCGTCTGAACCCGTGCTTGTTGAGGAGCCCCACGCTCTCCCGCAAGACGCAGACACCGCAGAAGATGTCATGGCCGAAGCCCTTGCCCCCACAGATGCAGAGCCGATCGAGCAGGCCAGTGAGATGCAGACCGCAGAGGACGCTTGCGCCCTTGGTGCGGATGTCAGCGAGTGGCCAGAGCAAGGCCCTGCGGCATGGTCGGCAGATGAAGAATCTGTGCCCGAGGAAGTTACCACGCTGGACAGCGTGGCCCTGGCAGAAGCCTGTGAAGAGGCTTACCAGCGTGGCCTGGCCGATGGCCGTGCCGAAGCTGAAAAAAATATGGCATCAGCCATTGCGCAAGCTTTGGAGGGCGCGCAGGCCCAGGCGCAAGAATTACAAGCCGAGGCGTTGTTGCAGCAGCACAAAGAGCTGACGGACTTGATGGCACCCGACCTGGCACTTCTGCGGGAAGTCACCCAGAAATTGGAAGCCTGGACGGAGAATCCCAAGCAACTGTTTGAGCCGCTCAAGCGATTGGCGGTGCACATCGCTGAGCAGTTGGTGCTGGCCGAGCTGAACACTTCCGGCGCCGCCATTGAGCGCCTGGTGCAGCGTTGCCTCGATGAACTGAATTTGCACGGCTCGCAGGTCGTCACGGTTGAATTGAACCCGCAAGACAAGGCGCGCTTGCAAGATGTTGCCAATGACATGCTGAGTCAAGTTCAGCTTCAAGCCATTCCCAGTCTGCAACCTGGCAGCGTGCGTGTGATTGTCAATGACACCCAGGTTGAGGATTTGGTGGAGCACCGCCTTGAAGCGCTGGCGCATGGCTTGCTGGGGCAGCCCGAGGCCTGGCGTGAAAAATCGCCTTTCTTCCGACAGCCGCTGGCGCAGCGTGAAAGCGAAGTACAAGACGTGAGTCAGCGCCCAGCGCTGCCCGACATTTCTACCGATGAGGTGCTCGATGCATGACCTAGTGAACGTCGCGCTGAGAACGCTGATGTGCCTGGCTTTTTTGATCTGGGTGGTTCGGCCCATGCTGTTTGCCCTGAGTCGGCGCGAGCCCAATCAATTGGAAATTGAAGAGGTGGTAGATTCTGCGGTTCACTCGGCCTTCAGGTCTTTGGGCGTCAAGAACCCGCCTCCCAGCTTGCCGAGGATAGGCCATGTTGCACCGCCTGAGCCGACCCTGGAGCCGGAACTGACACCCGAGCCGGTTCTGACATCCGAGCCTGAACTGACAGCGCCAGACATGCCTGCCGAAGGCGCCATACCCGTTGGCGATCCCCAAGAGTCGCCCAGCGATCAGCCCGAAAGTGCGGAGGCTCATGCCAGCGAGGCCGAGGCGCCGAATCCCGAAGATGCCTTGCGTGAAATGCGTGAGCGCATCAAGCAGGAACAAAAGAAGGCTGCCAAGCCAACCATTCCTGCGGAATTGCTGCAAGACGCCAACAGCTACGAAGACAAACTGATGGTGGTGCGCATGATGGTCGACCAGGAGCATGCGCGCGTGGCCAGTGTGTTAAAGCGCATGATCAAAATTGATTGAGCCAGCACATGATTGATTTTGCCGAAGAGGTCACCCACTGCATCCCGCGGTTGCGCTCACCCGAGCCCCAGCGAACGGGCACCCTGGTCCGCTTGGTAGGTCTGACGCTGGAGACACGGGGCATCATGGCGCCCTTGGGCGCTTGCTGCGAGGTGGTGGGACGACACGGCCATCGGGTCGAGGCTGAGGTGGTAGGCTTCCACGACAAAACCTTGTTCCTGATGCCATTCACAGACCCGGTAGGCGTCGGCCCGGGGGATATGGTTCGGGTTCTCAGCCACTCTTCGCAAGTGAGTTTAGGACCCGAGTTGCTCGGGCGTGTCATAGATGGCCGAGGCCAGCCTTTGGATGGCAAGCCGGCGCCGCGATGCCGCGATTCCTTGGCCCTGATGGGTCGACCTTTGAACCCCATGGAACGGGGCCCCATTCAGCATGTGCTGGATGTGGGGGTGAAAGCCATCAATGGCGTGCTGACCATGGGGCGGGGCCAACGCATCGGACTGGTGGCGGGCTCGGGCGTTGGCAAGAGTGTGTTGTTGGGCATGCTGACCCGCTTTACCAAGGCCGATGTGGTGGTGATTGGCTTGATAGGTGAGCGTGGTCGCGAGGTGCAGGCCTTCATCAGCGAGTCTTTGGGGGCCGAAGGCTTGGCCAAGTCTGTGGTGGTCGCTGCCCCGGCCAACCTTTCACCTGTTTTGCGCCTGAAGGCAACACACATGACCCATGTGATTGCCGAATATTTTCGCGATCAAGGCAAAAACGTCTTGATGCTCTGCGACAGCCTGACACGGGTGGCACATGCCCAACGCGAGATTGGCCTGGCCATTGGCGAGCCGCCAACCGCCAAGGGCTATCCCCCCTCGGTCTTTGCCTTGCTGCCCAACTTGATTGAGCGCGGCGGTGTGGGTCGTCATGGGCATGGCTCCATCACGGCCATCTACACCGTGCTGGCGGAAGGAGATGACGCCTCCGACCCGATTGTGGACATTGCCAGAGCCTCGCTGGATGGGCAAGTCATGTTGTCGCGCAAGCTGGCAGACACGGCCCATTACCCCGCCATTGACTTGAATGGCTCCATCTCTCGCTTGATGCAGTCCTTGCTGAGCAGCGAGGACCTCAAGATGTCCAACAAATTGCGCCGCCTTTGGTCGCTGTACCAGCAAAACGAGGATTTGATCCAAGTGGGGGCGTACGAGAAGGGCTCGAGCGCGGAAGTCGATGAGGCCATTCGCCTTCACGAGCGGATTGTCAATTTTTTAAGGCAAGACATGCACATTGGGCAGGATTACGAAAGTACCCGCCAAGAGTTGCGGCAATTGCTGACGGCTTCTTGATGAGATGACAGCATGAAAGCAAGAGAATGTTGGCCTGTACTGGCGAAAAAAGCCCAGGATGAAGTCGATGCCGCAATGGCTGTGGTGGTCCAGATTCGCCAAAACATTGAGCATCTTCAGTCCCGGCGTCAGCAACTGCTGGACATGTATGCCGATTACAAGCGGCGCATTGAAGACAAGCAGCAGCAATGGCACTCCATGGCAGACACCGCCAACCATCGCCAGTTCATGTCTCATTTGCTGCAACTGGTGGACCGCATCGACCAAGATTTGCAACGCGCCCACAACGACTTGACCCAAGCCCGCGAGGCCCAGCAAAAAGCCGATCAGCAGCGCATCAAGATGGCCTCCCTGATGGAGCAAGACTTGCACCGGGTCAAGGTTTACCAGCAGAAAAAAGACCAGAAGCACATGGATGCTTTGGGCATCACCTTGTTCAACTTGAAGGCTTGACCCAGCCGGCTTCCAGCCAGTGCCAGTAGTGCGGCCGAAACGCCCAAGGGATCCACTGGGTGGCGGTGCCTTGGGGAAAAACCACCCGTGTGGCATGGTCCTGCCAAACGCCCTTGGCGTCTAGCTTTTGAAGCAGTCGCTGTGTGCCTGCATCGTCCAACAGGGGTGTTCCAGGGTGTGCCAGCGCCAGAGCCGACCGATTGATCTGCGTTTTTTCGTCTGTCGGCCCGGAATACATATCGTGCAGGCTGCCCCACTCCCGCCCAGCGAGCACGTGTTTCAACTGTCCCAGTTGCCGTTCGGCCGCATCTTCATCCCCTAACCTGTAACGCAGCTGCCCCAGCAAATTGTCGAACCAGACAAATGCATCCGGATGGCGATCCAGCAGGGTGGGCAGGCCGGCAATGGCATCCGACCGGTGGAAGTGAATCTCCGTCGGGCGTGCTTGCAATGCTTTGGCATGGCGAAGCTTGAAGAGCCAAGGCGCCAAAGGGTCGATGTCATAGGCATCAATCCTGCGAAAACGCTGGAGCCAGGCGGGCGGCATCATCCAGCCCGCGCTCCCTCCCAGCAGCACGAGCTGGTTCGAGCTCGGGGTAATTTGGCCTAAAAAGGCGTCGATGGCTGACAACGTGCCCTCCCACCTCTTGAGGGAAGAGAGCGCATGAAGGTGCCAATTCAAGCCGCCAGTACCGCCGGCACTGAGCGCATCCTGGAACCAATGGCGCCATCCATTGGGGTGAGAGCGGTGGGCCGTCACGGTCGGTCCCGCAATGGCAGGGGCGGAGGGTGTCGAGAATCCAACATGGTCCGGACTTTGCGAGTGAAATGCATCATCAAAGACTATAACGTGCGGGATAATCAATTCCCATCGTATTTCACCAAAAATGTCAAAATCCAAGAGGTAACACATGGCGTCGATTGATTGGGCTCGGTATGCCCTCAGCGCCACCTGGGTGCTGGTGTTGATGGGCGGGTTACTTTGGTGGCTGCGCCGACGCAAGACGGCGTTGTTTCCCAAGGTGGACGCGCGACGGGTCCAGGTCCTGGAAATTTGCCCATTGGGCCTCAAGCACAAGATGATGCTGGTTCAAGCCGACCAGCAAATGGTGCTGGTCTCTGTCAACCCGCAAGGCTTGCAAACTTTGCACACATGGCCCGCCACTGAGCTGGTGGCATCTCCGACAACCGTTTCGCAAGGAGTAAACCATGCGGCTTAAACATTGGCTCCCCATTCTGGGGCTGCTGGCTTTGTTGATTCCTGCGTTGGCGCAGGCGCAAGGCATTCCCATGGTCAACGTGACGGGCGGCAAGTCTGGCCAGCAATACAGCCTGACCTTGCAATTGCTGGCGCTGATGACAACCTTGACGTTGTTGCCGTCCATGCTCTTGATGATGACCTCCTTCGTCCGAGTCATCATCGTTTTGTCCATCTTGCGCCAAGCGTTGGGAACTGGTCAAACACCACCGAACATGGTGTTGGTGGGCCTGGCGCTCTTCTTGACGCTGTTCATCATGTCGCCGGTGTTTGACGATGTCTATCAAAACGCCATTGGCCCTTACATGAACGGCAACTTGCCTTTCGAGAAAGCCTTGGCCAAAGCCGAAGTGCCCGTTCGCGACTTCATGATTCATCAGACCCGTGAAGACGACATCACCATGTTCATGCAGATTGCGCAGAAAAAAGAAATCGCCAGCGCTGCCGATGTGCCCTTCACCACCTTGATGCCAGCGTTTCTCACGTCAGAGTTGAAAAGCGCATTCACCATCGGCTTCATGATCTACATCCCTTTCGTGGTCATTGACCTGATCGTTGCCAGCGTGCTGATGTCCATGGGCATGATGATGCTCTCGCCCATGATCATCTCCATGCCCTTCAAGCTCATGCTGTTTGTCCTGGTGGATGGCTGGACCTTGCTGATGGGGTCGCTGGCTTCAAGTTTCATATTCAAGTGAGGTACTGATGGATACAGCCATGGTGGTAGATCTGGGTCGTCAGGCGCTTTGGATGACCATGCTCATTTCGGCACCGCTGTTGGGCGTGGCCTTGGTCGTGGGTTTGATCATTGGTATTTTTCAAGCGGCAACCTCTATCAATGAGCAAACCCTCAGCTTTATTCCCAAGTTGGTCGCACTGGGGCTCACCTTGGCCATTCTGGGCGGCTGGATGATCAATACGCTGGTGGACTACACCCGTGTCTTGTTCGGCCGTATTCCTGGCCTGTTTGGCTGAGCGAGCACAAGATGAATTTACTGATGCTCGATTTGGTCGATCGCTTTTACGCGCTGATCTGGCCTTTGTTGCGCATCTCGGCATTCATGGGCTTTGCGTCCATTTTTTCGATTCGAGCGGTCAACTTGCGCTTGCGCATTCTGATCTCGTTTGGCTTGACCGTTTTTATCTCGATGCAAATTGACATTCCCAAGCTTGACCCCGTGACGGTGCTTGGCTTGAAGGAAATTTTCAATCAGATCTTCATTGGGTTCAGCATGGCCATGGTCATGCAACTTGCTACCGCGGCCTTGGTGATTGCCGGCCAGGCTTTGTCTGGCTCCATGGGTTTGACGATGGCGAACCTGATTGACCCGACCCTGGGCAACGTGCCCGTGCTTTCACAATTCTTCACCTTGCTGGGCACGCTGGTGTTTTTGGCCATTGGAGGCCATTTGATTGTCTTTGGGATTCTCCTGGAGTCTTTCCAGCAATTTCCTATTGGCCAAAGCCTGATGACGCAAGAGTTCATGGGCAAGATGATTTCATGGAGCGCCATGATGTTTGTGGCCTCCCTGCTGATTTCCCTGCCAGTGCTGATCACTTTGTTGTTTGTCAACATTGGCTTGGGCTTTGTTACCCGGGCCGCTCCCAGTTTGAACATTTTTTCGGTGGGCTTTCCTGCCATGGTGTTGTCGGGCTTCCTGGTCCTGTGGTTGGCATTGCCCAATGTGATCGGGCGTATCAACTGGCTTTGGGTGCAAACTTTCAACCAACTGCGCAGCTTGCTGTTGACGTGACATGGCAGAAGAAGGCTCCTCAGAACGGACAGAAGAACCTACCGCGCGAAGGCTGCAAAAAGCCCGCGAGGATGGGCAGGTTGCGCGTTCTGTTGAATTGCCCACTGCGGTGATGCTGGTCACCGCCACGCTCTTCTTTACCCTCATGGGCAGTTGGATGTTCAAGCAAATGGGCCAGCTGTTCACCTACCAGTTGGCCTTTGACCGAAAGGTCATGGACAAGGCCGAGTTGCTGCCAGGGCTCTTTGGCCAATCGATGCTTGACGGCTTTTTGCTGATACTTCCCATCATGCTGGTGCTTTATGTGATGGCCATCCTGTCCTCTGGTTTGACCGGTGGCTTCATTTTTTCCATGCAACTGATCAGCCCCAAATTCAACAAGCTCAACCCCTTGAGTGGCTTGGCGCGCATGTTTGGCATGAAGGCATTGATTGAGTTGGCCAAGTCCATTGGCAAATTTGTCATCGTGGGCGCCATTTTGCTGCTTTCGGTGATGCACAACATTGACGACTTGCTGAACCTCAACCGCATGGAGCTGGGCACCGCTGTGCGGCATGCGGGTGAAATGATCATTGACGCCTGCTTCTGGATGAGCATGGGCTTGGTGCTGATTGCGGTGGCCGATGTGCCTTTGCAACGCTACCAGGTGCATAAAAAATTGAAGATGACCAAGCAGGAAATCAAAGATGAGATGAAAGACGCCGAAGGCCGGCCGGAAGTGAAAGCGCAAATCCGGCGCCGTCAGCGCGAGATGGCCAACAACAAAATGATGGCCAAGGTGAAAGATGCCGATGTCGTGATCACCAACCCCCAGCACTTTGCCGTGGCCTTGGAGTACGACCCCAGCGCAGACGGTGCGCCCATGTTGATTGCCAAGGGTACCGACGATTTGGCGCGGCGCATTCGCGAGGCTGCGAAAGAAGAGGGCATTCAATTGTTTGAAGCGCCTGAGCTGGCGCGTGCCTTGTATTTCACGACCAAGGTGGATGAGCCCATCCCGGAATCGCTTTACCACGCGGTGGCCCAGGTCATCGCCTATGTTTTCAGCTTGAACGACCGCTATCCTGGCTCGCAAGGCTATGTCAAGCCCAGCCCGAAGATCCCGGACAATATGCGGTACGACGAAAATGGTTTCTTAATGCAATGAACGGCTTGAATGAACCGGCTCTCCCATGACTGATTTCTACCAAAGCCCCGGCGATAAGCTTCGTTTGGAAGTGCTTCTTAAAACCCTGAGCGATGGCAGCCTCAACCTGGCCATCCTGGGCGAAGACGATGTGGTGCTGGCCCACTACGCCCGAAGAATTGCACAGCATCTGCGCCAGCACGGCAACATCGAGGTGGAGCTTTGGACATCAACCGACTCTGAAAAGTTGGTGAAGCGATTCAATGAAATCCTGTCTGAGGTATCGGTCGATCAGGCGCTGGACAAAGCGCAGAAGGCGGCGACCAAGCGCTACATGATTTTTCCAGACGCGCAGGGCATACAGGACATCGACTTGCAATTGCTGGCGCGCCTGGTCAATGGCTTTCCGGCGAGCAACATTCATGTCGTGTTGTTGGTCAACAGTTTGGAGCCCCACGAGCGAAAGTTGGAGGCCTTCGGGAAAAGCCTGATGCAATGGGTGCTGGAGTCCGAAAATCCCGCGCCCAAGAGAACACAGCGCATCGAAACTCTGGATGAGGTCTTGCCTGAGCCGGCGCCTGGTCCGACCGAGCCGCCTATCGTGCCGTCACCCCTGCTGGACGCTGTACCCACCTTGCAGGAAGCAGCGCCTGCTGTCAACAGCTGGGACACCCCAGCTGCACCCGACAAAAAGGGCGGTGCCCGGTTGGGTTGGGGCTTGTTTGGCGTCATGCTGGTCACCCTGGTGTTGTTTGGCCTGCTTTACAAGGAACAGATCCAAACTGAAGTGGAAGCCATGCAAGGGTATTTGTCGCGCACGGGGCCTGGCAAAGCCAAAGAGCCGGCAACCAGCGCAACGCCCAGCGTGGGCATGTCCAGCACCACGCAGTTGCCGGTCAAGCCGGATGACTCCCTGATCCCAGAGAAAGAGGCTTTGGTCAAACCTGAGCCTGTACCCGCCACAGTTCCTGCACCCGCGTCCACACCCGCTGTAGCGGTCGCACCTGTTGCTGCGCCTGTGCCTGAGCCCAAGCCCGAACCGAAAGCCGACCCCAAGCCTGAACCTGTTGTGGCCAATGGGCGGGACGACAAAGCCTGGGTTGAGAAACTTCCTGCGGGGGGGTGGATGCTGCAGCATGCTGCCTTTGACACGCAACAGGAAATTGAGTTGTTGCAATCCAAGCAGGCCTCTTTCAAAGAGGCCCGCGTACTCAAAACCAAGCGCAAGTCGGGGGCCAGTTATTTCATCTTGGTGACGGGGCCCTATGCGACACGCCAAGAGGCTGAAAATCTGATCAAAACCGACCCCGCCATGGCGAAATCTTGGCTCAGGGCCACCAAGTCAGTCAAAATTCAATTCCAAGACTGAATCAACTTCCAGGGTTTGGTGCCGATTGCTTAGGGGAGGAAATGCCACATGAGTCAAGACATTATTCGAAGCACCAAAGAGCACGAGGTGGTGATTCCCGAAGGCTCAATCAATGCCAAAAGCAAAACCAGCACTGTTGCCAGCGGGACCATTGAGCCGGAGCATGTTGAGCGAGTGACCACTTCCAACACGGTTGTGGACCGGCGTGTGTCGGTGGACGAAGCCCAGCACCTGGACAGCGAAAACGTGAAACTGGGGTCAGACGATGGCGCTGGCGAAAACCGGGTGCGCCTGCCCGAATCTCAACAAGAAGAAAACCGGGTCCGCTTGCCCGAAACTCACCAAGAAGAAAACCGGGCCTTGTTGCCCGAGGAGTCTCTCCAGGACAACACCGTGATGCTGCCTTCCGATGAAGGTCTGCAGGATCACCGCGTCAAGGTTCCCTCGGATGCTGTTGAACTGAGCGACCCCGACCTGGCGGTGACGGAAGAAAATCATGCCCATGGCACGGCCGCTGCTGCCGATACTGCCGCGGGCCAAGCCACAGAATCCTTTGTTTCGGCTCAAGTTGAGACCAGCTTAGCCGATAAACGTAGAGAAGAGTTCGTGGGACGCGTGGTCAAGCTTCGAGAAGAAGTTGACCAGTTGAATCAGCGCCTGGATCGACTCGAAAAGTAATTCAAAGGAACTAATATGGCGCATGATAACGCGAGCGAAGCGGCCAGCGATTCGCCCACGGCGGACCCCGCTGTGGCCGGCGCCGCCCAGTCTGAAGCGTCGGCATCGGCGTCGCAAGGGCTTTTGGACAAGGCAGCTATGGCAGAAGGCCTGGACCACCTGGAAGAGGATGCCGCAGATTCAGCAGAAGTTGCCAAGCAGCTGGAAGAGTTGACGGGGGTGGTGCTGAGCTCGGCCGAAGTGTCAACACGATCGGCTTCGGTGGCGGCCAACATCAGTCAGGACATGCGAACGGTGATGGACCAAATCTCCGAATCGCACAAGCGCAGTGTTCAACACTCGCGCATCATTCTGGGCGGTTTGCTGGCTTTTCTACTGATTGGCCTGGGAACCTTCTTTGCCATTGCCACCCGGATGCATCAAAACATTCGACAACTAGACGCCATGGCCCTGGCAGTGGGTAAGCGTGTGGTCGATCTGGACGCCACCGTGAATGCATTTGTCGAGACCAGCCGAACCTTCAACGACTTGAATGAAAAGTTGGAGAAGCAGGCCGAGCTGCAAGGAAAACTGGAGCAGCGTTTTGACGATATTCACAAAACGGTCGCCGCTGTGCCCAACCTGGTTGCAGACCAGTCCGGCAAAACCCTGGATACCAAATTACAAGGGCTGCAAAAACAAATGCAGGCCCTTGAAACCAAGGTTCAGGCCTTGTCCAACCGGCCGCAACCCAACCCCGGTCCCAGCCAGCAGGCCGTCATTTCTGAGATTCAAAAGCTGAAAAAAGATTTGGACACGGCCAATGCGAATGCCAAAGCAGCTGCAGTGGCTGCAGCGCAGGCCCAAGCCAAGGCCAAGCCTGAACCCAAGCCTGAACCGAAACCCGAGCCCAAGCCTGCGGAAGTCAAACCACCCCCGCCTTCGCCCACGCCTTCTTTGCCACCAGCGCCTTCACCGCGCGACAAAATGTTGGTCTATCCGAGGCCCAATACCAACGGCAATCAGTGAAGCGTCACCGGCTCAAAGCTGCTTGCCGTGGCCGAGAGCCAGTGATCCTGAAAAATCAGAGGCAAGGACTGCAAGGCCTCAGATGTGTTTGCGTGGCGCAAACTGCCTGAGGGCACGGTCGGGTAGAGCACCGACAAAGGCCGCGTTTCAGAGTGGCTGATGCGCCGCATCACATGGCGCAGCGACAACTCGGAAGGCTTGTGCAGCCCCGCCGCCTCCAGCAATTCCTTGAGGGACTCCAGCGTGTTGCGATGGAAGTTGCGCACCCGCTGAGCCTTGTCTGGCACCACCAAGGCCACTTGGCGCTTGGGATCTTGGGTGGTGACGCCGGTCGGGCAATTGCCTGTGTGGCAAGTTTGGGCCTGAATGCACCCTAGCGCAAACATGAAGCCGCGCGCGCTGTTGCACCAGTCGGCGCCCAGTGCAATCACCCGCACCATGTCGAAGGCGCTGACAATTTTGCCGCTGGCACCCAGGCGAATATGTTGGCGCAAATCCAGTCCGAGCAGGGTGTTGTGCACCAGACGCAAGCCTTCTTGCAAGGGTGTCCCCATGTTGTCGGAGAACTCCAGGGGGGCAGCGCCAGTGCCGCCTTCAGAGCCATCCACCACGATGAAATCAGGCAGGATGCCGGTTTCCTGCATGGCTTTGGCGATGCCAAACCATTCCCAGGGGTGACCAATGCACAGCTTGAAGCCTACCGGTTTGCCTTGTGAAAGTTCGCGCAGTTTTTGAACAAACTGAAGCAATTCAATGGGCGTTGAAAAACTGCTGTGGCTGTTGGGCGAGACACAGTCTTCGCCCACCGCAACGCCCCGTGCCTCGGCAATTTCTGGCGTCACCTTCGGGCCTAGCAAAACGCCGCCATGTCCAGGCTTGGCGCCTTGGCTCAATTTGATTTCAATCATTTTGACTTGGGGGCTCAGGGCGTTTTCTTGGAATTTTTCGGCGCTGAAGTGACCATTGGCGTCACGGCACCCAAAGTAACCTGAGCCAATTTCCCAGATGAGGTCACCCCCGTGTACACGGTGGTAGCGGGAAATCGAGCCCTCGCCGGTATCGTGTGCGAACCCGCCCATGCTGGCGCCCTGGTTCAGGGCCATGATGGCATTGGCACTGAGTGCGCCAAAGCTCATGGCGGATACGTTGAACAAGCTGATGTCATAGGGCTGTTGGCAGCTGGCGCCGCCAATGTGAACACGGAAATCACTGCCTTCAATGTGCGACGGCGAGATGGAGTGCGTGAGCCACTCGTACCCCACTGTTTTGATATCCAGTTGCGTGCCAAAGGGGCGCTTGTCCGATTGGCCTTTGGCGCGGGCGTAGACCAGGGAGCGTTGCGCGCGCGAGAAGGGCGCTGCCTCGGTCTCGCTTTCCAGAAAATACTGGCGCAGCTCTGGCCGAATGGTTTCCAGCATGAAGCGAATATGGCCAATGATGGGGTAGTTGCGCAAAATGGCGTGGTGCGTCTGTTGCAGATCGTGGATGCCCACGACCGTCAAGAATGCAAACAGCAGGGCCCACAAGCCGCCTGTTCCTGAGACCACAAAGATTGCCAGGAAGACGCAAAGTCCCGCCAAGGCCACAAAGAAGGCGGTGAAGCGCACGGGATAGAAATGGTTCAGACGTTCCAGCATGGGGGCTCCATTGGGCTGAGAAAAATGATTCAACAAAATCAACAAGTTGAGATGTGAAGCTTAAAAAAGGCGGTCGCACCTGACCATGAGGGTAAACCTTTGGTGGGTCTCCCTAATCGTGAAAACCCCATCACGACACAGATTTTTTTGCGCGATGCTTTGCACCCTAGACAGGAGGCATCCATGTACAAAAAGATTTTGCTGGCTTACAACGGCTCATTGAGCGGTCAAAAGGCTTTGCTGGATTCTGGTGGTCTGGCAGCCTGGGGACAAGCCTCATTGCATTTGGTGGCGGTCATGCCCTTGAACCTGAACACGGTGGTGGCCGAAGGCATTGTGTATTCCATGCAGGAAGAAAAAAACCAACGCCAAGCCTTTCAGAAAATTCTGGACGAAGGCCTGGCCATTTTGGCCCAGCATGGCTACCAGGCCACCGGCGAGTTGCTGTCCGGCGACGCAATTCACGAAATCTGCGCTTGCGCCAAGCGCATTTCAGCCGATCTCGTGGTAGTCGGCCACAAGCACAAGAAAGGCTGGGTCGAGCGCTGGTGGTCAGGCTCGATTTCCAAGTCGCTGATCGAAGAGTCTCCGTGCAGCGTCTTGGTCTCGATCGTTTGAGTTACTCGGCCCGCGCGCCCGAGTCTTTCACCACCTTGGACCACTTGGCAATTTCTGCAGCTTGGTACTTGGTCAATTCCTCGGGAGTGGACAAGATCGCGTCCAAACCCAGGGTTTTCAAGCGTTCCTGGACCTCGGGCAAGCGGTAAACGCGTTGCACTTCGGCGTTCAGGCGGTCAATGACCGGCTTGGGCGTGCCTGCGGGCGCAAACATGGCAAACCAGGTGGTGGCTTCAAAGCCAGGAATGGTTTCGGCCACTGTGGGCACGTCAGGTGCGGCTGCCGAGCGCTTGGCTGTGGTCTGTGCCAATGCACGAATCTTGCCTTCGCGGGCCATGGGCAGGGCCGAGGGCATGTTGTCGAACATCAACTGAATGCTACCGCCAATCAGGTCGGGAATGGCGTATTGGCGGCCTTTGTAGGGCACGTGCGTCATCGAGGTGCCGGTCATGGACTTGAACAATTCCCCAGACACATGCACTGAGGTCCCCACGCCGGGCGAGCCAAAGGACAATTTGTTGGGGTTGGCCTTCATGTAGGCCACCAGTTCGGACACGTTTTTGACGGGGAGGTCATTGTTCACCACCAGCAGATTGGGGGCAGAGGCGATCAGTGCGATGGGGGTGAAGTTTTTCACCATGTCGTAGGGCATCTTTTCGTACAAAGACCCGTTGATGGCATGCGTGCCCACTGTGCCCATGACGAAGGTGTAGCCGTCTCCTGGGGCCTTGGCAACGATGTCGGCACCGATGTTGCCGCCTGCACCGGGCTTGTTATCGACAACCACGGGCTGTCCCATTTGGGCTTTCTCGCTGAACAAGCGCGCCAGGATGTCGGGTGCCCCGCCAGAAGGGAAGGTCACCACCAGGCGCATGGGCTTGTTGGGGTAGTTGGCTTGTGACCAGGCGCTGCCTGAAGTCAAAGCCAGCAAGGCCAATGAAGCAGGCACGATGCGCCTCAAAAAATACGAACGTTGCATGGTCAATCTCCTTTATTTTGAAATAGATGCGCTCCAGCGCTCGTCCCACCCATGGCGTGCCTGGTCGAGGTCGCGCCGCTGGCGCTTGGTGGGGCGGCCTTGCTCGATGCTCAGGGCTGGCTCGCGGGACAGTCGCCTTTGCTCCCGGGTTTGCTCACCCAACAAAAGGCTTTCTGGCGTTTCGGCATACAGTTGCTGGGCCACCGGGGCGGGGCCCCGTTGCTGGCTCAATCCCTGCACTTGGACCGTGCGCACCACGGTGGCCTGACGCACGGCGACCATGTCGCCTACCTTGATGTCTCGTGCCGGTTTGGCTTCTTGGCCATTGACCTGAACACGGCCTTTCAAGATTTCGTCGGTGGCCAGCGAGCGGGTTTTGAAAAACCTTGCGGCCCACAGCCATTTGTCAATGCGCATTTTGTCCATGGTTTTTGATTGTGCGGGAGAATGCTATCCCATGTCATCCTCCCCACTTTTGCCCTTCTTGACCCAAGCCCATGCGCCGCTGACGCGGCCCATTCGTGCCCTGAATGAATTTGGCGACCTGCAAGAACTGGATATTCCCGCCGAGCGGGCCTTGACAGTTTATGTGGACAAACAAGAGCTGGTGACCCTCATGACCTTGGGCGCTCACCCTGAATGGCTGGTGCTGGGTTATTTGCGCAACCAGCGCCTGGTCTCCCGTGTCGAGGATGTGGCGTCCATCACGGTAGATTGGGAGGCAGGCGAGGAAGGGGCCGGCGTGGCCGCCGTCAAGACCCGTCATGGGTTGCAGGATTTGGCCAGCAAAACCCAACACCGTGTGGTGACCACCGGCTGCGGGCAAGGCAGTGTGTTTGGGGACTTGATGTCCGAAGTGGAGGCGCTTCACATGCCGCAAGCCCGCTTGACCCAAGCCCGTCTGTATGCGGTGTTGAACACCATGCGCATTCAAGAAACCACCTACAAATCGGCTGGCTCGGTGCATGGTTGCGCCTTGTTCCAGGGGGAAGTCTTGCGCTTGTTCGTGGAAGATGTGGGCCGTCACAATGCCATCGACACGCTGGCAGGATGGCATTGGCTGCAAGACAACTCGGCGCTCGACCCTGCCGAAGCCTTGTTTTACACCACCGGCCGCTTGACCAGTGAAATGGTCATGAAGTCGGTGCAAATGCAGGTGCCGGTGGTGGTGTCTCGCAGTGGCATCACGCAAATGGGCTATGAAATTGCCGAACGTTTGGGGCTGTGCACGGTGGGCCGCGCGACCCACAAACATTTCTTTTGCTATACCGCCCAGCACCACTTTGTGGTGCAGCCAGAGTTGGCCCAGGGCGGCGTCAAGGTGGTGACCTGAATGGCTGTGCTGCAAGCCGCGTGGCGATCCCTCTGGCGAGACGCGCGCGCGGGTGAGTTGCGCTTGCTCTTGGTGGCGGTGTGCCTGGGTGTGGCTGCCTTGAGCTCGGTGGCTTTCCTGGCCAACCGAATCAATGCAGGTTTGCAACGCGATGCCGCTCAGTTGCTGGGGGGCGATGTGGTGGTGGTCAGTGACCAACCGCCCCCCGAAGCTTTTGTGCAACAGGCGCGAGGCGCTGGCTTGCAGGTGGTCAGCACCTTGAACTTTCCCACCATGGCGCGCGCCACGCAAGACAAGGGCGGGCAGAGCCGGCTGGTGGCCCTGAAGGCGGTCAACCCTGGGTACCCGCTACGCGGGCGGCTGCAAGTGCTGCACAACGCGCAAGCCCAGGACACCCAAGAGATTCCTGCGCAGGGTGAAGTGTGGGTGGAGGCGCCCTTGCTGGAAGCGCTGGATCTGCAAGTGGGGGACGCGTTGTTGTTGGGCGAGGGCCAGTTGCGAGTGTCTCGTGTGCTTCTGGTCGAACCTGACCGTGGCGCCGGGTTCATGAACTTCGCGCCGCGGGTCATGATGAACGAGCAAGACTTGCCTTCGACGCGGTTGGTGCAACCGGCCAGCCGCATCACATGGCGACTGGCGGTGGTGGGACCTGTGACGGCGGTCAAGGCCTATACCCAATGGGCAGAGGCACACAGCAAGCTGCCCGAAGTCAGAGGCGTGCGCATAGAAACGCTGGAAGCGGGCCGGCCCGAGATGCGGCAAACGCTGGACCGTGCTGGCATGTTTCTGCGCTTGGTGGCGTTACTGGCTGCTTTGCTCAGTGCCGTGGCTGTGGCTTTGGCAGCCCGTGCCTTTGCCAATCGCCATCTGGACGATTGCGCCATGCTGCGTGTGCTGGGTCAAAGCCAGCGCAACATTGCCTGGACCTACACCCTGGAGTTTTTCGCGGTGGGCATTCTGGCCAGCATGGGAGGCTTGTGCCTGGGTTTCGGGCTGCACCTGGTGTTCGTGCACCTCTTGGCGGGCTTGGTGGAAACGGCGCTCCCCCTGCCAGGCTGGGCGCCTTGGGGGCAAGGCCTGGGCATAGGCTTGACCCTGATGGTGGCGTTTGGTTTGCCGCCCGTACTGCAACTGGCCAGTGTGCCGGCTTTGCGTGTGATTCGCCGCGATGTGGGCCGCATGCAGGTCGCCTCGCTGAGTGTCCTGGGTCTGGGCTTGGCGGGCTTTGCGGCTTTGCTGGTGAGCGTCAGCCAGGACTGGTGGCTGGGTTTGATGGTGGTGGGAGGTTTCACGGCTGCCTTGTTGCTGTTTGCCGGCATGGGCTGGCTGGCCGTGATGGCCTTGCGCAAGGGCTTGAATGAGGACACCGCGCCAATTTGGCTGGCCATGGCCACGCGTCAGTTGGCGGCCCGTCCTGGTTTTGCCATGGTGCAAGTCAGCGCTTTGTCGGTCGGCTTGCTGGCTTTGATGTTGTTGGTCTTGCTGCGCACTGACTTGGTCAGCAGCTGGCGCCAGGCCACACCCGCCAATGCGCCGGATCGTTTCGTGATCAATGTGCAACCCGACCAGTCTGATGATTTTCAGACAACCCTGCGCGACGCAGGGATCACGCAATTTGACTGGTACCCCATGATTCGGGGTCGATTGGTGGCCATCAATGGTGAAACCATCACGCCCGATCGTTTTCAAGACGAACGCGCGCAACGCCTGGTGGACCGCGAGTTCAATTTATCGCACAGTGCCCAGGCGCCTGCTCACAACACTGTGGTGGCAGGTGAATGGCGGCCCGAAGAAAAGGAAGGTCTGAGCATTGAAGAGGGCATTGCCAAGACGCTGCGTTTGCGTCTGGGCGATGTGTTGCGCTTTGACATGGCTGGCATCGCGCACGAGGCCCGCATCACTTCGGTGCGGCGGGTCGACTGGACCTCCATGCGCGCCAACTTTTTCGTGATGTACCCGGTCAGTCGCATGCCCGAGGTGCCACTGACCTACATCGCCGCTTACCGGGCGCCCAATGTCAAAGGCTTTGACAATGCTCTGCTGCAACGCTATCCCAATGTGACCAATGTCGACATGGGCAACACGCTGAACCAGGTGCAGCGTGTGTTGGGGCAAGTCATTCAAGCGGTGGAATTCTTGTTTCTGTTCACCCTCGCGGCAGGTTTGGTGGTGCTGTTTGCCGCTGTGACCGCCACTCGCGAGGAGCGCGCCCGCGACTACGCCATTCTTCGCGCCCTGGGGGCAACCCAGCAATTGCTGGCGCGCGTGCAGCGTGCAGAGTTGGTCGGGGTTGGGGCCCTGGCTGGTGGCTTGGCTGCAGCTGTCGCTCTGGGAATGGGTTGGGGCTTGGCGCGCTTTGTATTTGAATTTCGCTGGACCGGCTCTTTCTGGACGCCCTTGCTGGGCATGCTGGCAGGCGCTTTGCTGGCCTGGGCGGCAGGCTGGTGGGGCTTGCGCGATGTGCTGCGCCGCCCCGTGGTACAAACCCTGCGCGAAGCCACACACTGACACACCATGGACACTTCTGACGCAACCCCTCATGCAACCCCTTTCGACTGGATTGGCGGCGAAGAGCGTGTGCTGGCGCTGACCGAGCGTTTTTACGACTTGATGGACCTGGAGCCCGAGTACGCCCAGCTGCGTTCGGTTCATGGTCCCCATCTGGGCAATGCGCGGCAACGCTTGTTCTGGTTTTTGTGTGGCTGGCTGGGCGGCCCTCAGCACTATGTGGAGCGCTTTGGTCACCCGCGTTTGCGCATGCGGCACATGCCGTTTCCGATTGGCATCAAGGAGCGGGACCAGTGGCTGGCGTGCATGGATCAGGCCATGAAGGAAACGGGTGTGGATGACAGCTTGCGCTTGCGCTTGCGAGAAAGCTTTTTTCAAACGGCTGACTGGATGCGCAATGTGGGGGGTGGCCCGGGTTGAGTGAAGCCTTCAGACCTGGCCCTTGAGCAGCACCACCAGAGCGCCGGCGCCGCCCTCGGCAGGCTTGGCCTGGACAAATGCCAGCACCTCGTTTTTTTGCACCAGCCATTTTTGCGTTTTGGACTTCAGCACCGGGGTTTTGCCAGGCGAACCCAAGCCTTTGCCGTGAACCACCCGTACACAACGCCAGCCCATGCGCATGGCGTCGCGGATAAACTGGCCCAGTGCTTCACGGGCTTCGTCGCTGCGCAAGCCGTGCAGGTCGACCTGCCCCTGGATGGACCAGTCGCCGCGGCGCAGCTTGCGGGTGACATCGTGCCCAATGCCTGGGCGGCGAAAACTCATTTGGTCGTCCACATCGAGAAGCGTGGAGACATCGAACTCATCGCTGAGGCTTTCACGCAGGGCAGCCTGATCGTCGAGAGCTTGCTGAAAAGCAGTGGGGCTGGGCCGCACCACCTGGAGCTCGACCCGAGGCGCATGGTTCAGCGGTTGCACTGCGCCCACAGCTCTTTCAAACAACTTTTGCTCGGCCAGGCGCGCTTTTTCTGCGGCCTGCGCGCGCTGTCGCTCTGCCTCAGCGAGGGCTTGCCTTTGCGCCAGGGCTTGGCGTATGGCCGCCAGTTCTTGCAAGGATTTGGCCTTCAAAAGTAACCTTTCTCCAGCATGGACAAGGCTTGCCCGGGCGCCACGATGACGTGGTCCAGCACCCGGATGTCCACCACCAGCAGCGCATTGCGCAGGGTTTGGGTGAGTGTTTCGTCTGCTTTGGAGGGCAGCACGCTGCCGCTGGGATGGTTGTGCGCCAGGACCACAGCGTGCGCCCCCTGGTCGAGCGCGGCTTTGACCACCTCTCGCGGGTAAACGCTGGTTTGCGTCAAGGTGCCTTGGAACATTTCACGAAAGCTCAGCATGCGGTGCTGGGCATCGAGGAACAGCACGCCAAACACTTCGTGCGGGCAATGCGCCAGGTGCAATTGCAAGAAAAGCTTGACCGCTTCTGGCGAAGACATCAGGTCACGTGCCTGCATTTGTTCGGCCATCGCGCGGCGCGACAGCTCGAGCACGGCCGCTAGTTCGGCGCGCTTGGCCGTCCCGCCCATGCCTTTGATGCTGCGCAGGTCTTGGTGGGAGGCTTGAAGCAAGCCGGCCAAGCCATGAAAGCGCTTCAGCAAAGATTGCGCAAGCTGCAGCACGCTTTGGCCCTTGACGCCCGTGCGCAAAAACAAGGCCAGAAGTTCGACATCGGTCAAGGCGGCAGGTCCCAGGGCCGCCATTTTTTCGCGGGGTCGCAAGGCTTGGGGGAGATCTTGAAGCAACATGGCAGTCATGAAAGGAGCAGGGCCTTGCTTAATGCGCCTCGACTGGATGGCGTTGACCAGGGTTTTGTGAAGCTTTCTACAATAGGCGCCAGTTTACCGAGACCTGAATGAACACATCCGCCACTGCGCCATTGCCCCGCATCCAGACGGGGTCCTTTCTGACCTTGCACTACCGATTGGCGGGCCCTCAGGGGGACATCATCAATACCTTCGAGGGCCAGCCTGCCACGCTGACGCTGGGTGTCAGTGAGTTGTCGCCCGCCATGGAGCAGCGCTTGCTGGGGCTGGAAGAGGGTGCGCGCGTCACATTTGAACTGCCTTCCGGCGAGGCTTTTGGCGATCGCAACCCTGACATGCTGCAATGGGTCAGCCGCCGTTTGCTGAAAGAGTTTGGCGATCCGGACGAAAGTTACCAGGTCGGCGATGTGGTTCAGTTTCCTGCGCCCAATGGTCAGGGTTCCTATGCGGGTGCAGTGCAGCAAGCGCGAGAGGATGCGGTGCTGTTTGACTTCAATCACCCGTTGGCGGGCCAACCCGTGACCTTTGAGGTCCAAGTGATTGGAGTGCTTTGATGCCCGCACCGCACGTTCAGGAGGTTTTGCTGGCGGAGCCACGGGGGTTTTGCGCCGGGGTAGACCGTGCCATCGACATCGTGGAGCGGGCCATCGATAAATTTGGGGCCCCCATTTATGTGCGCCACGAAATTGTGCACAACACCCATGTGGTCAACCACCTGAAACAGCGCGGCGCTGTGTTCATTGAAGATTTGCAAGACGTACCGCCCAATGCGACGCTGGTCTTCAGCGCCCATGGCGTTCCCAAGTCGGTCGAGCACGAGGCGCAGACCCGCGGCTTTCGAGTCTTTGATGCCACCTGCCCCTTGGTGACCAAGGTGCATGTGGAGGTGGCCAAACTCCACAAGGAAGGCTACGAATTCATCATGATTGGCCACAAAGGCCATCCTGAAGTAGAGGGCACGATGGGCCAGCTGGATGCGGGCATTCACCTGGTGGAAGATGTCAACGATGTGGCCAATCTGGCTTTGCGCCAAACTGACAAGTTGGCCGTGGTGACGCAAACCACCTTGAGTGTGGACGACGCCGCCGAAATCTTGGCCGCTGTTCAGGCCCGTTTTCCCAAGGTCCGCTCTCCCAAGCAGCAGGACATCTGCTATGCCACGCAAAACCGGCAAGACGCCGTCAAATTGCTGAGCAACCAAGTCGATGTGGTGATCGTGGTGGGCAGCCCGACCAGTTCCAACAGCAACCGCTTGCGCGATGTGGCGGCCAAACATGGCGTACCCAGTTACATGGTGGACCACGCCGGAGAGTTGCAAGACGAATGGCTGCTGGGCCGCTCTCGCGTGGGGGTGACGGCCGGAGCCTCAGCGCCCGATGTGCTGGTGCGCGAAGTGATCGATCGTTTGCGCGCTCTCGGCGCCGTCTCGGTGCGCAGCCTCGAGGGGGTGCAAGAGCACGTCAAATTCCCCTTGCCCAAAGGCTTGAAACTGGACTGACCGAGCGGTTGCCGCAAACTTACAATAGCGGCATGTTAGACATCAACCAGCTCCGCCGCGACCTCGGGTCGGTTACCGCCCGCCTGGAAGCCCGCAAAAAACCGCAACCCTACCTTCGTGTCGAGGCTTTTCAAAGCCTGGAGAACGAACGCAAGTCGCTGCAAACCCATACCGAGACGCTGCAGTCCCGCCGAAACGCATTGTCCAAACAGATCGGACAACTGAAGGCCAAAGGCGAAAGTGCCGAGGCGGTGATGGCCGAAGTGGGGCAAATCAAGACCGATCTAGAGACGTCTGCCGCTCGACTGGAAGCCTTGCAGGCTGAGCTGCAAACTTTGTTGCTGGCCGTGCCCAACTTGCCTCATGAAAGCGTGCCTGCCGGTGAGGACGAGCATGGCAATGTTGAGCTGCGCCGTTGGAGTCCCTCTGGAACCGAGCCTGTGGCGCTGGGCTTCACTCCGCGCGACCATGTGGACTTGGGCACGCCTTTGGGCCTGGACTTCGACACCGGCGTGAAACTGTCGGGTTCGCGCTTCACGGTCATGAAAGGCGGCATTGCACGCTTGCATCGCGCCTTGGCGCAGTTCATGCTGGACGTGCAAACCCAGGAGCACGGTTACACCGAATGCTATGTGCCCTACATCGTGAATGCTGACAGCTTGCGTGGCACGGGCCAATTGCCCAAGTTTGAAGAAGACCTGTTTGCTGCCAAGAAAGGCGGACAAGAAGGTGAACAGGCACAAGAGCAATCTGCACTTTATTTGATTCCCACCAGCGAAGTGCCTTTGACCAATTTTGTGCGCGATACCGTGGTGGCCGAAAGCGAACTTCCCATCAAAGTGACCGCCCATACCCCTTGCTTTCGCTCTGAGGCTGGCAGCCACGGTCGAGACACACGCGGCATGATTCGACAACATCAGTTCGACAAAGTCGAGATGGTGCAAATTGTTCACCCCGAGAAAAGCTACGAGGCCCTGGACGAAATGACCCAGCACGCCGAAGCCATCTTGCAAAAACTGGGCTTGCCTTACCGTGTGATGCTTTTGTGTACCGGCGACATGGGCTTTGGCGCAGCACGCACCCATGACCTGGAGGTATGGTTGCCCGCACAGAACACCTACCGCGAGATCAGTTCGGTGTCGAACTGCGAAGCCTTTCAGTCGCGGCGCCTGCAAGCACGCTACAAGACGGCGCAGGGCAAAAATGAACTGGTGCACACCCTGAATGGCTCAGGCCTGGCCGTTGGGCGCACGTTGGTGGCAGTGCTGGAGAATTACCAGCAAGCGGACGGCAGCGTTCGCATTCCCGAGGTGTTGCGTCCCTACATGGGCGGGTTGGAATTTCTGCAAGCGTCAATTTGAGGCACAACATCATGCGCGAACTTCATTGGGCTGTTCTTTCGTTGGGCTTGCTGCTGTGCGCCTGTGCCTCCAAGCCTTTGGAAGGAGAGCTCAAGAGCGACATGCCGCGCCCGAGCATGGAAATTTTGGGGCAGACCCAATTGCCTGCAGGAGCCAAGATTGATCACGAAAAATCGCTGATCATGGGCTCTGGTGACCAATGGGTTGGGCGAGTCAGCCTGGACGTAGGGCGAGATGTCAGCGCAGCTTACAAGTTTTTCCTTGAAACCTATCCCCAGCAAGGATGGACATTGGTGTCGGCGGTGCGCGGGCAAACCAGCTTGCTGGTCTTCACCAAACAAGAGCGCAATGCCACAGTGGAGTTTCAAGAGGGAAGTTTGTTTGGGAGCGGCAGTGTCACCATGACGGTGTCTCCCAGAAATGCCACAGTGAGTGCGCCTCGCAGGCCCTGAGGGCTAACAGCCTGCTAGAATATTGAATTCGGCACGCGGAGAGATGGCAGAGTGGTCGATTGTACCTGACTCGAAATCAGGCGTACGGTTTCCCCGTACCGAGGGTTCGAATCCCTCTCTCTCCGCCAGAACAACATCATGGAATCTGCAAAAGCGCCTTCATTTTGGCCCTGACATGCAGCATGACTTCAGCGCTGACCGTGGCCTTTTTTTTGGCGCGTCGGATTTTCCAATCCAGAGATTTCACTT
>VERE01000107.1 GCA_018882835.1 Limnohabitans sp.
ATGCCGAGTTGTTGCAACTGAGCGACCACTGCTTGCGCTTTGCTGGCCTGGCGCCCCCAAACCAGCACGTTTTCAAAAGGCATGACACCCGCATGCGCCTGCGCCAGTGGCACGCTCAGAGCGCCCGTTCCTAAAACAGCCAAGGTCTTGCTGCCCTGACGCGCCAGCTGGCGTGCCGCCAACGCGGCCGCTGCCGCTGTGCGGCGCAAGGTGAGCGCCGTGCCATCCAGCACCGCCACCGGATGGCCGTTTTCACAGGAGATCAAAACGTAAACGCCTGAAACCGCCGATTCGCCTCTGGCGTTGTTGCCGGGCCAGACTGACACCAGCTTCACCCCCATCAACTGATGGGGTCGCCAAGCCGGCATGATGAGCACACAGCTTGCATCATGGTTGGGCGTCAGGTGGCTGCGCGGCGGCGCTTCAATGGCTTGCTGCAAGCCCTCAGCCAACGCATCGACCAACAGTGGGTAAGGCAAAGCCTTTTCAACAGCCCTTGAATCAAAGTGGTGCATGGCCTAGCTTGGAGAGTTTCAGGTAGTATAGATTTGCATGCAACAACGCACACTTTATGCAAACTGATGTCTTGATCGTGGGTGGGGCAGTCGTGGGCAGTGCAACGGCCTATTTTCTGGCCTCGCAACCGAGCTTCCAGGGGAAGATTCTTGTCGTCGAACAAGACCCCACGTACGAGAAATCGGCGACGGCCTTGTCAGCGGCGTCCATCCGACACCAATTTTCCACCCCTGAAAACATTCGCCTTTCGCAATTTGGCAGCAGCTTCTTAAAGTCTGTTGACCAGCACCTCTGCGTTGACGGTGAGGTTCCAGCCATTGGCTTCAAAGAGCGCGGTTACCTTTTTTTGGCAACGGCCCAGGGGCTGGATATTTTGCATACCAATCATCACATTCAGCGCGCTGAAAATGTGGACGTCAGCTTGCTGACGCCCACGCAGCTGCAATCTCGATTTCCTTGGCTCAATGTGAACGATTTGGCCGCTGGCTCTTTGGGTAACACCGGCGAAGGCTGGCTCGATGCCTACGCTTTGATGCAAGGCTTTCGGCGCAAATCCCAATCACTGGGGGTGCAATACCGGCAAGCCCGTGTGGAAGCGCTGCACCGCGAGGGGCGCCGTATCACCTCGGCGCGCCTGTCCACTGGCGAGGTCATCCCGTGCGGCACCGTGATCAACGCTGCGGGCACGGGTGCCACCCAATTGGCCCAAACGGCGGGTATTGTGCTACCCGTGCAAGCGCGCAAACGCAGCATTTTTTTCTTCACCAGCAGCGCGCGATTGATGGGCTGCCCCATGGTCATCGACCCTACAGGCGCTTATTTTCGCCCTGAGGGCGAGGGCTACCTCTGCGGCATTGCGCCCAGCCCCGAGCAAGACACAGCGTGTGATGATTTTGAAGTGCAGCACAGCCTTTTTGAAGATGTGCTGTGGCCTATTTTGGCAGCCCGCGTTCCCGGCTTTGAGGCGCTACGGCTTCAGCGCAGCTGGGCTGGCCACTACGACATGAACCTGCTGGACCAGAACGCAATCTTGGGCGCCCACCCCGATGTCGATAACTTTTTATTTGCCAACGGTTTCAGCGGTCACGGTCTTCAGCATGCACCAGCTGTTGGATGCGCGTTGTCAGAGTTGGTGACTTTTGGAGAATTTCGCACGCTCAACCTGGATGCGCTTGGGTGGCGGCGGGTGCTGGATGCGCAGCCTCTGCGAGAAATCAATGTTGTTTGAGGGGGCACGGCGGTCGTCGCGGTGATCAGGCCAGTGGCTTGGAAAGCTGACGCAGAATGAAGAAAGCCCTAGCAGGAGGGATGCTAGGGCTGAACATCCTGAGACATAGTTTACGTTTTATACCGGACACATCCTTTACAGTTTTTGGCATAGGAGGAGACTGCTATGCCCTGGAAGGAGTGCCGAAAAGTGGAAGAAAAACTTCGTTTCGTAGCCC
>VERE01000001.1 GCA_018882835.1 Limnohabitans sp.
CTGCACACCTGTTGATGGAAGAGGTAAACGCCTGGCAAAAAACCAGCTGGACACTTCAGATCAAAGCTTAAGGTCAGTGTCACAGACTTGAAACGTTCCCAAGGCACCATGTTTGTTTTAAAGTGAGCTGGATGCCATGAATGAACGCCCATCATTGGACGAGGATCATATCCGACGTCTTCGCGAAGACTTGCTGGACAGTCTGGATGAGGAACTGGAGATGGAATTGGATGATCGGGCGCAGGCCCCCTCTGATTCAAATGAAGACCACATCTCTCGAGCGCGTTATTTCCGAGAACTGTTGCGACTCCAGGGAGAGCTTGTCAAACTCCAAGACTGGGTGGTGGCAAAGCGACACCGCATTGTGATCTTGTTCGAGGGACGTGACGCAGCTGGCAAGGGAGGCGTCATCAAGCGAATCACGCAACGGCTCAACCCTCGTGTTTGCAGAGTTGCCGCCCTGCCCGCCCCCAACGACCGGGAGCGAACGCAGTGGTACTTCCAGCGCTATGTAGCGCACCTTCCCGCAGCAGGTGAGATCGTGCTGTTCGATCGCAGCTGGTACAACCGTGCTGGCGTTGAACGGGTGATGGGCTTTTGCAATGACGCAGAGTACGAGGAATTTTTCCGCACGGTGCCTGAATTTGAAAAAATGCTGGCGCGCAGCGGCATTCAACTGATCAAGTACTGGTTTTCGATCACGGACGATGAGCAGCACGCGCGCTTTTTAGGCCGAATCCACGATCCGCTCAAACAATGGAAACTCAGCCCGATGGACCTGGAAAGCCGGCGGCGTTGGGAGGACTACACCCGCGCCAAGGAAACCATGATTGAGCGCACGCACATTCCGCAAGCCCCCTGGTGGATTGTCCAGGCCGTGGACAAAAAGCGGGCTCGGCTGAATTGCATGGACCATCTTCTGCAACAAGTCCCTTACCACGAAATTCCGCATCCCGAAGTTGAGTTACCCCAGCGAGTGCGCAACCCAGATTACATTCGACATCCGGTCCCAGCAGACATGATCGTGCCGGAAAAGTACTGAGCCTAATGGGCTGAGCCCAAATAGCGCTTGCGCCAGAAAAAGATCAGAAGGCCGACCCCGACGGCCGCCATCATCAGGAGCGTGGCCTCCAAACCATGCTCGAGATGGATGAATTCAAAATGCTCGAAATTCATGCCAAAGAAGCCTGTGATCAGGTTCAGGGGCAAGAAAACAGCGGTCAGCACTGTCAGCGTACGCATGATAGCGTTGGTGCGGTTACTTTGCGCGCTGAAATGCATTTGAACACTGGTCTCTGCACTTTGCTCCAGCCGCCTGACATGGTGCACAACACGCTCGATGTGCTCTAGGACGTCACGACTGCGGACTTTCAACAGTTCTAGCGCACGATCTGAATGGCTGCTTTCTGACTTAAGGCTTTCCAATCCATCAGTCCAATCCTGAATGGCAGCACGCTGGTCTTCACAAATTTCATCCAGGTGATGCAGCATCAAACGAGCGTCCAACAGCGCGCTCCAGTCGTTGAAACGGCCATCGGGACGCAACAACTGACTTTGCCATTGATCCAATTGACGCGTGATGTCTCTTCTCAAATTCAGGTAGCCATCCACCATTTGACTGGTGATGCGCAACATCAAATCCGCTGAGCTATGCGGCACCCTGGCACTGCTGGTAAACAAATTGGCATGAAACGCTGCCAGCATGCGACTGGCAAAGGTGTCTCTGACGGCGCAATCCACGGGATGCACCGTCAATAACAATCGGTCAAAAACCGCAAACGCTACGGGACTGGTGTCAATGCGTCGCAAAGCATTCATACCCGCTTTGGCTTGCGATCGGTGCAAGATTTCTCCTGGTCGTGACAAATCAGACTCGGTGCTGCCAGCGGCGAGTCGTCGGAACACCAGCATGTCGTACTGCGAGGTGTAATCGTAATGCGAGGGCAATTGATTGTTCAGCATGTCAGCAATGTGCAAATCCACCAACTGTGAACCACACAGAGATTGCAGCATCTGTTGCACCTCACTTTGCATCAATTCGAATTCTCGCCGTGCCAAGGCAACCCATACAAAACCGTTCGCGGGCAGAAACTGTGGCAACTGGTCGGACTCCAAAATGGCTTCACTGGCTATTGAAAAAACACGCATGCTGTCATTCCATTGAATTTCAATATAAACTGTATATACTGTATTATTCTTTATAAGGAGCCAAAATGGCCACAGCCACTCGCAAAGCGCCTGCCACCGCTAAAAAAACGGCTCGCACGCCGGCACCTAAACCAGCGCCCGATGCTCAGAAGCCTGCGGAAGTCAAAACCAAAAAGCCCAAGCTGGTTCGCGACAGTTTCACCATCCCCAAAAATGAGTACAGCAACATTGACACCCTCAAACAAAGAACGGCATTGCTCGGAAACCCTGCCAAAAAAAGTGAACTGATCCGCGCTGGGATTCAACTTTTGACCACCCTCAACGATGCACAGTTGCGCAAAGCGCTTGCGCAAATTCCCACCGTCAAGACAGGACGCCCTGTCAAGCCAAAATAAGCGGCACGCCATGGGCAAGGCAAACGCTAGAGCATTTCTGGCGTTTGCACTGTGATCAAGACCGTCTGGATTTGATCTTCCTTGTGTCGGGAGCGTAGCCACCACACCGAGCCTTTTCGAATAGGAAAGTCCGGGGCATCCAGTTTCAGCAAAGCGGCTACCGTCTGTCCCAAAAACGGTTGATGGGCAACCACCACCACGGGATTTTTGCCGTGGGGCCATTGCACCAACTCCAGCAAATGCTCATGTGAGCCCTGCGGGGACAGCTCATCCCGAATTTTGTATTTTCGTCCCATCGGCATGACCGTTTGCTCGGCTCGGCGTGCGGGGCTGCAAAAAATTCGGGCTCCTTCTGGCAACTGTCGATCCAGCCAACGCGACATCCGTTGCGCCTGCCGTTCACCACGGTGCGTCAAAGCGCGCGCCATATCGTCTTCTCCATCTTCCGCTTCGTGGGCCTCAGCATGCCGCCAGAGAATCAGATCCATCTCAGGCCTTTCCTGCGTAGCGATGCATCAATTGAGCCTGAGCGCTGAGTTTTTGGCGCCGCACCGCAGGCTGCAATCTGACATAACTTGAATCAGGCTGAAGCGCCCAGGCATCGGTGTTGTCATTGAGGTAAACGGTCAGACACTCTTCTATCACGCGCTCCCTCAGGACGGGGTCGAGAACGGGCCAGGCCAGCTCAACCCGGCGCAGCATGTTGCGATTCATCCAGTCAGCACTGGACAAATAAAGCGACTCATCGTCACCTGCGCAAAAATAAAAAACCCGGGAGTGCTCCAGGAACCGGCCAATCACTGACCGCACTTGAATGTTGTCAGTGATGCCTGCGATCTCTGCCGGCAAAATGCAGGCACCTCGCACGATCAGCTGCACCCTGGCACCCTGCTGTGCTGCCAGCACCAGGGCGCGCGCCAGGCGGTCGTCGGTCAAGGCGTTCATTTTGGCCACAATTCGTGCCGGTTGACCGTTGGCTGCTGCCCGTCCAACCTTTTCGATGGCCAAGACCATTTGGTCCTGCAGCTTGAACGGCGCCACCCAGATGTGGTTCATTCTGGGCAGCCGACTTTGGCTCGCCAGATGAATGAACAGACGCTCAATATCGGCTGTCAATTTGGCGTTGGCGGTCAGGTAGCTGAGATCCGTGTACAAACGTGCGGTCCGAGCGTTGTAATTGCCGGTGGACAAATGCGCATATCGCTTCAACAGCTTGCCCTCGCGACGCGTGACCAGAAGCATCTTGGCATGTGTTTTAAGGCCAACCACGCCATACACAACTTGCGCACCCACCGACTCCAGTTGCTCTGCCCAATTGATGTTGGCTTCTTCGTCAAAGCGAGCCTTCAGTTCCACCACTGCAGTGACCTCTTTGCCACGGCGAACCGCCTCGCGCAACAAATCCATCAACTCTGAGTCAGAGCCTGTTCGGTAAATGGTTTGCTTGATGGCCAAAACTTGAGGGTCGTAGACAGCCTCACGCAAAAAGGCCAACACCCCCTCAAAGCTTTCATAAGGCTGGTGAATCAGCACATCACGCGATTGCAACTGGGAAAAGAGGGAAACGCCATGCGCCAATTCACGTGGATAACTTGGGCGGTAAGGCGTGTAAAGCAAGGACGGCATGTCCATCAAATCAATCAATTGATTGAGACGAACCAAATTCACAGGGCCATGCACACGGTAAAGTGCACTGGCAGGCAACTCGAACTGTTTCAACAAGAAATCAGACAAATATTCCGAACATCCCGAGGAAACTTCCAGGCGGACGGCGCGCCCAAAATGCCGGTGAACCAAGCCTTGGCGAAGTGCCTTGCGCAAATTTTGGACGTCCTCTTCGTCGACTGTGAGATCAGAATCGCGCGTCACACGAAATTGTGAAAACTGGCCCACTTCACGCCCAGGGAACAGGTCTTTCAGATGCGCGCGAATGACACTGGAGAGTGAGACAAACAAGCTTTTCTTTCCGGCGAGCTTTTCGGGCAACTTGATCACCCGAGGCAACACACGCGGCACTTTCACGATGGCAATTTCATTCTCACGTCCAAATGCGTCCTTGCCTGACAAACGAACAATGAAATTCAGCGATTTGTTGGCAACCTGCGGAAACGGATGCGCAGGGTCCAATCCCACAGGAATCAGCAGCGGTCGCACCTCTTGCTCAAAATAACGCCTGACCCAACGTTGCTGCGCAAGTGTTCTTTCACTGTGCGAAAGAATTCTGATACCTGCCTTCGCAAAAGCGGGAATCAGTTGATGGTTGTATACATCGTATTGGGCTGCGACCAACTCATGGGCGGCTGCGGAGATGTGCTGGTAGCTTTTGACCGAGAACTGCCCTTTTTCATCGTTGCCCAATGCAGCACGGAAGTGAAGTGCAAAACGAACCTCAAAAAACTCATCCATATTGGAAGAGACGATGCACAGATATCTCAAACGCTCGAGCAGCGGAACTTCCTCACGCCTGGCCCAATCCAAAACCCTGGCATTAAATGACAGTATGGCCTGGTCCCGATCAATGAAAGGGATGGCTTGCGATACTTCCGATGAGGGATTTGAGGTGGGCACAGAAAGCGACATCTGTTGGGACATTTGGAGTGTCCACAAATAAGATGACAATTTGATGTCCAAATGATGACAAATCTATTTCTTGATCAACGTCAGGTTCTTCAAGAACAATGCAGTCGCCTCGGACCAGCTGAAGTCAAGCGCACGCTCGCGCGCTTGCGAGCGCGTGACACACAAAGCCATTTTGACAGCCGTTTCCAAATCATCGTGTAATACACCTCCCAGTCGGTCACCTTCCTCGGTGGTGCGCGCGAGAACCTCCAATGGCCCATCCACCGGATAGGCTGCCACGGGCGTACCTGCAGCCATGGCCTCGACCATGACCAGGCCAAAAGTCTCTGAGCGACTCGGAAACACAAACACATCGGAAGATTGATAAATCTTGGACAGGGCTTCCCTTGGCAGAATTCCCAGCCAGGTTACTTCGGCATAGCGCTGCTGAAGTGACTTCAATACGGGTCCAACGCCACAAACTACCTTGCTTCCTCCTATGGGGAGGTCCAAAAAGGCCTGAATATTTTTCTCATAAGACACGCGCCCTACAAAGAGCATGATGGGGCGCGGCAAATGCCTGAGTAAGTCGTGGTCAGTTGGCTTGCTCGCATAGGAAAACAAGGTTGTATCCACGCCATGTGTCCAGGTGCGTAAAGTTGAAAAGCCTCGTCGCTCAAGCATCTGCAACACACCGTGCGTGGGCACCATCACCCCAGAAGAGGGGCGGTGAAAATGTCGCATCAAGGCGTACCCCCAACTCAATGGCACATGCAATGCTGCATTCAGTATTTCAGGAAATTTGGTGTGGAATGCAGTCGTGAATGCCTTTTTTCTTCGCAATCCGTATTTTCGACCGGCCCAACCCAGAGGCCCTTCGGTCGCGAGGTGAATGGCGTCAGGATCAAAGTCATCCAGCATCCGACTCAGACCTGCCAGCGGACGAATCGCCAAGTCAATTCCGGTATACCCAGGACAAGGGCGTGTTTTGAAGCAGCCAGGATGTATGACCAAAACCTCATGGCCAAGCAACGTCAGTTCCTTGACCAACTCCACCAACGTGGTGACCACACCATTGACCTGCGGCATCCATGCATCGGTGACCAATGCGATCTTCATGCCAGACTTTCTTGCAATTGAACACTGTCTCCCATTTGTGGATCCCAAAAGATCAACTCCAAACGGCCGTCATGGTGTTCCACCAACGCCGAACGGCTTTCGACCCAGTCACCATCGTTGCAGTACACCACCCCATCTATGGTTCGAATTTCAGCCCGAAGAATGTGGCCGCAAATGACCCCCTGAAATCCTCGTTTTTGAGCTTCCTGCGCCACCGCTCGCTCAAAAGCAGTGACATAGTTCAAAGCCGTTTTGACTTTGTGCTTCAGGTAAGCGGATAAAGACCAGTAAGGCAAACCAAGGCGAGCGCGTGCGCGATTCAAGTTCCGATTCAATCGCAAGGTGAACTCATACAGGTAATCACCCACATAAGCCAACCATTTGGCATGCTGGACAACCGCATCGAAATAATCACCGTGGGTCAACCAAAATTTCCGCCCATCAGCCAGGGTGTGCACGGCTTCTTCAGACACATCGATACCACCAAATTGATGGGTCACAAAATCTCTTGCAAACTCATCGTGGTTGCCTGGCACGTAAATTACCTGACATCCCTTGCGAGCCCGTCGCAGCAGTTTTTGCACCACATCGTTGTGCGCTTGCGGCCAATACCACTTGCGACGCAACTGCCATCCATCCACGATGTCACCCACCAGGTACAGATAATCACTGCTGTTGACTTTGAGAAATGACAACAACGCATCGGCTTGACAGCCAGGTGTTCCCAAATGAATGTCAGAAATAAAGATGGCGCGGTAATGCATCAAGCACCCAGGAAGTGCTTTCTGTAACGGGAAGGTAAATCAGCGATTCGCATCAGCATAGGCAAATCTGCTGTATTGAAGTCTGGGTCCCACGCAGGCGCACCCAGTATGCGAGCACCTAGTCGCAAATAGCCTTTGATCAGCGCCGGTGGCTCGGCAGTCAAAGCATGATTGAATTGTTCCACTGGCAAAGGCAAGCGCGGTCTGACCTGAAGTTCGATCGGGGCTAAATGCGTCTGCTTCAATTGATGCCAAATGCTGGCCGCAACTTCACCACTGACAACGCCGTTGTGCATCATGGGAATGCTTGCGCATCCAATCATGGTGTCGAGTTGATTGCGCACCATGAACTCAGCCAATGCGCCCCACAAGGCCATGATGACCCCGCCATGTCGATAATCAGCATGGACACAACTGCGCCCTAATTCCACCATGCGCTCACGCAAGTTGCGCAGGCGCGTCAGGTCAAATTCGGTATCGGTGTAAGTGCTGCCCACTCGCAATGCTTGTGCCGGCGTCAAGACGCGGTAAGTCCCAATCACCTCTTGCGATTCAGCATCGCGCACCAATAAATGTTCGCAGTAGTCGTCAAATAAATCGATGTCATGCTCTGGCAGTGGGGTGCTGAGGCGCGCCCCCATTTCATACGCAAAGATGCTGTACCTCAGTCGCTGTGCGGCCCGTACTTCATCGAGGTGCCGTGCCCACGCCACCTCGATACCACTTGACTCAGCAATTTTGCGAGGCTGAGATGCAGCGCCGGCTTGATGCGCGCTTTGATGAAGTAACCCCCTGGGCAAAGCTATGGGTGAAAGGTCGAGTGTGGGGGTTGGCAATTCTTTCATGGCATCTCCGTTGAATAAGCTTGCAGGAGAGTTTGAAGAGCTGCCGTGACACTGCCATGTCACTTTCATGAAGAATTTGTCATCTTTATCCGGCGTGAACAAGCCACTGTGTCACAAGCAATTCACATTTATCCAGAAGCATTTCAACAATTCAGAACAATAGAGGGATCTTCGTTTGAAAATCACCGTCATGGGGGCAGACTACGTGGGGCTTGTCATTGGAGCTTATTGCGCGGAAGCTGGCGGCAGCGTGGTTTGCTATGACAGTGACATCGACAAGATTCAGTCATTGCAGCGCTGCAAAATTTCCGTGATCGACCCCGACCTCCAGAGCTTGATGGCCAGAAACAAGGGCGCGGGGAGGCTGCGATTCACGCACGATGCCGTTTACAGCATTCACCGTGCTGAACTCATTTTCATCACAATCAGCAGATGTTCGATGCCACACTCCTCATGCAATTGTTTGTCGAGGACCCTTAAAAATGTGCATCGATGGGGAAACCGTTGCGAAGTGATTTTGGTGAATTCCACATTTGGTATGGATATTTCATGACATTGTCAGAAATCTCAATTTTGTGGTTTATGCACCCCAAGCGATCAGTTGCCGCGCCGTGACCCTTGAGCCGGCCAGGGCCATGGCTTTAACCATCGCACGGGCACCCCAGCCTGCTTCGGATGGCGCCGGTCAAACGTTTTCGAAGCAACAAATATTAAATTTTTGTGACAGGCTTGGTAGATCATTAAATGGCAATGATTCAGCGATATCCTGCTAATCCCTATGTCCCCAAAGGCTAAGCATGCGCGCCATCAAAGAAGCTCGAAAATTCATTGAACGTGAACCACAGACAATGGCTGCCCAAACTCTGTCCAGGCTGGTTCTGGCTTTAGAAAATCAAAGCCCCTTCTCGATTTCAGAGATCTACAGTTTGAACTACGATCAGTTCAATCTTGCCCTTGAAATACTCCAAGAATGGCGAATTGACCGGTATTACGCCAGCAAAGTCAAATTGTTTGATGTATCTACGCAGGCAACGGAAATGTCGCCAGGTCAAGGCAGCACATCGAATTCCTGACAAGCTTGCACAAGGCCGCTCACCATGACCATTGTCGTTGTCGCGAACCCCAAAGGGGGCTCAGGAAAGTCCACTATCGCATCAAACATTGCCGGCTATTTCGCTTCACAGGGTCGCGCTGTGGGGCTAGGCGATCTGGACAAGCAAGGCTCGTCTGAACTCTGGCGAAAGTTACGCCCACCTGCAGCCAATGCGGTGCACGCTTGGCCCTGCGAAGACGGCAAGCTGCCCAAACTTCCTAAAGGCCTCAGCCATGGCGTCATTGATACCCCTGCGGGGCTGCATGGCTGGCGGCTGCGTGAAATTCTGGAAAAAGCCGACAAAATTATCATACCGTTGCAGCCCAGTATTTTTGATATGCATGCCACGCGTGAATTTTTCGACCTGTTGGCTAGCAAAAGCAAAGGCATCCAGGCGCGCGCGCGATGGGTAGGCATGCGGGTGGATGAGCGAACTCTGGCAGCAGGCCAGCTCCACGACTTTTCGCAAAACTTGCCTATTGAGCGCATCACCAACCTGCGAAGCACACAATACTACCTGCACTTGGCGGCACATGGCCTCTCACTGTTCGACCTTCAGCCGCACCGGGTTGAAAAAGATTTAGCGCAATGGCAGCCACTGTGTCAGTGGCTCAGCACTTGAAGAACTCTGACGGCATTGAAGTCAAAGATCATCTTTGCCACCATCGTTGTTGGTGATGATCAGCGTTGCATCGCGGTGACTGCCAGCAACGCCTAACTTGGCTCACATTGACTTATCAAGCTCTCCGCGCGGGCGCTTTTTTATGCTCCCGCCACGTCATCAAATCTTCAAAAATCCTTCACGATCGTGAAATTTTTAGATTGAAAAATCCTGTTGCTATCGATCCATCTCGATCGACGCACTCCAATAATCACATGGATTCATTCAATGAAAACTAACATCTCTCTCTCTCGTAAAAGTGTTGCTGTTGCAGTCATTCTGGCTTGTTTGACTTTTTCTCAACAGTCTTTTGCCCAAGATGGGAAAGTTCAGTCTAATGGCCTGGGTTTGTCCTCGGCCAACGGGGAAACCACCCTTAACTTGGTTGGCCGGCTGCACTTTGACGTTCGCAGTTTCAACAGTACTTTCGCCAACAACATGACGACTGACAAGGACACCGCAAAATACGGTGACACCTATGACATCCGTCGCGCACGAATTGGCATCCAAGGCACCTTCATGAAGGATGTCGCATATGAAATTGTCTTCAATGCGCCCAGTTCCGACAGCACCAACCTGGACACTGGCTTCATCAACTACACGCTAAGCAAGCCCTTGCAATTTCGCGTCGGTAAATTCAAGCAGCAATTCAATTTGGAAGAGTTGACCAGCTCAAACAACATTGACTTCATTGAGCGCTCTTATGTCAATCAGTTCGCACCAGGCAAAAAACTGGGCATGATGATTCATGGCGCGCCCAAAGACGGCCTTTACTATGGCGTGAGCATGTTCCAGGAAGGGACCTCTGTTTCCTCGGCTTCTCGCAACACGCAAAATTCTGCCCGCCTTGCAAGCAACCTGGCCCAGCTGACTGGCATCAAAGATTCAGTACTGCACTTTGGTGTTGCACAAACCTCCGGCAGCTTTGATGTTGCATCAGGCGCAACCGGCGATATCCTGAAATTGCGCACCGATGCACGCGGCGTCGATGGCGTTTTTGCCTCGACATTTGCCAACGGCTCAACGACAAATATCAACGAAGTCAGCCGGACGCAATCTGGGCTTGAAGTGGCGTATGCCACTGGCCCGCTGAAGATTCAAGCAGAAGCCGTCAAGTCGAAATACAGCTTTAACAACGGCCTTTCAGGGACAACACTGAACACTGTTGATGGAAAAATCAACACGCAGTACCTCGCCGTGATGTACAACATCACAGGTGAAAAGTGGTCTGACGCCTACAAAGACGGCGCATTCTCAGGCACCAAGCCTTTGGCCAATTTCAGCAGCAGCGGCAAAGGCAACGGCGCTTGGCAAATTGGCGTGCGCGTTTCTTCTTACGATGCCAATGATTGGGTGGCGACCACAGCGACCACTGGCTCTAAAAAAGGAAGCACGACAACCTTCGGCGTAAACTGGATTTTGAACCCCAATGCGCGCCTCATGCTGAACCATTCGGCATCGAAGTTTGACACCGCGTTTGCAGCGGGAGCCGCTACCGGCGACAAAGAAAAAGTCACCACGCTGCGCACCCAAATCAATTTCTAATTTGGGATTCAAGCTCTTCAAGGATTCAAGCGCCCCTCGCGGGCGCTTTTTTTATGCACCCAACAGCACATCCGCCAGCCGTTGGGCACTCTGCTGCGCCACCTGGGCGTCACGCGCCTCCACCATCACACGCACCAAGGGTTCGGTGCCACTGGGTCGGATCAGCACACGCCCTGCGTCGCCCAAAGCCTGTTCCACCTCACGCTGTACAGCAGCAAGTGCGGGGGTCTGCCAGGTTTGTCCTGGCTGCAATCGAACATTGACCAAAGTTTGCGGGAACAAGGTCACGTCTTTCAACAATGAGGCTGGTGCTTCACCGCTTCGCACGCAGGCCTGCAGCACCTGCAAGGCACTGATGAGGCCATCCCCCGTGGTGTGCTTGTCCAGCGCCAGCAAATGGCCTGAGCCCTCGCCACCGAGGATCCAGCCATGCTTTTCCAGCGCCTCCAGAACATAGCGGTCGCCCACCTTGGCACGCTCAAAAGCGACGCCCCGCTTTTTCAGGGCGACTTCAACGGCCATGTTGGTCATCAAGGTGCCTACCACGCCCGGGACCACTTCGTCCCGGCCCAAGCGGTCATCCACCATCAGGTACAACAATTCGTCACCGTTGTACAAGCGCCCCTGTGCATCGACCACCTGCAAGCGGTCTGCGTCGCCGTCCAGCGCAATGCCGAAATCGGCTTGATGTTCGCGCACGGCCTTCACCAATGCCTCGGGATGCGTTGCGCCAACGCCCTGGTTGATATTCAGGCCATCGGGCGCACAGCCAATGGCGATCACTTCTGCGCCCAGCTCATGAAACACTTCCGGGGCAATCTGATAAGCCGCACCGTGCGCTGCGTCCACCACCAATTTCAGGCCCTTCAAGGTCAAGTCATTGGCGAAGGTGCTTTTGCAAAACTCGATGTAGCGCCCGGCCGCATCGTTGAGCCGGCGAGCCTTGCCTAAGTTGGCGGAGGCTACCCAGGCCGGGGCTTGTTGCAAGGCCGTCTCGACCGCAATCTCCCAGGCATCGTCCAGCTTGGTTCCTTGGGCGCTGAAGAACTTGATGCCATTATCCTGATACGGGTTGTGGCTGGCACTGATGACCACGCCCAAACTGGCACGTTGCGCGCGGGTCAGATAGGCCACTGCAGGCGTTGGCACCGGGCCTAGCAACAACACATCCACGCCCGCCGAGTTAAAGCCTGACTCCAGCGCCGACTCCAGCATGTAGCCCGAAATGCGGGTATCTTTGCCAATCAGCACCGTGGGGCGATTTTCTTTTTCACGCAACACACGGCCTACGGCATGGGCCAGTTGAAGGACAAAGTCCGGCGTGATCGGCGACTGTCCAACAGTGCCGCGGATGCCATCGGTGCCAAAGTATTTGCGGGTCATGATGCGATGCTTCTCAAAAATAGCCGGGAGGATTGTCTCAAATTGGACGGGCAGCCTGCCAAACCGCCAGGGCGGCGACCGTCTCGGCCACATCATGCACGCGCACGATATGGGCGCCACGCTCGACCGACAACACTGCAGCTGCCACGCTGGGAATCAGCCGCTGTGAAAGATCCAGCCCGGTCACAGCGCCTAAAGATGATTTGCGCGACCAGCCCACCAGCCAAGGATGTGCAGGCATTAGCAAAGCTGCTTGCTGTGCCAGCAGGGAAAAATTTTGTTCGACGGTTTTGCCAAAACCCACGCCCGGGTCCAAGGCAATGCGCTCGCTGGCCACACCCGCGGCGGCCAGCACACTGACACGCTCTTGCATAAAGGCTTGGACTGCGTGGACCGCATCGCCCTGCAAGGGTTGCAGTTGCATGGTTTGCGGCTCGCCATGCATGTGCATCACGCACACGCCACAAGCCGAAGCGGCCACAGCGGAAACGGCGCCAGGCTGTCGCAAGCCCCAGATATCGTTGATGATGTCGACCCCCATGTCCAGCGCTCGGCGCATGGTGGCTGGCTTGTAGGTGTCCAGAGAAATGGGCACCTGCCAGCGCAAGCACTCCGTCAAAACGGGCTCAATGCGGCGCCACTCTTCATCCTCGCTCAGCGCAGGGGCGCCAGGCCGGGAGGACTCGCCGCCGATGTCCAGCAGATGAGCGCCCTCTTTCAGCAAGCGGTCTGCGTGGGCCAGCGCCGCTGTGGCTTGGTCATGCTGCCCCCCATCAGAAAACGAATCGGGTGTCACGTTGACGATGCCCATCACCAACGGGCGCGCCAGGTCCAATTGGAAGCGTGTGGTCTGCCAGAAAGGCACATGGGGCCGAAGCCCCATGTGTGTGTGGTGTGTCATCTTGCTCAGGCCGTGGTCGGGGCCGGATTGGGCGTCACGGCCGGCGTACCCCCACCACCGTCACCCGAAGGAGGGGTGCGCGGGGTCCAGTCTTTGGGAGGCCGCGGCGGGCGTCCCGCCATGATGTCCTCAAGCTGCTCGGTGTCAATGGTTTCCCATTCCAGCAGGGCCGTTGCCATGGCGTGCATTTTGTCGGAGTGCTCTTCAATCAAACGACGCGCCAGGTTGTATTGGGTGTCAATGATTTTGCGCACCTCCGAGTCCACCTTCTGCATGGTGGCCTCGCTCATGTTGGTGGTCTTGGTGACCGAGCGGCCGAGGAACACTTCGCCCTCATTTTCGGCATACACCATGGGGCCAAGGGCTTCGGTCATACCGTAGCGCATCACCATGTCGCGGGCAATCTGGGTAGCGCGCTCGAAGTCGTTGCTGGCGCCTGTGGTCATTTGCTTCATGAACACTTCTTCGGCAATGCGTCCCCCGAACAGCATGCTGATCTGGTTCAGCATGTATTCGCTGTCGTAGCTGTAACGGTCTTTCTCGGGCAGGCTCATGGTGACACCCAGCGCCCGCCCGCGCGGGATGATGGTGACCTTGTGGACGGGGTCGCACTTGGGCAGCAGCTTGCCAATGAGGGCGTGGCCGGCTTCGTGGTAGGCCGTGTTGCGACGCTCTTCCTCGGGCATGACCATGCTCTTGCGCTCGGGGCCCATGAGGATTTTGTCCTTGGCTTTTTCGAAGTCCTGCATCTCCACCACGCGGGCATTGCGGCGGGCCGCCATCAGCGCGGCTTCGTTGCACAAGTTGGCCAAATCGGCGCCGCTCATGCCGGGCGTGCCGCGGGCGATGACGCCTGCGTTTACGTCCTGGCCGATAGGCACTTTGCGCATGTGCACATTCAGAATTTGCTCGCGGCCGCGAATGTCAGGCAGGGTCACGTAGACCTGGCGGTCGAAACGACCGGGACGCAGCAGCGCAGCGTCCAGAATGTCGGGCCGGTTGGTGGCGGCCACCACGATCACACCCAGGTTGGTTTCAAAGCCATCCATCTCGACCAGCATCTGGTTGAGGGTTTGCTCGCGCTCATCGTTACCGCCACCGAGGCCGGCACCGCGCTGGCGACCCACAGCGTCGATTTCGTCGATGAAGATGATGCAAGGCGCATTTTTCTTAGCGTTTTCGAACATGTCGCGGACTCGGGCAGCGCCCACGCCGACAAACATTTCAACGAAGTCCGAGCCCGAGATGCTGAAGAAAGGCACCTTGGCTTCGCCGGCAATGCCCTTGGCCAGCAAGGTCTTGCCGGTGCCGGGCGGGCCAACCAGCAGCAGACCTCGCGGGATGCGGCCACCCAGCTTTTGGAACTTTTGCGGGTCTTTCAGGAAGTCGACAACCTCCTTCACCTCTTCTTTGGCTTCGTCGCAACCCGCGACATCGGCAAAGGTGACGGTATTGTTGTTTTCATCCAACATTCTGGCTTTGCTTTTGCCAAAACTGAAGGCGCCGCCTTTGCCGCCGCCCTGCATTTGGCGCATGAAATACACCCAGACCCCAATCAGCAACAGCATGGGCCCCCAGCTGACCAACAGGGTCATGAGCAGTGAGCCTTCTTCGCGCGGCTTGACGTCAAACTTCACGCCATTGGCGATGAGGTCGCCTACCAGGCCGCGGTCAAGGTAGGTGGCATTGGTGCGCACTTTGCGGTCGTCTTGCATGACAGCCACGATCTCGGTACCGCCCTGCCCCTCCTGGATGGTGGCCGACTTGATGCGCTTGCCCCGCACTTCCTCCAGGAAGTCGGAATAGGCCAAGTAGCCCGCACCCGAGCCGCCACGCGTGTCGAACTGTTTGAAAACAGTGAACAGCACCAGCGCGATCACCAGCCAGACGGCTACTTTTGAGAACCATTGATTGTTCAATGCAGGCTCCAGGAGAAAAAGGCAAGATCTGCCCTAGAAAGGCATATGACTGACATTTTAGGCTTTTCAAGACACCCCAGCGAGAATTTCGCACGTCCAGCCCTGCCGGTCATGCGGTTTTCTGTGAAATGCCTCAAGAATCGCGCTTGAGACCCAGCCCTACCAGGAAAGTTTCCGAAGATTTGTCACGGCTGGACTTGGGCTTGATCGGCTTGACCACCTTGAAGGTTTCCTTGAACAGCTTGACCAGCTGGCTGTAACCGCTGCCGTGAAAGACCTTGGTCACCAGAGCCCCGCCGGGCTTGAGGTGCGCCTGGCTGAATTCGATGGCCAATTCGACCAGATGGGCAATGCGGGCGGCATCGGCCGACTCGATGCCTGACAGATTGGGGGCCATGTCCGATACCACCACATCGACGGCCCGCCCCTGCAAGGCGGCTTCCAACTGCGACAAGACCTCGGGCTCGCGGAAGTCGCCGTTCAAAAAGGTCACGCCCTCCACCGGCATCATGGGCAAAATATCCAGCGCAATGATGGTGCCGTTCAATTGACCCACGGCCGCGCCTTCCGGTGACAAACGGCGGCGAACATACTGGCTCCAGGCACCGGGCGTCGAGCCCAAGTCCACCACCACCTGGCCTGGTTTGATCAGGCCCAGCTGCTCGTCAATTTCCTTGAGTTTGTAGGCAGCGCGCGCCCGGTAACCGTCTTTTTGCGCGAGCTTGACGTAGGGGTCGTTGACATGGTCGTTCAACCACGACTTGTTGACCTTTTTGCTTTTCGTATTGATTTTCAATGGTTTGCCTCGACAAGGGAGGGATAATAACGCCATGCCTGCCATTCAACTGACACCCGCACAGCGCAAAGTGCATCGCGCTGATGCCCACCACCTCGAACCGGTCGTGATGATCGGCAACGATGGGCTCACGCCCGCTGTTGTGAAAGAGACCGATGCCGCCCTCAACGCTCACGGCTTGATCAAGGTTCGCGTCCTGGGCGACGACCGCAGCGCCCGCGAAATCATTTTTCAAAACCTGGCGGAGCAACTCAGCGCCGCGCCCATTCAACACATTGGCAAGCTGCTGGTGCTGTGGCGCCCACAGCCTGAAAAAGAGCGTGTGGTCGACGAAGACCGGATGCCGGGGCCGCGCGACTTCAAAGTGCTGAAGTACAGCAAACGCGGCGGCCAGCGTCCTGAGGTCAAAACCCTGAGGGTGCTGGGCAACCAGCGACTGACCTCGGGGGGCCAGATCAAGCGGGCCAAGCCGAAACAAAAGTCGGTCAAGAAGCGCAGCCTAGGCTGAGCTTTTTGCCTGGCGCCACAAACAGGCGCCAGCGCACAACCACTGCAGGGCGTACATCGCTGTGCCCACCGAGTGCCACAAAGCCAAATTCTCACGCGCCACAATGCGCGGCGCCACGGCCAGCTCGACCAGCAAGGCGAGCAACATACCGCCCAGAATCCAAACCAGGCCTTGCACCTGATCGCGGCGGCGCAGCGCCATCCACAAAAGCAAGCCACACACCACCGACACCCAGGTCTGGGCACTGAACAATCGTGCTGCCATCTGGCCGGCTTGTGCGGGGCTGCCCAGGAAGGCAAACAACAGGGGCACCACGCCAAAGGCCAGCGTGGTCAGGCTACCCCACCAGAGGGCGGCCACAAACAATTCAAGCCGTTGCAGTTTCAACGGTAGGCCACGCCCACAATTTCGTAGCGCTTCACGCCGCCGGGTGCTTGCACTTCGGCCACGTCACCTTCTTCTTTGCCGATCAATGCGCGGGCAATCGGGCTGCTGATGTTGATCAGGCCCAGCTTCAGGTCGGCCTCGTCTTCGCCCACGATTTGGTAGGTCACGGCGTCGCCCGTGGCTTCGTCTTCCAATTCCACCGTGGCACCAAACACGACTTTGCCACCGGCATCGACACTGGAGGGGTCGATGATCTGGGCCGCAGAGAGCTTGCTCTCGATTTCCTGAATGCGGCCTTCGATGAAGCCTTGGCGGTCTTTGGCGGCGTCGTATTCGGCGTTTTCGCTGAGGTCGCCCTGCGCGCGCGCTTCGGCAATGGCGTTGATCACGCCGGGACGCTCGACGGTTTTCAGTCGGTGCAATTCCTCTTTCAACTTTTCCGCGCCGCGCTTGGTGATGGGAATGGTGGCCATGTCTTGTCTCTCAAAAAGAAACCGCCGGGAGTTGCCTCCCAGCGGCAGTTCATGTTTTTTTTCGAATTATGCCGTCAATTGGGCATGCAGTTCTTGCACCGAATAAACATCCAGCTGGTCCATGTACTTCATGCCTTCCACGGCAGCCTCCGCACCGGCAATGGTGGTGAAGGTGGTAACGCGTGCCAGCAGCGAAGAGGTCCGAATCTGACGCGAGTCGGCAATGGCGTTGCGGCGCTCTTCCACGGTGTTGATGACCAGGGCGATTTCTTCGTTCTTGATCATGTCCACCACGTGCGGGCGGCCCTCGGTGACCTTGTTGACTGGCGTGACAGCGATGCCCGCCGCCGTGATCGCCGCAGCCGTGCCCTTGGTGGCCACCAGGTCAAAGCCCATGCCCACCAACTGGCGTGCGACTTCCACCGCGCGGGGCTTGTCGTTGTTCTTCACAGTCAGGAACACGGTCTTGACCTTGTCGGTGGGGCGTGGCAATTTGGTGCCCGCGCCGAGCTGGCTTTTCACAAAGGCTTCGCCGAAGGTTTTGCCCACGCCCATGACTTCGCCGGTCGACTTCATCTCGGGGCCGAGAATGGTGTCCACGCCCGGGAACTTCACGAATGGGAACACCGCCTCTTTCACACTGAAGTAAGGCGGGGTGACTTCTTTGGCAATCCCTTGCGAGGCCAGGCTCTGGCCGGCCATGCAACGCGCGGCCACCTTGGCCAGCTGGATGCCGGTGGCCTTGGACACGTAAGGCACAGTGCGTGAGGCGCGCGGGTTCACTTCCAGCACAAAGATGACGTCCTTGCCATCTTGCCTCTGAATGGCGAACTGCACGTTCATCAAGCCCACCACGTTCAAGGCCTTGGCCATGGCGGAGGTTTGACGTTTGAGTTCTGTCACAGTGTCGGCAGACAAGGAATAAGGCGGCAATGAGCAGGCAGAGTCGCCGCTGTGCACGCCAGCTTGTTCGATGTGTTCCATCACCCCACCGATGAAGGTGACCTGGCCGTCGGACAGGCAATCGACGTCGCACTCGATGGCGTCATTCAGGAAGCGGTCGAGCAGCACGGGGGAATCGTTGGACACCTTCACGGCCTCGCGCATGTAACGCTCCAGGTCACGTTGCTCGTGCACGATTTCCATGGCGCGGCCACCGAGCACGTAGCTCGGGCGAACAACCAGGGGGTAGCCCAGGGCTGCGGCTTTTTCCAAGGCCTCTGCTTCGGTGCGGGCCGTGGCATTGGGAGGTTGGCGCAAGCCCAGGTCTTGCAGCAATTTCTGGAAGCGCTCACGGTCTTCAGCGGCGTCGATCATGTCGGGGCTGGTGCCAATGATGGGCACGCCTTCGGCCTCCAGGCCCAAGGCCAGCTTCAACGGGGTTTGGCCGCCATACTGGACGATCACGCCGGCGGGCTTTTCCTTGTCGACGATTTCCAGCACGTCTTCCAGCGTCAGGGGTTCGAAGTACAAACGGTCGCTGGTGTCGTAGTCGGTGGACACGGTTTCAGGGTTGCAGTTGACCATGATGGTCTCGTAACCGTCTTCGCGCATGGCCAGAGCGGCGTGCACGCAGCAGTAGTCGAACTCGATGCCTTGGCCGATGCGGTTCGGTCCGCCACCGAGCACCATGATTTTTTTCTTGTCCGTGGGCTCGGCCTCGCACTCGTCTTCGTAGCTCGAGTACATGTAGGCAGTGTTGGTGGCAAATTCGGCGGCACAGGTGTCCACGCGCTTGTAAACCGGGCGCACGCCCTTGGCGCGGCGCAGGTCACGCACCACCTTCTCGGTGGTTTTCAGCAGCTTGGCCAGGCGACGGTCCGAGAAGCCCTTCTTTTTGAGCGCGCGCAACTCGTCGGTGCTCAAGGCATCCAGGGTGGTCTTTTCCAGCTCGAGCTCGATTTTGACAATTTCTTCGATCTGCACCAGGAACCAGCGGTCGATCTTGGTGAGCTCGAACACCTCGTCCACCGACAGGCCCATGGCGAAGGCATCGCCCACGTACCAGATTCGCTCGGGGCCGGGGGTGCCGAGCTCTTTTTCCAGGACTTCGCGGTCCTGGGTTTTTTCGTTCATGCCATCCACGCCCACTTCCAAGCCGCGCAGGGCTTTCTGGAACGACTCCTGGAAGGTGCGGCCCATGGCCATCACCTCGCCTACTGACTTCATCTGGGTGGTCAGGCGGCTGTCGGCGGTGGGGAATTTTTCGAAGGCGAAGCGCGGAATCTTGGTGACCACGTAATCGATGCTGGGCTCGAAACTGGCCGGTGTGGCGCCGCCGGTGATGTCGTTACGCAACTCGTCCAGGGTGTAACCCACGGCGAGCTTGGCCGCCACTTTGGCAATCGGGAAACCTGTGGCTTTGGAGGCCAGCGCGGAAGAACGCGAGACGCGCGGGTTCATCTCGATGACGATCATGCGACCGTCTTTCGGGTTGATCGAGAACTGAACGTTGGAGCCGCCAGTGTCCACGCCAATTTCACGCAGCACCGCCAGCGAGGCGTTGCGCATGATCTGGTATTCCTTGTCGGTCAGGGTCTGCGCGGGCGCGACGGTGATGGAGTCGCCGGTGTGCACGCCCATGGGGTCCAGGTTTTCGATCGAGCAGACGATGATGCAGTTGTCCGCTTTGTCGCGCACCACTTCCATCTCGTACTCTTTCCAGCCAACCAGCGATTCTTCAATCAGCAGTTCATTGGTGGGCGAGGCTTCCAGGCCACGCTTGCAAATGGTTTCGAATTCTTCGGCGTTGTAAGCGATGCCGCCACCGGTGCCACCCAGAGTGAAGCTGGGGCGAATCACCACCGGAAAGCCTACGGTTTTTTGCACCGTCCAGGCCTCGTCCATGCTGTGGGCAATGCCAGAGCGCGCCGAACCCAGGCCGATCTTGGTCATGGCGTCTTTGAATTTCAGCCGGTCTTCGGCCTTGTCGATGGCTTCGGGTGTGGCGCCAATCAACTCCACCTTGTACTTGTCGAGCACACCGTGGTGCCACAGGTCAAGGGCGCAGTTCAAGGCAGTTTGTCCGCCCATGGTGGGCAGAATCGCATCGGGTCGCTCTTTGGCGATGATCTTTTCAACCGTTTGCCAATTGATGGGCTCGATGTAGGTGACGTCGGCCGTGGCCGGGTCGGTCATGATCGTGGCCGGGTTGCTGTTGATCAGAATGACTTTGTAGCCCTCTTCACGCAAGGCCTTGCAGGCTTGAACGCCAGAGTAGTCAAATTCGCACGCCTGCCCGATGATGATGGGGCCCGCGCCAATGATGAGAATGCTTTTGAGGTCTGTGCGCTTGGGCATGTTATTTACCCTCCATCAGGGAGATGAAGCGGTCGAAGAGGTAGCTGATGTCGTGCGGTCCCGGCGAAGCTTCGGGGTGGCCCTGGAAACAGAACGCCGGTTTGTCGGTGCGGGCCAGGCCTTGCAATGTGCCATCGAACAGCGACTTGTGAGTCGCGCGCAAGTTGGCGGGCAAGGATTTTTCGTCCACGGCAAAACCATGGTTCTGGCTGGTGATGGACACGCGGCCGTTGTCCAGGTCTTTCACGGGATGGTTGGCGCCATGGTGGCCGAACTTCATCTTGAAGGTTTTCGCGCCGCTGGCCAAGGCCATGATCTGGTGGCCCAGGCAGATGCCGAACGTGGGAATGCCGGTCTCGATCAAGGTCTTCGCTGCAGCAATGGCGTAGTCGCATGGCTCTGGATCGCCGGGGCCATTGGACAGGAAAATGCCGTCGGGCTTGTGCTTGAGCACGTCTGCAGCGGACGTTTTGGCGGGCACCACGGTGACCTTGCAGCCGCGCTCGGCCAGCATGCGCAGAATGTTTTTCTTGACGCCGAAGTCGTAGGCCACGACGTGAAAGCGCGGCGCGCTTTGGGTGCCGTAGCCTGAGCCGAGCTGCCACTCGGACTGGGTCCATTCGTAGGATTTGTCGACAGTGACCTTTTGCGCGAGGTCCAGACCCGCCATTGTGGGGGCGGCCTTGGCGGCGGCAATCGCTTGGTCGATGTGCGCCTGGGTGACCTTCTCGCCTTGCTTCAAGCCGACAATGGCGCCGTTTTGAGCGCCATGGGTGCGCAGGTGGCGTGTCAACTTGCGGGTGTCGATGTTGGCAATGGCCACAGTGTTTTCAGACACCAGGTATTGGGCCAAGGTCTGGGTCGAACGGAAGTTCGAAGCCAGCAAGGGCAGGTCTTTGATGATCAGACCCGCGGCATGGACTTTTTCAGCTTCGACGTCTTCGGCATTGATGCCATAGTTGCCAATGTGCGGGTACGTCAAGGTGACGATCTGCTGGCAGTAAGAGGGGTCGGTAAGAATTTCCTGGTAGCCGGTGATCGAGGTGTTGAACACCACTTCTCCGACAGTAGAGCCTGTGGCTCCGATGGAATTGCCAATCAAGACCGTGCCGTCTGCAAGCGCCAGGATGGCGGGCGGGAAGGTTCCCTGAAGAGACAAAAGCACTGGGTTCTCCGTTGAGGTTCGGTGACGCCCCAGCGCGCGCAAGAGTGGCCTCTTTGTGGCTGCTTTGAGTGGGAGGTGGCTTGAGATCGAGCTAAGGCGTACGGGTGAATGCGGGAAAGCCTCCCATTATAAGGGGCGAGCCGCATGAGCTGCATGGGGTCAGGTCTTGAGTTTTGCCTTTTTTCTGTGGATAACTTCAGGTGTTGGCGTACTGTCTAAGTTATCCACAGAAAAAAGGCAAAACTCAAGACCTGACCCCATGGAAGCAGATTGCGGCGGCGGCGGCTACGTTTAAGGATTCTTCTCCACCAGGTTGGGCAATGCGGACTGTCAGCGTGGCCTTGGCCATCAACTCTTGTCGCACGCCCTGCCCTTCGTGACCCAGCAGCCAGGCACAGGGAAAGGGGATGGCTTGCTGGTGGACCAGTTCGTGCAGGTAGGGGCCTTGGTGAGAGCTGGTTGCTATCCATGGGATATCGAGCGCTTGCAGGTCTTCGACCGCCAAGCCTTCGATCAACTGAAGCGCAAAATGAGCGCCCATGCCGGCGCGCAGCACTTTGGGAGACCACAGCGCCGCGCTGCCTTTCAACGCCAGGACTTGACGGTAGCCAAAAGCCGATGCGCTGCGCAGGATAGAGCCGACGTTGCCGGCGTCTTGCACGCGGTCCAACACCACCGTAGGCATCGCGGGCGCCATGGACAATGGGGCAGGAAGTCGCAACACAAAGCCCATGCTCGCAGGCGACTCCAAGCCGCTGATGCCAGCAAACAAGTCGTCGGCCAACACCACTTGCCGTGCAGCAGCCAAACGCCAGGCCTGTGGGGCTTGATGCCATGCCGATTCTGTGAACACAGCCTCTTCAATCTCGCACCCCCGCGCCATGGCCGCGCGACAAAGGTGATCGCCCTCCAGCCAGACTTGCCCCTGCTTGCGGTAAGCCGTTGCGTCCTGAGAGAGGCGTCGCATGGCTTTCAGCCAGGGGTTGTCGCGAGACGTGATGTGTTTCACGTTGGCTGCAGCGTCCGTCATGTGGCATTCCTTGGTGAAGCAGACAACACCGCGGCCACGGGCGCGAAGCTTTGCCGGTGCCAAGGGGTGGCGCCAAAGGTTTTCAGTGCCTGCATATGCTCTGCCGTTCCATAACCCTTGTGGCTGGCAAAACCGTACTGCGGGAAATCACGGTCAATGGTTTCGCACCACCGGTCTCGGTGCACCTTGGCCAAAATGGAGGCCGCAGAAATCGCCTGCACCTTCGAATCACCTTGCACGATGGCCTCGGCCAAGATATCCAGCACAGGCAAGCGGTTGCCATCCACCAGCACTTTGTTGGGCTTCAAGCGAAGGCCCTCCACCGCGCGGCGCATCGCCAGCATGGTGGCCTGCAAGATGTTGATTTGATCAATCTCCTCGACGCTGGCTTCGGCCACAGAGCAACACAATGCTTTGGCGCGAATTTCATCGTAAAGCCGCTCACGCTGCCGTGCCGTGAGCTTTTTGGAGTCGGCCAATCCCTTGATCGGATTTTGGTCATCGAGGATCACGGCTGCCGCCACCACCGGCCCGGCCAGGGGCCCTCGCCCAGCCTCGTCCACCCCGGCCAACAAACCGGGCGCATCCCAAGGCAGCGAGGGCTGCTCAGCGTGCAAGAAGGCTTTCGATCGCATGGGAAGACAAGGTGGGGGTGTCACGCAATAACTGATCGTGCAAATCGGTGAAGCGCTGCGTCAATTCACGCACTTGCTCCGGCTGGTCAAGCCAGGCCAACACGCCGTGCGCCATGGCATCGGGTGTGGCCTTGTCCTGGAGCAACTCCGGTACCACAAACGATTGGCACAGGATGTTGGGCAAGCCCACCCAGGGCTGCAGCTTTTTGCCCTTCATCAGCCACCAGCTGAGCCAGTGCATGTTGTAGGCAATCACCATGGGTCGCTTGAACAGCGCGGCCTCCAGCGTGGCGGTGCCGCTGGCCACCAGGCTGACATCGCAGGCGGCCAGCGCATCGTGAGATTTCCCGTCCAACACCTGCAGGTCGGGCACGCCGCCCACTTGGACCACATGGCGGTCAATCACCTGACGCAAAGAAGGTACGGCGGGCAGAACGAAACGCAAACCCGGGCGTTGCGCAGCCATGCGCTGCGCCGCTTGCAAGAAACGGGGTGCCAGGTACTGAATCTCGGAGGCGCGACTGCCTGGCAGCAACGCAACCACGGTGGCATCCAACGCCAGGCCCAAGCGCAAACGCGCTGCGGCACGGTCAGGCTCGCGCGCAATGGTTTGCGCCAGAGGATGGCCGACATAAGTGGCCGAAATGCCATGCTGGGCCAACAACGCTGGCTCAAAGGGAAAAAGGCAAAGCACATGGTCCACGCTTTGGCGGATCTTTTCTACCCGTTCGGGACGCCAGGCCCAAATCGAGGGGCACACAAATTGGACCGTCGGTATACCTGCCTGACGCAAATCGCGCGCCAGGTCCAAATTGAAATCCGGCGCATCGACGCCGACAAAGATCTGCGGCGGGTTTGCCAATAAACGCGCTTTAAGCTGCGATCGAATCCCGACAATTTCTCGGTAATGGCGCAGCACCTCGACGTAGCCACGCACGGCCAGTTTCTCGTGCGGCCACCAGGCTTCAAAGCCTTGCTCGGCCATGCGCGGTCCGCCAATGCCCACCAGTTTCGCCTGGGGCCAGCGTGCGCGCAGGCCACGAATCATCAAGCTCGCCAACAAGTCGCCAGAGGTCTCGCCGGCGACCATGGCCAGTGTGGGATGGGTGGCGGCCTGGTACGCACTAGCGGACATTTTGAAATGCGTGACCGAATCAGCGCACAATGCCGCGCTCGGCGGAAACCTTGCCCAGGAAATCCAGCATCATTTGCACATCAGGCGCTGCCTCAGGCGTTTCAGACGAGATATCAGCGATCTGAGCTTGCGCCTGGGCGAGCGTCAGCCCTTCACGGTACAAGGCCTTGTGCATGGCCTTGACAGCACGCACACGCTCGGCGGAAAAACCACGCCGCTTCAAGCCCTCGAAATTCATCGAGCGTGCCTGCGCCGGTTGCCCCTGGCACATGACAAAAGGGGGCAGGTCGGCAAACAACAAGGAGTTCATGGCGGTGAAGCTGTGCGCCCCCAGCCGACAGAACTGATGAACCACGGTAAAGCCCCCTAGTATGACCCAGTCACCCACGTGCACATGCCCGGCCAGTTGAGCGCTGTTGGCAAAGATGGTGTGGTTGCCCACCTGGCAATCATGCGCCAAATGCACATAGGCCATGATCCAGTTGTCATTGCCCACCCGTGTCACGCCCGCATCGCTGGCCGTTCCAATGTTGAAGGTGCAAAACTCGCGAATGGTGTTGCGGTCGCCAATGTGCAACTCGCAGGGCTCGCCTGCGTATTTTTTATCTTGCGGCACAGCACCCAGCGAATTGAATTGAAAGATCTGGTTGTCACGGCCAATGGTGGTGTGGCCCTCGATCACGCAATGGGCGCCAATCCTGGTGCCGGCGCCAACGCGCACATGGGGTCCAATCACGGCATACGGTCCGACCGACACCGTGCTATCGAGTTGGGCCGCAGGATCGATCACCGCGGTTGGGTGGATCAGGCTCATGGCAAGCGCCTCAGGCAATGGTCCGCATGGTACACATCAACTCGGCTTCGGTGGCCACGTCGGAGCCCACCAATGCGCGCGCCTTGAATTTGAAAATGCCGGCCTTCATGCGATCCAGCGACACTTCCAGAATCAGTTGATCCCCCGGCTCCACAGGCCGCTTGAATCGGGCGCCGTCGATGCCGGCAAAGTAATAAACGGTTTTGTCATCCGGCGAAGTGCCCAGCGTGTCAAAAGCCAACAAAGCGGCGGCCTGGGCCAGCGCTTCCAACATCAGCACCCCTGGCATCACCGGGCGATGCGGAAAATGGCCCGTGAAAAAAGGCTCGTTGATGGAAACGTTTTTCAAGGCGCGAATGCTCTTGCCTTTTTCAATTTCCAACACGCGGTCGACCAGCAAGATGGGATAACGGTGCGGCAATTGCTTGAGAATTTGATGGATGTCCATGCTCATGTCGGGGGTCCTGTGAGGGCCTGTTCCAAGGCCCGGATACGGTCTCTTAATCGGTGAAGTTGGCGCAGCGTGGCAGCGTTTTTCTCCCAGGAGGCATTGTCGTCGATTGGAAAAACACCGCTGTACTGTCCCGGCTTCAAAATCGAGCGCATCACCACCGAGGCAGCAGACACGTGCACATGGTCGACCAGGCTCAGATGGCCCAGCACCACGGCACCGCCACCGACCGTGCAATAAGCGCCAATGCGGGCGCTTCCCGCGACGCCCACGCAACCTGCCATGGCGGTATGGGCGCCTACATGGACGTTGTGACCAATTTGCACGAGGTTGTCCAGCTTCACACCGTTTTCCAGGACCGTGTCGTCCAATGCGCCGCGGTCAATGCAGGAATTGGCGCCAATCTCTACATCGTCGCCGATGCGGACCGCGCCCAGTTGCTCAATCTTGACCCAGGTGCCTGCATCGGGCGCAAAGCCAAAGCCATCGGCACCAATCACCACACCAGAGTGAAGAATGCAACGTGCCCCGACGCGGCAGCCTTCCCCAACGGTCACACGAGATTTCAGCCAACTGCCGGCACCAATGTGCGCATGGCGCTCGACCACACAGAGCGGGCCAATGCGTGCAGTGGGGTCAATGTGCGCAGACGGGTGAATCACCGCACTGGGATGAATGCGTGGCTCGTCGCTCGGAGCGGCTTGGGCACGCCACCATTGCGTCAGTCGGGCGAAGTAAAGATAAGGTTGATCGGCCACGATCCAGGCGCGCAAATGGGCTTGCGCCTGCACCGCCTGGTCAGGCCCCACAATGACACAGGCCGCCTGTGTGGCGGCCAGTTGAGAGACATAGCGGGGGTTGCTGAGAAAGCTCAGCGATTGTGAACCGGCCGTGTCCAGTGGCGCCAAACGATCGATGGGCTGATCCGGGGAGCCATGCAGAACGCCCCCCAGTGCCTCGACAATCTGACCTAGACGCAGGGACACACCGGGCTTACTTGCTGGCGTTGATGGCCTTGATCACCTTCTCGGTGATGTCGTGCTTGGGATTGATGTAGACCGCCTCTTGCAGGACCAGGTCATACTTCTCCGCCTCGGCCACTTGGCGAACCACCCGATTGGCACGCTCCAGCACTTGCTGGAACTCTTCATTTTTGCGCGTGTTCAGGTCTTCCTGAAACTCACGGCGCTTGCGTTGGAAGTCACGGTCCTGGTCGACCAACTGTTTTTGACGCTGATTGCGCTGTGTTTCCGAAAGGGTGGGCGCATCGCGCTCCAGTTTTTCAGAGGCCGTCTTGAGGGTGTTGCCCATGTCGACCAGTTCTTTTTCGCGACGGGCAAACTCTTGTTCCAGCTTGGCTTGCGCCTGCTTGGCGGTATTCGCCTCGCGGAAAATGCGGTCGGTGTTGACAAAACCCACCCGGAATTCTTGGGCATGGGCTGCCAGCGAGGTCACGCCTGCAAAAAGGCCAATGAGGATGGCGCGCAACATAGAGTTCATCAAAAGGACGTCCCGATTTGGAATTGCAATCTCTGGATTCTATCGCCAGAGACCTTGTGGGTGGGGTTGGCAATGGCCAAGCGCAAAGGCCCCATCGGCGAAACCCAGCTGATGCCTGCGCCCACGGAGCTTCTCAGGTCGTTGAGGGTGAACTTGTCATTTTCACCAAAGACGTTACCGGCATCGTAAAAACCATAAAGGCGAAGCGTTCTGTCATTGCCCGCCCCAGGAAAAGGCGCAAAGACCTCGGCATTCATCACAATTTTCTTGGTGCCGCCGACCACCAGGCCCGTGATGTCACGCGGGCCCAACGACCCCTGATCGAAGCCACGCACAGAGCCCAGACCCCCGACGAAATAGTTCTTGAAAATGGGGTATGGATGCCCGGAAAGGCCCTTCCCATAGCCAATTTCACCATTCAGGGCAAAGCTGTACTGTTTGCTGATGGGGAAATACTGCTGGTATTGCGCGCCTGAGCGTGTGTAATGGGTGTCACCAGCCAGCGCCAAGTCGGAGTAAACACGCGACATGACGCCGCGCGTGGGCACCATGACGCTGTCACGGCTGTCCCTGGTCCAGCCAAAGGTCAGAGGCAGGCTGGCAGAGGTGTACCCAAACCGCTCTGCATAGTCCAGGTAGGCCGCCGGGATACTGGTGCCAGGCTTGATGGTGGTTTGCTCTGCCGCGACACCCACCACAATGCGATCCAGCTCGCTGAACGGAATGCCAAAACGCAAGCCTAAGCCAGAAGTCACCAGTCGGTAATTACCCGCCTGCTCGATGTAAGGACGGCTGGACCGGTGGTACAGATCGTAAGTCCGGGAGACACCATCTGCGGTGAAATAGGGGTCGGTGGTGTTGATTGAAAAAATCTGGTTGTATTTGCTGGTGCTCACTTGGGCACCCAAATAATTGCCGCTGCCAAAAATATTGTCCTGCTGAATGCCAAACGTCAGGAACAGCTTCTCAAAAGAAGAGTAGCCAGCGCCCAGCTGCAGTGAGCCCGTTGGCTTTTCCGCAACGTTGATGACCAGGTCTACTTGATCGGGCGCCCCAGGGACCTCTTGTGTGTCAACGGTGACTTCCTTGAAGTAGCCCAGGCGCTCGATACGGTCGCGCGACAAGCGGATGCGATCGCCGTCGTACCAGGCCGACTCCATTTGTCGCATCTCGCGCCGAATGATTTCGTCTCGCGTGCGCGAGTTCCCAGCCACATTGATGCGACGTACGTAGGCGCGGCGTGAGGGCTCGGCTTGCAACACCACGCTGACCTGGTTGGTGGCCCGATCGATGTCGGGGCGCGGCTCTACGCGCGCAAAGGCAAAGCCAAAATTACCAAAGTATTCTGTGAACGATTTGACCGTTTGGGCCACGTCGTTAGCGTTGTAGGTCTGACCAGGCTTGATGGTGATGAGCGATTTGAATTCGTCGTCTCGGCCAAGGAAGTAACCCTCAAGCTTGACGGAAGACACTACAAAACGCTGACCTTCGGTGACATTGATCGTGACCGAGATGTCTTGCCGGTTGGGCGAAATGGAAACTTGGGTTGAGTCGATTCTGAACTCCAGGTAGCCCCTGGACAAATAAAACGAGCGCAGTGTTTCCAGGTCTGCGTTCAGCTTGTTGCGCGCATAGCGGTCTGTTTTGGTGTACCAACTGAGCCAGTTGCCCGTGTTCAAATCCAATTGGTCACGCAGGGTGGACTCGGAAAAGGCCTTGTTGCCAACAATCTTGATTTCCTTGATCTTGGCCACATCCCCCTCCACCACGTTGAAGCTGAGGTTGACGCGGTTGCGGTCAATCGGGGTGATGGTGGTGATGATTTCTGCGCCATACAAACTGCGGTTGATGTATTGGCGCTTGAGTTCTTGCTCGGCACGATCGGCCAGCGCTTTGTCAAAAGCCCGGCCTTCCGACAGGCCAATGTCTCGCAGAGCCTTTTTCAGCGTGTCTTTCTCGAACTCTTTGGTGCCGATGAAGTCGACACCCGCAATCACGGGACGCTCCTCGACCACCACCACCAGCACATTGCCATTGACCTCGATGCGAACATCTTTGAAAAGTCCCAGGGCAAACAAACCCCGGATGGCTGCCGTGCCCTTTTCGTCCGTGTAGGTGTCTCCCACTCGAAAGGGCAACGAGGCAAAGACCGTGCCGGGCTCAACCCGCTGCAGACCTTCGACGCGAATGTCTCGCATTTGGAAAGGCTCAATCGCCCACGCCAAATTACAGGTCAAGGCACCCAGTGCCAGCCACTTGGCGACCTTGAGGAAAAGTTGGCGAATGGTGTGATTCATGGGCAAAGTGTGTGTCCGTTAAACGACGGGGATCACCCGCCCTCCAGCCAGCGCAGAAGGTCATTTCGCAAGGCAAGCGCCATCAGCAACAGCACGAAAGCCGTTCCCAAGCGCTGCAACCCTACTGTCCACGCCAAAGAAGGACGTTTCCTCGTCAATCCTTCCCAAAGATAATACATCAGGTGGCCCCCATCAAGGACGGGAACAGGCAGCAAATTCAAGACGCCCAGGCTGATGCTGACCAGGGCCAGATAGTTCAAAAAGGCAGCCAGACCCAGTTGGGCAGACTTGCCTGCATATTCGGCCATGGTCAGCGGCCCGCTGAGATGGCGCAGTGAGGCCTCGCCAATCAACATCTTGCCCAGGGTTCTCAAGGTCAGCCATGACAGCTCCCAGGTTCGTTGCGCCCCTTTGACCCAACCACCGACAAAATCTTGCTGAACCCAAACCTTGGCCGGCGCCTCACCAATCATGGCATCCACTCGCCCGATGACCTGACCTTCGACTTGCACCCGTCGCGGCTGCACTTCAATCAACAGCACCCCAAATTGGCCGCGACGAGAAACTTCCCACACCTGGTGACCCGTTGCGCTGGCCTCGCCTTGCACGCTTTGTCGAATCAGGGCTCTTAAATGCTGGGCATCCTGAACTGTTCGGCCCTGGATTTTCAGGACTTGGTCACCCCGCCGCAAGCCCGCCTGCTGGGCCACACCCCCCGCGACGAGCTCTCCCAAAACAGGCGCCGTCCAGGGGCCTTGCAGGCCCAGCTCGCGCCACCAAGCCGGTTCGTCGACGGGCTGGGTCATTTGAGAGAAGTCCAGCGTGACATCACGGGTTTCTTGATCGCTGCGGGCGCTCACCTCCAGCGTGATCTGGCCACCCTCCTGCCCCTGCTGCAACAGCCACCAACGCAAATCCTCATAGGACACCACCTCTTTGGGATCATGACCTTCCCTGATTGCCCGCAACACTTGATCACCGCTTTGCAAGCCTGCCCGCTGCGCCAGGGAATCCGCGGCAGGCATCGCCAAAACGGCCTTGTTTTCCCATTGGCCCCACCACGCCAGTCCCGACAGCAGCACGATGGCCAACAACAGGTTCGCCAAGGGGCCGGCCGCCACAATCGCAATGCGTGAGCGCAAAGGTTGTCGGTTGAAGGCCGCAGGAAGGTCCGCGGCTGCCACCTCGCCATCTGACTCATCCAGCATCTGGACATAGCCGCCCAGGGGAATGAGGCCGATGACGAATTCTGTGTCTTGCCCTGCCCTGGGTTGGGCGGCGCGCCAGGAGAAAATCGGGCGGCCAAAGCCTATCGAAAAGCGCAGCACTTTGACGCCACAAGCCACTGCCACACGGTAATGGCCGTATTCATGCAGGGTGATCAGCACACCCAGGGTGAACAAAAAGGCAAGCAAGGTCAACATCAGCTGATGCCTTCAGCGCATACCGCGCGAGATGATGTCTTGCGCTGCGGCGCGCGCTTGCGCGTCGATGGCCAGCAAATCTTCAAGCGAGCGGGGTGCGGCAGGCAGGAAAGCGTTCAATGTCGCCAGGTTCAGTGCATGAATCTGGTCAAACCGGATGCGACGCTCCAAAAAAGCGGCCACAGCAATTTCATTGGCAGCATTCAATACGGCGGTGGTACCTGAGGGTGCAGCCAAGGCCTCCCATGCCAAGCGCAAGCCTGGAAAGCGCTCGGCATGGCCATGGTCATCCAGCGCCTCGAAGGTCATGGCGGACAAGGCATGGAAATCCAGTGCCTGGGCCCCGGAGTTCATGCGCTCAGGCCAGGACAGGCCATAGGCAATGGGCACCCGCATGTCAGGCGTGCCCAGTTGCGCCACGACCGAGGCATCGCGGTATTGCACCATGGAATGAATCACGCTTTGCGGATGAATCACCACGGACAGCCGATCGCCTGGCAAGCCAAAGAGGTAACGCGCTTCAATGACCTCGAGCGCTTTGTTCATCATGGTGGCCGAATCCACCGAAATTTTCCGTCCCATGACCCAATTGGGGTGGGCGCAAGCCTCTTCAGGCGTTACATCTTTCAAGGTGGCGACTGCTCGGGAACGGAAAGGACCGCCGGAGGCCGTCAGGATGATTTTGTCGACCCGCGCATTCCAGGTGGTGGGGTCCTCTGGCAGCGACTGAAAAATAGCCGAGTGCTCGCTGTCAATCGGCAACAAGGTCGCACCGCCCTCACGCACTGCTTGCAAAAAAACCTCGGCACCGACCACCAAGGCTTCCTTGTTGGCCAAGAGCAGGCGCTTGCCAGCGCGCGCGGCAGCCAGGCAGGGCGACAAACCCGCCGCACCCACAATGGCGGCCATCACGGCATCGACCTCTGGCAGCGACGCCACCTCATCCAGGGCGGCGGCGCCCGACATCACCTGGACAGGGAGGCCTTCGGCTCTGATTTTGTCTTGCAGCACGCGGGCGGGGGCTTCATGAGCCATCACCACATAGCGGGGCTTGAACTGCTGGCACTGTGCCCACATCAGGTCGACCTGCTGTGCGCCGGTGAGCGCCACCACTTCAAACTTGTCGGCATGGCGGGCCACCACGTCCAGCGTGTTGGTGCCAATGGAACCCGTGGAGCCGAGGATGGTGAGACGTTGCTTCATGTCAACTCAATGCCAGCATCATGGCCAATGGCAAAGTGGGCAATAAGGCATCCACGCGGTCCAGAACGCCGCCATGGCCCGGAAGCAAATGACTGCTGTCCTTGACACCGGCGCTGCGCTTGACCAAGGACTCGACCAAGTCGCCCACCACGCTCATCACCGTCAGGAACAACAGGCCCAACAAGCCCCCGAACCACCCCAGATGAAGCAAGTGGGTGTAAAGGCTGGGGGCTTCCAGGAACCAGCGCTGGTCAGCCGCAATCCAGGCCAGCGCCAGCATGAGCACCCCCAACATGCCGCCATACACACCCTCCCAACTCTTGCCAGGACTGATGCCGGGCGCCAGCTTGCGACGGCCAAACGCGCGACCGGCAAAGTAGGCAGCGACGTCGGCCATCCAGACCAGAAGCAACATGGAGAGCAAGAAATTGCTGCCCATCACCTTGGCTTGAAACACTGCCAGCCAGGTCAGCCACAGGGCCAGCACACCCGCCACGCACCGCAGGGCGCGTGGAATCAGAGGCCAGCCCGCCACGCCCTGGCGCAACAGCCAGGCGCCAGCCAGTACCCAGCAGCCACCGGCAATTTGCCAAAGCAACAACGAAGGCTGCCATGGCCAACCCTGAGCCCAGCTCAGGACACACAAAGCCAGACAAGCCAGGGCCAAGCCCATGGCGGATTTGAAATCAAGCTGGTTGAGGCGACCCCATTCCCAAGCGCCCGCCGCAATGAGCAGCAAGGTCAAGCCTGCCAAGGGCTCGGGTGTCGCGTGAAACAACGCCGGCAACAGCAACGCCACCAGAATCAGGGCTGTGATGACGCGTTGCCGCAGCATGCGGGTCTGTCCGTTCAGACGGCCAGAATCTCTTGCTCTTTCGCCGCAATGACCTTGTCGATCTCGGCGATGTGCTTGTCGGTGGCTTTTTGGATATCGGCTTCGGCGCGCTTTTGGTCGTCTTCGGAGGCCAGCTTGTCCTTCACCAGTTTCTTGACCGCTTCGTTGGCGTCACGGCGCAAGTTGCGAACGGCAATCTTGGCGTTCTCTCCTTCGTTGCGAACCACTTTGGTGAGCTCCTTGCGGCGCTCTTCGGACATGGGCGGCATGGGCACGCGAATGAGCTCGCCCATGGACGAGGGATTCAGGCCGAGGTCGCTATCGCGAATGGCTTTTTCGATTTTGGGGCCCATGCCCTTTTCCCAAGGCTGCACGCTGATGGTGCGGGCGTCGAGCAAAGACACATTGGCCACCTGCCCAATCGGCGTGGGGTTGCCGTAGTAATCGACCATCACGGAATCCAGCAGCGAGGGATTGGCACGACCCGTGCGAATCTTGCTCAAGTGCTGCCCCAAAGCAGCAATCGACTGGTTCATCTTGTTATCAGTGTTCTTTTTAATGTCAGCAATGCTCATGTCATTCTCCAGTGTGACGGTATCTAAAGCTCAGGCGTACACCAGGGTGCCTTCGTCCTCGCCCATCACCACGCGCTTGAGGGCGCCATTTTTGAAAATCGAAAACACTTTGATCGGCAACTTCTGGTCGCGGCACAGCGCAAATGCCGTGGCGTCCATGATGCCCAGGTTTTGCCGAATGGCTTCGTCAAAACTGATTTTTTCGTACCGCGTGGCATGCGGGTCTTTCTTGGGGTCGGCGGTGTAGACGCCATCGACTTTGGTGGCCTTGAGCACCATCTCGGCACCGATTTCCGCGCCGCGCAACGCAGCGGCCGTGTCGGTGGTGAAGAAGGGGTTGCCCGTGCCCGCAGCAAAGATGACCACTTTGCCTTCTTCGAGGTACTGCAGGGCTTTGGGGCGAACATAAGGCTCGACCACTTGCTCGATGCCAATCGCTGACATCACGCGCGCGGTCAGGCCGGCTTTGTTCATGGTGTCGGCCAGGGCCAGGGCGTTCATGACTGTGGCCAGCATGCCCATGTAATCGGCGGTCGCACGGTCCATGCCGACCGATCCGCCTGCAACGCCACGGAAAATATTGCCACCACCAATCACGACAGCCACTTCAACGCCCAAACGGGTGACCTCGGCCACCTCTTCGACCATGCGCACAATGGTTGCGCGGTTGATGCCAAAGGCATCGTCGCCCATCAAGGCCTCACCCGACAGCTTGAGCAAAATGCGCTTGTGGGCTGGCTGGCGATCGGTCATGGCTGGGGCTCCTTGTGATTCAGTGAAGTGTAGCGTTTTAGAGGGCTTCAGATAAGAAAAAGGGGACCGAAGTCCCCTTGTGTGGCTCAGGCCGTTTGCCGTGCTGCGGCAACCTGGGCGGCCACCTCGGCGGCAAAGTCATCGACCTTCTTCTCGATGCCCTCGCCCACCACGTAAAGCGTGAACGCCTTGACGTTGGTGCCAGCGGCCTTGAGCATCTGCTCAACGGTCTGCTTGTCGTTCTTGACAAAAGGCTGGTTGAACAGCGATACCTCTTTGAGGTACTTCTGCACCGAGCCTTCGATCATCTTGGCAGCGATGTCTGCGGGCTTGCCCGATTCGGCCGCTTTGGCGGTGGCCACAGAGCGCTCTTTCTCGATCAATTCGGCAGGCACATCGGCACTGGTCAGGGCCACGGGTTTCATGGCGGCAACGTGCATGGCAACATCGCGGGCAGCAGCCTCCTGGCCGTCAAACTCCACCACCACGCCGATGCGGGTGCCGTGCAAGTAGGAGGTCAGGTGGTTGGCGCCGCTGAAATATTTGAAGCGGCGGAAGCTCATGTTTTCGCCAATTTTGCCAATCAGGCCTTTGCGAACGTCTTCCAGCGTGGGGCCAAAGCTGTCCTGGCTGTAAGACAGGGCGCCCAGGGCTTCGATGCTGGCAGGGTTGTGCTTGGCCACCAGTTCGGCAGCGGCACGGGCCATGGCCAGGAAGCTGTCGTTCTTGGTCACAAAGTCGGTTTCGCAGTTGACTTCGATCAGGGCGCCGGTGGTGCCGTTGATGAAGCTGGCGACCACGCCTTCAGCGGTCACGCGCGCAGCGGCTTTGCCAGCCTTGCTGCCGAGCTTGACGCGCAGCAGCTCTTCGGCCTTGGCCATGTCGCCATCGGACTCGGTCAGGGCTTTCTTGCACTCCATCATGGGGGCATCGGTCTTGGCGCGCAGTTCGGCGACCATGCTAGCGGTAATTGCAGCCATTTGTATTCTCCGTAATCAGTTCAATCGGGTTGTGTTCAGCAAGATTCGGTTTCAGTCGCGAAAAAGGGGCTTCACAAGCCCCTTGGACGCTGACGCGACGCGGGAATCAGGCGGCAGCGCCGTCTTCCACTTCAACGAACTCGTCGTTGCCTTCGGCCACGGCCTTGACCACGTCGTTGACCGCATTGGCACGGCCTTCGAGGATAGCGTCGGCAATGCCACGGGCGTAGAGGGTGACAGCCTTGGAGGAGTCATCGTTGCCGGGAATGACATAGTCGATGCCTTCGGGCGAGTGGTTGGAGTCGACAACGCCGATCAGGGGAATACCCAGCTTCTTGGCTTCCGCCACGGCAATCTTGTGGTAACCCACGTCGATCACGAAGATCGCGTCGGGCAGAGTGGCCATGTCCTGGATGCCGCCAATGTCTTTTTCCAGCTTTTCGATTTCACGGGTGAACATCAGCTGTTCTTTTTTGGACAGGCTGTCCAAGCCCGCTTCTTGCTGGGCCTTCATGTCCTTCAAGCGCTTGATCGAGGTCTTGACGGTTTTGAAATTGGTCAGCATGCCGCCGAGCCAGCGCTGCTCGACGAAGGGCACGCCGGCACGACGGGCTTCAGCGGCCACGATGTCGCGCGCCTGGCGCTTGGTGCCCACCATCAGGATGGTGCCGCGGTTGGCCGACAACTGCTTGGCAAACTTCACTGCTTCCAAATACATGGGCAGTGTTTTTTCCAGGTTGATGATGTGAATTTTGTTGCGATGGCCGAAGATGAACGGGGACATCTTGGGGTTCCAGAAGCGGGTTTGGTGGCCAAAGTGCACACCGGCTTCCAGCATTTCGCGCATGGTCGTGGACATAAAGTACTCCGAAGGTTGGGTCTAAAATCCAGTTCGAGATCGGCATGCGGGCATGCCAACACCTTGAGGGAACTGGTTTGCGATTGAATTGCAGGATTTTTCCGCAAAACCCAAAGATTCTAACACACCCTATCAGACCCCAGAGCACACCCCTGCCACCATGAAAATTGCCGTCATTGGCGCCGGCATCATCGGCGTCACCACCGCCTACGAATTGGCCCGCCGTGGTCACGATGTGGAAGTGTTTGAGCGCCATGGTGCCGTGGCCGAAGGCGCCAGCTTTGCCAATGCAGGCGTTCTGGCGCCGGGCTATGTGACGCCATGGGCGGCCCAAGGTATGCCTGGCAAGGTGTTGCGTTACTTGTTCCAACAGCACGCCCCCGTTCGGCTGGGTCGTCCCGGCTGGCGCGACCTGGCTTGGATGCGCCGCTGGCTCAAGGCCTGCGACCCAACGCAATACAAGGTCAACCGGGAGCGCATGCAAAGGCTGGCGTTCTACAGCCGTGCCTGCCTGCATGAGCTGACGCACCAACTGCAAATGGATTACGACCGCCGAAGTGGCTACACCGTGTTGTTGCGTTCGGCCCAGGACGAAACACTGGTGCAAGCATCGCTGGATTTTTTGCGTGAGGCGGGTGTCCCCTTTCAACGCCTGGACCGCCATGGCGTGCTGGCCCTTGAACCCGCCTTGAATGTCGACACCGAACTGCACGCAGGCATTCATTTACCCGACGATGAAGTGGCCAACTGCCGCCAATTTGCGGTGCAACTGCGTCAGCACGCCGAAGCCCTGGGTGTGCGCTTTCATTTCAAGAAAAGCCTTTCCCCGTTGCGGCCCGCAGCCCCCACCACATTGGACGGCCGACACGGCGCGGCCACCTTTGAGGCCGTGGTGATGTGCGCGGGTGTTCAAAGTGCAGACTTGCTGCGGCCCCTGGGCTTGCGAATTCCTTTGACCGCGGTGTATGGCTACTCCCTGACCGCGCCGGTGCGCGAGGACATGGATGCTCCGCGCAGTGCCCTCATGGACGAACGCTACAAGGTTGCGATTTCGCGCCTGGGCAACCGCGTGCGAGTGGCGGGCTCGGCTGAAATTGGCGGCGACCCTTTGCGGCTGCGCGATGCCTCGGTGCAAACCCTCTACAAAGTTTTGAACGACTGGTTTCCGGGCGGCGCACAATTGAGCCAAGGCGTCCAAATCTGGAAAGGCGCTCGGCCCATGCTGCCCGATGGGCCGCCTTTGCTGGGGGCCAGCGGTGTGCCAGGCATCTGGCTCAACCTGGGGCACGGCTCCAGCGGCTGGGCCCTCAGTTGCGGCAGCGCCCGCGCGGTGGCAGACCTGATCTCAGGCCACGACCCTGGCCTGGACCTGAATGGCTACCAACTGTCGGAACGCTTTCCATCATGAACCTGCAACGCATCTCTGCCCGCGCCGCCTGGCCCCTGCATTCTGTGGCAAGCACACGCCAGCTGGAAACCCAGGCCTTGTCCCAGGTTGCGCCCCACAGCCTGATGCAGCGGGCTGCCGAGTCCGTGGCGCGCCTGGCCTTGGCCTTGGCGCCACACGCGCAAGACATTTGGATCGCATGTGGCCCCGGCAACAACGGTGGCGACGGCCTGCTGGCGGCGCAATGGCTGCAGCAAGCCGGCAAACGTGTGCATGTCACCCGATGGGCAGATGGCAAGGCGCCGCCAGCAGACACGCAATGGGCCTTGCAAAGCGTGCTGCAAGCGGGCCTGGCGATCACCACCGACATCCCGAAAACCTGGGATCTGGCCATCGATGCGCTGCTGGGCTTGGGAGCGCGCACCGCCCCGTCAGGCCGAATGGGCGATGCGCTGGCTGCACTGTGTGCAAGCCCAGCCCCCGTGCTGTGCGTGGATGTCCCCACAGGCCTGGATGCCGACACAGGTGTCTGGCACGGTCCGGCCCTTCACCCCGGACAAATCCGCCATACGCTGAGCCTACTGACGCTCAAGCCCGGCTTGTTCACACGCGCCGGGCGCGACTGCGCCGGCACGGTTTGGCAGGACACCCTGGGCCTCGCCGTTTCTGAACAAGACGCTTGTGCCTGGCTGCAGGGGCCCAGCCCCTTGCCAAAGCGCTGGCATGACGCCCATAAAGGCCACTTTGGGGATGTGGCCGTACTAGGCGGTGATGTCGGGATGTCAGGTGCAGCCTTGCTCGCTGGAACCGCTGCACTGCATGATGGCGCAGGGCGCGTGATGGTGCACTTGTTGGCAAAGGCCGAAGGCCTCGCCTCACCCGCAGCCTTGATGCTGCGGCCTGCGGACGCCTTGTCAATGGACGACAAAGCCACGCTGGTGGCGGGTTGCGGCGGGGGCGAAGCCATTCGCGCCCATTTGCCGCGTCTGCTTTCCAGAGCAGTCCGACTGGTGCTCGACGCTGATGCCCTGAATGCCATCGCACAAGACCAGGGCTTGCTGCATTTGCTGCAACAACGAGGGCAACGCCAACTGGAAACCGTCCTGACGCCCCACCCACTGGAGGCCGCACGCTTATTGGGGATGGACACAAGCGAGGTTCAAGCTGACCGGCTCACAAGCGCGCAGGCGCTGGCCAGGCTGACCCACAGCTGCGTGGTGCTCAAAGGGGCTGGCTCGGTGATCGCGCGCGCGCAGGGCCTGCCGCATGTCAACCCCACGGGCAATGCCCGGCTTTCCACTGCGGGCAGCGGCGATGTGTTGGCAGGCATGATTGGCGCACGCATGGCGCAAGGCCAGACCGCCTGGGAAGCTGCCTGCGGCGCAGTGTACGCTCACGGCCAACGCGCTGAAAAAGGCCCGCAAGACAGCGTGTTGACCGCTGACATGCTGGCCTGCTGAGAGATCAACCGCGGCCGGCAAACGGCATCTTGGTGGCCATGACGGTGTGGAACATCACATTGGCCTCCAGGGGCAGACTGGCCATGTAGAGCACCGACTGGCCGACGATGTTCACGTCCATCAAGGGCTCCACAGCCACTTCACCATGGGCTTGCATGACGCCCTTGGCCATGCGCATGGCCATGGGGGTGGCGGCGTTGCCAATGTCGATTTGTCCCACGGCGATGTCGTATTTGCGGCCATCGAGCGAGGCGGTCTTGGTCAGGCCCGACACCGCATGTTTGGTAGACGTATAGGCAATCGAGTTGGGGCGCGGCGTGGTGGCCGAGATCGAGCCGTTGTTGATGATGCGACCGCCACGGGGCGATTGGCTCTTCATCACGCGGAAGGCTTGCTGAATGCAATAGAACATGCCGTTCAAATTGGTGTCCACCACGTTTTTCCAGATCTCGATGTCCAGGTCCTCCAGGGGCACGGCAGGAGCGCTGACGCCGGCGTTGTTGAAGAGCACATCGACACGGCCATAGGTAGCCACTGCCTGGTCAAACAAAGCCTTGACAGACGCGGGGTCGACCACATTGGTTGGCACGGCCAAGCCCGTCACGCCGGCGCCGGCTTCGGACAGCGTTTCATTCAATGCATCGGCGCGGCGACCGGCCAGCACCACGCGGTAACCGGCTTTCAACAAGGTCAGGGCTGCGGCTTTGCCAACCCCCGAACCTGCACCAGTGACGATGGCAACTTTGGAATCACTCATGAAAAATCCTTGTGAATTAACGGCGCGACTTGCGCCCTTTTTTGAACGACACAGCTTTTTTGACAGCTGCTTTCAGGGATTGCAGGGGTGATTTTGGCGCAGACGCTGCTGCCGCTTTGTCACCTTTGTCACCGCCCTTTTTGTCACGGCGACGTGCACCGGGCACATCACGCTCTGCAGGTTCGCGCAGACCGCGCTCGCGCGGCGCCTTGAGGGGGCGCTCCTCGCCCTCTCGCACCAGACGAAAGTCGATCTTGCGACCATCGAGGTCGACCCGACTGACCTGCACCTGAACCCGCGTGCCGATGGCATAGCGAATCCCGGTGCGCTCGCCGCGCAACTCTTGGCGCGCCTCATCGAAGCGGAAATACTCCCCGCCCAATTCGGTGATGTGCACCAAGCCCTCGACATACAGCGCGTCAAGCGTGACAAACACACCAAATCCGGTGGCCGCAGTGACCACCCCGCTGTATTCCTCGCCCAGGTGCTCGCGCATGTATTTGCACTTGAGCCAGGCCTCCACATCGCGGCTGGCCTCATCGGCCCGCCGCTCGTTGGCGCTGCAGTGCAGGCCCGCCGCCTCCCAAGCGGTTTGGTCGGGATGGCTGCTGCGCGCTTTGACCATCGCGTTTTCCGGCGGCTTGACGCGCGACGCCAGCCGCCGCGACAAGCGCGCATGCGCTTCACCAGGGGTGGGCAAGTTGGGCAGTTGGTAGCGTTTCTTGGCCAGAATGGCCTTGATGACGCGGTGCACCAGCAAATCGGGGTAGCGCCGAATGGGGCTGGTGAAGTGGGTATAAGCCTCGAATGCCAGGCCAAAGTGGCCGCTGTTGATGGGCGTGTAGATCGCCTGCTGCATGGAGCGAAGCAACATGCTGTGGATCTGTTGTGCGTCTGGCCGGTCTTTGGTGGCGTTCGCGATGGCCTGAAATTCTGCGGGCTTGGGCTCATCGCTGATGCTCATGCCAATGCCTGTGGATTTCAGGTAGTTGCGCAGCAATTCTTTTTTCTCGGGCGTGGGGCCCTCGTGCACACGGAACAGGCCGGGGTGCTTGCTTTGCAAAATGAAGTCGGCACTGCAAGCATTGGCGGCCAACATGGCCTCTTCAATCAAACGGTGCGCATCGTTGCGGGTGCGCGGCACGATTTTTTCAATCCTGCCGTTGTCGTCACAGACGATCTGGGTCTCGGTGGTTTCAAAGTCCACCGCACCGCGACGTTGGCGAGCCTGCAACAGGGCGCGGTAAACATCGTGAAGGTCCATCAGATGCGGCACCAGTTCGGCGCGTGCCTGGGCTTGCGGCCCGCGGGTGTTGCCCAGAATGGCCGCCACCTCGGTGTAGGTGAAACGCGCCTGACTGTGCATCACCGCCGGATAAAACTGGTAAGCGTGAATCTCGCCATCGGCCGTGACCAGCATGTCGCAGACCATGCACAAACGCTCGACGTGGGGGTTCAGCGAACACAGACCATTGGAGAGCTTCTCGGGCAACATCGGGATGACGCGGCGCGGAAAGTAAACGCTGGTGGCGCGATCGTAGGCGTCGATGTCAATCGCGCTGCCGGTCTCGACATAGTGGCTCACGTCCGCAATGGCCACCAGCAAACGCCAACCCTTGCGGCGTCCGACACGTGCCGGTTCGCAGTACACCGCATCGTCAAAGTCGCGGGCGTCTTCGCCGTCGATGGTCACCAGTGGCACATCGGTCAGGTCAATGCGCTCTCGCTTGTCTTGCGCCCGCACCTTGTCAGGCAAACCGCGCGCCAATGCCAGACAGGCCTGTGAAAATTCGTGCGGCACGCCGTATTTGCGTACGGCGATGTCGATTTCCATGCCGGGGTCGTCCATCTCGCCCAGCACTTCCTTGATGCGTCCCACAGGTTGGCCAAACAGACTGGGCGGTTCGGTCAACTCGACCACCACCACCTGCCCCACTTTGGCCAAACCGGTGGCGCTCTTGGGAATCAGCACGTCCTGGCCATAGCGCTTGTCTTCCGGTGCCACCAGCCACACGCCGCTTTCTTGCAACAAGCGGCCGATGATAGGTTGCGCAGGCCGTTCAATGATTTCAACCACACGTCCTTCGGGACGGCCGCGCCCATCGAAGCGCACCACCCGGGCTTTGACCCGGTCTTTGTGCAGGACGGCGCGCATTTCATTGGGTGGCAGGTAAATGTCTGCCGCCCCATCGTCGCGTTGGACAAAGCCGTGGCCATCGCGATGGCCTTGAACGGTTCCTTCAAATTCTTCCAGCAGGCTGCTGGATGCACTCATTTTTTTGATACAATGCCTTTCTTTCCTGAAATGCCCAGGTGGCGGAATTGGTAGACGCACTAGTTTCAGGTACTAGCGAGTAACATCGTGGGGGTTCGAGTCCCTTCCTGGGCACCAATCTTAACGAAAGCCACTGACCCTTCAGTGGCTTTTTTTATGTTTTTTAAACGGGCAAGGCAACCAAGTCGTGCCCCTGCGTTCCCACCACCTCGGCGCGGGTGAATTCCCCCACCTTGAGGCGTTTGCTCAGCTTTTCAGGGGGCAACAAATGCACCACCCCGTCAATCTCGGGCGCGTCGGCATAACTGCGGCCCACGCCGCCCTTTTTACCGCCCCCAGGCGCCGAGTCCACCAGCACTTGAAGGCTGGCACCCACACGCTTCCTGAGTTTTTCCACCGACACCGCCTCAGCCACTTCCATGAAACGTGCTCGGCGCTCGTCGCGAACCTCTGCGGGCAGCATGCCCGGCAGATCATTGGCGGTGGCACCGCTCACCGGGCTGTAGGCAAAACAGCCTGCGCGGTCAATTTGCGCCTCACGCACAAAGTCCAGCAGGTGCTGAAACTCTTCTTCGGTTTCACCAGGAAAGCCAGCGATGAAGGTGCTTCGAATCACGATTTGCGGGCACAACTCGCGCCAGCGGGCAATGCGTTCGAGGTTGCGCTCGCCACTGGCGGGGCGCTTCATGCGCTTGAGCACGTCGGGGTGGCTGTGCTGAAAAGGCACATCCAGGTAGGGCAGCACCAAGCCTGAGGCCATCAGAGGGACGATCTCGTCCACGCTGGGGTAGGGGTACACATAGTGCAAACGCACCCAGGCGCCATACCCCTCGGCCAATTGGCCCAAAGCTTGAACCAACTCGAGAGTGCGCGTCTTGATCGGTTGGCCGTCCCAAAAACCCGTGCGGTAGCGAACATCGACGCCGTAGGCCGAGGTGTCCTGGCTGATCACCAACAACTCTTTGACGCCGCCCTCGAACAAGGCGCGGGCCTCTTTCATCACGTCACCGATCGGGCGGGACACCAGGTCACCGCGCATGGAGGGGATGATGCAAAAGGTACAGCGGTGGTTACAGCCTTCGCTGATCTTCAGGTAAGCGTAATGCCGCGGCGTCAATTTGATGCCCGCCTCGCCAAAGGCTTGCGGCACCAGGTCGATGAACGGATCATGCGGCTTGGGTAAGAACGCATGCACGGCATCCATGACTTCGTCGGTGGCATGCGGCCCGGTCACGGCCAGCACGCTGGGATGCATGGCCTTGACCAGGTTGTCGCCGCTTTCGGCGGCGCGCGCGCCCAGACAGCCGGTCACGATCACCTTGCCGTTCTCGGCCAGCGCCTCGCCAATGGTGTCCAGGCTTTCCTGCACCGCATCGTCAATGAAACCGCAAGTGTTGACGATGACCAGGTCAGCGCCTTCAAATGTTTTGGAGGTTTGGTAGCCCTCGGCACTTAAGCGCGTGAGAATCAGCTCGGAATCGGTCAAGGCCTTGGGGCAGCCCAGGCTGACGAACCCGACCCGGGGTGATGCATTGGTCGCAGTGGGGGTGTCGTTCATGTTGTTCAGCGCTTCAGGCCCATGGCGCCCAAAACCTGCTCGGTTTGCTTTTGCAGCTGGTCTTGCATTTGCACAAACATGTTCTGCGATTGCTCCACATAACTGCCCATCATGCCCTGCAGCAAGGGGGACTGCATGGTCATGAATTGTTTCCACATTTCGGGCGACAAGGTTTGTGACTGCTCGCTCATTTTGTGCTGGATGTCCATGAACGACTGCACATTTTTCTCCAGGTAAGTGCCCATGAAGCCTTGCATGGCATGCCCGTAAAAACGGATGATATTGGCCAGCGCGCGCTCGGTGAACATCGGTACGCCGCCGGTTTCCTCTTCCAGAATGATTTGCAAAAAAATACTGCGGGTCAGGTCTTCCTGCGTCTTGGCGTCCAGCACCACCACCGGCAGGTTGTCCATCACCATCTGCTTGACCTCAGCCAGGGTGATGTACGACGACGTGAGCGTGTCATAGAGCCGGCGGTTGGGATACTTCTTGATGATGCGCTGTGTGGTAGCGCTTTCTGCGGCGGAAGATGCTTGTTTTTTGCTGACCACGGGTTTGATTCCTGTACGCGATGCGGGTGCCTCAGCGAGATTGTAGGAAGGCCGCAAATTGTCGAACCCCTGAGGTTTTCCCTGAAAGGGGATCTCCGGGTGGCTGGACGTTACGGGAAATTGGTAGGCGCGATTGGACTCGAACCAACGACCCCCACCATGTCAAGGTGGTGCTCTAACCAGCTGAGCTACGCGCCTGTGTTGTCGAGAAAAGAATTGTAACAGGGTTTTCAACGACGCCTTGCGGTACGTACGCCTTTGACCTCTTTCACCACAGTGAGCACCTTGGCCAAGCGCGCCGAATCACTGACCTCGATGGTGAAGGTCATCCAAGCCAGGCCCTTGATAGATTGCGTCTGGACACCGATGACGTTCATCTTTTCCTTGGCAAACACTTCAGAAATATCGCGCAGCAGACCTTGCCGATCGATTGCCTCGACGGCAACATCCACTGGATAGTAAACCGTCTCACTGGCAGCCGATCGCCCCCACTCGACGTCAATCACGCGGTCTTCACTGCGCTGCTTCATTTGCCTGAAGTTGCTGCAGTTCGCGCGATGGATGCTGACCCCTTTGCCGCGCGTGACGAAACCCTGTATGGCGTCAGGGGGCGCGGGTTTGCAGCAGCGGGCCAGTTGAGTGAGCAATGAATCCACCCCCACGACCAACACGCCGCCCCGTGTGCTGTGGCCAGAAGGCTTGGCTTTCTTGAGGATGATTTGCTCATCCAGCGGCACATTGACAACCTCTGGGGGGTTCAGCAGGGTTTCAATGTTGCGCAAAGAGAACTCGTCCTTGCCCACGACCTCGAACAGATCATCGGCCGACTTGAAGCCGAGTTGGCTGGCCAAATCTTCAAGCTTGATGGCCGTGCGACCTTCGCGCTGCAGCAATTTTTCAACGGCATCGCGCCCACGTGAGACTGTCTCTTGGGTGAGCAAGGCATTGAACCACGACCGGACTTTGGCGCGCGCCCTGGGGCTGGCCAAAAACCCGAGCTCCGGGTTGAGCCAATCGCGGGAGGGGCCACCTTCTTTGACCGCAATGACCTCGACGGTCTGTCCGTTTTTCAAGGGTGTGTTCAGAGGGACCATGGTCCCGTCGATCCGTGCCCCCCGACAGCGATGGCCCAAGTTGGTATGCACGCTGTAGGCAAAATCAACCGCGGTGCTGCCCTGTGGCAATTCAACAATGGCCGCATCGGGCGTCAGCACATAGATTCTGTCGGACATGGCGTCCGAAGTGGCTCGGCCGGGCTGCGACTGACCCGATGTTGCCAACTCGCGCTCCCAGGCCAGCAACTGCCTGAGCACCGCAATTTTGGCGTCGTAATGGCTGCTGGCACTGACCCCCGCATAACCTTTGGCCCCAGCTTCTTTGTAGGCCCAGTGCGCGGCCACGCCCAACTCGGCATGGGCATGCATGTCCTGCGTGCGAATTTGCACCTCGATGGCTTTCCCGTCAGCATCGCGCACCACGCTGTGCAAGCTCTGGTACCCATTGGACTTGGGGCGCGCAATGTAGTCATCAAACTCTTCCACCACAGGTTGGAAATGAGAGTGGACCCAGCTCAATGCGGCATAGCAATCAGGCACGCTGGGTACCACCACACGCAAGGCCCTGATATCGAAGATCTTGTCAAAGCTCAACGATTTGCCGCGCATCTTTTTGACGATGCTGTAAATGTGCTTGGGACGCCCCTGCACTTGCGCCTCGATGCCCTGCGCTTTCAAATCTTGCGTGAGTTTGTCGCGCAAACCTTGCATGTATTGCTCGCGCTCAGTGCGCTTCTCATCCAGCAAGCGGGCGACCTCGCGGTAAGTGTCAGGCTCCAGAAACCGAAAGGCCAGGTCCTCCATCTCCCATTTGATTTGCCAAATGCCGAGGCGGTTGGCCAGGGGGGCGAACACATGCAGCGACTCGTGGGCCAAACCGTAGGGCACAGGCAAGCGACTGGCCGCGAAGTGCCGCAAGGTTTGCAAGCGCGAAGCCAGCCGCAACAACACCACCCGCAGGTCGCGCGAAAAAGCCAGGAGCATGCGACGCACGTTCTCGGCATGCAGGCCCGAATCGGCCCCCGCCGCTGAAGCCCCCTGAACCGTGCGGGCCTGGCGTTGTACGTGAATCAGCTGGGTGGTTTCCACTGCCAGTTGGGCTTCCGCTTCACCAAAGGCTTTGCCAATGACATCTTGTGGCTTGTTGAGGTGCTCACAAGCGTAGACCAGGTAGCTGGCCGCCTGAATGGCCTCCGATCCGCCAATGCTTCGCAGAATGGCCACCATGGCATCCGCGTGCGCCAGGATGTTTTCACCTGTGTCCAGATGGGCATCGGCCAGCAACGGTTCTGCGAAAGCGCGTGCGCGCGCCAGGCCTTCTGGCGCGTTCACCAGGCCTTGCTGAGCCACAGCAACAACGGCGTGGGTCAAAGGCAAATCGGGAGAGTGGCTTTTCATCAGTCTGGGCGTCAGGGGAATGCAATATGAGCAGAGATAATCCTTGGCATTCCCTGTGGATCACAGGCTAGATCGTAAACGACTGGAGTTTCAAATGTCTCAAGGTTTTCTCAGCGGCAAGACCGCATTGGTCACAGGTTCCACCAGCGGCATCGGTTTGGGGATCGCCAAGGCTTTGGCGCGCCAAGGCGCCAACATCGTGCTCAATGGGTTTGGCGACCATGCCACCCCTGAAAAAGACATTCAAGCCTTGGGCGTCAAGACGGCTTACCACGGCGCAGACATGAGCAAGCCCGCCGAGATCGAGGACATGATGAAATTCAGCGCCCAGCAATTTGGACGCGTGGACATCCTGGTCAACAACGCTGGCATTCAACACGTGGCCCCGATCGAGCAATTTCCGGTTGAGCGCTGGGATGCAGTGATCGCCATCAACCTCAGCAGCGCGTTTCACACCACCCGACTGGCGTTGCCTGCCATGCAAGCGGCCCACTGGGGCCGCATCATCAACGTGGCCTCGGTCCACGGCCTGGTGGCCTCGGTCCAGAAAGCCGCCTATGTTGCTGCCAAGCATGGCATCGTGGGCTTGACCAAGGTCACTGCGCTGGAAAATGCCACCACTGGCGTGACCTGCAACGCCATTTGTCCCGGCTGGGTACTGACCCCCCTGGTACAAAAGCAAGTGGACGCCAAGGCTACGGCTTTGGGCATCTCCAACGACGAGGCCACCAAGCTTTTGCTGGGTGAAAAAGAACCCTCCATGCAATTCACCACGCCGGAAGAACTCGGCGAATTGGCGGTTTTCTTCTGCTCTGCGGCCGCGGGCAATGTGCGCGGTGTGGCATGGAACATGGATGGCGGTTGGGTCGCGCAATAAGTCCATTTCCCATTTGAACTCCTGTGAATTAATTTGCAATTTATATGTATGAAAATATTTATAAAAACAAGTAAAACTTACGTCAAATGCGGTGAAATTGATTATTTTTGGCACCATGACCAAGAACGCCATTCTGACCGAAGCGCAAAAATTTTCGCAAAGGCTCCGCACTGCCATGCAGGACTCGGGCTACAAGCCTTCTGCCACGGTGCTGGCCAATGAATTCAACCTCCGTTACTGGGGTAACAGCATCACCACCCATGCGGCCCGCAACTGGCTGATTGGCATTTCTTTGCCCAAACAAGACAAGCTGAGGGTTCTCAGTGACTGGCTTCACATCAGCCCCAACGACCTGCTGTTTGGGCCTGACCATGCTCCCACCCGATTGCCGTTGATGGAAGCATTGGTCCCTGATGAGTTGAACTTGGCAGACCATCAAATGGTCAAGCGCTACATGGCTTTGTCAGTGGAGCATCGGCGCGTGGTTCGAGAGATGGTTGCAGCACTCGACTACATGGCCAACCGAGGCGGCCCTCCCGCCATCGCTGCTAGCTGAGGCGCGCCAACAAAGCCACTGCACGGGCCTCCATGCTTTGGCCTTGGCCCACGGGACCCAGTTTTTCTGCCGTTTTGGCTTTGACGTTGACTTGGCGCACATGCAGACCCAAATCTAGTGCGATATGTTCAGCCATGGTGGGCAACCAGGCCGCCAATTTCGGGCCCTGGGCCACAATGGTGCTGTCGATGTTGCCAATCTGCCAACCGGCAGCCTTCAAAAAGCCTGCGGTATGCCGCAACAAAAGTCGCGAATCAGCGCCATGAAAGCGTGCGTCGGTGTCCGGAAAATGACGGCCGATGTCCCCCAACGCGGCGGCCCCCAGCAAGGCATCGATGACGGCATGCAGCAAGACGTCGGCATCCGAGTGCCCCAGCAGGCCTTTGTCGTGCGGGACATGCACCCCGCCCAAAATCAGTGGTCGCCCAGGCACCAGGGCGTGGACATCCCAGCCTTCGCCGATGCGAAACGGTAAATCGCTCATGCAGAGGCCTCCTTGTTGGCCTGGCGTGCCGCCAACAATGCGCGCGCCAATTGAAAATCTTCAGGGTAAGTGACTTTGAAGTTGTGTGCGCTGCCGCGCACCAGCAAGGGGGCGAGCCCGATGTGCTCCATGGCGGAGGCTTCATCGGTGACCGCATCGCCAGCCTGGACCAAAGCCTCGGCCAGCACGCCCAGACGAAACATTTGCGGGGTTTGAGCCAACCATTTGCCACTGCGGTCCAGCGTGGCTTGTACACGCCCGCCCCGCTCTGATTTAAGGGTATCGGCCAGCGGTTGCGCCAGCAAGCCACCCACGGCATCGGCTCTGCAAGCCGATATCAGGTTGGCAATGTGGGCTGGCTCAATCAGGCAGCGCGCAGCATCATGCACCATCACCCAGTCGGCGTCGCTGGCACCTTGAGAGTGCAAATGGCGCAAGCCAGCCAGAACGCTTTGGGCGCGCGTGGCACCGCCAACCGATGCCACTGACCAATGCCCTAGCCCGTATTGCGTCAGAAAGTCCGACAAGGTGACGTCGCCAGGCGCGACCACCAGCAGGCACTGGCTCAAGCCCGCAACCTGCGCAAAAGCCTTCACCGTGTGAATCACCAGAGGCTGGCCTTCCAGCAAGGTGTATTGCTTGGGCAAGGCTGTGCCTGCGCGGCTGCCAGAGCCTGCGCAGGGAATCAAAACATGTATCTTTTCGGGGACAGTGGCCATGCGGTGTGTGTTGAAGCTGGCCTCATTCTAAAATCCTTCTACCACCCCACACTGTCGTGCCTGGGGTGGTTTGTCATTGTTCGGCCCCTTTTTTGATGCAAGCACCCTCCCTTCTCCCCGGCAAACGCTTTACCCTGCCCCGCCCCGTCGGCTCTGCCGATGCCTTGTTACTGGCACGCCTGGGCGAGCGTGAAAAAGCCCAGGGGCGCCGTGTGGCGATGGTCACGGCCGATGCCCAGGATGCACAGCGGCTGCTGGAAGAAATGCCTTTCTTCGCGCCCGATTTGCGCTGCGTGCTGTTTCCCGATTGGGAAACCTTGCCTTATGACAGCTTCTCGCCACACCAAGACCTGATCAGCGAACGCCTGGCTACGCTGTGGCGCATTTCTCAGGGCGAAGCCGATGTGGTGCTGATTCCGGCCACCACCGCCCTTTACCGGCTGGCCCCGCCCGCTTTCTTGGCTGGCTACACCTTTCATTTGAAAGTCAAGCAACACCTGGACGAAGCCCAGCTCAAATCGCAATTGACCTTGGCTGGTTACCAGCATGTGACCCAAGTGGTCAGCCCAGGCGAATATGCTGTCCGGGGCGGCTTGATCGATCTGTTCCCCATGGGGTCGCTGGTGCCCTACCGTCTGGACCTGTTCGACGACGAAATCGACTCGATTCGAACCTTCGACCCCGATAGCCAGCGCAGCCTCTATCCGGTGCCCGAAGTGCGCTTGCTGCCAGGCCGGGAGTTTCCGATGGACGAAGCCGCACGGGGAAAATTCCGCAGCCGCTGGCGAGAATTGCTCGAAGGCGACCCCACGCGCAGCCGGCTTTACAAAGACATGGGATTGGGCGTGGCCACGGCCGGCATTGAGTACTACCTGCCCTTGTTTTTTGAAGACACTGCCACGGTGTTCGATTACCTGGGCGAGCAGGCCGTGATGGTCCTGCACGGCGAACTCGAAAGCGCTTTTCAACGCTTTTGGGAGGACACCCAAGACCGCTACCGCTTGGTGCAAGGTGACCCTCAACGGCCGGCCCTGCCACCGTCGGCCCTGTTCCTCAGTGCAGAGCAGTTCTATGCCCGCGCCAATGTCCACGCGCAGCTCTCTTTGCGACCTCAGCTGGAAGACGTGGCGGACAACGCCTTCGCCCAACGCTTGCCGGACATTCGCGCCGAGCGCGGCACCGATGACCCCTTGCTGCGGCTGAAAGCGCACACGGCGCAAACGACTCACCGTGTCTTGGTGCTGGCCGAAAGCGATGGCCGCCGCGAAAGCCTGCTGGACTTTCTGCGGGCCAGCCAAATGGACACGCCGGTGTTTGACTCGCTGGAAGACTTTCTCACCAGCGAGGAAACCTTCGGGCTGGCCACAGCCCCGCTTTATGCCGGCTTTGCCTGGGTCGAGCAAGGCCTGGACCTGGTCACGGAAACCGAACTGTTTGCCAGCGGCCCCACGGCACGCCGTCGCAAAAAGCAAGAACAAGTCAGCGATGTCGACGCGCTCATCAAAGACCTGTCCGAACTGCAACTCGGTGACCCAGTGGTGCACAGCGCGCATGGTATCGGGCGGTACCGGGGCCTGATCCATCTGGACATGGGCAACACCCTGGCCGATGGCAGTGCGGCGCTGCAGGAATTCTTGCACCTGGAATATGCCGACAAGGCGGTGCTGTACGTGCCGGTGAGCCAATTGCACCTGATCAGCCGCTACACCGGCGTGAGTGCCGATGAGGCACCCATGCACCGCCTGGGCTCCGGCCAATGGGACAAAGCCCGCCGCCGTGCCGCCGAGCAAGTGCGCGATGCCGCGGCTGAATTGCTGAACGTGTACGCGCGCCGCGCCGCCCGCGAAGGCCATGCCTTTCGCTATGCTGCGCAAGACTACGAAGTGTTTGCCAACGATTTCGGCTTCGAAGAGACACCGGATCAGCGGGCCGCGATTCACGCTGTGATTCAAGACATGATCAGCCCACAGCCTATGGACCGTTTGGTGTGTGGTGATGTGGGCTTTGGCAAAACCGAGGTGGCTTTGCGTGCCGCCTTCATTGCCGTGACGGGGGGCAGGCAAGTGGCCTTCCTCGCGCCGACCACGCTGTTGGCCGAGCAGCATTTTCAAACCCTGACCGACCGATTCTCCAAATGGCCGGTCAAGATTGCGGAGATGAGCCGCTTTCGCACCACCAAAGAAATCAACGCCGCCGCGGCTGGCATTGCCGAAGGCACGGTGGACATCGTGGTGGGCACCCACAAATTGCTGAGCGAGTCTGTCAAATTCAAAAACCTGGGCTTGCTCATCATCGATGAGGAGCACCGCTTTGGGGTGCGCCACAAAGAGGCGATGAAGTCACTGCGCGCCGAGGTGGACGTGCTGACCCTGACCGCCACACCCATTCCGCGAACCTTGGGCATGGCGCTGGAGGGCTTGCGTGATTTGAGCGTGATCGCCACCGCCCCGCAACGCCGGCTGGCCATCAAGACCTTTGTGCGCAACGAGGGGCAAGGCGTGATCCGTGAAGCGGTGTTGCGCGAGTTGAAACGTGGCGGGCAATGCTACTTCTTGCACAACGAAGTGGAGACCATTGAGAACCGCAAGGCCAAGCTTGAAGAATTCCTGCCCGAAGCCCGCATCGCCATCGCCCACGGCCAAATGCCCGAGCGAGAACTCGAGCGCGTGATGCGTGACTTCGTGGCCCAGCGCTACAACATTTTGCTGTGCTCCACCATCATTGAAACCGGCATTGATGTGCCGACGGCCAACACCATTCTGATCAGCCGCGCCGACAAGTTCGGCTTGGCCCAGTTGCACCAATTGCGCGGCCGTGTGGGTCGCAGCCACCACCAGGCCTATGCCTATTTGCTGGTGCCTGAAATCGACGGCCTGACCAAGCAGGCCGCGCAGCGGCTGGAGGCGATCCAGCAAATGGAAGAGCTGGGCTCGGGCTTTTACCTGGCCATGCACGACTTGGAAATTCGTGGCGCTGGCGAAGTGCTGGGCGAGAGCCAGAGTGGCAACATGATGGAAGTGGGCTTTCAGCTTTACAACGAAATGTTGGCCGAAGCCGTGCGCGCATTGAAGAACGGCCAAGAGCCCGACCTGCTAAGCCCGCTGAATGTCACCACCGAAATCAATTTGCACGCGCCGGCCCTGTTGCCCGACAGCTACTGCGGCGATGTGCACCTGCGTTTGTCGTTCTATAAAAAACTGGCAATGGCCAAGAACTCTGACCAGGTCGACGCCTTGCTGGAAGAAATTGTGGACCGCTTTGGCAAGCTGCCCGTACAGGCGCAAACCCTGATTGATGTGCACCGCCTGCGCGTGATCGCACGGCCCTATGGCGTGGCCAAAGTGGATTCCGCGCCGGGGGTGACCCACATCAGCTTCAAACCCAACCCGCCGATCGATGCCATGCGCATCATCGAACTGGTTCAGAAAAACCGTCACATCAAATTGGCGGGCAATGACAAATTGCGCATTGAACGCGAACTCACCGATGTGCACCAGCGTGCCCAGCTGGTTCGCGATGTGCTGCGCAGCCTTGGACAACCCAACGTCAAAGAAACCTCATGAGCACGATTGTTTCCCCCGGCCTGACCTTGCAGGGCGTGACCCCACCCTTGTCGCTGAAAAATTTTGGCTTGATTGCCTTCGACATGGACTCGACCCTGATCAATATCGAGTGCATTGACGAGGTGGCTGACGCCGCCGGCCGCAAGGCCGAAGTGGCGGCCATCACCGAAGCGGCCATGCGCGGCGAAATCACCGACTACAAAGACAGCCTGCGCCGGCGCGTGGCTCTGCTCAAGGGCGTGCCCGAAAGCGCCTTGAGCGAGGTCTACCAGCAACGCTTGCGTCTGAACCCGGGGGCCGCCGAACTGGTGCAAGCCTGCAAGGCTGCGGGCTTGAAAGTGCTGCTGGTCAGCGGCGGCTTCACTTATTTCACCGACCGCGTGCGTGACACCCTGGGCATCGACTTCACGCGCAGCAATGTGTTCGAAATCGAGAACGGCTTGCTCACCGGCCGCATGGTGGACCAACCCTGGGGCGACATTTGCGACGGCGAAGAAAAGCGCCGCATGGTGTTGCAAACCTGCGCACAGCTGGGGATCACGCCGGGCCAAGCCATCGCCATGGGGGATGGCGCCAACGATTTGCCAATGATGAAAGCCTGCGCCGATGCCGGCGGCCTCTCGGTGGCTTACCACGCCAAGCCGAAAGTGCGTGAGCAGGCAAGGGTGTCGATCGCGTCCGGTGGCCTCGACCGCCTGCTGGAAATTTTTGCCCGCTGACGGCTTTGTTAGGCCCCCCCTCAGGGCCACTGCAATCCCAAGCCGAAAAGAAATCGTTGCTTAAGCGAAAGTCAGCTGGACTTTCATCGACTGGTGGCGGTCTGCGGCCAGCGCGAAAGCTTCTTCGAATTGGGTATACGGCAAGCTGTGGCTGATCAGAGGCTTGACGTCGACCAAGCCTTTGTTCATCAGCTCGACTGCCAAGGCAAATTCTTCGTGGAAGCGGAAGGAGCCGCGCAGGTCGAACTCTTTGGCGACCAACACGTTGAGGGGAATGCTGATTTCACCGCCCGTGCCCACCTGCACAATGATGCCGCGCGGCTTGAGTACGTCAAAACCTGCGCGCAAAGCCTGCGCATTGCCGCTGGCTTCAATCAGCACATCAAAGTAACCTTTGTCGGCCTTGTAGCCGTCCAGTCCATCAGGGTGGGTGGCCACGTTGACCGTGTGGTCGGCCCCGACTTGGCGCACACGCGCCAGGGTTTGGTCGGTCACGTCCGTGGCCACCACTTCGGCGGCTCCGGCGCGGCGCGCTGCGATGACGATCAAGGCGCCAATGGGACCGCAGCCTGTGACCAACACGCGCTTGCCCAGCAGATCGCCAGCACGGCGCACAGAATGCAGGGCCACCGACAGCGGCTCGGCCATGGCCGCTTCGGCATCGCTCACGTTGTCCGCGACGGCATGGGCTTGCCAGGCCTCGATGATCAACTCTTGCCGGAAGGCGCCCTGAATGTGAGGCCAAGGCATGGCACTGCCATAAAAACGCATGTTCAGGCAATGGTTGTGCTGGCCCTTTTGGCAATACGCGCAATGGCCGCAGGGACGGCTGGGACTGATCGAAATGCGGGTGCCGGCTTGAATTGACCTGACCGCGGCGCCCACCTCGGCCACCACACCCGACACCTCGTGGCCCAGCACCATGGGTTGCTTGACACGGACAGTGCCAAAGCCACCATGCTGAAAGTAATGCAGATCGGAGCCACAAATGCCACCGGCGCGCATGTGCACGCGCAGTTGGTTTTCACCCAAGGCTTCATGCGGCGTGTCTTCAATGCGCAGATCGCGGGCGGAATGGATGACGAGGGCTTGAGGCATGAGATTCTCCGGTTTCAAAGAGTGGCGGTCACGCCGCCGTCCACGTAAAGGATATGACCATTGACAAAATCAGAGGCAGCACTGGACAGGAAGACCGCGGCGCCAACCAAGTCTTGCACATCGCCCCAACGCGCGCTGGGGGTGCGGCCAATCAGCCAGGCGCTGAACTTTTCATCGGCCACCAGGGACTGTGTGAGTTCGGTCTTGAAGTAGCCCGGCCCCAAGCCGTTGACCTGAATGCCGTGCTTGCCCCAATCGATGGCCATGCCCTTGGTCAGCATTTTCATGGCGCCTTTGGAGGCCGCATACGGCGCAATACCGGGCCGTCCGAGTTCGCTCTGGACCGAGCAGATGTTCACGATCTTGCCCCGCTGACGCTGAATCATGTGTTGCGCCACAGCGCGTGACACCAAAAACGCGCTGTCCAGGTTGGTGCGCATGATGTTGTGCCACTGCGCCACCGGGAACTGGTCGAGTGGCGAGCGAAAGGTCATGCCGGCGTTGTTGACCAAAATATCGATGGCCCCCGCTTGGGTTTCAATGCGGGCAATGGCCGCATCGACTTCGGCCTGGGCCGTGACATCGAAACCTTCGCTGAGCACGCGCTGCGCCCCATCGCCCGTTGCGGCCTGAACTTCATCACGCAGGGTCTGTGCCGCGCGTGACAGCTTGCCAGTATCGCGACCATTGAGAATCACCCGCGCCCCGGCCGACAGCAGGCCGCGCGCCAGCGCAAAGCCAATGCCACCACTGGAGCCCGTGATCAAGGCAGTACGACCGCGCAAGTCAAACATGCGCAGTGCCGAAGGAAGAGAAGATGTGTTATTCGTCATACGATATGATTTTAGAAGAAAAACCGCTTTTCCGACTTGCCGCATGGCTTCGTAGAAACCCCCAGGAGACACCATGACCTCACCTCCCCGCTATGCCGCCGAACAGCTTCACCGCTATGCCAGCGCCTTGCTGCAAAAGGCGGGCATGCAAACCGAACTCGCCGAGTGCGTGGCCGACACCTTGGTCCAGGGTGACTTGTTAGGCCACGACACCCATGGTTTGGCGTTGCTGGCTGGCTACCTCAAAGAGTTGGAAACAGGCAGCATGCGTGCCCAGGGGGCGCCCCTGGTGGTCTCCGATCGCCCTGCTGCCCTGCTGTGGGACGGGCAGCGCCTGCCCGGCCCCTGGCTGATGAAACAGGCCATGGACACGCTGACCCCACGTGCGCGCGAACTCGGTGTGTCCTCGCTGGTCATCCGCCGCAGCCACCACATTGCCTGTCTGGCTGTGTATCTGTTGCGCGCACTGCAAGACGATTTGCTGATGGTGCTGGCCTGCTCCGACGCCAACTCGGCCAGTGTGGCGCCTTTTGGCGGCACTCAGGCGGTGTTCACGCCCAACCCCTTGGCACTGGGCTTTCCTTTGAGCGACGAAAGTGGCGTGATGGTGGACATTTCTGCCTCCATCACCACCAATGGCATGAGCAACCGCAAGCACAAGGCCGGCGAGAAATATGCCTACGATGTGCTGATCGATGCAGACGGCAACCCCAGCAACGACCCGGCCCTGCTGTTTGCCACCCCTCCCGGCACCCTGTTGCCAGTGGGCGGCCTCACCCACGGACACAAGGGCTATGGCTTGTCTTTGCTGGTTGAATCGCTGACAGGGGGTTTGGCGGGCCATGGCCGAGCAGACCCGAAAGAGGGCTGGGGTGCGACGGTGCACATCACCCTGTACGACCTGAAAGCCTTTGGCGGTCACGCCGAGTTCCTGCGCCAGATGGATACCGTGGCTGAACGTTGTCGCACCAACAAGCCCATCGATCCGCAACGCCCGGTGCGCTTGCCCGGTGAGGGCGGGTTGGCGCGCCGCGCGCAGCAGCTGAAAGAGGGTGTGCAACTGCACCCCTCTATCCTGCCTTCGTTGGAAGACTACGCGAACAAATTTGGCGTGAAGCTCTGAGCATGAGATTGCGCTTGCGATGAGGGGTGCTAGCGCAAGGCTTGGTAGATGGCTTGTGCGAGGTCTTCGGAAATGCCATCCACAGTGCACAGGTCTTGCACACTGGCTTCGGCCACGCCGCGCACGCCGCCGAAGCGTTGCAACAGGCGGGCGCGTTTTTTCGGGCCCACACCAGGAATGTCTTCAAGCTTGCTGCCGCCCACGCGCACGCGTGCCCGCTGGGCACGCATGCCGGTGATGGCAAAGCGGTGGGCTTCGTCGCGAATTTGCGCCACCAGCATCAAGGCCGCCGAGTCGCGTCCCAGATAAACTTTTTCGCGACCATCGGCAAACACCAGATCTTCAAGGCCGACCTTGCGGCCCTCGCCCTTTTCCACACCGACGATGCGAGACAGGTCCAAGCCCAGAGATTCGAAAACTTCGCGCGCCATGCCCACCTGCCCTTTGCCGCCGTCGATCAACACCAAATCTGGAAAGCGCCCTTCCCCCAGGCGAACACTTTCGGCGAGTTTGCTGTATCGGCGCATCAGCACTTGGCGCATGGCGGCGTAATCATCCCCCGGCGTGATGCCCTCGATGTTGTATCGCCGGTACTCCGAGGCCTGCATTTTGTGGTGGTGAAAGACAACGCACGAGGCCTGCGTGGCCTCACCCGCCGTGTGTGAAATGTCGAAGCACTCGATGCGAAAGCCATCAAAGTCTTCTGGCGCAAGGTCCAAAGCTTCCAGCAAGGCGCGGGTGCGCGCTTGCTGCGAGCCCTCTTCGGCCAGCAAGCGCGTCAATTGAATTTGTGCATTTTGTTGCGCCATTTCCAGCCAGATGCGCCGCTGCTCTCGCGGCTGATGCACAGCGCTGATGCGCACGCCGCTTTGCTCGCTGAGGACATCGATCAAGCCTTTGTCCACACGATGGCTGGTGATCAGCGCTGGCGGCACCGGCACCTCCAGGTAATGCTGGGCCAGAAAAGCCTCCAGCACTTCCGCAGGCTCGGCATCCTCGACATGCATCGGAAAGTAAGGCCGGTCGCCCAAATGGCGGCCACCGCGCACCATGGCGAGGTTGACGCAGGCTTTGCCGCCTTGAATTTGCACAGCCAGAATGTCCACGTCCTGGTCATCCACAGTGTCCACCGCTTGTTGGTGCAACACCTTGGAAAGCGCCGTGATCTGGTTGCGCAGTTCTGCGGCTTGCTCGAACTCAAGCTTGTCGGAATGCGCCAACATGCGCTGCTCCAAATCGGCCATGACTTGCTGGGTTTCACCACGCAAAAAACGAGTGGCGCTGGCCACGTCCTTGGCATAGTCTTCCACCGAGATATGGCCGACACAAGGCCCCGAGCAGCGCTTGATTTGAAACAGCAAACATGGGCGCGTGCGATGGCTGAACACCGTGTCCTCGCAGGTGCGCAAGTGAAAGACTTTTTGCATCAGCCAAATGGCTTCGCGCACCGCCCACACACTGGGGTAAGGCCCAAAATAGTCATGTCGCTTGTCGACCGCGCCGCGGTAGTACACCACCCTTGGAATGTCCGCCGGATGGGGGGCTGAATCAGCTGTTGCGGCACCGGCGGGACGGGCCCGCGTGAGCTTCAAGTAAGGGTAGCTCTTATCGTCCCGAAAAAGAATGTTGTACTTGGGCTTGAGCGTCTTGATGAGGTTGTTTTCCAGCAGCAAGGCCTCCGCCTCCGAGCGCACCACCGTGGTTTCCATCCGCACGATCTTGCCCACCATGTGACCAATGCGCGTTCCGCCGTGCTCGCGCTGAAAGTAGCTGGACACCCGCTTGCGCAGGTTGATGGCCTTGCCCACGTACAACACCTGGTCTTCCGCGTCGAAATAGCGGTACACCCCCGGCAATGCCGGCAAAGCGGCCACCTCGGCCAGCAATGGTTCGGGAAAGACATGTGAAGAAGACATGGGGCTATTGTGCCGACTCTGCAACCCCAGGCGCTCGCGGTATAAATAGGCCATGACAGCCTCCCCCCGCTCAACCCTTGAAGCCGCCCCTTTGGAGCTGCGCTGGGATATTTTTTGCCAGGTCATCGACAACCACGGCGATCTTGGGGTGTGCTGGCGCCTGGCGCGCTCATTGGGTGCGCTGGGGATGCGCGTCAGGCTCTGGGTCGACGATGCCTCTGCACTGGCCTGGATGGCGCCCGCAGGGCATCCGCAGGTGCAAGTCTTGCCCTGGCCGCTCACTGCCCCTGGTGACCTTGCCGATGTGGTCATCGAAGCCTTTGGCTGCGAGTTGCCCCACAGTTACCAGGTGATGTTGGGGCAAAACCCCCGATCCTGCATCTGGCTCAACCTGGAGTACCTCAGCGCCGAGGCCTATGTGGCGCGCATGCATGGGTTGCCCTCGCCAGTGCTGAGCGGGCCGGCGAAGGGATGTACCAAATGGTTTTTCTATCCCGGCTTCACGGCGCAGACCGGTGGCTTGCTGCGCGAGCCAGGATTGCCAATGCCTTCATTCGCGCCTGGCGCACAGCCCTTGACGGTCAGCCTGTTCTGTTACGAACCGGTGAATCTGGCAGCCATGCTGCAGCGCTTGTCTGAGTTAGCGCACGGGGTGCATCTGAAGATCACGGCGGGTCGGGCCCAACAGGCCGTGGCAGCGCTGGGGCAGATACCGGCACTCAACCGCTTGAGCTGCCAGGCTTTGCCCCACATGCCCCAGGATGATTTCGATGCGATGCTGCAAACCTCGGATTTGAACTTTGTGCGCGGCGAAGACTCCCTGGTTCGCGCCCTGTGGGCCGGCAAACCTTTCGTCTGGCAAATTTACCCGCAGCACGATGGTGCCCACTGGCACAAACTGACGGCCTTTCTGGATAGCTTGTCAGCGCCTACGGTGGTGCGTGCTTGGCACCTGTTCTGGAACGCCGATGAAGCCGCCCCCTGCCCGCCGTTGACTGCGCCGGACTGGCAAATTTGGCAGATCTGGGCCCGCGAAACCCAGGCCATTTTGCGCCAACAAACCGATTTGACCCGGCAGTTGATCGACTTTGTGGTGAAAAAGCGTTAAAATTCAAGGCTTTGCGAATTCTGGAATTCGCCCCCGCCGCCCCTCGCGGCCTCCCTTTGTGGCCCTTGCGCCCCTGACCTTATGAAAATCGCACAAGAAATTCGCGCCGGCAATGTGATCATGCAAGGCAAAGACCCCATGGTCGTTTTGAAAACCGAATACGCCCGTGGCGGTCGCAACGCCGCCACCGTGCGCATGAAGCTGAAAAGCCTGCTGAACAATTTCGGCACCGAAGTGGTTTTCAAGGCTGACGACAAGATGGATCAAATCGTCCTGGACAAGAAAGAGTGCACCTACTCTTACTTTGCCGACCCGATGTATGTGTGGATGGACACCGAGTACAACCAGTACGAAGTGGAAGCCGAAAACATGGGTGATGCCCTGAACTACCTGGAAGACGGCATGTCGGCCGAAGTGGTGTTCTACGAAGGCAAGGCCATTTCCGTCGAATTGCCCACCTCGGTCGAGCGCGAAGTCACCTGGACCGAACCCGCTGTCAAAGGCGACACTTCAGGCAAAGTGTTGAAGCCCGCAAAAATTGCCACCGGTTTCGAAATACCCGTGCCCATCTTCGTGGCGCAAGGTGACCGCATTGAAATTGACACCCGCACTGCGGAATACCGCCGTCGCGTCTGAGCTTTCCAGCAAAGCTTGCCAGTCAAGCGCCTTCGGGCGCTTTTTGCATTTCTGGCAGTAACATCCAGGCATGGATGGCATGTTAGACCCTCAAGACCGACGCTTGGCAGAGGCCTGGGAAACGCTGAAGGCACAAAGCGAAAGCGGCGACGCCCTGGCGCCAGAATCCAACCGGCTGGCGTTTGCCGACCCCGAGTTTTTGCTGCGGCGCGAAACCAGGGGAATTCGCTTCCAACTGGAAATGCTCAAGCCGGACTTGGCCCAGCATGAGCGCGGCATTGAAAACACGGTGGTGGTGTTTGGCAGCGCGCGCTTTCGCAGCGAGGAGGTGGCCCACGCCGAGCTGGAGAAAGCACGCTCTGAGGGTAACCCCCAGGCCATTGCCCGCGCCGAGACGCTGGTGCGCAATGCCCACTATTACGAGCAAGCACGCGCCTTTGGCCACAAGGTGGCCACTTACAGCTTGGACCAGTCACCTGCACACAAACTGTTTGTCTGCACGGGCGGTGGCCCCGGCATCATGGAGGCCGCCAACCGTGGCGCGCATGAAGCCGGCGGTATCAGCGTGGGCTTGAACATCGCGCTACCCCACGAGCAAACGCCCAATCCCTACATCACGCCAGGCCTGAGCTTCAAGTTCCATTATTTTGCGCTGCGCAAAATGCACTTCATGATGCGCGCCAAAGCGCTGGTGGCGTTTCCGGGTGGCTTTGGGACAATGGATGAACTGTTTGAAACCCTGACCCTGGTTCAATGCAAAAAAGCCAAGCCGGTGCCCATCGTCTTGTTCGGCAGCGACTATTGGCACCGCCTGCTGAACCTCCAAGTGATGCTGGACGAGGGCGCCATTTCGGTGGAAGACCTGAACCTTTTCAAATACGTAGACGATGTTCAAGACGCCTGGGGCGTCATCCGTGATTTTTATCAGCTCTGAGGCGCCAGGCCACCCGGGCACCCGACGACACCGCCGCTGCAAGGCACCAAAACACACCCGCAACGCCAATCAGGCCGCTGGTGGCGCCAAACACCATGGGCATCAAAACGCTGGAAGCGTTGATGGTCATCATTCGCAAACCCAGCGCCTCGCCTTGGCGCGGTTCGGGCGTGATTTGATGCAAGGTGCTCATCACCATGGGCTGTACCGAGCCCAGCGACAAGCCCAGCAAGCCGGAGCACAGGCCCATCATCCAGGCCGTGGCAGTGAAGGGGTACAAGGCCAGCAACAGCCCCGTCATGAGCATGGCGGCCGTGATGATTTGCCACTCCTTGAATCGCCCTGCAACCATCGGTAGTGAGAAGCGGATCAAGGTGGCGGCCAGCGCAAACGTGCCCAGCACCATGCCAATGGCAGACGCACTGATGCCGCGCTCGTGCCCCAGAATGGGCACCATGAACGTGTGAACATCCCAGCAGGAAGACAAAAACCAGTTCACCAGCAACAGGCGTCGCAGCGGTGGGTCTCTCAGCAAATCCCAGGCCCGCTGGGGACCTTGCGCCGTCGGCGTCGCCTGGCTGGGACGTTCGTCAAGGGCGCGGATCCAAAGCCAGGTCAGCAGTGGCAACACCGCCATCGTGGCAAAAGCGGCGCGAAAGCCAGCATGGTCAATCAGCAGGCCTGCCAGCAAGGGCCCCACAAAGTTGGAGGCGGCAGGCCCGACCGACAGCCAGCTGAAAGCACTTCGAAGCGCGACAGTGTCAACTGCCATGCGGCCCACATGCCGTTGCAGCGCAATGATGACCGCGCCCGTCGCACCCCCTGTCAGCAAGGCGCTCACGCACAAGACGGGATACATCGGCCAAATGACCGCCAGCAGCGCCCCACTGAAAGCCATGGTGATGCCTATGCGCAAGGTGGGCTTCATGCCGTGGCGATCCACGAAGCGACCGGCTGGCAGCGCCAGGAACACTTGCGTCAAAGCGAACATGGCCAGCAACAGGCCCACGGCGGCCTCGCTGTGGCCCTCGCGCAGGGCCATCAAGGGCGAGGCCATGCGCATGCCTGTCATGCAAGCATGCAAGCAGACTTGGCCCGCCACCAGACGAAACAGCTCTCGCTTCATTCCTCTTCGGTCAGGGTGTCTGGCGTTGGCAGCAGGGCTTGCGCTTCCCCGTCCGGCAGGGCTTCCACATTTTTCAAAGCGCGCCGCATCTGACGGCTGCGGGTGTCGGCGCGGTCCAGGGTGTCGGCAGCTTTTTGCACTTGTTCGCGGACCTTAGCCACCCAATCGCCATAGCGTTCAAACTCTGTTTTGACAGCCCCCAAAACCTTCCAGACTTCAGAAGCCTGTTGCTCCAGCGCCAGTGTGCGAAAGCCCATGTGCAGGCTGTTCAACATGGCCAGCAAGGTGGTGGGGCCTGCAAGCGTCACGCGGTAGTCACGCTGCAAGCTGTCCATCAAGCCCGGGCGGCGCAGCACTTCTGCATAGAGGCTCTCGATGGGCAAGAACAAAATCGCGAAGTCGGTGGTGTGGGGCGGCGCCAGGTAGTTCTCGGCAATGCTGCGCGCTTCGTTGCGAATGCGCGACTCCAACGCCTTGGCGGCCAACTCGGCGGCCGCAGGGTCGGCCCGGTCATGCGCGTCCAACAAGCGCTCGTAATCTTCACGCGGAAATTTGGCATCCACCGGCAACCACACCGGCTCGCCAGACTCGCCGCCGCGGCCCGGGAAGCGAATGGCGAAATCCACCCGCTGGTTGCTGCGCGGTCGTGTTTCCACTTGCTTGGCGTATTGCTCAGGGGTCAGCACTTGCTCGAGCAAGGCCTCCAGCTGCACCTCGCCAAAAATGCCACGGGTCTTGACGTTGGTCAGCACACGCTGCAAATCGCCCACCCCCTGCGCCAGTGACTGCATTTGCCCCAAGCCTTGGTGCACCTGCTCGAGCCGATCGGCCACCTGTTTGAAGCTTTCGGACAAGCGGGCTTCCAGCGTGGACTGCAATTTCTCGTCCACGGTCTTGCGCATTTCATCGAGCTTGGCTGCGTTGGTCTGTTGCAATTGCAACAATTGCGCGTCCAGGGTGTGGCGCACTTCCTGCAAACGTTGCGCGTTGCTTTCGCTGAGCGACAGGATCTGGTTGCTGAGGGTGTCCCCCAGGTGCTTTTGCAAGGAGCCCATTTGCTCGGCCTGGCTTTGTTGAAAGCTGTTCAGGCTTTGTTGCAATTCCTGGCGCCCGGTCCGCGAAGACTCGCTGATTTCATAACGCAGGTCGCGCTCGAGCCGTTCGATCTTTTCCTGCATGACCTTGAGCTCAGTCACCAGGCGGGTGTCATCGCGCGCATTCAAGCGGCGCAAAACCATCAGCACAATCACCAGCAGGATGCTGATGAGCGCCAGCAAAAAATTGTTGTCCAGCATCATGTCAACGAGACACTTGGTTCAGCGGGGTTCGGGTCCGCCCATGGACCAGGTAATCCACCAGATTGTCTGCCGCCAGGTTGGCCATTTTCAAACGGGTGGCGATCGTGGCACTGGCGATGTGTGGGGTAAGCACCACATTCGGCACAGTCAAAAGGTCTGGGTGCACGCTGGGCTCCCCCTCGAACACGTCCAGTCCCGCCGCAGCAATGCGCCGTGACTTCAGTGCCTGCGCCAAAGCGGCATCGTCCACGATGCCGCCACGGGCAATGTTGACCAAGGTGGCGGTGGGTTTCATCATGGCAATTTCGGCGGCACCGATGGTGTGGTGTGTTTCGGCGGAATAAGGCACCACCAGCATGACGTGATCGGCCGCGCGCAGCAACGCCTCCTTGCCAGCATAGCGCGCACCGCATTCGACCTCTTGCGCCACCGGCAAGGGGCTGCGGTTGTGGTACAGCACCTGCATGTCAAAGCCACGGGCTGCGCGGCGTGCAATACCTTGCCCAATGCGTCCCATGCCAATGATGCCCAGGGTGCTGCCGTGCACTTCGGCGCCGGCAAACATGTCATAGCTCCACCGGGTCCAGTGACCCGCCCGCAAATAGTGCTCGCTCTCGGTCACGCGGCGCGCGGTGGCCATGAGCAGGGCAAAGCCGAAGTCGGCGGTGGTCTCGGTCAGCACATCCGGTGTATTGGTGGCCAGTACTCCGGCAGCCGTCATGGCAGGCACGTCAAAGTTGTTGTAGCCCACGGCCATGTTGGCCACAACCTTGAGGTTGGGGCAGGCCGCCAGCAAAGCGGCATCAATGCGCTCGCTGCCGGTGGTGAGAGCACCAACCTTCCCGCGCATTTTCTCGGTGAGTTCTGCGGGGGTGTAGACCCGGTCGTCCTGGTTGGCGGTGACCTCGAAGGTTTGGGACAAGCGCTCGAGGACTTCGGGAAAAATGGCACGGGCGACAAGGATGGCTGGTTTCATGGAGGAGGCCTCAGAGTCAGGGTATCAGTGGGTCAGTTGGTATTGGAGGATGTAGAGCAAGGCGCCTGAAAAATACCCTACCAGGGCCAGCCCGCTGATTTTTCGCAAGTACCAGCCAAACTCGATTTTCTCCAGGCCCATGGCCGCCACGCCGGCAGCAGAGCCAATGATGAGGATGGAGCCTCCCGTGCCAGCACAGTAAGCCATGAACTCCCATAAAAAACTGTCTGCGGGGTAGTCTGCCAGGCTGTACATGCCCATGGAGGCGGCCACCAGTGGCACGTTGTCCACCACCGCACTGGCCAGGCCAATCAACAAGACGATCAAGTCTTGCCGGCCAATGGCTTGGTCCATCCAACTCGCCAAGGAGGACAACACATGCGTGTGCTCCAGCGTGGCAACTGACAGAAGAATGCCGATGAAAAACACAATCGACCCCATGTCAATCCGGGACAGGGCGTGAACCAGGGTCAAAGGTTGTCGGACTTCGTCGTCTTTGTGCCGATGCACAAGATCACCGACCAGCCACAGCAAGCCCAATCCGAGCAGCACCCCCATGAAGGGGGGCAGATGCGTCCAGGTTTTGAAGGCGGGCACCGCCACCAAAATACCCAGCCCCAAAAAAAACATCAGGTTTCGCTCGAAAGCCGAGGTGGCGATGTGAACCTCATCGTTGGCGGCGGCAGGGGCCAACACTTGCTTGCCTCGGAGCACGGAAGCGGTAAGGGCTAAAGGTATGAGCAAATTCACAAGAGAGGGAATCAGCAAGCCCTTCATGATTTCAACCGAAGTGATTTGCCCCCCAATCCACAGCATGGTGGTGGTCACGTCGCCGATGGGGGTCCAAGCGCCGCCGGCGTTGGCTGCAATGATGATCATGCCAGCAAAGAACAGTCGGTCCTCGCGCCGTTCCAGAAGCTTTTTCATCAGCGAGACCATGACGATGGTGGTCGTCAGGTTGTCCAAGATCGCGCTGAGAAAAAACGTGACGATGCCGACCAGCCACATCAAGGCAGAAAGGCTGCGGGTTTGAATGCGTTGGGTGATGACTTCAAAGCCATTGTGGGCATCCACCACTTCCACAATGGTCATGGCGCCGATCAGAAAAAAAACGATTTGGGCCGTACCCATCAGCGACTCGCCCAGCTCGTCTGCCACGCGCTGCGGGTCGCCACTCATCACCGCATAACAAGTCCAAAGCAGCCCCGCGCCCAACAAGGCCGAAGCCGACTTGTTGACCCCCAAGGGATGCTCCAAGGCGATGGCCACATAGGCCAAAACGAACAAGATCACCAGAGTGGTCAACATGATGGACTGCTCTATTCCCAAAATATGTGAAGCTATTCCGCCGCAGTGATGTCAAACACCTGGCGCAAGTACGCCAGGTATTTCTCGTCATCACACATGCCCTTGCCGGGTGAATCAGAAATTTTGGCGACGGGCTGCCCGTTGCAACGCGTCATCTTGATGACGATTTGAAGTGGCTCATAGCCCAGGTCGTTGGTCAGGTTGGTGCCAATGCCGAAGGCGAGTTGGCAACGCCCATTGAATTGCTGAAACAACTCGATGGTGCGTGGCACGGTCAGGCTGTCACTGAAAATCAGCGTTTTGGTGCGCGGGTCCACCCGGTTGTCGCGGTAATGCTGAATCATGCGCTCACCCCAGTTGAAGGGGTCGCCACTGTCATGGCGGGCGCCGTCAAACAGCTTGCAAAAGAACATGTCGAAGTCACGCAGAAAGGCGTTCAGACCATAAACGTCGCTCAACGCAATACCCAGGTCACCCCGGTACTCTTTGGCCCAGGATTCGAAGGCAAACACCTGACTGTCACGCAAACGCGGGCCCAGCGCCTGGCAAGCCTGCAGGTATTCATGCGCCATGGTGCCCAGCGGGGTCAGGCCCAGCAAAAAGGCGTAATACACATTGCTGGTGCCGGCAAACTGTCCCTGCGGCCCGGTTCCCAGGCGGGCAGACATCACGCGCAGCACTTCCTCTTGCCAGGCCCTGGAGAAGCGCCGGCGGGTGCCGTAGTCCGCAATCTTCAAGGTCTGCAAGCCATCGGCTTGCAATTGTGCGATTTTCGTGTCGAGCCGGCGACGGCCTTCCATCAGGTCCGGGACCTTTTGGGTGTTTCGGAAATAGACCTCGTTGACGATGGCCAACACCGGAATTTCAAACAGAATGGTGTGCAGCCAAGGACCATGAATGTGGATGTCAATTTCGCCGTTGGGCAGCGGCGTGACCTCGATGTATTTTTCGTTGAGCCGAAACAGCCCCAAAAAATCCACGAAATCGCTTTTGATGAAACGAAACGAGCGCAGGTACTGCAACTCTGACTCTTTGAAGTTCAGGCTGCACAGCGAGCGTATCTCGCGGCGAATTTCCTCCACATATGGCGCCAGTGCGATGCCCGGATTGCGGCAACGAAATTTGTACGACACCTGCGCACCCGGGAATTGGTGCAGCACCACCTGCATCATGGTGAACTTGTACAGGTCGGTGTCGAGCAGGCTGGTGATGATCATGGTCTGTGTCCAGGCAGCGTCTCAGGCGAGCCAGTGTGTGAACGACTCGACCGGCTCGCGCGGTGTCACCAAGGTGTTGACCTTGTCGGATGCGTCGGCCCAGCCCAAGGCCATGCCGCACACCAGCATTTCATTGTCGCCCGCACCAATGTGCGGCAGGATGATCTTGGAGAAACCGTTCCAGGCAGCCTGGGGGCAAGTATGCAAGCCCCGTGCGCGCGCCGCCACCATGATGCTCTGCAAGAACATGCCGTAGTCGACCAGCGAGCCGCGGCCCATGACGCGGTTCAAAGTGAACATCAATCCGACGGGGGCATCGAAAAACTTGTAATTGCGCTGATGCTGCAAATGCATCTTGTCTTTGTCACCCTTGCCAATGCCCAGCAGGCCGTAAAGGCTCCAGCCGTTTTCTCGCCGGCGGTCGATGAACGGGCTGACCCATTGGGTCGGGTAATAGTCGTAGGCTTCACGGTATTCCTCCGCCAAAGCGGGGTTGGCGCGGATGGCATCGTGGGCCGCACACACTTTGTCGACCAGGCTGTCGCGAGAGGCGCCTTGCAGCACATACACCTGCCAGGGCTGGGTGTTGGTGCCGGAGGGAGAGCGTCGCGCCACATCGAGGATGTCGGTGATCATCTCGCGCGTCACTTCTTGCTGGGTGAAGGCGCGTGCCGACATGCGGCTGGTGATGGCGTGATCGACCGCCTGTTGTGCTGAACTCATAAAAGTGTCTCCAGAACTGTTTTAAAGGGTGCCGGCAAGCTTACCGGGCGTCTCGTTTCCCGGTCCACATACACATGCACAAAGTGTCCCTTGGCGGCGCAAGTGTCTGCTCCCTGGGCAAACAGGCCAATTTCATAACGCACGCTGGAGCTGCCCAGCTTGGCCACGCGTATGCCGGCCTGCACGGTTTGGGGAAAAGCCAGCGGCGCAAAATAATTGCACTGGGTTTCAATCACCAGGCCAATGGTGGTGCCGGCATGGAAGTCGAGCACGCCTTGCTCCACCAGGTAAGCATTGACGGCGGTGTCAAACCAGCTGTAGTAGACGACGTTGTTGACGTGGCCATACACATCGTTGTCCATCCAGCGGGTGGGAATGTCACGAAAGACGCGGTAAGCGCTGCGCGGCTCGGCTTGGGGGCGGGCTGCTTGAAGGGGGGTGTCTTGTCTCATCAGGCCCGATTCTGCCAGTGTCGCCAGTACTCGTTTGCCACCCGGAAGGTATTGAGCTGGACCTGCACCGTTTCCTCGATCCGCACGCCATACCCACCTGCCATGGCAAACGCCAGAGGGACGCGGCGCTGAAATGCCCAATCAAAGACGCGCCGGTCCCGCGCTTCCAGGCCGTCGTAGGTCAGCTTCAACCGTCCCAAACGGTCTCCCTCAAAGGGGTCAGCGCCTGCCAGGTAGATCACCAGGCCCGGCTCAAAGCGTTGCTCCAGGCTGATCAAGGCCTGCTCCAGCGCTTCCAGGTAAGTATCGTCGCGGCAACCGTCGGGCAAGGCTACATCCAGGTCGCTGTCTTCCTTTCGGAAAGGGAAATTCTTTTCCCCATGCAAAGACAAGGTGAAGACGCTGGGATCCTGGGCGAAGATGCTGGCCGTGCCATTGCCCTGGTGCACATCCAGGTCGATGATGGCCACTTGCAAAGGACGTGCATGCTGCCGCAGCCATTCGGCCTGCATCAAGCGGCTGGTCACGGCCGCATCGTTGAAGACACAAAAACCACCCCCCTTGTCGCGGTAGGCGTGGTGGGTGCCGCCCGCCAGATTGCCCGACACGCCCTCGGAAAAAGCGGTTCGCGCCGCCTGAATGGTGGCGCCGCACGACCGTCGCGCACGCACCACCATGCCCTCGCTCCAGGGGAAGCCAATTTCGCGTTGGGCCTGGGGGCTCAGGGTCCCCTTTTCGATCGCATTTACATAGTGCGGGTCGTGCACCAAGGCCAATTCGCCATCGCTGGCAGGCTCCGACAATTGCAAGTCAATGGCGGGCAATTCGCTGGTCAGACGGGCTCTTAACAACTCGTATTTGCCCATGGGGAACCGGTGCCCGGTGGGCAACTGCTGGGCATTCGGTGTGGCATAGAAGATCTTCACTGGGTTGGGATTGTGCCTTTGAGCTCCTGACCCAGGGTCAGCGGCGGTTTTTAGGAAGTCACCTCTAAATTGCTGCATCGCAACAAATAAGCCTTGCAAAACCGCGGGATAACCCTATACTTCAACCCATGCTGCACTGCAACATGGATCTCAAGTTGAAGCGCAGAACCCTCAACCTTTTTTTACATTGGAGTTAATCATGTTGACCGTTGATCAAGTTGCCGCTGCACACAAAGCCAATCTGGACGTCGCCTTCGGCCTGGGCGCCAAAGCCTTTGCCGGCGTTGAAAAGCTGGTTCAGTTGAATGTTGCTGCCACCAAAGCCGCCCTGAACGAATCCGCCAGCCATGCCCAAGCCCTGCTGAGCGCCAAAGACGTCCAGGAAGTGCTGGCCCTGCAAACCAACGCCGTTCAGCCCCTGGCTGAAAAAGCTGCCGCTTATGGCCGCCATGTCTATGACATCGCCACCAACACCAGCAGCGAATTCACCGCCGCTTTCGAATCCAAGGCCGCTGAAACCCAGAAAACCGTTCTGAGCTATGTGGACGCAGCCGCCAAGAACGCCCCCGCAGGCTCCGAGTCTGCTGTGGCCATGTTCAAGAGCGCCATCGCCGCCAGCAACAATGCCATGGAATCTGTGCAAAAGGTGGTCAAGCAAGCTTCCGAAGCCGCTGAAGCCAACCTGCAAGCCGTGACCAGCACCGCTGTGAACGCCGCCAAAACCGCTTCCAAGAAGCGCTGAACCAGTTGTCTCCTCGGATCTTTCGCGGCCACGGGGCCCAGGGATCCCTTCAAGGGTCCGTCGCAAGACGGGCCCTTTTTTTCTGGCTGGCAGGGGACCCTTCAGCGCTCCAAGGCTTTGCGCAAGGCCGGCAAGGCCTGCAACATGGCCGCACGGCCCGCTTCAATGGAGCGGCGCCGCTCGCTGAACGCGGCGCTGCCCACCCCTAGCAAGGCAGGCCGTACCACCACTTCGGCCTCTTTGAGCTCAAAGGCATTGATGCTTTTGCTCATGATGGTGAAGGTTTGCAACAGCACTTGCAGCATGTCGTTGGCCTTGTTGCTTTCGGGAGCGCTGGAAATATCCACGGCCAGGACCACATCGGCGCCCATCTGCCGGGCAAATCTCACAGGCACAGGCGACACCAGTCCGCCGTCCACATAATCTCGCCCCGCCACTCGCACCGGCTCAAACACAGCAGGCACCGCACTGGAAGCCCGCACTGCGGTGGCAATGTCGCCGCGCTGAAACAAGACGCCTTGCCCCGTGTGCAAATCGGTGGCCACAATGCCCAAGGGCACAGGCAGGTCTTCAATTTTGCGGCCACCGGTCTGTGCTGCCACATAGCGCGCCAGACCATCGCCACGCATCATGCCGCGCGACAACAGCGGCACCGTCCAATCGGTCAGCGTCGCCTCGTCCATGGTCTCAGAGACGCGTTGCAATTGGGCGCCATTCTTGCCACTGGCGTAGAAGGCTGCCACCAAACTTCCTGCGGAGGTGCCTACGACCAGGGAGGGAGAGATACCCGCCTCTTCCAAAACCTGAATCACGCCCACGTGGGCAAAGCCGCGGGCAGCCCCACCCCCCAATGCCAGGCCGAGTTTAAGAGGACGCTTCGGGGCGGGTGGCGGCTCTTCGCGCACCAACGGTGGCGTCACTGCGCTGGTGTCCGTGGGCAATTTGGGCGGAGAGGTCGGGGCCACAGGAGCGGTGGAGCATCCCACCAAACCGGCAAACGCCAGCCAAACGCAGAGGTTGCGCCCATGGCGCCAGAAGGTCATCGTGTTCATGGAAGCGGATTGTCCCCCGAAGCAAGCGTCTGAGATAATTTATCGATTCATCCACACACAGCAGCAAGAGGTTTTCATGCAGATTCAAGGCAAAGTTTTCGTGGTCACCGGTGGCGCTTCCGGCCTGGGTGAAGGCACCGCCAGGATGTTGGCCAGCCAGGGCGGCAAGGTGGTGATTGCTGACATGCAAACCGAACGAGGCGAAGCTGTGGCCCGGGAAATAGGGGGCCACTTCGTTCGCTGCGATGTGTCCAGCGAAGCCGACGGCCAGGCTGCGGTCGATTTGGCCGTGTCATTGGGCAAATTCATGGGCCTGGTCAATTGCGCAGGCATCGCACCCGCTGAAAAAACCGTCGGCAAAAAAGGGCCCCACAGCCTGGCCATTTATACCAAGACCATCATGGTCAACCTGGTGGGCACTTTCAACATGATTCGCCTGGCGGCCGATGCTTTTTGTCGCAACGAACCGGAAGCCACGGGCGAACGCGGCGTGATCATCTCGACCGCTTCGGTGGCCGCCTACGATGGCCAGATAGGCCAGGCCGCCTACAGCGCCTCCAAAGGCGGCGTGGTGGGCATGACCCTGCCCATTGCCCGCGACCTGGCCCGCAATGGCGTGCGCAACATGACCATCGCCCCAGGCATCTTCGGCACCCCCATGCTGTTCACCATGCCCCAGGAAGTGCAGGACGCGCTGGCTGCCAGCGTGCCCTTCCCTTCCCGTCTGGGCAAGCCGGAAGACTATGCGCGCCTGGCGCAGCACATCTTCGAAAACGACATGCTGAATGGCGAGGTCATTCGCTTGGATGGCGCCATTCGGATGGCCCCCAAATAAGCACCCCATGCTGGAACGCTGGGTCATCACCGGTCTGGCGTGCCTGAGCCTGGCTGGCGCGGCGAGGGCCGTGGACGCACCCGAGGCGGCCAGTGGCTTTCGGGCCAAACCCGGCTGGGCGTATGCCAAGCATGCCGTGGCCAGTGCGCACCCCCTGGCCAGCCAAGCGGGACTGCGCATCTTGCGCGAAGGCGGCAGTGCGCTGGACGCCGCCGTGGCCGTTCAAATGGTCTTGGCGTTGGTGGAGCCCCAGTCCAGCGGCCTGGGCGGCGGGGCTTTTTTGTTACACCACGATGGCCAGCGCTTGCAGGCCTGGGATGGCCGCGAAACGGCACCCGCCGAAGCCACCGAGGATTTATTCTTCGCCGAGGGCAAGCCCATGGGGCTGGCGCAGGCTGTGGTGGGGGGCCGCGCCGTGGGGGTCCCTGGGGTGGTGCGCATGCTGGAGATGGCGCACCAGCAGCAGGGGCGCTTGCCGTGGGCCCAACTGATCGCGCCGGCCATCGACCTGGCGCAAAAAGGTTTTCCTGTCTCTGAAAGGCTGCACACCCTGTTGGCGCAGGACACGGCGCTGCGCCATGACCCGGCGGCCGCAGCTTATTTTTACCAGGCCAATGGCCAACCCTGGCCGGTGGGCCATGTGCTGAAAAACCCCGAGATGGGGATGGTGCTGCGGCGCGTGGCCGAGCGCGGCGCCGCCGCCCTGTATGAAGGCCCCGTGGCTGAAGCCATGGTGCGCACCGTGCGATCCCACCCCGGCAACCCCGGACGGTTGAGTCTGCAAGATTTGTCCGCGTACCAAGCGCGCGAGCGCACACCCTTGTGCTTTGACACGGAGCGTCCTCATCAAGGCGCCTATCGGGTCTGTGGCTTTCCACCGCCAAGCTCTGGCGCGTTAGCCATTGGCCAGATTTTTGGCTTGATGGCCTGGGCCCCCTTCGACCCTGCCGCTGCCTTGTGGGGCCCGGCCTGGGTGCACCGTTACACCGAAGCGGCGCGCCTGGCCTTTGCGGACCGGGCTCACCATGTCGCAGACCCTGACTTTGTCACAGCCCCCAACAATGACTGGACCAGCCTGTGGTCTGAAAGCTATCTGCAGGCTCGGGCCCAGGCAATGGGCTGGCAGCGCATGCCGACGCCTTCGCACGGCCAGCCCGGTACAAGCCACAGCGCCTGGGGAACCATGGCCGAACAAACCGAACATGGCACCAGTCATTTGAGCGTGGTCGATGGCGAGGGCCGCAGCGTGGCCATGACCACCACGATTGAAAGTGGCTTTGGCGCGCGTCTGATGGTCAATACCGGCCAAGGCCTGAGCGGCGGCTTCCTGCTGAACAACCAACTGACCGATTTCAGTTTCTTGCCCCGAGATGCGCAAGGCCGACCCATTGCCAACCGGGTCGAGCCTGGCAAACGTCCCCGCTCGTCCATGAGCCCTACCCTGGTTTTCGAGCGCTTGCCAGATGGCCGCACAGGTCCCTTGGTGGCCAGCCTGGGCAGTCCGGGGGGCACATTGATCATTCATTTCACCGCGCAGACTTTGTGGGCCATGCTGAAGTGGGACATGACACCCCAGCAAGCCATTGACCTGCCCCGCCTGGCGCTGACCGACCCTGCCGGTCCTTTGTATGTGGAAGCTCAGCGCTTTGCCACCGACTGGCGTGCCGACCTGGCAGGCCGTGGGCACCGCGTGATCGAAACACCGCTGACCAGCGGGCTGCAAGCCCTGCAAAGAACTGCCAGCGGTTGGCGCGGCGGCGCCGACCCGCGCCGTGAGGGCGATGTGGCGGGAGATTGAGCCGGCTCGCAAGGCAGATGCCTACAATCCCCCTGAACCATGGCCATTCCCCAGTCTTTCATTCAGGAGCTTCTGGCTCGGACCGATGTCGTCGACATCGTGGGTCGCCACGTGCAACTGAAAAAAGGGGGGGCCAACTTCATGGGGCTGTGCCCCTTTCATGGTGAAAAGTCGCCTTCTTTTTCGGTCAGCCCCACCAAGCAGTTCTACCATTGCTTTGGCTGTGGCAAAAACGGGAATGCCATCAGTTTTTTGATGGACCACGCCGGCATGAGTTTCATCGAAGCCGTCAAAGACCTGGCCCAAACCTATGGCCTGCAAGTACCCGAAGAAGACAGCACGCCACAAGAACGGGAAAAGGCTGCGCAACAACGGCAGAAACAGGCCACTCTGACCGACGTGCTGGAGAAGGCTGGCGAGGCCTACCGCAAGCACCTGAAGCAATCGCCGCAGGCCATTGCCTATTTCAAGGGACGCGGCCTCTCCGGTGAAATTGCCCGGCAATTCGGGCTAGGCTACGCACCGGAGGGTTGGCGCACCCTGGCCAGCGTTTTTAGCGACTACCAAGACCCCCTGCTGGTGGAAAGCGGCTTGGTGATTCTTCACCAGGACGAAGGTCAAGACGAGAAACGCTACGACCGCTTCCGCGATCGGGTGATGTTCCCTATCCGCAATGTCAAGGGCGAATGCATTGGATTTGGTGGCCGGGTCTTGGGCGAAGGCACGCCCAAATACCTCAATTCGCCGGAAACCCCGGTGTTCAGCAAAGGTCGGGAACTTTACGGGCTGTTTGAGGCCCGCCAAGCCCTGCGCGACATGGGCTACGCCTTGGTCACCGAGGGCTACATGGATGTGGTGGCGCTGGCGCAATTGGGCTTTCCCAATGCCGTGGCCACCCTGGGCACAGCCTGCACCACCGACCATGTGCAAAAACTGTTTCGCTTCACCGATGCCGTGGTGTTCAGCTTCGACGGCGATGCCGCCGGGCGGCGCGCCGCACGCAAGGCCCTGGACGGCGCCCTGCCTTTCGCCACCGATGTGCGCAGCGTGAAGTTCCTGTTTTTGCCTCCCGAGCATGACCCCGACAGCTACATCCGAGCGCATGGCCGCGAAGCCTTTGCGCGCTGCGTGACTGACGCGCTGCCTTTGAGCCGCTTTCTGATGGATGTGGCACGCGAAGGCTGTGACCTGGGCAGCGCCGAAGGCCGCGCCTTGCTGGCCAGCCAGGCCAAACCACTGTGGCAAGCCCTGCCCGAGGGGGTGCTGAAAACACAGCTGTTGGGGGACATTGCCGAGTTGGTGCACATAGGCAGCCATGAGCTGGTCAACCTCTGGCATCCGCCCGCGGCGGGCGACTCGCAAGGGCGCCGCAGCAGCAGCCGCTATCCCAACCGCCAGGGCGAGCGCCGCCCTGCTCCCTCGACGGCGCCTCATCCCCAGCGCTCGGGCCGGCGCCAGCCGGCAAGTCGCCAAGACCGTGCGGTCCAATTGCTTTTTTTGTCCATGCAGTCATGGGACACCCTGTCGCAAGCGCAGCACGCGCTGCTTTGCGAACTGCCGGCACCTCACGGCGCGGCCTTTATCTGGCTGGAGCAGCAAGTGCACGAGCATGGCCCCCAGCCCTGGCCTGCGTTGCGCGAGGGTTTGCGTGACAGCGAACTGGAAAACTGGCTGGTCGGCCTGGTCCAGGCGGTTCCCCCGGACATGGAGTTCGATGCCGCCGAGCTGTCCAGCATCCTGCATGAAATGGAAAAAGCCGAGCTTTCGGCGCAACTCACGGCCATGGCGCCACGGGTGGGGTCGGACCCGGCCATCTATGAGCGCTTCAAAACCCTCAGCGCCAGGTTTGCCCAACTCAAGTCTGTGGCCAGTTGACGGTATAATCCACTCAAGCAAGCGCGACAGCAGCACCTCCGAACCGGCCAACCGTGACACAAAGCGCACGACCCGCCAACACCGCAAGGACTGCACACCAAATGTTCGCCCACCCCTCTTGCTTCCAAACGTTCCCCCTTTGTTAACCCGCGCCGGGTTCGTGGCGCCGTCTTTTGTTGTCGAGGATTCCTATGCCTGACCCCAAGTCGAAGAAAAAAACCGTGGCCAAAGCTGCTCCCCATGCAGCGGCCAAGAAATCTGTCAAAGCGACGCCTGCCAAGGCGGTCGTGAAAGCCAAGCCGGCGGCCAAAGCCCCGGCCAAGCCGGCAGCCAAACCGGTCAAAGCTGCCGCGAAACCCGTTGCGAAGAAGGCCGTCAAGCCCGCATCGAAAGCCCCCTCCGTGCCTGCATCCAAAACCGCTGCAAAAACGGCAGCCAAAGCCGATTCCAAAGCTACCAAGGTGACGGCGTCTGCTGTCAAAACAAAAGCCGCGTCAGCGCCTAAGGCCAAAGTCGCGCCTGCACCCAAGGCCAAAGCCGCGCCTGCACCCAAGGCCAAGGCTGCACCCGTGGCCCCCAAAGCAGCTGCCAATCCAGCCAAACCGGCGCGTCCTGCCAAGGCCAGCGCTGCCGAAAGCGAAAAGCCGCCCAAGGCCAGCGCCAAGCGGGGTCGCAAGCCCAAGGCAGAAGCCCAGCCAGCCCTGCCCGAAGAAGACGACCTGACCGATATCGAGGCTGAATTTGCCGAAGAACCGGCCGCCAGCACCGAAAAGGTCAAGCCGCTGCGCATGAAAATCAGCAAGGCCAAAGAGCGTGCCTTGATGAAAGAATTCGGACTAGACGAAACGGTCCTCTCCGAGGAAGACCTGGCCAAGCGCCGTCAGCGCCTGAAAACCCTGATCAAGCTGGGCAAGACGCGGGGCTATCTGACCCACGGTGAAATTTCCGACCACTTGCCCGACAAGCTGGTGGACGCAGAAACGCTGGAAGTCGTGATTTCCATGCTGAACGACATGGGCGTGGCTGTTTACGAGCAAACCCCCGATGCCGAAACCCTGCTGCTGACCAACACCGGCCCGACTGCTGCCACCGAAGAGGAGGCAGAAGAAGAAGCTGAAGCCGCCTTGTCCACCGTGGACAGCGAATTCGGTCGCACCACCGACCCGGTGCGCATGTACATGCGTGAAATGGGCACAGTGGAACTGTTGACCCGCGAAGGCGAAATTGAAATTGCCAAGCGCATCGAAGGCGGCTTGATGGCCATGATGGAGGCCATCAGTGCCTCGCCCGCCACCATTGCCGAAATTCTGCGGATGGCCGAAGAAATTCGCGAAGGCAAGGTTGTCATTTCCACCGTGGTGGATGGTTTCAGCAATGCCGACGAAGCCGACGACTATGTGGCCGAAGAAGACTTTGACGAATTTGACGAAGCCGACGACGACGATGGCAAGGGCGGATCGAAAGCGCTCACCAAAAAGCTGGAAGAACTCAAGCGCGAGGCGCTCGAGCGTTTTGGCCGCATTGCCGACCTGTTCGACAAAGTCCACAAGGTGTACGACAAGGAAGGCTACGGCACCCCTGCCTACCAAAAAGCCCAGCGCGCCCTGAGCGACGAGTTGATGACCATCCGCTTCACCGCGCGCACGATTGAAAAATTGTGCGACATGGTGCGTGGCCAAGTGGACGATGTCCGCAAGAAAGAGCGCGAGCTGCGCCGCATCATTGTGGACAAGTGCGGAATGCCGCAAGATGTGTTCATCAAGGATTTCCCTCCCAACCTGCTGAACCTGAAGTGGGTGGAGAAGCAGGCAGCGGCTGGCAAGCCCTGGTCGGCAACGATGAGCCGCAACATCCCGCCGATTCAGGAACTGCAGCAAAAGCTGACCGACCTGCAAGCGCGTGTGGTCGTGCCGCTGGTCGAACTGAAAGACATCAACAAGCGCATGAACAATGGCGAAGCTGCTTCACGCGACGCCAAGAAAGAGATGATCGAGGCCAACCTGCGCCTGGTGATCTCGATTGCCAAGAAATACACCAACCGTGGCTTGCAATTCCTGGACTTGATCCAGGAGGGCAACATCGGCCTGATGAAGGCTGTCGACAAGTTCGAATACCGTCGCGGCTACAAGTTCTCGACCTATGCCACCTGGTGGATTCGCCAGGCCATCACCCGTTCCATTGCAGACCAGGCGCGCACCATTCGCATCCCGGTGCACATGATCGAAACCATCAACAAGATGAACCGTATCAGCCGCCAGCACCTGCAGGAGTTTGGCTTTGAGCCTGACGCCGGTATCTTGGCGGCGAAGATGGAAATCCCTGAAGACAAGATCCGCAAGATCATGAAGATCGCCAAGGAACCGATTTCGATGGAGACCCCGATTGGGGACGACGACGATTCGCATCTGGGTGATTTCATCGAGGACTCTGCCAACACCGCCCCGATCGAAGCCGCCATGCAGGCTGGCTTGCGTGACGTGGTCAAGGATATCCTCGACGGCCTGACCCCCCGCGAAGCCAAAGTGCTGCGCATGCGCTTCGGCATCGAAATGAGCACCGATCACACGCTGGAAGAAGTCGGTAAGCAGTTCGACGTCACCCGCGAGCGCATCCGCCAAATCGAAGCCAAAGCCCTGCGCAAACTCAAGCACCCCTCCCGCTCCGACAAACTCCGCAGCTTCATAGACTCCCTCTAACGAAGCATGCGAAGCATGGGGTCAGGTCTTCAAGTGGCTTCGAGCGCGATGACGCCGGTGGCGGTGTTTGAGATAGGGATGTGGTAGTTGCGGTGTATTTCCTTGACCGATGTGCCTAGCGCACCGCGCATGGCGAGCCACATCAAGAGTTCCACGCCCTGGGTGCCGGTTTTTTCTACCAGCTCATGGATGCTGAACTGGGTGGCCCATGCTGGGTTGTCTTGCAGGCTGTTCATGAACTCGAGATCAAACTTCTTGTTGATGAAGCCAGCGCGCTCGCCATCGAGTTGATGGCTCAAACCGCCTGTGCCCAAAACCGCCACTCTGAGGTCACTGTCCCAGCTGCGAATGGCCTCGCCTACGGCCTGCCCCAGTCGGTAACAACGACTGGCTGAAGGGAGTGGGAATTGAACGGTGTTGATGCAAATCGGCACAGTCAAGACAGGGCAGCTTGCTCCCGGCCAAAACAACTTGAGGGGCAAGGTAAAGGCATGGTCGACCAGCATTTCCTGACAGGTCACCACATCAAATTCTTTGTCCACCAAATGATTGATGATGTGCCATGACAAGTCTGGGCAACCCATGAACGGCGGCAAGGTGGGAATACCCCAGCCTTCATCAGCGTTTGCGTATTGCTTGGCTGCCCCCACCGCAAACGTCGGCATTTTGTCGAGGAAAAAGTTCAATCCGTGGTCGTTGTAGAACACCACCACCACATCGGGTTTGACGCGTGAAAGCCACTCGCGCGCTGGCGGGAAGCCGTCAAAGAAAGGCTTCCAATACGGGTCTTGCGCCAAGCCTTTGGCCATTGCGCCACCGATGGAGGGAATATGGGATGAGGCGAGACCGCCCACAATTTTTGCCATGGTCTTGCATCCTTGCGTTATTGAAATGCGGCTTCGCGCAACTTGGCCTTGAAGGCCTCCTTGGTCATGCCGGTTTGTGCCGCGCCCAGGTCTTGAACGTCCAAGCCGAGAATGCCCGCGAACTTGGCGAGGTAGTACACATTGCCACCTGCCGCCAGCAACCCCAGCACATTGCGTGTGCGGATGGCCTCGGCCTGCGCGTGATTCAGTCCGTAAGCCGCCATGTAAGCCTTCTCATCGGCGCGAAACCGTTCGCGGTTATCGGCATTGTTGAAAGAGAAACACATTTTGTTCAAGGCATAGCCCTTTTGGGCTTGATCCCCATCGAACAGGATGGTGCCCGGAATAGGCGCAGGTTTGACTGTCATTCAGACCTCCTCAACGTTAAATCGCGTGAATGTTTGAATTTTGAGCAAGTCAACGCATAAAATAAATAGATTATTTGTCATATATTTCATGAATAAAATTGATCCATTGAACCTTGACGGCCATTTGCTCAAGCTCTTGATCGTCGTCATCGAGCAAGGTTCGGTGACGGGCGCTGCCAACGCTTTGGGCGTCACGCAATCCGCCGTCAGCCACCAAATTGACAGGCTGCGGGCCTTGGCCGGGGATGCCCTTTTTGTGAAGTCAGGCCGGGGCATCGTGCCCACTGCCCGCGCAGAGTCGCTCGCCGTGCAAGCGCGAGAATTGCTCGAGCGCATTCAAGGGTTCGGCAAAAAGCAGGTTTTTGAGCCCGCCGCACTGGACCGCTGCTTCTCCATCGCCGCAAACGACTTGCAACGAGACCTGTTGCTGCCTGCGCTGCTCAAGCAAATTCATACCATTGCGCCCCGCGTGAGCTTGCGCGTGTTGCCCTCGGACGTGCCCAGCGCCGACATGTTGCGTGACAAAGACTGTGAGTTGGTCATCAGCCCTCGCCCACCGGATGCCACGGACATCGTGCACCAGCGGCTGTTCTCTGACAACTACCGCGTGTTCTATGACCCCCAGGTTCGCAAGCCACCGCGCACACTCAAACAGTACCTGGAGGCAGAGCATGTGGCCGTGGTGCATGCCAATCAACGGCGCTTGGACTTGGACGAATCGCTGGACCGCTTGAAGCTGAGGCGCAAATTTGCTGTGACTGTCAGCAGCTTCGGCGGCGTCACTGGCTTCATAAAGGGTACCGCGCGCATTGCCACGCTGCCAGGATTGTTGCGCCAGGGCTTGCTCAGAGGCTTGGCCGATGCCCCCACCCCCATCGACGCGCCCACCATGCCCATGTATGCCATCTGGCACCTGCGCCACCAGCAAGACCCGGTGCATGTCTGGCTACGGGCGCAATTGCAAACGGTGTTGAAGGGCTTGCTTTCCAAAATGTAAGGCTGGCATCAAGTTCTTTTTTTACGATGCATGCATTCTTTTGGCAACACTCACCTGCATGTTAGAACGTTTGATTTACAAATCAATCGCAACCCAAACATTGGGGAGCTTGCACCTGTTCCATTTGTTGACCGAGGCCAGGAAACGCAACAAGCAACTTGGGATCACGGGCTTGCTGATTTACACGCAAGACCTGTTTTATCAATGCATCGAGGGGCCGCCGCAGGCCTTGGACCTGATGTGGCAGAGCCTTCAAAACGACCCGAGGCACCACGACCTGGCGCTCTTGGTGCGAGAACCCCAAAGCGCGCGACAGTTTGCCGGTTGGAACATGGCATTTGCCTGTGCCCCTCAACTCAACCGATACCAATTGCCAGGTTTTTTTCCGCTTGAAAAAAGCCTGGCACCTTCTCAGGGGGTTAGCGACTCACCAAGTCTCAGTATCGACTTCGAGGGAGTTTTGGGAGCTGTAGCGGGCGCCAACGACCGAGCCCGGATGGATCAGCGCTTCCAATGCCGCCATGTGCTCACCTGACAAAGCAACGTTCACGGCGCCCATGTTTTCCTCAAGGTGCGCAATGTTCGCTGTGCCCGGGATGGGAATCACGCCAGGGTGCTTGTGCAGCAGCCAAGCCAAAGCCAGTTGCGCCGGTGTGCAGCCCACCGATTTCGCAATCTCATGGTAGGCCGGTAGCAGTCTCTCGTTAGCAGCGTAGTTCTCCGGGGTGAAACGCGGCATCGAGCGACGAATGTCTTTGGCATCCAACCCCGCCAGGTCAATCGGTTGGCCACACAAAAAACCACGGGCCACAGGGCTGAAGGCAACAAAGGTCACGCCCAAGGCTTCACAGGCCTGCAACACTGCAATCTCGGGATTGCGGGTCCACAGAGAATATTCGGCCTGCACCGCCGTGATGGGATGCACCGCATGGGCTTTGCGCAAAGTCGTCGCAGAAACCTCGCTCAGGCCCAGAGTGCGGACTTTGCCGGCACGCACCAGGTCACTCATGGCCCCCACACTCTCTTCGATCGGCACTTGCTTGTCCCAGCGGTGCAGGTAGTAGAGGTCAATGACATCTGTCCCCAACCGTCGCAAACTGTCTTCGCAGTTCAGGCGAATGGCTTCTGGCCGGCCATTGATCACACGCTTCAAGCCATCAGGAAAATTCACTCCCGCCATGCCACCTTTGGAGCACAGTGTGATGCGATCGCGGTAGGGCTTCAGCACCGGCCCGATCAGGGACTCATTGGCGCCAAAACCATACAGCGCGGCCGTGTCAAACAAGGTCACGCCCAGATCCAGCGCTTTCAACAGCAAGTCGCGCGCCACCTCCGGGCTGGGGGGCTTGCCGTAGGCGTGGTTGAGGTTCATGCACCCCAAGCCAATGGGGTGGACATTGAAAGGACCGAGCGGTCGTGTGGTCATGGCATGGGCCTCAGGCGAGTTGCAGTTCCAGATCGTGCAAAACCTTGTAGCACGGCAAAACCTGCGCCACGCTGGAATTGGGTTCACGGCCTTCGCGGATGGCGGCAAAGAATTCGCGGTCCTGCAGCTCAATGCCGTTCATGCTGACCGCCACGTTGGACACATCGATTTTTTCTTCTTTGCCAGAGAAGAGGTCATCGTAACGCGCGATGTAAGTGCCCGTGTCGCCGATGTAACGGAAGAACGTGCCCAGCGGGCCATCGTTGTTGAACGACAGCGACAAGGTGCAAATGGCGCCATTGGCGGCCTTGAGCTGAATGCTCATGTCCATGGCGATTCCCAGACTGGGGTGGATAGGACCCTGCACCGCGTTCGCCTTCACAATCGGACTGCCGCATTGGTAAGCAAACAGGTCCACAGTGTGCGCAGCATGATGCCACAGCAGGTGGTCGGTCCAGCTGCGGGGTTGGCCCAAAGCATTCATGTTGGTGCGGCGGAAGAAATAGGTCTGTACATCCATTTGCTGAATGTTGAATTCGCCGGCCTTGATTTTCTGATTCACCCACTGATGACTGGGGTTGAAGCGACGGGTATGGCCACACATGGCAACCAAACCGGTTTGCTTTTGCAGGGCCACCACTTCTTCAGCGTCTTTCCAGCTGTCGGCCAACGGGATTTCAACTTGCACGTGCTTGCCCGCCTTCAAACATTGAATGGATTGCGACGCATGCATTTGGGTGGGCGTGCAGAGAATCACGGCATCCACTTCGGGCAAGGCCAAGCTGTCGGCCAAATCGGTGGTGACATGGCCAATGCCGTATTTGTCAGCCACTTCGCGAGTTTTTCCCAAATCACGGCTGATCAGCGACACCACTTCCACGCCGTCGATGTTCTTGATGCCGTCCAAATGCTTGATGCCGAATGCGCCGGCACCAGCCAGCGCGACTTTGATGGTTTTCATGGGAAGTCCTTCAGTTTGAGTTTTCCAGAATCGCGTGGCCCACGGCCGTGTTCGACGCCGGCACATGGTAGAAGCGATGGGCCAGCTTGGGCGCAGCACCGCCGGCCACATCGGCCATCGCGCCGCGCGCGATCAGCCACATCACCAGCTCGATGCCTTCACTGCCAGCTTCGCGCACGTAGTCGATGTGGGGAATATCGGCAGCGGCCTGGGGATTGCTGATCAACTTGTCAAGGAAATCGTTGTCAAAAGCGCGGTTGATCAAGCCGGCACGCGGGCCTTGCAGCTGATGGCTCATGCCCCCCGTGCCCCAAATTTGAACCTTCAAGTCTTGGTCATAGCTTTCAACGGCTTTGCGGATCGCCTTGCCGAGATTGAAGCAGCGCTGACCGCTCGGTACGGGGTACTGCACCACGTTCACCGCAAACGGGATCACGGGACAGGGCCAGGCCTCGGGCTGGCCACACATCAGCGACAAGGGCACGGTCAGGCCATGGTCGACATCCATTTTGTTGACGATGGTGAGGTCAAAGTCTTGCTGAATCACCGATTGCGCGATGTGCGAGGCCAACTCGGGATGCCCTGTCACCTTGGGCACGGGGCGTGGTCCCCAGCCCTCATCGGCAGGTTGAAATTCGGCGGCCGTGCCAGTCGCAAAGGTGGGAATCATTTCCAGGCTGAAAGCGGTGGCGTGATCGTTGTAAACCAAAAAGATCACGTCGGGCTTGTTCTCCTTGAGCCACTGCTTGGAGTACTCGTACCCCTTGAACAACGGCTGCCAGTAAGGCTCGTGGTCTTTTTTCAGGTCGAGTGCGGCGCCAATGGCGGGCACGTGGGAGGTGTAAACGCTGGCGGTGATACGGGCCATGTCAGTTGCTCGCTTTGAGGTGAGATTGTCCTTGGGGCTGGCGATGCGCTTGCGCGTCGCCGTCTTCGCCGATGCGGCGGTTGCCTTCAACCGAGCGGCCGCCGGCAATCATCATGTTCCGGTATTCCTCCTCGGTCATGCCCGTCATGCTGCCGGCCATTTGCTGAAAGCTCTTGCCATCGGTGGCGCCGATTTTGGCCAGGAAATAAATGTTGCCGCCCAACGCAATGCAACGGTTCAGGTCGCGATCCAACACGGCTTGCTTTTGTGGCTCGGTCATGGCCCATTCGTTCAAATAGGCGCGCTCGTCGGCCTTGAAGCGGGCGCGATTGTCGGCCTTCATCAAGGACATGCAAAACTGATTCAGCTCATAGCCCTTGCGCGACTGCTCTGCATCAAAGATGGTGGTGCCAGGAACGTCCTGGTAGGGTTTTTCAAGTGCCATGGTCAGCCTTTCACTTCTTCGGGCCAGTACAGCCGCATTGGATTGTCCACCAGCAGCTTGCGCTGCGCTTCAGCGCTAGGCGCGATGTGGGGAATGAAGTCCACCAGCAGGCCGTCATCGGGCATGTGGTCTTTCAAATTGGGGTGCGGCCAATCGGTGCCCCACAACACGCGGTCCGGGAACAATTCGACAATGCGGCGCGCAAATGGCACAACATCGCGGTACGCCGCGGCCTCGCCCTGCAAGGCCTTGGGGCCTGTCAGGGAGAGCCGCTCGGGGCAACTCACTTTGCTCCATACATTGCTGTGTTCGCGCATGAATTTCACAAAGAGCTCAAACTCCGGCCCATCCACAGGCTTGCTGACGTCGGGACGGCCCATGTGGTCTACCACCACGGTGGTGGGCAGGGCCGTGAAAAAGTCCCACAGCTCTGGCAGATCCACCGCCTCGAAATAGATGACCACATGCCAACCCCATCGGGCAATGCGGCCCGCGATTTCCATCAATTCGTCTTTGGGGGTGAAATCGACCAAGCGCTTGACGAAGTTGAAGCGCACGCCGCGCACGCCAGCGTCATGCATGGCTTGCAGTTCGGCATCGCTGACGCTGCGCCTGACGGTGGCCACGCCACGCGCTTTGCCATTGGAATTCACCAGCGCATCGACCATCGCACGGTTGTCCGAGCCGTGGCAGGTGGCTTGCACCACTATATTGCGGGCAAATCCCAAGTGGTCACGCAAGGCGTAAAGCTGGTGTTTGGAAGCATCGCACGGGGTGTACTTGCGCTCAGGCGCATAGGGGAACTCGGCGCCCGGGCCAAACACGTGGCAATGCGCGTCCACCGCGCCAGCGGGCACCTGAAAGCGGGGCTTGCTGGGGCCGCTGTACCAGTCCAGCCAGCCGGGCGTTTTTTGAAATTCCATGGATCTTCCTTTTTCAATCGGGTTGGATGTTGGCCTCGCGCACGAGTTTCTCGTAACGCAGGCGCTCGCTTCGAATCAGCGCGCCGAATTGCTCCGCCGAGGCCGGTACCACCTCGCCGCCCACTGCGGTCATGCGATCGCGCACTTCCTGGGTTTGCAAGGCTTTCTGAACTTCGGCATGCAGTTTTTGCACAATGGGTTTGGGCGTTGCAGCAGGCGCCACCAAACCGTACCAGACCGAGGCTTCAAAGCCGGGAAAACCGGACTCGGCAATGGTGGGCACATCCGGAAAATTGCTGGTGCGGTTGGGGCTGAGCACCGCCAGAACCTTCAGCTTGCCGCTGCGCGCATGAGGCAACACTTCCAGCGCGTTCACGGCCACCAGTGGCACTTGCCCGCCGATCGTGTCGGTAATGGCCGGTGAGCCCCCACGGTAAGGCACATGCTGCAGGCTGATGCCGGCTGCGCGCGCAAACAATTCCACGGCCATATGCGGTGTCGAGCCATTGCCCGGACTGGCGAATGAAAGAGGCACGGCTTTGTTCCTGCCCATTTCCAACAGCTTGGAAAGGCTGCCAATGCCAGACTGCGCGCCCGTGGCAATGACCACCGGCACCCGGCCAATCATCGACACCGGCACCAGGTCGCGCTCCGCATCGAAGGGCGCAGGCTTGTACAAGGACATGTTGGCCGCCAGAGCGTTGGCTGCCATCATCAAGGTATAGCCATCCGGGTCTGCGGCAATCACCGACTTCACGGCAATGTTGGTGCCAGCACCCGGCTTGTTCTCCACCACCAGAGGCTGCCCCATGCTGTTGGACAAGCTTTGCCCCACGGTGCGCGCGACGATATCGACCGCACCGCCCGCGGCATAGCCCACCACCACCTTGATGGGCTTGGAGGGATAGGTTTGGGCGCTGCACAGGGCACCGACCCAGGCCAGACAGAGGCCCAGGCCCCAGCGTCGAATGTCAACTTTTCTCATGGTCATTTGCCTTTGTTCAACATCAATCGGTGGCCATGCCGCGCAGGCCAGACCGCGCTACGGCCGCAGCGAGCACGCCATTGTGCTGGCTGGCATGTGCAAACTCACGCAGCCAGGTCATGCCTGCGTCGCGCCCTTTGGGGATCGCCAGTGCCAGGTGCTCCAAGCCCCAGCGACCAGGCAATACCCGCGCACCGGGCAACGCGCCTGAGAGCTCGAACAAAATGCCTTTGTTGGTGGCAAATGCTTGCAAATCTCCGCTGGCCAGGCGTTGCTGTGCTGCTTTCAAGTCAGGCACAGGCACCACGGAAGCTTGCTGCAAGCGCTGCGACAACACCCCCTGGGAAGAGCTGCCCTGGCTGACGCCCACGCGAACTTTCGGCATGTCGATCTCATCCGCCGTTTGCAGGGCGCTGCCCGCCGGGACCAGGTAACCCAATTCCAGTCGAACCAGGGGTGGGGTGAAGTCCACATCTCGGGCACGCGCTTCGGTGGCATTGGTGAAAGTCACATCGATTTCGCCGGCCTTCAAGGCTTCCAACACCTGCGCCACGCGGCTGAACTCCACCACCCGCACAGGCACTTGCAATTCGCGGCCCATGGCCTCACCCAGATCCAGTGCCACTCCCGCACGCACCTGCGTGCCAGGTTGCTGCACGAGTGAGGTGGGGCTGCCCGCATACACGCCAACGCGCAGCTGGCCCGCCGGTGCCAGCGCCTGGCGCACCTGTGCGTCGGGCGCAGCAGGCACGAAGGCACACCCGCCCCATGCCAGGGTGGCAACGAACAAGCCCAGGAGGGTGTGGCGGCGCAGCAAATTCACGCGCAAGCTCAATCGATGTACTTGAGCCCGGCTTTTTCCAGCGGCTCACGCATCTTGTACATGTCCAGGCCGAGCACGCCTGCGGCAAGCTTGGCGCGCTTTTCACCCTCATTGGCTTCGCGCGCCTCGGCGGCGTCGGCTGCTTGCTGGGCCACAGCGGCAGGCACGACCACCACGCCGTCGTCATCGGCCACCACCACGTCACCAGGATTCACTTGCGCGCCGGCGCACACCACCGGAATGTTCACCGAGCCCAAGGTGGCCTTGATGGTGCCTTTGGCGCTGATGCCTTTGCTCCACACAGGAAAACCCATTTTGGTCAGTTCGGCCACGTCGCGCGCACCGGCGTCAATGATCAGCGCACGGGCGCCGCGCGCCATGAACGAAGTGGCGAGCAAGTCACCAAAAAAACCATCACAGTTGTCAGCCGTGATCGCGGCCACCACCACATCGCCGGGCTGCAATTGCTCGGCCACGACGTGCATCATCCAGTTGTCGCCTGGATGCAGCAGCACCGTGACGGCAGTGCCTGCCATGTGGGCCCCCGCATAAATCGGGCGCATGTAAGGCTTCATCAGACCCACACGGCCCATGGCTTCGTGAATGGTGGCCACGCCGAAACGGCTCAGCTTGTCGACAGCGGCTTTGTCGGCGCGCACGATGTTGCGCTTGACAATGCCCAGGTTGTTCATGCTCATGTGTTGCTCCATAGCTTAGAGTTTCAGCGGCCTTGCGCCTTGAGGGCGGTGTCCAATCGCGAGAACACGCGACGGGCATTGCCTTCGTACACCTTGTAGCGCTGCTCCGCGTTCAGGTTGGACGTGCCTTCGACATAGCGCTTGGTATCGTCAAAATAATGGCCCGTCTCGGGGTCGATGCCACGCACAGCGCCAATCATTTCGCTAGCGAACAAAATGTTATCCACCGGGATCACCTTGGTCAGCAGGTCAATACCAGGCTGGTGGTACACGCAGGTGTCAAAGAAGATGTTGTTCAGCAAATGCTCTTGCAACAGCGGCTTCTTCAGCTCCTGGGCCAGGCCCCGGAAACGTCCCCAGTGGTATGGCACGGCACCGCCGCCGTGCGGAATCAAAAACTTCAGCGTCGGAAAGTCCTTGAACAGGTCCGAGGTCAGGCACTGCATGAAGGCCGTGGTGTCGGCGTTCAGGTAGTGCGCCCCAGTGGTATGAAAGCAGCTGTTACAGCTGGTGGACACGTGGATCATGGCGGGAATGTCGTACTCCACCATCTTTTCGTAAATGGGATACCAGTGGCGGTCGCTCAAGGGCGGCGAGGTCCAGTGGCCACCGGACGGGTCAGGGTTCAGGTTGATGCCCACGTTGCCGTATTCCTTGACGCATTTCTCCAGCTCGGGGATGCAGGTCTTGGGGTCCACGCCAGGGGACTGAGGCAACATTGCGGCTGCAATGAAGTTATTCGGAAACAGTTGCGACACGCGGTAGCACAACTCATTGCAAATGGCGGCCCAGGTGGCCGAAATCTGGAAGTCACCAATGTGGTGGGCCATGAAGCTGGCGCGCGGGCTGAAGATGGTCAGATCGCTGCCCCGCTCTTTCATCAGCTTGAGCTGGTTGTTCTCGATGGTTTCGCGCAGCTCATCGTCGCTGATTTTCAGATCACTGACCTTGGGCATGAGCGCGGGGTCTTGGATCCCTGCAATTTGCTGGTTACGCCAGGTTTCCAGGGCTTTGGGGGCCGTGGTGTAGTGGCCATGCACGTCAATGATCAGGGGTTTGGATTGGCTCATCGGCTGTCCTTGCTTGTCTCTAAAAAGTGTTTGAAAAATCAGGCCTTGTGCCAGACGCTGGCGGGTACCATGACCTCGCCGCGCATCAGCACCCGGGCGGTGCGCAGCAAAGCGGCTCGTGTGACGTTTTGGGGGTTGGCAGGGTCCAGCCCAAGCTCTACGCTGAACTCGCCAGTCGGATGCTCGACCGACACAGTCTGGGTGTTGCCCGTGGGCATGACCGCTATGCCTTGCGTCACCGAACCCTCAAGCACGCAGGCCGTGGCCACGGTGACAGCGGCCATCACGCCAATGGCGTCGTGGCACACATGTGGAATAAAGCTGCGCGTGCTCAGGCTGCCGCCGTTGCGGGCCGGCGCAATCAGGGTCATTTTGGGGTAATTCTTGGTTGTCACGTCGCCCAAACCCATGAGGTGGGAGACCTTGAGTCGCAATGCCTCGATACGGGTTTTCAGATCGACATCGGCATTCATGTCGGCCACCGACTCATAGCCTGTGCGGCCCATGTCGCTGGCCTTGAAAATGACCAAGGGCATGCCGTTATCGATGCAGGTCACATCGATTTCAAAAGGCTCGAAACCGCCCAGGGCGGCCGTGGGCGTCACCTGGATTCGATCCTTGACGCGGCCCGTGGGGAGCAAGCCAGCACACACCGAGCCGGCAGTGTCGAGAAAGTTGATCGTGATGGGCGCAGAACTGCCTGGGGCACCGTCAATGCGTGCAGCGCCTTCGTATGCCACGAAGCGACCTTTCGGCCCCAGCGGCGTTTGCACCGTGACATCGCACTGCATGTCGGTGTTGAGGGTCAAGACGCGAAAGGTGCTGGTGTCGCCTTGCGCTTGCACCATGCCTGTTTCCAAAGCGAAGGGCACCACGCCTGCCAGCATGTTGCCGCAGTTGGGGGTGGTGTCCACCGTCTCTTTGTCGGGTTGCAGTTGGGCAAACAGGAAGTCCAGGTCGACCCCCGCAGTGGTGCTCTTGCGCACAATGGCCACTTTGCTGGTCAACGGATGGGCGCCGCCCAGGCCATCGATCTGTCGCTTGTCGGGCGACCCCATCACCGACAACAAGACGCGGTCGCGGGTGGCCACATCGGCAGGCAAATCGGCCTCGTTGAAAAAAGGCCCCTTGGAGGTGCCGCCGCGCATGAAGAGACAGGGAATGGGGGTTTGCATGCTGGAATTTTAGAGAGGAAGCACCCCTTCAGCCGCATCAGCAAGCCACTAGCTGTTATGTCTATTTCAAATAGCTGATAATTCGTTATTCATTTTCATATTCTCTGCTGCCATGGACCTGAAACAGATCGAATCATTCGTGCGGGTGGCTGAATTGGGCAGCTTCACCCGCGCAGCCATGGCGCTGGGCGTGCAACAACCCTTGCTGAGCCGGCATGTGCGACAACTCGAGGTGGAACTGCACCAAAGCCTGCTGGTACGCAATGGCCGGGGCGTGACCCTGACGGAAGCGGGCCTGCTCATGCTGGAGCATGGGCGCGGCATCATGCACCAGGTGGCCCTGGCACGGGAGGACTTGGGCGCCGCTCGGGGCGCCTTGGGAGGCCGGGTGTCCATCGGCCTGCCGCCCAGCCTGTCGCGGCTGATCACGGTGCCCCTCACTTTCGCTTTTCGTCAGCGCTTGCCCCGAGCGCAACTGACCCTGACCGAGGGTTTTTCGATGCTGATGTACGAAAGTTTGCGCGCAGGCCGCCTGGACATGGCGGTGCTGTACAACCCGCCCCTCTCCCCCGACCTGGAGATGAGCTTGTTGCATGAGGAGTCGCTGATTCTGATCGCAGGGCGCAACAAATCACCCGGCAAGACCCCTGCCCTGAAACCGCGCGTGCCCTTGTCTTCCCTGGCCGATTTACCCTTGATTGCTCCCAGCCGGCCCAACGCTTTTCGCATTTTGATCGAGGCAGAAATGGCGCGAATTCAATGCAAGCCGCAGATCGTGCTGGAGATCGATGGGTTGAATGCGATCCTGGAAGTGGTGAAAGAGGGCCTGGGCTATGCGGTGTTGCCGTCTTACACCTTGAGCAATTTCAACAACCCCAAAGATTTCAGCGTGCATGAAATTGAGAAACCGCAACTGTTGAGCCAACTGATGCTGGTGTGGTCGGCACGAAGACCGCTTACCACCACCCACAAAGAGTCTTTGCGTCTGACCAAAGACATGGTCTCCACCGTCATCACGAACGCAGCGCGGTGAGTCAGTGGCAGCCTCAGTGAAGGGTGCTGCGGCCCGATTGGGGCCTCGCAACGGCGTCAGAAGGTGGGGGGATGCCAGCCGGGCAAGTGGTTGAGGCCCCACAGGATCGCACTGATGGTGAAGAAGGACACCACGGTCGTGAACAGCATGGCAGCAGCACAGAAGGCTTCCTGGCCATGGCGCTGACCGAGCACCACGTACAGGCTCATCATCGGCATGCTGGCCAGGACAATGCCCGAGACGAACAGGCTCGGCTCCATCGGCCCCACCAGCAGAAAGCTCAACCCCACCAGCAAGGGATGCAGCACCAGTTTGCCCAGTGCCACCCAGCGGATTTCTCTCAGCAACCGTCTGAAGGCAATGCCAGAGAGCGCGCTCCCGTTCACAAACAAAGCCAGGGCAGAACATGCCACGGCAAAGATGTTGATGGTTCGCGACACCACATCCGGCAAGTGAATGCCCAGCAAGGAAAAAGCAAAGCCAATCACAATCGCCCACAACATGGGCATGCGGGTGAGGCGGCGCAAACTGGCCAGCACAATGTCTTGCCAGCGCGCATGCTTTGACTCGCCGCCGTCGGCCAAGGCCAGGCACAGCGGAATCACTATCAGGTTCTCGACCAGCAACGTGAGCGCCATGCCCACCCCAGCGGCTGGTCCCAGCAACTGCAACAAAATGGGAAAGCCCACGTAGCCGCTGTTGGAGCAGCTCATGCCCATGCCCACCAGCGCGGCGGGCGTCAGGCCACGGCGCGTGCGCCATTGGTCAAAGGCCATGCCCAAGCCCAGCACCAGCAGCGAGCCCAAGGCATAGGCCAGCAAATAGCCAGGGTGAAGGATGTCGTCCAGCGAACGCTTGGCCAAAGCATTGAACAGCATGGCAGGCAAGGCAAAGTTCAGCACAAACTTGCTCAGCACCCGGCTGTCTTCCTTGGTGAAAAAACCGGTTCGGGTGGCCAGAAAGCCGGCAGCAATCGACAGGTAAATCGGCCCTGTCACATTCAATATGGTCAACATTCAGTTCAGCGTTGCACGCCCAGCAAACGGTTCAACACATCGGGCTGCGCCTGCAGATTTTTTGCGGCATCGGCATGCACCACCTCACCGCGTTCAAGCACGATGGCTTTGTCAGAAATACTGAGAATCATTTGGGGATGCTGTTCCACAATGATGGCAGACATGCCCTCGTCTCGCGTGATGGTGCGAATGGCGGCCAGCAACTCTTCCACAATGATGGGCGCCAACCCCTCCAGGGGCTCGTCCAGCAACAAGACACTGGGGTTGACCACCAGCGCGCGCGCCACGGCAAGCATTTGCTGCTCACCCCCGGAGAGCTGTGTGCCCAAGTTGCCGCGACGCTCTGCCAGGCGCGGAAACAATTGGTAAACACGCTCGGGCGTCCAGGCCTTGGGTAGCTCGCTGCGGCATGCCACGGCGGTCAAATTTTCATGGACGGTCAGTGACTTGAAAATGTTGCGCTCTTGAGGCACCCAACCCATGCCGCCATCGGGCAAGCCGCTGACGCGCCGATAGGAAGCCCATTGCTCAATGGACTGACCCTTCAGCGTGATGCGGCCACTGTGCCAGCGCGTGGCGCCCACCAAAGTGTTGATCAAGGTGGTCTTGCCGGTGCCATTGCGGCCCAGCAAAGCCAGGGTCTCCCCGGCCGCCAGGCTGAAAGAAACGCCTTGCAACACAATGGCCTCGCCGTAGCCTGCGCGCAGTTGTTCGATTTGCAACAAGTCAGCCATGGGGCACCGCCTGTGACTCGGCATGCCCCAGGTAGACATCGCGCACCCGCGGGTCGTTGGCGATCTCCTCGGGGGTGCCTTCCGTCAGCACCGCACCATTCACCAGCACGGTCATGCGCCGGGCAAAGCTGAACACCAAGTCCATGTCATGCTCAATCAGCAGCACCGACACGTCCGAGGGCAAAGCAGCCACGGTGGCCAGCAGCTCTTCTCGTTCACCAGCGGGCACGCCGGCCACGGGCTCGTCCAACAGCAAGACACGTGGCTCGCAAGCCAGCGCAATCGCGATTTCCAGCAAACGCCGCTTGCCATAAGGCATTTCGCGGGTGGTCTGATGCATCACGTCTTCCAGGTGAAACTGTGTGAGCAAGTCTTCGGCCCGCTGGCTGACCTGTGTGTCCTGCCCCAGGCGAGACCACCAGAACCCGCCCTGCCCCCGGTGTTGAGACACCACCAGCGCCAGCGTTTCCAAAGGGGTCATGCTGTCAAACAGCTGGTTGATCTGAAAGGTGCGCACCAGGCCACGGCGTACACGCTCATGGGGTGACAGATGCGAAATGTCCTGGCCCTCGAGCGTGATGCGACCAGCCGTGGGAGGCAACACTCCCGTCAGCAAATTGATCAAGGTGGTCTTGCCGGCCCCATTGGGGCCAATCAGCGCGTGACGCGCACCTGCTGAGAGTTGCAGGTCCACGTTCTGGGTGGCCACGATGCCCCCAAACTTTTTCACCAAGCCTTGTGCAGACAACACGATGGCAGAGCTCACGAGGGTGTTCCTCCACGGCCCCAGCGCAAGGGGCGCAACAAGCGGTCACGGCCGACCAACACCAGGATGACCAGCAGCAAGCCAATCCAGAACATCCAGTACTGTGGTGTCACCGCCGACAACTGGTCCTGAATGATCTTGAACACCACCGCACCAGCCACGCCGCCATAAAGCCAGCCGACGCCACCAATGACCAGCATCAGCATGACATCGGCCGAACGCTCGAACGCAAACACATCGAGCGAGGCAAAGCCGGTGGTTTGAGCGAGCAGCCCGCCTGCCACACCTGCGACACCGGCAGCCAGCGTGTAAATGACCACCAGGCGCTGTGACACCGGAATGCCAATGGCCATGGCACGCAAGCGGTTGTCTCGAATCGCCATCAAGGTGGCGCCAAACGGCGAATGCACCAGGCGCCGCGCCAGGGCAAAAAACGCCAGAGAGATGACCAGCGAATACCAGGCAGCCACCTTGCCTTCCAGATCGAATTCGAAACGCCCCAACACCGGGCCCATGAGCACGCCTTGCAGGCCATCGGCCCCGCCAGTGAGGTCGTCCAGCTTGTTGGCCAGTTCCAGCAAGATCAGGGCGGCCCCCAAGGTCACCATCAAACGCGTGAGGTCGCTGCCGCGCAAAACGGTAACGCTGCACAAAAGGCCCAGTGCCGCGGTCAGCACGGCGGCCACACACAAGCCGATCAAGGGGTCAGGCACCGCATGCTTGGCGAACAAGGCAGCCGAATATGCCCCGAAGCCAAAGAAAGCCGCATGCCCCAGGGAAACGATGCCGGTGTACCCCAAGATCAAATCCAGCGACAGCGCAAACAAGGCGGTGATGGCAATCTCGTTGATCATCATCGCGTGCGAAGGCAAAAGCGCAGGCGACGCGAGCGCAGCCACAATGAAAAGCAACTCCCAAGTGCGCCAACCTGACTTGGCCAACAACATCTGCGAGGACTTCATGTTTTGCTGCCCCGGGAAAACAAACCTTGCGGACGCCACAACAAAATGGCAATCATCAAGGAGTACACAATAAAGCCGCCCAGTTTAGGAATGTAGTATTTGCCCGCCACATCGGCGACGCCCAACAACAGCGCGGCCAACAATGGCCCTGTGATGGATGAGGTGCCGCCCACCGCGACAACGATCAGAAAATAAATCATGTACTTGAGCGGAAACGTGGGGTCGATTGACAGCACTTCTGCCCCCAGTGCGCCGCCCAAGCCGGCCAAACCAGAGCCGACGGCGAAGGTCAGCAGGAAAACACGGTTCACCGGAATGCCCATGCCTGCAGCGACCACCGGGTCGTCCACAGCAGCACGCAATCGGCTGCCAAAGCGGGTGCGCGACAAAATCAATTGCAGCATCACCGTCAGCAGGGCGCAGATCGCGATGATGAACAAACGGTAGTGCCCCATACCGAGGGTCCATGGGTCTTGGCCCCACTCGGTTCTGCCGCGCAGCCAGTCGGGCAACTGAATGTTTTGCTGGCTTGAGCCCATCACGTAGTCGACGCCAGCCACCGCCATGAAGGCCAGGCCAATGGAAAACAGCACCTGGTCCAGGTGCGGCTTTCGGTACATGGCTCGGTACAAGGTGGCCTCGAGCACAGCCCCGAGCAGGCCAACCAGCACAAAGGCCAACGGCAGACACCACAGGAACGGCGCCTGCCAGCGCTGCATCAGCACCACCGTCAGATAGCCTCCCATCATGGCAAAGGCGCCGTGCGCCAGGTTGATGAAATTCATCAAGCCCAGCGTGATGGCCAGCCCGACGGCCAGCACGAACATCAGCATGCCATAGGCAATGCCATCAAACAGAATCGTCAACATGAGGCCGCGACGTGCACTCGCTTACTTGTTTTTGCCCGGGTCCTTGACGTCCTTGATGGTTTCAAATTCGGTGTTGTAGAGCTGGCCGTTGACCTTTTCCACCTTGCGAATGTAGATGTTGTGGACCACATCGCGGGTTTGAGCGTCGATGAACATCGGGCCACGCGGGCTTTCAAAAATCTGGCCCTTCATGGCATTGAGCAAGGCCTCGCCACCCCCCTGGCCTTTGGTGGCCTTGAGGGCTTCGTAGATCACGCGCATGCCGTCATAGCCGCCAACGGCCATGAAGTTGGGGCGCAGATTGTTGTTGGCCTTCTCGAAGGCTTGGACAAACTTTTGGTTCAGGGCCGAATTGTGCGAGGTGGAGTAATGGTGCGAGGTAACCACGCCCAGGGCCACATCGCCCATGCCGTTGAGGATGTCATCGTCGGTGACGTCGCCAGTGCCAATCAGGCGAATGCCAGCCTTGTCCAGCCCGCGCTCGGCAAACTGTTTCATCAGCGCCGTGCCTGCCCCCGAGGGCACAAACACATAGAGCGCATCGGGCTTGATGTCCCGCACCTTCTGCAGGAAGGGAGCGAAATCGGGGTTGCGCATGGGAACGCGCAAGGTCTCGACCACTTGGCCGCCGTTGAAGGTGAAACGGTCCTTGAAATACTTTTCAGCGTCGATGCCCGGGCCAAAATCGGAGACCAGGCTGACCACGCGCTTGATGTTGTCTTTGGCCGCCCAGTCGCCCAGAGCCACCGCCGCTTGCGGCAAGGTGAAGCTGGTGCGAATGATGAAGGGCGAAGCCTGGGTGATGCTCGATGTGGCGGCCGCCATCACCACCAGGGGAGTCTTGGACTGGGTCGCAATGGGCGCAGTGGCCAAAGCCAGGGGCGTCAGGCCAAAGCCCGCCAAAACGTTTACTTTTTCGTTCACCACCAGCTCTTGGGCCAAGCGCTTGGTGACATCGGGAGCGGCCGTGTCGTCTTTCAGGATCAGCTCGACCTTTTTGCCGGCCACGGTGCTGCCGTTTTGGGCCATGTACAAACGCGCTGCCGCCTCAATTTGCTTGCCGGTCGAGGCAAAAGGTCCGGTCATGGGCAGAATCAGACCGATTTTGAAGGTCTCCTGCGCTTGGACAGCGCTGGTGAAAGCGGCCGCGGCCAAGGCGATGGCGCTGATGAAAACTCTTTTTTGCATGTCGCGTCTCCTACAGAAAGTTCAACCTCGCTAGCTTACCGGACTTCCGGCCCGGTCTGCCTGGATTTATGATGAGTCCTTTGTCATGACCCTAACTTTCCGGAGACCCCATGTCCCTGACCCGACTCCCCGCCCGCTATGACCACGTTGGCAGCTTTCTGCGACCCCAGTACCTGCTGGAAGCGCGCGCGCAGAAAGCCAAGGGTGAAATTTCTGCCGAGCAACTGCGTGCTGTGGAAGACAAGGCCATTACGGAAATTGTGCGATTCCAAGAAAGCGTGGGCTTGAAAAGCATCACCGATGGCGAGTTCCGTCGCACCTATTTTCACATCGACTTTCTGGAGCAACTCGGTGGCGTGAAAACCGATATCCCGGTCACCATTCGCAAGCCCGATGGCAGCGAAGAACTGGCACCTCCGGTGATTCGCGTGATCGACAAAGTGCGCCACACCAAAGACATTCAACTGGCCGACTTCAACTACTTGAAGAGCCAGGTCTCGGCTGGCCACACGCCCAAGGTCACGATCCCTTCGCCCACCATGTTGCACTTCCGCGGCGGTCGTGCGGGCATCAGCAAAGACGCTTACCCAGAGCTCGATCCGGCGTTTTACGTTGACGTCGCCCAGGCCTATGGCGACGAACTGCGCTCGCTGGCCGCAGCGGGCTGCAACTATGTGCAAATGGACGACACCAACCTGGCTTATTTGTGCGATGAAAAAATGCGCGAAGCTGCCCGCCAGCGTGGCGATGACCCCAACGAATTGCCCCACCGCTATGCGGCCTTCATCAACAAAGTGGTGGCCCAAAAGCCGGCCGGCATGACGCTGGCCATGCACCTGTGCCGCGGCAATTTCAAGAGCACCCATGCCGCGGCGGGCAATTACGAGCCCGTGGCCGAGGCGCTGCTGTCGGAAATGAAGATCGACGCCTACTTCCTGGAGTACGACGACGACCGCAGCGGCGATTTCCGCCCCCTGCGCTTCTTGCCCAAAGACAAGATCGTGGTGCTCGGCCTGGTGACCACCAAGTTCGGCGAAATGGAAAGCAAGGACAGTCTCAAGCGCCGCATTGAAGAAGCCGCCAAATACGCGCCTCTGGAGCAATTGGCCTTGTCACCGCAATGCGGCTTTTCCAGCACGGTGCATGGCAACAATATTGCTGTGGAAGCGCAACGCAACAAGCTGCGTCTGGTCATCGAGACTGCGCAGGAAGTGTGGGGCAGCCTGTAAGCCATGAAGAAAAAACCTGAGGAGCTGCGCAGCCACCGTTGGTACGGCGTGAAAGATTTGCGCTCGTTCGGACACCGCTCTCGTACCGCGCAAATGGGTTACCACCGCAGCGACTACGCAGGTAAGCCGGTGATCGCCATCATCAACACATGGAGTGACATCAACCCCTGTCACAGCCACTTCAAGCAGCGCGTGGAAGAGGTCAAGCGCGGCATCTGGCAGGCTGGCGGCTTTCCTGTGGAAATGCCCGCCATCTCCCTGTCCGAGCCCTTCCAAAAGCCCACCACCATGTTGTACCGCAACCTGCTGGCGATGGAAACCGAAGAGCTGCTGCGCAGTTACCCGGCCGACGGCTGCGTGCTCATGGGCGGCTGCGACAAAACCACGCCGGCCCTGGTCATGGGTGCCCTGTCCATGAACCTGCCCACCCTCTTCATGCCCGCGGGCCCGATGCTGCGCGGCGATTACAAGGGTGGTTTCTTGGGCAGCGGTAGCGACACCTGGAAGTACTGGGCCGAGCTGCGCGCCGGCAACATCACCGAACAGGATTGGCAAGAGGTCGAAGATGGCATTGCCCGCAGCCCCGGGCATTGCATGACCATGGGCACGGCCAGCACCATGACCAGCGCTGTCGAGGTGCTGGGCCTGACCTTGTCGGGCGCAGCCTCGATTCCTGCCCCCGATTCACGCCATGCCCAAATGGCCACCCTGACTGGCAAGCGCATTGTCGAGATGGTATGGGATGACGTGAAGCCGCTCGACTTCCTGACCCCCACGTCGTTTGACAACGCAGTGACTGCGGTGCTTGCACTGGGTGGCTCCACCAATTCCATTGTTCACTTGATTGCCATGGCCAAGCGCGCTGGCTTCAACCTGACGATCGACCGCTTTGACGAGTTGGCACGCCGCACCCCGGTCATTGCCAACCTTCGCCCCAGCGGCAAGTTCTTGATGGAAGATTTCTTCTATGCCGGGGGCTTGCGCGGCCTGCTCACCCAATTGGGCAGCTTGCTGGACCTGACCCAGCGCACCTGTGAATCGCGCACCCTGGGCGACAGCCTGGTCGGCGCCAAGGTCTACAACGATGATGTGATTCGCCCGCTGAACAACCCCTTGGTCAGCAAGGACGGCCTGGCCGTTCTGCGCGGCAACCTGGCACCGGACGGCGCCATCATCAAGCCCGCGGCCATGGAGCCGCACTTGCGAAAGCACACGGGCAAAGCGGTCGTGTTCAAAGACTACAACGACATGGCGGCCCGCATCGACCTGCCCGAGTTGGAGGTCGACGCCAACAGCGTGATCGTGCTGCAAAGCGCCGGCCCGCAAGGCGCGCCGGGCATGCCCGAGTGGGGCCAATTGCCTATTCCACAAAAATTGCTCAAACAAGGCGTGCGCGACATGGTGCGCGTCAGCGATGCGCGCATGAGCGGCACCAGCTATGGCGCCTGCGTCTTGCACGTGGCGCCTGAATCGCATGTCGGTGGACCCTTGGCGCTGGTGCAAGATGGCGATGAAATTTGCCTGGACATCGAGGCGCGCCGCATTGACCTGCTGATCTCTGACACGGAAATGGCCCGGCGCCGTGCGGCCTGGAAAGCGCCCGAGCCCAAGTTCAAGCGCGGCTATGGCACGCTGTACCTCAAGCACATCCAGCAAGCCGACAAAGGCTGTGACTTTGATTTTCTAGAACCCGAACCTGTGGCGCCGAACAGCGGCGAGCCGGAGATCCACTGACATGAGCCTGCAATCTTTCAACGCCCGCACCGGGCAAGCGGTAGGCGCCGCCCTGCCCGAATCCAGCGCCGCCGACATTGACAGCGCTGTACAAGCCGCGGCCCAAGCGTTTGTGACGTGGTCCAGCAGCACCGGGGGCGAACGCGCCGCATTGTTGCGTGCCCTGGCCAGTGGCCTGGAAGCCCAGCGTGAAGTGCTCGTGCCCCTGGCCGATGAAGAAACCGCTTTGGGGCCGATTCGCTTGAATGGCGAATTGGATCGCACCGCATTTCAGCTGCGCCGCTTCGCAGACATTGCAGAACGAGGCCAGCCCTTTGCCTTCACCGACGATCCCGCCGTTCCAGGCGCGCCGCCGACTGGCCACCCTGCCTTGGTGCGCCAACGCGTTCCGCTGGGACCCGTGGCCATGTTCGCTGCCAGCAACTTTCCGTTTGCCTTTTCCGTGCTGGGCGGCGACAGCGCTTCGGCCCTTGCCGCAGGCTGCACCTTGGTGGTCAAAGCCCACCCAGGCCACCCGCGTTTGTCACAGCAGGTGTTTGGCATGATTCAGGCCGTGCTCCAAGCCCAGGGCCTGCCCGCAGGCGTCATCACCCTGGTGCAAGGCGCCAGCATCGATGTGGGCGTCACCCTGATTCGCCACCCTCTGATTGCTGCAGGCGCTTTCACCGGCTCCACCCGCGGCGGCGCGGCACTGCAAGCCCAAGCCAACGCCCGCCCGCGCGCCATCCCGTTCTATGGCGAACTCGGTTCGGTCAATCCCATCGTGGCTTTGCCGCATATGCTGGCAACCAAGGGCGAAGAGCTGGCCAATGGCCTGGCCGCCTCCATCGCCATGGGGTGCGGCCAGTTTTGCACCAGCCCTGGCATCATCGTTTTGCTGGACAACGATGCCAGCCGCGCTGGCAATGACTTGTTTGTGGGCCACTTGACCACGGCCCTGAAAGCCCAGCAACCCCATGCCATGTTGACGGTCGGCATGCGCCGTGCGCTGGATGCCAGCATTGCCCAAAACTTGAAAGCGGGTGTTGCCCCCCTGTTGCACGAACCGGTGGACACCACTGCCCCGCGCCCCTTCTTGGGTCAGGTGGATGCAAAGACCTTCATGGCCGAAAAAGTGTTGCACGACGAGGTCTTCGGCCCCGCCAGCCTGGTGGTGCGTTGCGCATCGATCGCACAGATCGTAGCGGTGCTGGAAACCATTGCGGGCAGCCTGACCGTGACCTTGTGGGGCGCCGATGAGGACACGGTAGACAACCGCGCCCTGGTGCGCGCCGCCACCCTGATCGCCGGCCGCGTGCTGTTTGCGGGAGTGCCCACCGGCGTGGCAGTCAGTGCCGGCCAGCAACACGGTGGCCCGTGGCCATCGTCCAGTCAACCCATGACCACCTCGGTGGGAGACGCTGCGCTGGACCGCTTCCTGCGCCCCGTGGCTTTGCAAGATGCGCCGTCCTGGCTGCTGCAACGCCAGGGACGCCCTTGCTGAACCGAACTGGCTGCGGCCCTCAGGCCGTGGCCAGCTTCAACAGGCGAACGGCGTTGTCTTTCAAAATGCCGGGCATCACTTCCGGCTTGAAGCCAGCCACCTCGAAATCTTTCATCCAGCGCTCGGGCGTGATCAGCGGGTAATCGCTGCCAAACAGCACGCGGTCTTTCAGCAAAGTATTGGCGTACTGAATCAATTGTTTGGGAAAGTACTTGGGGCTCCAACCCGACAGATCGATCCAGACGTTGGGCTTGTGCGTGGCCACCGACAAGGCTTCGTCCTGCCAGGGAAAGCTGGGATGGGCCATGACAATTTGCATGTCCGGAAAATCGATGGCAACGTCGTCCAAGTGCATGGGGTTGCTGTAGGCCAGTCGCAAGCCGCCGCCACAGCGCATGCCACTGCCGATGCCACTGTGGCCGGTGTGAAAAATCGCTGGCATCTTGTGCGCGTTGATCACTTCGTAGATCGGCCAGGCCATCTTGTCGTAGGGGTGATAGCCCTGCACGGTGGGGTGAAACTTGAAGCCTTTGATGCCCTCTTCCTTGATCAGCCGCTCGGCCTCGCGGGCCCCCATCTTGCCCTTGTGCGGGTCGATGCTGGCGAACGCAATCATCATGTCACTGTTTTTGCGTGCCGCCTCGGCGATTTCCTCGTTGGGAATGCGACGGCGACCGAGTTGGGATTCGCTGTCCACCGTGAACATGACCAAGCCGATCTTGCGCTCACGGTAGTAGGCCACGGTTTCTTCGATGGTGGGGCGACGGTTGGAGCCAAAGTATTTGTCGGCCGCTCGGTCATACTCTTCGCCATAGTTGTCGAAGGGATTCCAGCAACTGACTTCGGCGTGGGTGTGAATGTCAATTGCCACAAGATTCTGATAGTCCAAGAGAAGCTCCTTCTAGCCAAGTTCACCGATAATAACGCTTGGAGGCTGCGCACCGATCGCAGCCGTTTTTCATTGGGACTTCCGCATGAAATCACTGCTCACACCGCTTGCCAGCTTGCCACTGGATCACACCCAAGCCACCTTGGTCGGCCGCATTTGGGTCCCCGGCCGTGGGCCCGTTCTGGTTCGCGCCCACGCAGATCGCCTGGAAGATCTGTCGGGTTTGGCCATGACGATGAGCGATCTCCTAGACCTGCCTGAACCAGCACGGGCTGTGCGCCAGCATGCCGCGCCCCGCTTGGCCGACACGGCTGCGGTGCTGGCGAACGCCTCCCCGGATGACCGTCAGCCCAACAACCCCTGGTTGTTGGCGCCGTGTGACCTGCAGGCCTTGAAAGCAGCGGGCGTGACCTTTGTGGCCAGCATGCTCGAGCGTGTCATCGAAGAGCAAGCCCGCGGCGACGCCAGCCGCGCAGAGTCGGTGCGCCAAGCCGTCGTGGCCATCATCGGCGACAACCTGAGCTTGGTGAAACCGGGCTCGCCGCAGGCAGCACAGCTCAAACAGGTGTTGTTGGCGCAAGGCATGTGGTCGCAGTACCTCGAAGTGGGCATTGGCCCTGACGCTGAAATCTTCACCAAATCGCAACCCATGAGTGCCGTGGGCTCGGGTGCCGAAGTAGGCATCCACCCGGGCAGCGAATGGAACAACCCGGAGCCCGAAATCGTTCTGGCGGTGAACAGCCGTGGGGAAACCGTGGGCGCCACCCTGGGCAATGACGTCAACTTGCGCGACTTTGAAGGCCGCAGCGCTCTGCTTTTGGGCAAAGCCAAGGACAACAATGGCTCGTGCGCCATCGGCCCCTTCATTCGCCTTTTCGATGAACACTTTGGCATTCAAAACGTGCGGACTTGTGAACTGGCCATGAAAGTGACAGGACCGGAAGGCTATGTGCTGGAAGGCGCGAGCTCGCTCTCCAAAATCAGCCGAGACCCCTTGGACCTGGTGTCGCAGGCCATTGGTCCCAACCACCAATACCCCGATGGCCTCATGCTGTTTTTAGGCACCATGTTTGCGCCCACCCAAGACCGCCCCATGCCCGGCAAGCCTGCTGGCCAGGGCTTCACCCACCGGGTGGGAGATGTCGTGACCGTGACCACCCCCACCCTTGGGACCCTGGTCAACCGGGTTCAGACCAGTGACCGGGTCGCCCCTTGGACCTATGGCGTGCGCGCGCTGCTGCAAGACCTGGCCCGGCAAAAACAAGCCTGACTCCCCCTTCTTTTTTTCAAACCCCTCTCTTGAAAAGGGGCTTGGCGACCTCAGCTTCGCTGAAACCTTTCATTTTTTGACGATTTTCAACATGGCAGACACCCCTTCTCCCGAACAGAACCCGGCCCAGAGCCCAGCAGGCACGCCGCCTGAACACCCCTCGCATGAGGCCCCTGCGGAAGCCGCGACCGCTCAAGCACCCGTCGACCCCTTGGCGCAAGCCCTGGCAGACGTGGCCATCTTGCAAGCCAAAGTCGCCGAACTGCAAGACCAGTACCTGCGCGGTCAGGCCGAGGTGCTGAATGCCCGCCGTCGCGCCGACGAAGAGGTTTCGAAGGCGCGCAAATTTGCGGTGGAAGCCTTTGCTGACAGCATGCTGCCGGTGGTAGACAGCCTGGAAGCCGGCCTCTTGATTCAGGAAGCCACGCCCCAACAAATTCGCGAAGGCGCAGAAGCCACGCTGCGACAGCTCAAAAGCGCGCTGGAGCGCAACAAGGTGATCGCCATCGACCCGGCAGCGGGCACCAAATTCGACCCGCACCAGCACCAGGCCATCAGCGTGGTACCCGCTGAACAGGAAGCCAACACTGTGGTCACCGTGCTGCAAAAGGGCTACCTGATTGCAGAGCGCGTGCTGCGTCCTGCGCTGGTCACGGTCTCTGCGCCGAAATAAGCATTGAAACGCTGCTCAGCGCTTGAAAACCCTGGCGGCGTCCCAACTTCTGAATCATCAACTTTTGAACCTGGCAGTTTTTTTGAAACTCTGCCGCACTGGAGAACAACATGGGAAGAATCATTGGCATTGACCTGGGCACCACCAACTCGTGCGTGGCCATCATGGAAGGCAATAACACCAAGGTCATTGAAAACAGCGAAGGTGCACGCACCACGCCATCGATCATCGCCTACCAGGAAGATGGCGAAGTGCTGGTCGGCGCCTCGGCCAAACGCCAGGCGGTCACCAACCCGCGCAACACGCTGTATGCCGTCAAGCGTCTGATTGGCCGCAAGTTCACCGAAAAAGAGGTCCAAAAAGACATCGACCTGATGCCCTACACCATTGCCGCCGCCGACAACGGTGACGCCTGGGTGGAAGTGCGTGGCAACAAATTGGCCCCCCCGCAGGTGAGCGCGGAAGTCCTGCGCAAAATGAAAAAGACCGCCGAGGACTACCTGGGCGAAGCAGTGACCGAGGCCGTCATCACCGTGCCGGCTTACTTCAATGACGCACAGCGTCAGGCCACCAAAGACGCAGGTCGCATTGCCGGCCTGGAAGTCAAGCGCATCATCAACGAGCCCACCGCTGCGGCCTTGGCCTTTGGCCTGGACAAGCAAGAAAAAGGCGACCGCAAAATTGCCGTGTATGACCTGGGTGGTGGTACTTTTGACGTGTCCATCATCGAGATTGCCGACGTCGATGGCGAGAAACAATTCGAAGTGCTGTCGACCAACGGTGATACCTTCCTGGGCGGCGAAGACTTTGACCAGCGCATCATCGACTTCATCATTGCCGAGTTCAAGAAAGAACAAGGCGTTGACCTCTCCAAAGACGTGCTGGCCCTGCAGCGCCTCAAAGAAGCCGCCGAAAAAGCCAAGATCGAGCTGTCTTCCTCGTCATCCACCGATGTCAACCTGCCCTACATCACGGCAGACGCCACCGGCCCCAAGCACTTGAACGTCAAGCTCACCCGCGCCAAGCTGGAATCGCTGGTGGAAGAGCTGATCGAGCGCACCATTGCGCCTTGCCGCACGGCCATCAAGGATGCCGGCGTCAGCGTTTCCGACATTGACGACGTGATCCTGGTGGGCGGCATGACCCGCATGCCCAAGGTGCAAGACAAAGTCAAAGAGTTCTTTGGCAAAGAACCGCGCAAAGACGTGAATCCCGACGAAGCCGTGGCTGTGGGCGCAGCCATTCAAGGCCAGGTGCTCTCCGGCGACCGCAAGGACGTGCTGCTGCTGGACGTCACACCGCTGTCTTTGGGCATTGAAACCCTGGGCGGCGTGATGACCAAGATGATCACCAAAAACACCACCATCCCGACCAAGTTTGCCCAAACCTTCTCCACTGCCGATGACAACCAGCCGGCCGTGACCATCAAGGTGTTCCAGGGTGAGCGCGAGATGGCCACCGGCAACAAGCTGCTGGGCGAGTTCAACCTTGAGGGCATCCCCCCCGCGCCGCGTGGCACCCCGCAAATTGAAGTGTCCTTCGACATCGACGCCAACGGCATTCTGCATGTGGGCGCCAAAGACAAAGGCACGGGCAAGGAAAACAAAATCACCATCAAGGCCAACTCCGGTTTGTCTGAAGAAGAAATCCAGAAGATGGTGAAAGATGCCGAGCTGAACGCCGAAGAAGACAAGAAGAAACTTGAAATCGTGCAATCGCGCAACCAAGCCGATGCGGCCGTGCACAGTGTCAAGAAAAGCCTGACCGAGCATGGCGACAAGCTCGACGCTGGCGAAAAGGACAAGATCGAAGCTGCCGTCAAAGATTTGGAAGAAGCGCTGAAAGGCGATGACAAAGCCGCCATCGATGCCAAGACCGAAGCCCTGATGACAGCCAGCCAGAAACTGGGCGAAAAGGTCTACGCCGACATGCAAGCGCAGCAAGCGGCTGCAGGCGCTGGTGCGGCACCTGGCGCTGAAGCGCAAGCCAAGCCGGCCGACGACAATGTGGTCGATGCCGAGGTGAAAGAAGTCAAGAAGGGTTAAGCCTTCCACCCCGCCCCCTCGCCGCGTTCTGGCCCTTGACAGGGCTGGCGCGGCGAACTTGTTCCCACAGGACACCCCAACATGGCCAAACGTGACTACTACGAAGTCCTCGGCGTTCCGAAGAACGCCAGTGACGAAGACATCAAAAAGGCGTACCGCAAGCTCGCCATGAAATACCACCCTGACCGCAATCAGGGGGATGCCGATGCCGAAGTGAAATTCAAAGAGGCCAAAGAGGCCTATGAAATGCTGTCAGATGCCGAGAAGCGCGGCGCCTATGATCAGTTCGGCCACGCCGGTGTGGATCCCAACATGCGCGGCGGGCCCGGTGGCGCGCAAGGCTTTGGCGGCTTTGCTGACGCCTTTGGCGACATCTTTGGGGACATCTTTGGCCAGGCACGCCGTCAGCAAGGCGGTGGGCGTCAGGTTTACCGAGGCAATGACCTGAGCTATGCCATGGAGGTGACACTGGAAGAAGCGGCTGAAGGCAAAGAAGCGCAAATTCGCATCCCCAGCTGGGACGAATGCAACACCTGCCACGGCACGGGCGCCAAACCGGGAACCTCGGCCAAAACATGCGGCACCTGCCAGGGCAGTGGCTCGGTGCAAATGCGCCAGGGCTTTTTCAGCGTGCAACAAACCTGCCCGCATTGCCGTGGCTCCGGCAAAATCATTCCGGAGCCTTGCACCACTTGCCATGGCCAGGGCAAAGTCAAACAGCAAAAAACCCTGGAAGTCAAAATACCCGCAGGCATCGACAGCGGCATGCGCATTCGCAGCACCGGCAATGGCGAGCCCGGCACCAACGGCGGCCCCCCCGGTGACCTGTACATTGAAATTCGCATCAAGAAGCACGACATCTTTGAGCGCGATGGTGACGATCTGCATTGCGCTGTACCCATCAGCTTCACCACGGCGGCACTGGGCGGCGAAATTCATGTGCCCACCCTGCAGGGAGAAGCCGCCATTGACTTGCCAGAAGGCACGCAAACCGGCAAACAATTTCGTCTGCGGGGCAAGGGCATCAAAGGTGTGCGCTCAAGCTTCCCTGGCGACTTGTATTGCCACATCACGGTGGAAACGCCGGTCAAGCTCACCGAGCATCAACGCAAGCTGTTGAAAGAGCTGGACGAGTCGCTCAAAAAAGGGGGCAACAAACACTCGCCCAATGAAGAAGGTTGGGCTGAGAAGCTGCGCAGCTTCTTCAGTTGACCCCAAGATGTTGACCTCGGGGCTGTGCTGAGCCGGGCTTTCACGCGATACTCGGGTCATGAGCGTCAACATCACTTTTCTGGGCGGGGCCGATACTGTCACTGGGTCCAAGTACCTGGTGCAGCAAGGCAACCAGCGGGTGCTGGTAGATTGTGGTTTGTTCCAGGGTTACAAGCAGTTGCGGCTGCGCAATTGGGACCCGCCACCTTTCCAAGCCAGTGACATCGATGCGGTATTGCTCACGCATGCCCACCTGGACCACAGTGGTTACCTGCCCTTGCTTTGTCAGCAGGGTTTCAAGGGCCGTGTGCATGCAACCCCGGGCACGCGTGACTTGTGTGCCATCTTGTTGCCTGACAGTGGCCATATTCAAGAAGAGGATGCGGCTTTTGCCAACCGCCACGGCTTCTCCAAACACAGCCCGGCCCGACCGCTTTACACCAAACTCGATGCCCTGAATTGCCAGCGACAAATTCAGGCCGAGGCCTTGCACAAAACCTTTTCACCCTTGCCAGGTTGGCGCGCCACTTTTTCCAATGCGGGCCACATATTGGGTGCCGCCAGCGTGCTGCTGGAAGTGGCAGGGCGCCGGATTTTGTTCTCGGGCGATTTGGGGCGTCCCAATGATTTGCTGATGAACCCGCCCGATGCCCCTCCCCCGGCAGACACCGTGTTGATCGAATCCACCTATGGGGATCGAACCCATCCTGAAGAGGACATCCTGAGGGAACTTGCCAGTGCCTTGCAACGGGTTTGCGCCCGTGGCGGGGTGGCGGTGGTTCCGGTATTTGCCGTAGGCCGCGCTCAAGCGTTGCTGCATGCCATTGCGCAATTGAAGGCACAAGGAAAAGTACCGCATGCCTTGCCAATTTTTCTCGACAGTCCGATGGCGGTTCACACCACGGCCCTGTTCGAGCGCCACCCTCATGCCCATCGCCTGGATGCGTCCCAACTCGACGCCATGAACAGCGTTGCAACCATGGTCGAAACGCCCGAAGCCTCCAAAGCGCTGGCCAAGCGTCACGGCCCCATGGTGATTTTGTCGGCCAGTGGCATGGCCACAGGGGGGCGCGTTTTGCACCATTTGGCCATGCATCTGACCCACCATCGGAACATGGTCATCCTGACGGGCTTTCAAGCGCCCGGCACGCGGGGCGCCACCTTGGCCGGTGGCGGGGCGTTCCTGCGCATTCATGGGCAAGACGTTCCTGTAAAAGCCGAGGTGGTCTCGCTGAGTTCTGCTTCGGCCCATGCAGATCGCACGCAGCTTCTGGCTTGGCTTCAAAGTCTGAAGCGGGCACCGGACCAGGTGTACATCGTTCATGGGGAACGCGGCGCCAGTGACGCTTTGCGACAAGACATTGAACATCAGCTGAAGTGGCGGGCTAGGGTGCCCGAACATGGCAGCACTTGGCCGGCCTGAACCCATGTGGCGCAAACCCTGCTCACCGATGCACATGGTGCTGCTGGTCAGCCTGTGGCTGGCCACAGTAGGCAACCCTGCTTTGTGGCTGGCTTTGTGGCGCTTGCCCGATGTGTCGGGTCTGCGAGGCGCATTGTTTGGTGTGGTGTTTGTGCTCATCGTGGCCAGTGCCGTTGCCGCGCTTTCCGCCTGGGTGACTTGGCGCTGGTCGGTCAAAGTATGGCTTTCTTGGCTGGTGTTGGTGGCGGGCTTTTCCACCCATTACATGCACACCTATGGCATCGTGGTCGACACCCCCATGGTCACCAATGTGCTGCAAACCGACTGGCGTGAGTCGCGTGACCAGCTGAGCTGGCGTTTGGCATGGACAGTCGCCTTGCTGAGCGGTCCGGCCTTGTGGCTGATATGGCGCGTGCCATTGAAGCGCATTTCACTGGGACGCCAATTTCTGCATAACCTGGCGCTGTTTGCAGGGGGTCTGATCGCTTGCGTTTTGTTGACCCTGTCGGTTTTCCAGGACTTTTCCTCCCTGATGCGCAACCATACCCAATTGCGCTACCTCATCAACCCCTTGAATGCGGTGTACGCGCTGGGAGAAATTGCCTTCATCCCCACGCAGCGGGACCGACGTTTGCAGCCACTGGGAGAAGACGCTCGCATTGTGCGTTCAGCCAAAGCAGAGGCGCCCCTTTTCCTACTGGTGATTGGCGAGACGGCACGCAGCGGCAATTTTTCACTGAACGGCTATGCGAGAAACACCAACCCAAAATTGGCTCAGGAAAACGTGCAAAGTTTCCGCAACGTGATGGCCTGCGGCACCAGCACGGCGGCTTCTTTGCCTTGCATGTTTTCCCACTTGGGCAAAGAGGCGTTTGAAGCGCGCCAGCATGATTTCGAGAATTTGCTCGATGTGTTGCAACGAGCGGGCTATGCGGTTCTTTGGCTGGACAACCAATCAGGGTGCAAAGGCTTGTGCAACCGCATTCCCCACGCCAACACCAGCGAGCTGAAGCACCCTCGCCTGTGTTCCGGCGGCGAGTGCCTTGACGAAATCATGTTGGAGCGCTTGCCCAGCCTGATCGATGACTTGCCCGCAGAGCGCCGCGCCAAGGGCACGGTGGTGGTCCTGCACCCAATGGGGAGCCATGGCCCGGCCTACAGCCGTCGCTCGCCGGCGGCCTTCAAAGTCTTTCAGCCGGAATGCACCAGCAAGACTTTGGCTAACTGTCGGCGTGAAGAAGTGGTGAACGCCTACGACAACAGCATTGTCTATACCGACCATGTGCTGGCCGAATTGATTGGCTGGCTGAAAAAACAAAACCAGCGCCCCACCAGCCTGCTGTACATCGCGGACCATGGCGAATCTTTGGGCGAAAACAATTTGTATTTGCACGGCCTGCCCTACGCGATCGCACCGGAAGTCCAAAAAAAGGTGCCACTGATCACCTGGTTCTCGCCTGCTTTTTCACAACAACTCGCTTTGGACACGCAATGTGTCGAGGGCTTAAAAAATCAAGCGTGGCACCATGACCACCTGTTTCACACCGTTTTGGGAATGATGCAGGTCCAGACTGCCGCCTACCAGGCTGCGCTTGACATGTTCAAAGCGTGTCGCCGCTGAACAAACTGCGCTGGCCATTCTGGGATGGGTGTTGAAAGCGTGAAAACTCCAGCTCAAAACGCTCTCGGTTGAGTTGCAAACGCTGGCAAGCCTTGGCGAAACGCTGCGCCAACAAATCGGACCAGAGGCCTGTCCCTCTTTGACGTTGTCCGAAGGTGGCATCGTAATCTTTGCCACCTCGCATCTCTTGTATGCGCGCCATCACGCGCTCTGCGCGTTGCGGATAGTGCTGCTGCAGCCATTGCCTGAAAAGTGGCGCCACCTCCCATGGCAGTCGCAAGATGGCATAAAAAGCGCGCTGCGCTCCCGCCGCTTTCGCCGCCTGAAGGCAGGCTTCCATGTCATCGTTGAGAAAAGGGATCTGTGGTGCCAGGCTCACCCCCACTGGTATCCCAGCCTGCGACAACTGTTGAATCAATCGCAAGCGGCGCGCTGGCGCCGCCGCTCGAGGCTCCATCAGACGCGCCAGCCGGTTGTCAAGAGTGGTCAGCGTGACATACACAGCCACAGTCCCAACTTTGGCCAGCGATGCCAACAGGTCCAGGTCGCGCTCGATGGCACTGCCCTTGGTCACCAAGGAAAAAGGGTGACCGCATGCTCCCAGCACTTCCAGAAGTTGGCGCGTCAGTCCCAACTTGCGCTCGATCGGCTGGTAAGCATCGGTCACCGTGCCAATCGCCAAAGCCTGCGGCACATATCGTGGGTTGGACAACTCTTCTTGCAACAGCTCGGGCAAATTGGTTTTGGCAATCAGCTTCTGCTCAAAATCCAGCCCGGGTGACAAGCCTAGGTAACTGTGTGATGGCCTGGCATAGCAGTAACTGCAACCATGCTCGCACCCACGGTAGGGGTTCAAACTGAGGTCGAAGCCAATGTCGGGGGAATTGTTACGCGTCAAGGCACTGCGCGCCATCTCGAAACGCACTTCCGTGTGAGGACTGACGGGCGCTTCATTGTCCTCAGGCCAATCGTCATGCACAGCCTCGCGTGACCATTGCTCAAAGCGATGTGGCAACGCCACAAGACTGCCACGGCCTTTCAGAAGATGAGGTGTTGTTAAAAACTTGACATCCACAATACTGTTATTTTATACAGTATTGTGAAAGGGAGGGGGTCAGGTCTTGAGTTTTGCCTTTTTTCTGTGGATAACTACAAATGCTTGCGAACCAACTGAGTTATCCACAGAAAAAAGGCAAAACTCAAGACCTGACCCCCATTTCACATAAAGCGATCGAGGAGCTTGCGAGTTTGGCGGTCCATTGAAGGTAAGTGGCGAATTAAAAACTGGACGCCATGCGCATCGGCGACGATCAGGGTGTTGGCGCTCAGGCGTCGAATGTCTTCTTCGCCCTTCAACACGAAGTCTGTCGGCCCGCGATCGGTTTGCACTGACCAGACGCTTGGGGTTGCAAAACTGCTGACCCGATCGAGTCGCTGTATTTCGGGCATGAACTCGCGCCCGATCAATGCTTTTTCAAGCACGGAACGCTGCGATTCGGGCAGCGCGTCCAAGCGATCGATCCAGACCAATTCCCGGCCCTCGGCGCTGAGGATGGATACCGCCTCCATGGGGGCGGCGATCGGAAATGCGCGCACCACCACCACACGCTCGTGAACGCTGCCATCATCCAGCTTGAGCATCCAAACACCCAGCGGGCTGCACGTCAGCTCGAAGTCTCGGCGGGGTGCTTGCTCACTCGCACTCAGTTCTTCTGGGACGGCTTGCCTGGCAAGGTGAGCTTGTTTCAAAGGGCTCATGCATCCTCCTCGTCGGGAACAGCAAGGGCCACTCGGTCGGCCTCGGCCTGTCTGGCCTGTGCTTCGTACAAACGCCAGTAGGCGCCGCGGCGACGCATCAAATCGTCATGCTGCCCCTCTTCGACCAACTGGCCCTGCTCCATCACCACCAATCGGTCGGCGCGTTGCAGGGTGGACAATCTGTGCGCAATGGCAATGGTGGTTCGCCCCTGAACCAGATTGTCCAGGGCGCGTTGAATTTCCTGCTCGGTTTCTGTATCGACTGACGAAGTGGCCTCGTCAAGAATCAGGATGCGAGGGTTGATCAGCAACGCGCGGGCAATGGAAATGCGCTGGCGTTCACCCCCCGACAGCCCCTGACCACGCTCCCCCACCAAAGAGTCATACCCTTGCGGCAAACGCAGGATGAAGTCATGCGCATGCGCGGCTCGGGCAGCGGCCACAATTTCCTCGCGCGTGGCTTCTGGCTTGCCGTAAGCAATGTTGTCTGCAATGGTGCCAAAAAACAGAAACGGCTCCTGCAACACCAGGCCAATGTGACGTCGGAACTCCTGCAAAGGCAAATTGCGAATGTCGACGCCATCGACCCGAATGGCCCCTTCGCTCAAATCGTAAAAGCGGCAGATCAGGTTGACCAGCGTGCTTTTGCCAGAGCCGCTTTGCCCCACCAGACCGATCATTTCGCCAGGCTGAATTTGCAGGTTCAGGCCGCGAATCACGGCGCGGTTGCCGTATCGAAAACCAGCGTCTTCCAAGTCGATGCGTCCCTCGACGTGTTTCAGATGCACGGGCTGGGTGGGCTCTGGCACGCTGGACACATGGTCCAGAATTTCAAAAATGCGCTTGGCGCCAGCAGCCGCTTTTTGCGTGTGCGAAACAATGCGGCTCATTGAATCCAGGCGGGTATAAAAGCGACCGATGTAGGCCAGGAACGCGGTCAGCACACCCACGGTGACATGGTTGTTGGCCACTTGCCAGATACCAAACGCCCAGACCACCAGCAAGCCCACCTCGGTCATCAAGGTCACGGTGGGAGAAAACAAGGACCACAGCAAATTGATGCGATCGTTGACGGCCAAATTGTGTCGGTTCGCCTCGCGAAAACGCGCAGCCTCGCGTTTCTCCTGGGCAAAAGCCTTCACCACGCGGATCCCGGGAATGGTGTCCGCCAGCACATTGGTCAACTCCGACCAGACGCGGTCGATTTTTTCAAACCCCGTGCGCAACCGATCGCGCACTTGGTGGATCAGCCAGGCGATGAAAGGCAATGGCAGCAAGGTGGCCAAAGCCAGGCCGGGATCGATGGTGAAGAGAATGATGGCGGTCATCAAGATCATCAGCACATCGGTGGCAAAGTCCAGCAAGTGCATGGACAGGAACAAGCACAGGCGATCGGTCTCGGCGCCAATGCGCGTCATGAGATCGCCTGTGCGACGCCCGCCGAAATACTCCAGCGACAACTTCATCAGATGCTCATAGGCGGTAGTACGCAGGTCTGCGCCAATGCGCTCCGACACCAGCGCCAGGATGTAGGTTTTGAGCCACCCCAACCCCCAGGCCAGCAAGGCAGCCACAAACAGGCCACCCAGGTACATCGCTACCACTTGCGTTTCGATTTGCTTGCCGTTCTGAAACGGAATCAGCACCTCATCCATCAACGGCATGGTCATGTAGGGCGGGACCAAGGTTGCTGCCGTGGAGGCCAGAGTCAGCAAGAAACCCGTCAACAACTGTTTTTTATAGGGCTTGGCAAAACGCCACAGACGGAACAAGCCCCAGGTCGAGGGCGGCGTGTGGACCTCACGGGTACAAACGGCACAAGGATCACCCGGGTTTTCCAAGGGCAGCTTGCATTGGGGACAACGCGGCGTTTCAAGTTCGACCATGGGCTGGCCACTTCGCAGCAACGCCTCGCGAGCATTCCAGACCTCTTGCAGGCGCATGGCCAATACATTGTGGCCAAGGGTGAAACGCCACTGGGCCAGCCTTTGCTGCTCGTCGACCAATGCCAGATGCCCGACCCCTGCATGGTCGTGGTGGGTCAAGGTTCGACCAGACACCAAGGCCCACTCGGACCATGCAACCGATCGGTCTGGCGCCTGGCTGCCACTGAACAGTCGCTGGTCTGTCACAATCAGCAAACTGCGCTCAAAATGCAGTTGTGCATTCAAGTCAACCTCTAGCCAGGCTAGAACGTTTTCATGAGGGGACAACTGCGATTGGACCGACGATCGCCAGCCTTCAGGCAAATCAACCAAAGCTGGAACTGGCGTGTAAGAAGAACTCATTCTTGGATAGCAACCTGTGCAACAAAATGGATCGCACTGGCCGAAAAAAAAGACAGGAACCTGGTTGAAACCATGGTTCCATAACGTTTCAGATTGTAGCCGCGGCGACAACGGCGCAGGTTTTTCTTTCCCTGCCACCCCCTCCAAATAACACCAAAGTCAACATGTCATTCCAGGACATTCAATTTCTCCGCATGCGTCACGTTCGCGGGCCCAACGTCTGGACCTACGTGCCGATCATCGAATCCTGGGTAGACCTGGGCGAACTGGAGGACCATCCCTCCAACACCATCCCGGGTTACTACGAGCGACTGAGCACCTGGCTGCCCGGCCTTATCGAGCACCGCTGCGGAGTGGGTGAGCGTGGTGGCTTTCTCATGCGGCTCAAAGGAGGAACCTGGGCCGGACACGTCATGGAACACGTCTGCCTCGAGTTGCAGTCACTGGCCGGCCTGGACGCCGGCTTTGGCAAAGCCCGCGAGACCAGCCAGCGTGGCATCTACAAGGTGGTGGTCAGTGCTCCCGAGGAGCAAATTGGCATCACCAGCATCAAGGCAGCCCGCGACCTCGTCATGGCAGCCATGAACGACAAACCTTTTGACGTCAATGCCATTATTGAAGAACTCAAGGACATGGTGGACACGCGGTGCCTGGGCCCCAGCACGGGATGCATTGTGGAAGCGGCCAAAGCCCGGAAAATCCCATCGATCCGGCTGACCGATGGCAACCTGGTCCAAATGGGTTACGGCGCTCGCCAGCGTCGCATCTGGACGGCTGAAAGCGACCGCACCAGCGCCATCGCAGAAAGCATTTCCAGCGACAAGGACCTGACCAAGCAGTTGCTGCGCCAGTGCGGTATCCCCATTCCAGAAGGGCAGATCGTGGCCAACCCCGAGGAGGCCTGGGAAGCTGCGCAAGACATTGGCCTGCCTGTCGTGGTCAAACCCAGCGATGCCAACCACGGCCGGGGCGTGTCACTGAACCTCAAAACACAGCCCGACATAGAAGCCGCGTTTCACGTCGCCAAAGAAAAAGGCAGCCACGTCATTGTGGAGCGTTACATCCAGGGCGAAGAGCACCGCCTGCTGGTGGTGGGCGACCGGATGGTGGCAGCTTCTCGCGGCGAAACGGCCACCATCACGGGAGATGGTCAATCGACCGTTCTGGAGCTGATTGAAAGCCAAATCAACTCTGACCCAAGACGTGGTATCGAACAAGAATTCGTGCTGGACAAGATTCGCCTCGACCGCCAACCCCATGCTGTGCTGGAATTGCAGCGCCAAGGGCTGACTGCCTCGTCTGTGGTTGAAAAGAACCGCGTCGTCATTGTTCAACGCAATGGCAACATGAACAACGATGTGACCGACAAGGTTCACCCCGAAGTGGCGGCAATGGTTACCCTGGCCTCGCGCGTGGTCGGTCTGGACATTGCCGGCATCGATCTGGTGACCCAAGACATTTCTCGCCCGCTGCATGAACAAGGCGGGGCGATTGTTGAAGTCAATGCCGGCCCGGGACTTCTGATGCACCTCAAACCTGCCACGGGGCAACCCCGACCTGTCGGCCGTGCAATCGTGGAGCACCTCTTTGGCCCCTCCGACAACGGGCGCATTCCCATTGTGGGGGTGGCGGGTAGCCAACAAACCTGTCAACTCTCGCAGCTGATCAGCTGGCTGCTTCATTTGTCAGGGCGCCGCACTGGCCTGGCCTGTGAAGAAGGCCTGTACATGGACCAACGACGCGTAGAGGCGCAAGACGGACGGCTGTTTGACCGCGCCGAACGGCTGCTGATCAACCGGTCGTTGGATGCCGCCGTGTTTGAAACCACACCGCGCAACATCATCGAGGATGGCCTCCCCTACGACCGCTGCCTGGTCGGCGTGGTCACCAACCTGCCCTCTGCCACCGGATTGGAAGACCATGACATTTTGACGCCCGACCAAGTCCGCCAGATTATTCGGACCCAAGTGGACGTGGTGGTCCCTGAAGGCGTTGCCGTGTTGAATGCCGACGATGCTGTGGTGGCCGATCTGGCGGAACTCAGCGATGGCGAAGTCATCTTCTACAGCACAGAAACCGATTCCGCGGTACTGGCCGAACATCGCAAGCAAGGCCGTCGTGCCGTCTATTGCCGCGAGGGCCATGTGGTCCTGGCACGGGGCGATCAGGAAACCCAGTTGTTCCACCTCGACTTGGCGCCGATCGCAAAGCGACTGAAGCAAGACGGCTTGCAGCTGAGCACCTTGCTGGCTGCCGTCGCAACGGGGTGGGCACTCGATGTACCGCCCCTGTTGATTCGCGCCGGACTCAAAAATTTTGGCCAAAAACATGCGGCCACACCCTCTGACCTGACAAGGACGCCTGCCTGATGGAAGTGTCACGTATCCGCGCGCTGCGCGGCCCCAATCTCTGGACACGCCACACGGCCGTCGAAGCCATGGTCCGTTGTGGTGAAAATGAAACCGATTTGACCAAGCTGCCTGGCTTCGAGGCCCGGCTGCGCCATTTGTTTCCCGGCATCGGCCACTTGCGTGCCAGCGAGCGAGGGGCCAAGGTCACCATGGCCCACGCACTGGAAGCCGCCACTTTGCACCTGCAAACCGAAGCAGGCTGCCCGGTCACCTTCAGCCGCAGCACGCCCACCACAGAACCCGACCTTTTTCAGGTGGTGGTGGAGTACACCGAGGAGCAAGTGGGCACGCTGGCCTTGTCCTTGGCAGAAAAACTTTGCGCAGCTGCGCTCCATGACCAAGCCTTCGATCTAGAAGGCGCGGTCAAACAGCTGCATGAGCTCGACGAAGACATTCGTTTGGGTCCGTCAACCGGCTCCATTGTCGATGCCGCCGTCGCGCGTGGCATCCCTTTCCGTCGCTTGACCGAAGGCAGCCTGGTGCAGTTCGGCTGGGGCAGCAAGCAGCGCCGCATCCAGGCAGCGGAGGTCGACAGCAGCAGCGCCATCGCCGAATCGATTGCGCAAGACAAAGAGCTCACCAAAAGGCTCTTGCATGCCGCAGGCGTGCCCGTCCCCTTGGGGCGCCCTGTTGAAGACGCTGAAGATGCCTGGATCGCGGCCCAGGAAATTGGCCTCCCCGTGGTGGTCAAGCCGCGCGATGGCAACCAGGGCAAAGGCGTGACCGTCAATGTCAGCACCCAAGAAGACATTACGGCGGCTTTTGAAAATGCGGCACGATTTCGCGACGACGTGATGGTGGAACGCTACCTTCCCGGCAGCGACTACCGGCTGTTGGTGGTCGGCGACCGACTGGTCGCAGCAGCCCGGCGCGAGCCCCCCCTGGTCACGGGGGATGGCCGCCACACGGTTCGCCAGCTGGTAGATCGCGTCAACGCTGACCCGCGCCGTGGTGATGGCCATGCCACCTCACTCACCAAAATTCGTTTTGACGAGGTGGCCCTGGCACGCCTGAAAGAACAAGGCTATGACGCCGACAGCGTCCCAGCCAAGGGCGCACGCGTCATTTTGCGCAACAACGCCAATTTGTCGACGGGTGGCACGGCCACCGACGTAACGGACGATGTCCATCCCGAAGTGGCTGCCCGCGCCATTGCCGCCGCTCAAATGGTGGGCTTGGACATTTGCGGCGTCGATGTGGTGTGCGAAAGCGTGCTGCGCCCCCTGGAGGAACAAAGTGGCGGCATCGTTGAAGTGAATGCTGCGCCAGGTTTGCGCATGCATTTGAACCCGTCCTTTGGCAAAGGCCGTGATGTTGGCGAAGCCATCGTGCAACTCATGTTCCCCAAAGGCGACGATGGCCGCATTCCCGTCATCGCCGTGACGGGCACCAATGGCAAGACCACCACGGTCCGGCTGACCTCCCATTTGCTGCGCAGCCATGGCTTGCGCGTGGGCATGACCAACACCGACGGCGTCTACATCAACGGCCGCCAGATTGACAGCGGCGATTGCAGCGGGCCTCGCAGCGCACGCAACGTGCTCATGCACCCCGATGTCGATGCGGCCGTGCTGGAGACAGCGCGCGGCGGCATGTTGCGCGAAGGCCTCGCTTTTGACCGCTGTCAGGTGGCTGTGGTCACCAACATTGGCATGGGTGACCATCTCGGCCTGAACTACATCACCACCGTGGAAGACCTGGCGGTGCTCAAACGCGTCATTGTGCAAAACGTTGCCAAGAGTGGCATGGCCGTACTCAACGCGGCCGATCCCATCGTCGCCGCCATGGCGGCCAATTGCCCTGGGCAGGTGACCTTCTTCGCATTCGATTCGCATCACCCCGTGATCGCGACCCACCGCGCGCAGGGCAAACGTGTGCTGTTCGTTGAAGACGACCAGATTGTCGCCATGCAAGGCAACATGCAAGTGCGAATTCCCTTGTCGGAAGTGCCTGTCACGCGCAGTGGCGCCATCACCTTTCAGATCGAAAATGCCATGGCCTCCATCGCGGCCGCATGGGCTGTGGGCGTACCCTGGGACGTGATCTGCAAAGGGCTCGCCAGTTTCGTGAGCGATGCGCAGGCGGTCCCGGGCCGCTTCAATGTGTTCGACTTCCGTGGCGCCACCGTCATTGCGGACTACGGCCACAACCCTGACGCCATCAAGGCACTGGTGCAAGCCGTGACCAACCTGCCTGCGCAGCGCCGCAGTGTGGTCATCAGTGGCGCAGGCGACCGCCGAGACGATGACATTCGCGAGCAGACCCGCATCATTGGTGACGCTTTTGACGAAGTGGTGCTTTACCAAGACGCGTGCCAACGCGGACGGGTCGATGGCGAAGTCCTGGGGCTTTTGCGCCAAGGCCTGGAGGGCGCGCAGCGCACCAGCAAAGTGGATGAAATCTACGGTGAATTCAAGGCCATCGACCAAGCCATGGACCGACTCAAATCGGGCGATTTGTGCCTCATCCTGATTGACCAGGTTGACGAGGCGCTGGCCCACATCATGCGCCGCGTCAACACCAGCACCACCAGCGCTTGAGGTTTCAGGGCGCTGGCGCCATGGCATGGTGCCAATACCGCGGGCGCTGCGTTCTCTCGCATGTCATGTCATCCGGTGCATCGCTGCGCCAAATGGCGGCGCCGCAATGTGCCGTGTTAATCCACTTCGCTTGCGCTGCCTCATACCTGGCTTGCACGGCAGGTGCGGGGTGCCCAAACCGGTTGCGATAGCCTGCTTGCACCCAGGCCCACTTGGGCTGCACGGCTTGCACAAATTGCGCCGAAGAAGACGTCAGACTGCCATGATGGGGCACCAGCAGCAGATCGGCCTTGAGCGCCTCTGGGTCGTGCGACAACAAGCGTTTTTCTTGGGGTGATTCGATGTCGGCCACCAGCAAGGCAGCACGGCCTTGCGCAGAAATTTTTAGCACGCAACTCAGTGCATTGGGTTTGCGCTGCAAGGCATAGTCGACTGGCATGGGATGCAAAAACTCAAACAACACGCCATCCCATTCCCAACGTTCCCCCCGCAGGCATGCCTGAGAATTGTCCAGTGCCGCCAGCGCATGCCCCTGGGGTATGCCGCGCCAAATCCGGGCCTGCGGCTGCATCGCCCGCACAGCGAGCGCGCCGCCAGTGTGATCGCTGTCCTGGTGGCTTAGCACCATGGCGTCCAGCCGCTCATTGCCATGGCGCAGCAAGGGCACAATCACGCGCTGACCCGCATCAGTCTCGCGGGAATAGCGCGGGCCGGCGTCGTAAAGAAGCGCATGGCGCGCTGTACGCACAACAACGGCGTTGCCCTGGCCCACATCTGCAGCCAGAATTTCAAAAACCCCTTGCGCCGGCCGCTCTGCCTGCCAAAAAAAACAAGGCAACAGCATGGGAAGCCCCCAAAGGCGCCACTGAAATGGCCCGGGCAGCACCAGCAGCAAGGAGCCCAACAGTGCCAGGGCGCTCAATGCCCAAGGCGGGGTGGCGCTGCTCCAGGTGGCCCATGGCCAAGCGGCAAGCGGTGTCATCAGTGCCATCAAAAGCGCCAGAGAGTCAGCGCTCCAATTCCACAGCCAAGGCAACCCCATGCCCAGCAATGCCAAGGGGGTGACCCAAAAAGTAACCCACGGAATGGCCACTGCATTGGCAACCAGTCCCACCAGGGAAACCTGCTGAAAAAAGAGAAGGCACAAGGGACTGAGGGTCACCGTCATGAGCGCTTGTTCGCGCCACCAGCGACGCAGCGTCTGTCGCAGTCCCATCGCTGACGACCCCGTGAGTGCCGGATTCAACGCCGATGTATCCGTGCCTCCCGCAAACAACACAGCCACCGCCACATAGCTCAACCAGAAGCCTGGCTGCAGAAGCGCCAAGGGATCGAACAGCAAGACTGCCGCAAACACCCCACCCCACACCAGCGGGGTGGGCCAGCGCCGTCCACTGAATTGCAACACACTGGTCAGGGTCAGCATCCAGACCGTGCGCTGGGCCGGCAAGCCCCACCCGCTGAACAAGGCATAAGCCCAGGCGGCCGCCAATCCCGCGCAAAGGCCGGCCCAAGGCGCAGGCAGCCACAAGCTCCATGACGCGCCGAACACATCGGTGCGTCGCCACAAAAAAATCACCAGGGCACGCAACCACCAAGCCAGCAAGGTCACATGCAATCCTGAAATGCTCATCAGATGGGCAATGCCGGTGGCGCGAAAAACATCCCAATCGGAACGTTCAATGCCGGTGGCGTCGCCCACCACCAACCCCGCCAGAATGTGCGCCCAGCGCGGTTCGCTCACGCGCTCATGAATGCGATCGCGCATGCTTTGACGCCATTGCGCCCACAGGTGGTGCGAGGTCATCGCAAGCCGGCTCGCCATGCGGTCATTGGGTCCATTGCGCACGGTCCCTGTGGCGCCCAGACCGTGCTCCCAGGCCCAGCGCTCGAAGTCAAAGCCACCGGGATTCATCTGGCCATGGACCTGCTTGAGTCGAACGGACAACGTCCAGCGTTCCCCTGCACGCAGGCGCTCGGGCAAGCCTGTGTCTAGCGCTGTCCCTCGGCCATACCAGCCCAGCAAAATTCGCTGCGGCACCGCCAGGGGCGCACCTGTGTCTTCGCGCCAGGCACTCTCTACATCCAACTGAAATCGCCAGCTGTCCTCATGTTGCTGGGGCAAGTCGGACACCACCCCTTGCAAGCGCAAGGTCGGCCCCTCCCAGTCCGTCGTGGAAACTTGCGGGTGGCGCCAAACCGCATGAACATTCATCCAGCTCCAGGCGAGCCAGGCCGCACAGCAACACGCCACCATCCAGGCGCCAACAGCGTGGCCAACAGCGGCCTGTTTTGGCAAAGGCTGCCCCACCCGTCGCCAAAGCAGGCCATTGACGCACACTGCCAAGGCCAGCTGGGCGAGCGCCCAATTGCTTTGCGGCAACCGAAGTTGTTGCACATGCAAGGTGGCCGCAAGCACAACGCCCATGGCGAGCGGCGACAGCCCAGGTCGATGGAAAAAAGTGCGCACACAAGCTCCCCCCCGACGACGGGGATGGCTGACCAAAAAGTCAGCCCAGGAGAGTCGTGCGGAGGTATGACTTTAGGCGCTACCGTCTCAGCCGGCGCTATCGCAAATTTCTTTTTTAAGAAGCGCCAGGTAGGTTCCAGGGCGAATCGGCGCTTCTTTGGTACGCCATTCCTGGTCATCCTGTGTTGCCACTTCGCGGCCTTTTCCCTGGGGTTTGTTGAAATAGCTGACCGACAGTTTGACCGCCATGTCGGTTTTGCAATAGACCCGCCAACGGGTCATCGCAGATTGGTAATTTTCACCATTGGGCGCTTTGGTGGCTTTGTTCAGGTCCATCAACGTCCAGGCATAGCGGCTGACATGAACCGCTTTGACAGAGTTTTTGTCCCAGAAATAACTGGTCTCGTCGTCCTTCTCAAGCTCGGCCCATTCTGCCTGGGCACCCGGAGCAAGCGCCAACAGCAAGGCCGACAAACCGCCATAAGCCAGCACTCTTTTCAATCCGATGCCCCCAAATCGCTTCATTTTCCCAAATCCGTTTTTGCCACAGAGCGTACATCGGCACGAACCTGACGCAACTTGAGACTGGCAGGCTCTAAACTAGACAGATTCACAGGAGTTTTCCATGAGCGTTTACCAAAAGCTTCAAGCACTGAATATTCAATTGCCGCCCGTCGCGACGCCCGCCGCAGCCTACGTACCCTTTGTCCAGACGGGCAAGCTTGTCTACATCAGCGGTCACATTGCCAAACGAGATGGCAAAGTCTGGGCCGGCCAGCTGGGCCGCACCATGACCACCGACGAAGGCCGCCAGGCCGCACATGCCGTGGCGATTGACCTGTTGGGGACCTTGCATGCCGCCTGCCAAGCCGCTGGCGGCGACTTGAACCGCGTCAAGCGCATCGTCAAAGTGGTCAGCCTGGTCAACTCCAGCCCTGACTTCACGGAGCACCACCTGGTCACCAATGGCTGCAGCGAGTTGCTGGGCCAGGTGCTGGGCGCTGCCGGCCAGCACGCTCGCAGCGCTTTTGGTGTGGCCCAACTGCCCATGGGAGCATGCGTTGAAATTGAACTGGTGGCCGAGCTGACCGAATGACCCAAGGCTTCCTGCACGAGCCAGCCCGCCAAACACCGGTCCTGGGCGATTACGACGTGGTCGTTTTGGGGGGCGGTCCCGCCGGCATCATGGCCGCCACATCCGCAGCCGCCCTGGGCAGCCAAACCTTGCTGGTTGAACACTACGGTTTTTTAGGGGGCATGGGCACGGCCGCTGGCGTCACCAATTTTTGTGGCTTGCATGCCAATGTGTTTGGCGAAGTGCAGCAAGTCGTGCACGGCCTGACCGATGAGTTGCTGGAGCGCATGCGTCAGCTCGATGGCTTGAATACGCCGCACAGCCTGTTTGGTGGCAAGATCGCGGCGCAGGCTTACGACAATGCGGCCTTCAAAGTGGCCGCCGATCAGCTCACCACTGCACGCGGGGTCGAGCTGTTGTTCCACAGCCGCGCGGTGGGGGTCAGCCTGTCGGGTGAGCGTCAGTTGCAAGCCTTGTTGCTGGAGACCAAGTCAGGGCGTTACGCCGTGCGTGCGCAACGTTTCATTGACTGCTCCGGGGATGGTGACCTGTTCGCACAGGCCGGCGTTCGCTTCGAAAAGGGCGAGACTGGCGCCGACATGATGTACCCCTCTTCCATGTTTCGGGTGCAAGGCGTGGATGCCGCCAAAGCCGGCGATGCCTGGAACCATTTCGGCGAATGGATGGCACAAGCTGAGGCCAAAGGCCGTCGCTTTCCCCGCAAAAGCCCCATCATCCGACCGCAAAAAAACCCATCGGAGTGGCGTGCCAATGTCACCCAGCTCAGCCGGGCCAATGGCGAGCCCATCGACGGCACGGACGTCTTGCAACTCAGTGCGGCAGAGCTGCAAGGCCGCGCTCAAATTGTGGACTTTCTGGATTTTTTGCGCGAATATGCGCCAGGATTTGAAAAGGCCTACTTGCTGGAAATCGCGCCGCAGGTGGGCATTCGGGAAACAAGGCGCATGGTGGGTGCCTACCAGTTGAGTGAAACCGATGTCTTGAACTGCGCCAGCTTCGAGGATAGCATCGGCGTGAATGGCTGGATGATCGAAGAGCATGTGGCCGGCAATGTGTCGTTTCGCTGGCAAGACATTCCGAACTGTCGAGGCTATAACCAACTGCCCTATCGCATGTTGTTGCCGCTGGAAATCGATAATTTGCTGGTCGCAGGTCGCTGCGCCAGCATGACCCATGGCGGGCAATCGGCCGCCCGTGTGTCTGGCGCCTGCTTTGCCATGGGGCAAGCGGCTGGCACAGCCGCTGCCTTGAGTTTGAAGCACCAGCAACGGCCTCGGGACCTCTCGGCCCTGACCTTGCAAGAACAATTGCAACGTAACGGTGCCTTTTTAGGCTGAGTCTCTTAACTGAACTGGAAAGAAATCATGACACGACGTTCCCTTTTGCTGGCGGCAGCCACAGCGCTCACCGTCTCGCTGCCAACCCTGGCTTTGGCACAGGCGGCCTGGCCGACCAAGCCTTTGCGATTGCTGGTGGGTTTTCCCGCAGGCTCGACGCCAGACATCTCTGCGCGCACCCTGGCCGAGCCTCTGTCCAAGGCGCTAGGTCAGCCTGTGGTGGTGGAGAACAAGCCTGGGGCCGCGGGTAATTTGGCGACCGACCTGGTGGCCAAAGCAGCGGACGATCACACCCTGGGCGTGGTCATCAATGGCAACCTGACCTCCGCCAAATTGCTCTACCCTCAACTCCCATATGACCCAGCCAAAGATTTCTCCTTTCTGTCGTTGTTGACCACCGCACCGTTGGTTCTGGTGGCGCCTGCCGATTTGCCAAGCGGGGCAGAGTTTTTTGCCACGGCGCAAAAGGCCGCAGACAAATGGAACTATGGCTCTGTGGGCAATGGTTCGGTGGCCCATCTGGGCATGGAGTTGTTGAAGTCGCGCGCGCCAGGCTTGACGCCTGTGCATGTTCCCTACCAAGGCAATCCGGCCGTGATCACGGCCATGTTGGGTGGCCAGATTCAGCTTTCGCTGGTGCCTCCGGGCTTGGCCATGCCGCAAGTCAAGGCTGGCAAGCTGCGCGCCATCGGCGTGACCTCTTCCCGCAGCAGTGCCCTGGTACCGGAGGTGCCCTCGCTCACCGAAGCCGGCGTGCGCGACTTCAACCTGGAGGTGTGGACCGCCTTGATCGGGCCCGCCAGTTTATCCAAGGCAGCGCAAGACAAACTGTCGGCAGAAATAGCAAAGATTTACAACGACGCCGACATTCAGCGCAAACTGCTGACGGCGGGTTGGCAGCCTGTAGGCAGCACAGCCGATGGGTTGCGCCAGCGGGTGCGTGATGAAGCTGCCCTGCTGGGCAACATCATCAGCACGCGCGGCATCAAACTCGACTGACCCGTCGGGGCTTATTCCACACGCAGAATAGCGGTTGGCTTGAAGCCCAAGTCGGCTGCCTTGCCTTTGCGTGCGCGCGCCGCACGGGCGTTGTTCAGGCTGCGAATTTCCAGCGTGTCCTCGCGTTCTTTGCCGCCCCGGCCTATACCCACAATTCGCACACTGCGGGTGTAAGCCGCCGCGCCAGCGAGGCTGTCTTTGGCTTCCAGGTCGAGCAGCATCAGGCCACGGCCGCCCTTGTCCATGGTTTTGAGCTCGGAAATTTCAAACGTCAGAATGCGCCCCCCCGTCGAAGCACAAGCCACATGGGTTGCGGCGGGCAAGGCTTGCGAGCCTGTGGTGCCGCTGACCCAAGAGGGGCGGCAGACGGTTTCGCCCTCAGCCAAGCTCACAAAGGCTTTGCCGCTCTTGTTGCGCGACACCATGTTGTCGACGCTGGCCAGGAAGCCATAGCCCCCCGAACCGCTGAGCAACAGAACGGCGTTCGTGGGCCCGGCAAAGTAATGCGCGGGCTGGGTACCGGCCTCCAGGTCGATCAAGGTGGTGATCGGCTGCCCATCCCCACGCGCACCCGGCAAAGACGCCACCGGCTCGGAGTACATGCGGCCGTTGCTGCCCAGCACCAACAAGACATCGATGGTGCGGCACTCGAAGGTGCCATAAAGGCCATCGCCCGCCTTGAAGGCAAAGCTGGCGGCATCGTGCCCATGGCCTGAGCGCGCCCGCACCCAGCCTTTGTCGGACACCACCACGGTGACCGGCTCATCGATCACCCGCACCTCGGCCACGGCGCGCTTTTCTTCCTGGATCAGCGTGCGGCGCGCATCGGCAAATTGTTTGGCATCGGCCTCGATTTCCTTGACCATCAGGCGGCGCAAAGCAGCCGGGCTTTCCAAAATTTCTTCCAGCTTTTTTTGCTCTTCGCGCAAATTGGCCAACTCTTGTTCGATCTTGATGGCTTCGAGCCGCGCCAACTGACGCAAGCGAATTTCAAGAATGTCTTCAGCCTGGCGCTCGCTCAAACGGAAACGATCGATCAACGCTTGCTTGGGCTCATCGCTTTGGCGAATGATGGCAATCACCTCGTCGATGTTCAGCAGCACCAGTTGTCGGCCTTCGAGGATGTGAATGCGGTCCAGCACCTTGTCCAGCCGGAAGCGCGAACGGCGCTGCACTGTGGCCTGACGGAAGCTGATCCACTCCTCGAACATCTGGCGCAGCGTCTTTTGGACCGGACGGCCGTCCAGACCGACACCTGTGAGGTTGATGGACGAGGAGGTTTCCAGACTGGTGTGCGCCAGCAAGGTGGTGATGAGTTCAGCCTGCTCGATGGTGCGGGTTTTGGGCTCGAACACCAAACGCACCGGCGCATCCTTGGACGACTCGTCGCGCACGCCATCGAGCACACCCAAGACCGTGGCTTTGAGCTGCGTCTGGTCTTGCGACAGGCTTTTCTTGCCAGCCTTCACTTTGGGGTTGGTCAGCTCTTCAATTTCTTCCAGCACTTTTTGTGAGCTGACGCCCGGGGGCAATTCATGCACCACCAGCTGCCACTGGCCGCGGGCCAAGTCTTCGATCTTCCAACGGGCACGCACCTTGAGCGAGCCGCGGCCGCTGCGGTAGGCCTCGGCAATGTCGGCGGCCGAACTGATGATCTGCCCGCCCGCCGGGTAATCCGGTCCGGGCAGCAAAGCCCACAACGCGCTGTCTTCGAGCTTGGGGTTCTTGATGAGGGCCACACAGGCATCGGCCACTTCACGCAGGTTGTGGCTGGGAATTTCAGTGGCCAGACCGACGGCAATGCCACTCGCGCCATTCAACAAAGTGAAGGGCAAGCGCGCGGGCAATTGGCGCGGCTCGTCGGTGGAACCGTCGTAGTTGGGCTGAAAGTCCACCGTGCCTTCGTCGATTTCATCGAGCAACAAGGAGCTGATGCGGGCCAAGCGGGCCTCGGTGTAACGCATGGCCGCGGCGCCATCGCCATCGCGGCTGCCGAAGTTTCCTTGCCCATCGATCAGGGGATAGCGCTGCGAAAAGTCTTGTGCCATGCGCACCAGGGCATCGTAGGCTGCCTGGTCACCGTGCGGGTGAAATCGGCCCAAGACGTCGCCCACCACGCGCGCGCTTTTCACGGGCTTGGCCCCGACCGTGCCATTGGCACCGCCAAACCCCAGGCCCATGCGGGACATGGCATAAAGAATGCGTCGCTGCACGGGTTTTTGGCCATCGCACACATCGGGCAAGGCACGTCCCTTGACCACGCTCAGGGCGTATTCCAGATAGGCCTGGCGGGCATAGGCCCCCAGGCTGAGATCGGCATCGGGCGCCGCGGACGCCAGGTCCAACACAGTTTGATCAGTCATGGTTACACATCAATTTCAATGGCGTCGCCGTGCAGCTCCATCAGCTCGCGGCGGGCGGCGGCTTCCCCTTTGCCCATCAGCTGGGTCATCAGGGACTCGGTTTGGCCAAAATCCAGGTCGCCCAATTGCACCGGCATCAGGCGGCGCGTGTCGGGGTTGAGCGTGGTTTCCCACAATTGCTCGGCGTTCATTTCGCCCAAGCCCTTGAAGCGGCTGATGGACCAGGCGTTCTCTCGCACGCCATCCTTGCGCAATTTGTCCAGGATGGCGGTGAGCTCGCCTTCGTCGAGGGCATACATTTTGGTGGCAGGTTTTTTGCCACGCGCCGGTGCATCCACGCGGAACAAGGGCGGGCGCGCCACAAACACATGGCCGGCTTCAATGAGCTTGGGAAAGTGGCGGAAAAACAGGGTGAGCAACAGCACTTGAATGTGCGAGCCGTCCACATCGGCATCACTCAGAATGCAAACCTTGCCATAGCGCAGGCCCGACAGGTCAGGGCTGTCCTGCGGACCATGCGGGTCAACGCCGATTGCCACCGAAATATCGTGTATTTCGGTATTGGCAAACAGGCGATCCCGCTCCACTTCCCAGGTGTTCAGCACCTTGCCACGCAGGGGCAAAATGGCCTGTGACTCTTTGTCGCGCCCCATCTTGGCGCTGCCACCGGCACTGTCGCCCTCCACCAAGAACACTTCGTTGTGCGCCAGGTCACGGCTTTCACAATCTGTCAGCTTGCCCGGCAACACCGCCACGCCTGAGCCTTTGCGCTTTTCCACTTTCTGGCCCGCACGCTGTCGGGTCTGCGCGGCGCGAATAGCCAACTCGGCCAGCTTGCGCCCATATTCGACGTGCTGGTTAAGCCACAGTTCGAGCGCCGGACGCACAAAGTTGGACACCAGGCGCACCGCATCACGGGAGTTGAGGCGCTCTTTGATTTGCCCCTGGAACTGGGGATCCAGCACCTTGGCGCTGAGCACATAGCTGGCGCGCGCAAACACATCTTCGGGCAGCAACTTGACGCCCTTGGGGAGCAAGGCGTGCAGGTCAATGAAGCTCTTGACTGCGTTGAACAAGCCATCGCGCAGTCCGCTCTCATGGGTGCCACCGGCCGAAGTGGGTATCAGGTTGACATAACTTTCGCGCACAGGTTGGCCGTCTTCTGTGAACGCCACGCACCAGGCTGCGCCCTCACCGTCCGCAAAACTTTCATGGCTGCCATCGGCATAACCCTCGCCTTCGAACAAAGGAATCACGGCATCGGCTGTCAAGGTTTGTTGCAGGTAGTCGCGCAGGCCGCCTTTGTAGAGCCAGGTTTGGGACTCGCGGGTTTTCTCGTTGACCAAGGTGACGCTGACGCCTGGCATCAGCACCGCTTTGCTGCGCAACAGGTGCGTCAACTCGGCCATGGGCAAAGCAGCGCTTTCGAAATACTTGGCGTCGGGCCAAGCGCGCACTGTTGTGCCCTGACGTCGATCGTCGGCCCCTGCGGGGCGGACCTTCAAGGCTTGGGTCACATCGCCGCCTTCAAACACCAGGTGTGCCACCTGGCCTTCGCGGTAAGAGATGGCTTCCATGCGCTTGGACAAGGCATTGGTCACGCTCACGCCCACGCCGTGCAAGCCGCCGGAAAAACTGTAGGCGCCGCCTTGACCCTTGTCGAATTTGCCCCCCGCGTGCAAGCGGGTGAAGACCAACTCGATGACGGGGGCTTTTTCTTCGGGATGAATCCCAAAGGGGATGCCCCGACCATCGTCTTCCACGCTGACCGAGCCATCGGCATGCAAGGTGACCTTGATTTTTTTGCCATGACCGGCCAATGCCTCATCTGCAGCGTTGTCCAGCACCTCCTGAATGATGTGCAGGGGGTTGTCTGTCCGGGTGTACATGCCGGGACGCTGTTTGACCGGCTCGAGTCCCTTTAAAACCCGGATCGAGCCTTCGGAATAATCTGTAGGTTGCTTGGTTGCCATGGACGGCGATTGTAGCGATGCCTGGACAAAAGACTGGATGAATTCACAGGCCGTTACGGGCAAACCCTGAAAGTTTTGGCGCAATTCGTTACAGTTGATGCCATGAAAGCTTCCTATTCCCCGTTGCCCGTGTGGCAAGTTCTGCTGTGTGGTGCCGCCATCCTGACCCTGTCGATGGGCGTCCGTCATGGCTTTGGCCTGTGGCTGCAACCCATGACACAGGCGCAAAACTGGTCACGCGAAAACTTCGCTTTCGCCATAGCGATCCAAAACCTGACCTGGGGCTTTGCAGGTATTTTTTCAGGCATGCTGGCTGACCGCTATGGCGCTTTTCGGGTGCTGCTGGTCTGCGGGCTGCTCTATACCCTGGGCCTTTTTGGCATGTCTGCCTCTGCCACGCCCGAACTGTTCACCTTGACTGGCGGCATTGTGATCGGCATCGCGCAAGCGGGCACCACCTACGCCGTGATCTACGGTGTCATTGGCCGCAACATTCCTGTGGAAAAACGCTCTTGGGCCATGGGTGTCGCGGCCGCCGCCGGCTCTTTCGGGCAATTTTTGATGGTCCCCACCGAAGGCTGGTTGATCCAGTATTTCGGCTGGCAAATGGCCTTGGTGGTGTTGGGCATGCTGTCATTGCTGACCTTGCCGTTGGCGCTTGGATTGCGTGAGCCATCCCTGAATGTGCATGGCGGCCAGCACCGACAGCCTATCGGCGAAGCCCTGCGCGAAGCCTTTGGCTACCGCAGCTTTCAGTTGTTGATGGCGGGTTATTTTGTGTGCGGCTTTCAGGTGGTCTTCATTGCAGTACACATGCCCAGTTACTTGAAAGACCATGGTTTGGCGCCAGAGGTTGCCAGTTATGCGCTGGCCTTGATCGGGTTGTTCAACGTGTTTGGCACTTACGCTGCAGGGGTGTTGGGCCAAAAATTTCTCAAAACCCACATCCTGGCGGCCATCTATTTCTTGCGGGCGCTGGCCATTGTGGTGTTCATGCTGGCCCCGTTAACGCCGCTCAGCGTTTACATTTTCTCCAGCTTCATGGGGTTGTTGTGGCTGTCCACTGTGCCCCCGACCAACGCAGTCATTGCCCAAATATTTGGCATCGCCCATATGTCCATGCTGGGTGGCTTTGTATTCATGAGCCACCAGGTCGGCAGCTTCATGGGAGTCTGGCTGGGCGGCGTCCTATACGACCTGACCGGCAAATACGACAGCGTCTGGTACCTGGCCATCGCGCTGGGCATCTTTGCGGGCATGATCAATTTGCCCGTGCGCGAAACCGCCATTCCACGTCAACCGCAAACCGCATGAAAGCACACCACCGCTTGCTGATCGTCAGCAGTGCCTTGCTGGTGCTGTTGGCGGTCTTTTCTCTTTACCTTCGCCCCAGTTTTTTGGTGACCCTGGCCGATCAACTCTGGGCCTGTTTCTAGACACCTCATGCGCCTTGTTCACGGAACCGAAGCGCCCTCTTCTTGGGTTTGCCAATGGGCGCATCTCATTGCGCCCGGCGGGCGTGTACTGGATGTGGCCTGCGGTCACGGCCGCCACATGCAGTGGCTACATGCGCAAGGCTTTCAAGTGGTCGGCGTAGACCGCCAGCCGGAGGCCATCGCCCATGTGAGAACCTATGGCGAAGCCCTGCTGGCCGACATTGAGAACGGACCCTGGCCCTTGGCTGGCCAGCAGTTTGATGCGCTGGTGGTCACCAATTATTTGTGGCGCCCCCTGTGGCCACGGCTGCTTGAGAGCCTGGCCCCTGGCGGCATCTTGATTTATGAAACCTTTGCCATGGGGCAAGAAACCATTGGCAAGCCCTCGCGGCACGAGTTTTTGCTTCGCCCGGGCGAATTGCTGAGCCTGTGCCAGTCACTGCGGGTGATTGCCTACGAGGATGGCTTCCAGCCATCACCCCCCCGCTTTGTCCAGCACATTGTGGCGCGGCGCGAAAGTTCGGGCGACAGCTCTCCCGTTCGGCTTGCGCTCTCGTTAGAATGCTAATTTACCCACCAAACTGGCTGACATGACCCCCATCACCGGCAGCATCGTGGCGCTGGCCACCCCCATGCACGAAGACGGCAGCGTGGATTACCCCGCGCTGCGCAAGCTCATCGACTGGCACATCGCCGAAGGCACCGACTGCATTTGCGTGGTCGGCACCACCGGCGAATCGCCGACTGTCAACGTGGAAGAGCATTGCGAAATCATCCGCGTGAGCGTGGCGCAGGCCGCCAAACGGGTGCCCATCATGGCGGGCTGTGGCGCCAACTCCACCGCCGAAGCGATCGAGCTGACACGCTTCGCTAAAAGCGTAGGCGCAGACTGTCAACTGCAGGTGGTGCCCTACTACAACCGTCCGACCCAAGAAGGCCAGTACCAGCATTTCAAGGCCATTGCCGAAGCGGTCGAACTGCCGATGGTGCTCTACAACGTGCCTGGCCGGACAGTTGCCGACATGCAGCACGACACGGTGCTTCGCCTGGCAAAAGTCCCTGGCATCGTCGGCATCAAGGAAGCCACTGGCAACATCGAACGCGCTCAATGGCTGATTCGGGATGTGCCCTCGAGCTTCTCTGTGTACTCTGGCGATGACCCTACGGCGGTTGCCCTGATGTTGTGCGGCGGCAAAGGCAATGTGAGCGTCACGGCCAACATCGCGCCCCGACAAATGCACGAGCTTTGCAAAGCCGCCTTGTCTGGCGACGTTGCGCGCGCCATGGCGATTCAATTCAAATTGATGCCCGTTCATAAGAATCTCTTTGTCGAAGCCAATCCGATTCCCTTGAAATGGGCCATGGCCCGCATGGGACTTTGCGGGCCTGCCCTGCGCCTGCCCCTGACCGCGATGTCAAAGTCGTTTGAACCCACTGTCGAAGCCGCCCTGCGCGACAGCGGTCTGATTTGAAACCCAAGGACTTGTCGTGATACGTCAACGTGAAACTTCCCTGCGCGTGGCCAGTTTGTGTGCCGTGCTAGGCCTCTTGAGTGCCTGCTCGACCACGTTTGACAGCGAGAAGGTCAATTACAAATCCACCGCCAGTGCCAAACCTGTTGCACTGGAAGTGCCTCCAGACCTCAGCCAACTTGCACGAGACACACGCTATGCGGTGCCAGCCGGCGCTGTGTCTGCCACATCCTTGGAAGCCAGCAAGAAAACCCTGGGCTCCATGGTCAGCCCCAATGTGCTGGGGGACGTCAAGATGGAGCGCGCTGGCGCACAACGCTGGATCAGTGTTCAACGCCCGGCCGACAAAGTGTGGCCCGTAGTGAAAGATTTTTGGCAAGAGAACGGCTTCACCTATGTTCAGGAGCAGCAAAACCTGGGCCTGTTAGAAACCGAATGGGCAGAAAACCGCGCCAAATTGCCACAAGACTTCATCCGTCGGGCTTTGGGCAAGGTCCTGGATTCTCTCTACTCCACTGGCGAGCGCGACAAATTCAAAACCCGCATTGACTCCGCCAATGACAACCTGACCGAAATTTTCATCAGTCACCGAGGCATGGTGGAGGTTTACAGCAACGCCGACAAAACGTCCACCATGTGGCAACCACGCCCCTCGGACAGTGCCCTGGAAAACGAATTCCTTCGCCGCCTGATGATTCGTTTGGGCAGTTCGGTTGAACAAGCCAACCAAGCCGTTGCCAACGAAGCAATGCAACCCCTGGCCGTGTTGTCCACCACGGCAGGCAAGCCCCAGATCGACTTTTCAGCAAGCTTTGACATTGCCTGGCGACGCGTAGGTGTTGCACTAGACCGCACGGGCTTCACTGTGGAAGACCGTGACCGCAAACAAGGCCTTTACTTCGTTCGCTATGTCGACAAGCCCGACGAGAAAAAAGAGACCGGCTTTTTTGGCCGCCTTTTCAGCAGCAGCGCAGGTCCAGCAACCCCCGTGCGCTACCGTGTGCGCCTCACCGATGCAGGCAACAGCACCCGCATCAGCGTGTTGAATGCCGCTGGCGAAGAAGATACCAGCCCCGTGGCACAGCGCATCGCCCAGTTGCTGGTAGACGATCTGAAGTAAGCCTTGCTGCGCTTCAAGAACCTGGGCAGTGGCAGCGCAGGCAATGCCACTTTGGTGGAAGCGCGTGATGGCCTGCAAGTCAGCCGCTTGTTGATTGACTGTGGCTTGCGTGTTCCAGAACTCCGGCGGCGACTGCAAGCGATCGACCTTCAGTTGAGTGACTTGCAAGGTCTCTTCGTGACCCACGAACACAGCGACCATGTCGGTCATGCTCGCCGTTTCGCGCAAGAAACAGGCTTGCCCCTTTGGATGAGTGAAGGCACACGCCTGGCCTGCCAGGCAAACGAATGGAAACTTGCGCCCGATCAACTCAGAGTCGCGCGCGACAGCGTGACGATTGACTTGGGCGCACTGGAGCTTTCACCCTTCACAGTGCCGCACGACGCGCGCGAACCCCTGCAATTGCGATGCAGCGACGGTGACCGCAGCCTGGGCGTTCTGACCGATCTGGGGCATGCCAGTTCGCACGTGATCCAGTCCCTGCGAGGCTGCCACGCGCTGTTGCTGGAAGCCAACCATGACAGGGACATGCTCAGCCGCTCCAGCTACCCAGCCTTTTTGCGCAAAAGGATTGCAGGTCCCCTGGGCCATTTATCCAACGAGGATGCGGCGGCCTTGCTTCACGCAGTCTGTCATCCAGCGCTGAGCTGTGTGGTTGCAGCCCATCTCAGCGAGCGCAACAACTCGCCTGCGCTTGCGCAAGCCGCCTTCAGCGACGTCTTGGGCTGCAGCGCCGACGCCATCCCCGTCGCTGATCCTGAAACGGGATCAGATTGGCATCGCGCATGAAAAAAGCCACCCGAAGGTGGCTTTGGCGTGATCGATGAATCGATTACTTCTTGTCGCCAGCGGGAGCAGGCGTGGGCGCAGCAGGAGCGGCAGAGGCGTCAGCGGCGGGGGCTGCGGGGGCAGCAGAAGCGTCGGCAGCAGGAGCGGGCGCTGCGGCGGGAGCAGGTGCGGCGGCAGGCGCGGCTTCTTCTTTTTTGCCACAAGCAACCAGGGCAGCGGCCAACAGGGTAGCCAACAGGAGGGATTTTTTCATGATGATTCCTTTTGAGAAAAGACAAACAATTTCCGGAAATTGTCACAACGAGGCGACAAAGCCAGTGGACTCTCGAGTTTTAACTGACCAGCCCTAAATTATAGGGTAATTACCAGATTGGTGCGGCCGGATTGTCAGCGTGATGTCATGGAGAGTAGGCGCTTTTTCCGTGAACCCAGCCTGCGGCACACCAATCCCGGAGCAAATCACGGGCCCCCTGGCTACTTTTGGCCAGCTGTTGTGGGGACAAGGCCCGCTGGTCAGCCAGTGCGCGCATCAAACGCGCATCGGCACCGGATGCCCGCCAGCTTTCACCATTCAGATAAATGTGCGTATCGTCATACAACATGCGGCTTCTTCTGTCCAAAACCACGCCGCCTGAGGGCAAGTTCTCCGTCCCTGGCTGAAACCAAACTTGGGGCTTGGGCTCTGACAAGCTTTCCCCCAAAGCGCGTTGCCAACGGTGCGGATCCTTGAGCAAAGCTTGCAAAGCAGTGTGTGCAAAGTTTTGCAAAGACTGGGGGATTTCGCCTGGTGAGGCCGTCGCGGGTTGGCCCGCATCTTTGTAAATTCGGTCATCCAGGGCTTCATCCGCCTGGTCGGCCAAGCGCTGCAACAGATCGCGCGCCACCTCGTCTTGCTTGGGCGCGCGAAAGCCCACGGAGTAGGTCATGCACTCGCCTTCTGCGATGCCGTCATGCGCATACCGCGGCGGGAGGTAGAGCATGTCTCCCGGCGCCAACACATACTCGGCCTCGGGCTCAAAGTTGGCAAGGATTTTCAGGGGCGTGTCGTCTCGCAAATGAAGCGCCTTTTGACGGCCGATCCGCCAGCGCCTGTGACCCTGTGCTTGCAGCAAAAACACATCGTAGCTGTCAAAGTGGGGACCGACCCCACCTTGGTCGGTGGCGTAGCTGATCATGAGGTCATCCAGCCGGGCCGCTGGCACAAAGCGAAAGTCTTTCAATAGGTCGGCCACCGATGGCACATGCAAATCAACTCCTTGCACCAGCAACGTCCAGCCCGGCTTGGAAAACGCTGGCAAAGCACGTCGCTCAAACGGCCCAGCACGCAATCGCCACGGAGTGCGCCCAGGCTCTTCGCACATGACCAGGCGTGACTCAACGTCCTCCTGCCCGGCCAAGGACAACAATTCATTGCGCGACAAAGGCGCCTTGAAGTCCGCGAAGGCCTGTCGCACCAGCAAGGGCTTGCGCTGCCAGTGGCGCTTCATGAATTGCGCCGGCGTCAAACCGCCCAGCAAGCGAAGGGGTTGGTCAATGTCCACGGTGAAGTCACTTTCTTGAAACTGCGACAATTCTGCCCCATGAACATTTCACAACATTGCGTGGTCGCCCTGACCTGGACGCTCAAAGACACTTTGGGTGAAGTACTGGACGAACTTGACGAGCCCGTCGAGTTTTTGGTGGGGGGCCACGATTTGCTGGAAAAAATTGAAGAAGCCCTGCAAGGCCACGAGGTGGGCGCCAAGGTAGACCTGCACCTCGAACCAGAAGACGCTTTTGGCGATTACGACGAGCAAAAAGTTTTTCTGGAAGACCGCGCGCGCTTCCCCAAAGATCTGGAAGAAGGCATGACCTTCGAAGGTCACGCCTTGCCCGCCGGCTGCAACCCCGACGCTCCCCTGAACCTCATCTACACCGTCACGGAAATTTACCCTGAGCATGTGGTGCTCGACGGCAACCACCCCCTCGCCGGCATCGCCCTGCGCATCCACCTGCACGTCGCCGGCATCCGCGAAGCCACCGAAGAAGAACAAGCCCAAGCCTCCCTCGGCGTCGGCTTCTTTGGGGTCAGGTCTTGAGTTTTGCCCAGGATCTGTGGATAAGTTGGTGCGGCATCAGCACTTCCCAGTCGAGCCGTAACCCCCTTCGCCACGTTCAGTGGCCGCAGAAAACGCGTTCACCACATTGAACTGTGCCTGCACCACAGGCACGATGACCAACTGGGCCAAGCGCTCCATAGGCTCCAAAGTGAACGCTACATCGCTGCGATTCCAGGCGCTGACCATCAATTGACCTTGGTAATCGCTGTCGATCAGCCCGACCAGGTTGCCCAGCACAATGCCGTGCTTGTGCCCCAGGCCAGAGCGCGGCAAGATCAGTGCCGCATACCCCGGATCGGCCAAATGAATGGCGATCCCGGTAGGCACCAGCTGCCAGGCATTGGGTTGCAGCGTCAGCGGCGCATCCAGGCAAGCCCGCAAGTCCAAACCGGCACTGCCCGGCGTCGCATACTGAGGCAATTGATCCACCATGCGAGGATCAAGAATTTTCACATCCAGCTTCATCTGAAATCCTTGGGTCAAACCGCCAGCCGGCGGGCAATGTCTTGCACCAGCAAGCGCGCCAGCTCAAGCTTGCTGGCATGCGGCAATTCTTTGGCGCCTTGGGCGTCCACCAGCAACAAGGCGTTGTCGTCTTGCCCAAAGGTGGCGGGACCGATGTTGCCCACCAGCAAGGGAACGCCCTTGCGTTCGCGTTTGGCTTTGGCATGGTTCAACAGGTCATGGCTTTCTGCCGCGAAGCCCACGCAAAAAAGCGCCCCGCTTTGCGCCCGCTCAGACTGTGCCACACCGGCCAAAATATCGGGGTTCTCAGTAAAGCGCAAGGTCGGTGTCTGACCTGAGCCGTCTTTTTTGATTTTTTGATCGGCGGCCTGATCAGGTCGCCAATCAGCAACGGCGGCCGTCGCCACAAACACCTGGGCTGAAGGCACCGCAGCCATCACCGCTTCTTGCATCTCTCTTGCCGAGCGCACATTGACACGTTGCACCCCACGCGGCGTGGCCAAGCTGACAGGGCCGGCCACCAAAGTGACCTGGGCACCCGCTTCCCTGGCCGCACGCGCAATGGCAAAACCCATTTTTCCGCTGGACAAGTTGGTGATGCCACGCACCGGGTCGATCGGTTCATAGGTTGGCCCGGCAGACACCAGGACAGAACGACCTTGCAACACCTTGGGCTGAAAAAAAGCGATCAGGTCTTCCAAAATTTCTTCGGGTTCGAGCATGCGACCGTCGCCCACCTCGCCACAGGCCTGGTCCCCTTGCCCCACCTCCAGCACATGCGTGCCATCCGCGCGCAACTGCGCGACATTGCGCTGGGTGGCCGGGTGGGCCCACATCTCGCGGTTCATGGCCGGCGCCAGCAAGAGGGGCACCTTGTCAAGGGGGCGCGCCAGGCACATCAGGCTGAGCAGATCGTCGGCGCGGCCATGCAACAGCTTGGCCATGAAGTCGGCACTCGCAGGGGCCACCAAAATTGCATCCGCTTCCCGCCCCAGGTTGATGTGGGCCATGTTGTTAGGCTCTCGGGCATCCCACTGGGAGACGTAGACCGGCCGGTTGGAGAGGGCCTGCATCGTCACGGGCGTCATGAATTGGGCCGCTGCTTCGGTCATGACCACCTGCACCGTGGCGCCGGCTTTGACCAGGGCGCGGCACAGTTCGGCTGCCTTATAGCAGGCAATTCCACCGCTCAGACCCAAAACAATGTGTTTTTCAGACAAATTCGTCATGGCTCGGAATGTAGCAGAGCGCCTATAATTTCGCTTTACCACCTCCCGGGAGCTGGCCTCCCGAATCGGCATGACCAAATTCGTTTTCGTGACCGGCGGTGTGGTGTCCTCCCTTGGCAAGGGAATCGCCTCAGCCTCCCTCGCAGCGATTCTTGAATCGCGGGGCCTCAAAGTCACCCTGATCAAGCTCGACCCTTACATCAACGTTGACCCTGGCACCATGTCGCCGTTCCAGCACGGCGAAGTTTTCGTCACCGACGACGGCGCAGAGACCGACCTCGACCTTGGCCATTACGAGCGCTTCATCACGACGCGCATGCGCAAGGCCAACAACTTCACCACCGGCCAAATCTACAAAAGCGTTCTGGAAAAAGAGCGTCGCGGCGATTACCTTGGCAAGACGGTGCAGGTCATTCCGCACATCACCAATGAGATCCAGGATTTCGTGCGCCGTGGCGCCGGCGTGAACACCGACCATGCTGTCGATGTCGCCATCGTGGAAATTGGCGGTACGGTGGGTGACATCGAGTCCCTGCCCTTCCTCGAGGCCGCACGCCAGATGAGCTTGAAGCTGGGGCCCAACAACACCGCCTTCGTGCACCTGAGCTATGTGCCCTGGATTGCCGCCGCCGGCGAGTTGAAAACCAAACCGACGCAGCACACCGCGCAAAAATTGCGGGAAATCGGTATCCAGGCCGACGTGCTCTTGTGTCGTGCAGACCGTCCGATTCCCGAAGACGAGCGCGCCAAAATTTCGCTGTTCTCCAATGTGCCCGAGTGGGGCGTGATCTCCATGTGGGACGTGGACACCATCTACAAAGTGCCCCGCATGCTCCATGAGCAAGGCCTGGATGGCCTGATCTGCGACAAGCTGCGCCTGAACACCCCGCCCGCCAGCCTCAAGCGCTGGGACGACTTGGTTTACGAGGTAGAGCACCCGCAAGCCGAAGTGAACATTGCCATGGTGGGCAAATATGTCGACCTCTCTGACAGCTACAAGTCCTTGAACGAAGCCTTGCGCCACGCAGGCATGAAAAACCACGTTCGTTCGAAGATCACCTACATCGACTCTGAAAGCCTGACCCCCGAGAACGTGTCTCAACTCGAGAAATTCGATGCGGTGCTGGTGCCTGGTGGTTTTGGCAAAAGGGGCATCGAGGGCAAGATCTGCGCGGCCCGCTACGCCCGCGAGCACAAGATTCCCTACCTCGGCATCTGCCTGGGCATGCAAGTGGCCACCATCGAATACGCCCGCCATGTGGCCGGCCTGAAAGACGCCAACAGCACCGAGTTCGAGCCCGATGGTCCCAACCCCGTCATAGCCTTGATCACCGAGTGGAAAGACGCCGACGGCAGCATCAAGAAGCGCGATGCCCATTCTGACCTCGGCGGCACCATGCGTCTGGGCGCGCAAAGCTCGGACGTGGCCAAGGGCACGCTGGCCCACCAGATTTATGGCGACGTGGTCACCGAGCGCCATCGTCACCGCTACGAGGCCAATGTGAATTTCCTGGATACCCTGCGAAAGGCCGGCCTGGTCATTTCCGCCTTGACCCAGCGCGAGCAACTGACCGAGATCGTTGAGTTGCCGCAAACCGTTCACCCCTGGTACATGGGGGTCCAGTTCCACCCAGAGTTCAAATCGACTCCCTGGGATGGCCACCCCTTGTTCAACGCCTACGTTCGCGCTGCGCTGGACCTGAAAAAATCCACCCCCTCCCTGAAAGTCGTGGCATGAAACTCTGCGGCTTCGACGTTGGCTTGCAACACCCGTTTTTCCTGATTGCAGGGCCTTGCGTGGTCGAGTCCGAGCAATTGCAAATGGACACGGCCGGCACGTTGAAAGAAATTGCCGGGCAGCTGGGCATTCCTTTCATCTTCAAATCGAGTTACGACAAGGCCAATCGCTCCAGCGGCACCAGCTTTCGCGGGCCTGGCATGCAAAAGGGCCTGGAAATTTTGGCCAAGGTCAAAAAAGAGCTGAATGTCCCCATCCTGACCGACGTTCACACAGAGTCAGAAATACCCGAGGTGGCCCAGGTTGTGGATGTGCTGCAAACCCCGGCCTTCTTGTGCCGCCAAACCGACTTCATTCGCGCCGTGGCGCAGTCGGGCAAGCCTGTGAATATCAAGAAGGGGCAGTTCCTGGCGCCGCATGACATGAAAAATGTGATCGACAAAGCCCGTGCTGCCGCCCTTGAAGCTGGCCTGTCACAAGACCGCTTCATGGCTTGCGAGCGGGGCGCCAGCTTTGGTTACAACAACCTGGTCAGCGACATGCGCTCGCTGGCCATCCTGCGTGAGACGAGCGCGCCCGTGGTGTTTGATGCCACGCACTCGGTTCAACTGCCCGGCGGCCAGGGTACCAGCTCGGGCGGCCAGCGTGAAATGGTGCCGGTGTTGGCACGTGCGGCGGTGGCGGTGGGCGTGGCCGGCCTGTTCATGGAAACCCACCCCAACCCCGCGCAAGCCCTGAGCGACGGCCCCAATGCGGTGCCGCTCAAGCACATGCGCGCGCTGCTGGAAACCCTGGTGGCCTTGGACCAGGTGACCAAGAAGACGCCTTTCCTGGAAAACAACTTCTCTGCCTGAAGCGCAGACCCGGAGATCCGCATGCCCAGCACCTACATTCTCGCCAACGTCAAGGTTACCAACCCGACGCAATACGAGGAATACCGCAAATGGTCGACCGCCGCCATGCAAGCCTGCGGCGCTGAAGTGTGCGTGCGCGGTGGCGCTTTTGAAGTGATCGAAGGCGATTGGACGCCCGACCGTTTGGTCCTGTTGAAATTTCCCACCAAAGAAGCCGCATGGGCTTTTTACAACTCGCCCGAATACACCCAGGCGCGCGCGGCCCGCGAAGGAGCCGCCATCATGCGCATGGTGATGGTCGAAGGGACTTGATTTTTATTTTTGAGAAAGCTGATCAATCATGAGTGCAATTGTTGACATCGTTGGCCGCGAAATTCTGGACAGCCGCGGTAACCCCACCGTCGAATGCGATGTGCTGCTGGAAAGCGGTGTGATGGGCCGTGCCGCCGTGCCCTCGGGCGCCTCCACCGGCAGCCGCGAGGCCATAGAACTGCGCGACGGCGACAAGAGCCGCTACCTTGGCAAGGGTGTGCTCAAAGCCGTCGAGCACATCAACACTGAAATTTCAGAAGCTGTGTTGGGCCTGGACGCTTCTGAGCAAGCATTCCTGGACAAGACCCTGATTGACCTCGACGGCACCGAGAACAAGAGCCGCCTGGGTGCCAACGCCATGCTGGCGGTGTCCATGGCTGTCGCTCGGGCCGCAGCCGAAGAGTCGGGCCTGCCTTTGTACCGTTACTTTGGGGGCATGGGCGGCATGCAGTTGCCGGTGCCGATGATGAACGTTATCAACGGTGGCGCGCACGCCAACAACAACCTCGATCTGCAAGAGTTGATGATCATTCCCGTGGGCGCGCCCAGCTTCCGCGAAGCGGTGCGCTATGGTGCGGAAGTGTTCCACGCCTTGAAAAAAATCATCCATGACAAAGGCATGAGCATCGCCGTGGGCGACGAAGGCGGCTTTGCCCCCAATGTGCCTGGCCACGAAGCTGCCATCCAGATGATTCTGGAGGCCATTGACCAGGCCGGCTACACCGCTGGCGAGCAAATTGCCATTGGCCTGGACTGCGCCTCCAGCGAGTTCTACAAGGATGGCAAGTACCACCTGGAAGGCGAAGGCCTGGTGCTTGATGCCACTGCCTGGACCGATATGCTGGCCACCTGGGTAGACAAGTACCCCATCATCAGCATTGAGGACGGCATGGCCGAAGGCGATTGGGATGGCTGGAAAATTCTGACCGAGCGTCTGGGCGACAAGGTTCAGTTGGTGGGTGATGATTTGTTCGTGACCAACACCAAGATCCTGAAAGAAGGCATCGAGAAGAACATTGCCAATTCGATCCTCATCAAGATCAACCAGATCGGCACCCTCAGCGAGACGTTCGCTGCCATCGAAATGGCCAAGCGTGCAGGCTACACCGCCGTCATCAGTCACCGCTCCGGCGAGACCGAGGACTCCACCATCGCCGACATCGCCGTGGGCCTGAACGCGGGACAGATCAAGACCGGCTCGATGAGCCGCAGCGATCGCATGGCCAAGTACAACCAGTTGCTGCGCATCGAGGAAGACCTGGGCGATGTCGCCAGCTACCCCGGTCGCGACGCTTTTTACAACCTGCGTTAAACCCGACTGAACAAACGCCATGGGCCGCCCTCTGACCTGGATATTGCTGACCTTGCTGGTCATTCTGCAAGGCCAGTTATGGCTGGGCCGGGGCAGCGTGCCCGAGGTGATGCGCTTGCGCCAGCAATTGACAGAACAGCGCGAACAAAACCAGCAAGCGCAGTATGCCAACCAACGACTTGAAGCCGAATTGCGCGATCTCAAGGAAGGCCTGGAAATGGTCGAGGAGCGCGCCCGCAAGGAGATCGGCATGGTCAAGAACCACGAGATCTTCATTCAGGTCAGCAGGTAAGGCGTGAAGCTTTGGATCTTGGGGGCGTGTGATGCATCTTTCGCCGCCGACTTGCAACAGGCCTCCAGCGCCTGGCCTGTCGCGCCTTCGGCCCTTGCGTTTTTAACGCCGCCTGGCAACGCATCTTTACAGGCCATCCGGGCGCATGATTTTGTGGCGCTCATGGGCAGGGCTTCCCAAACCGAGCAGGACTGCTGGCGTGCCCAACTGGCGCTGGCCCGCCTGCCCTTTCAGGTTTTCTATGGCGATTCAGCGCAGGTGTTGCAAAATTTGAGCTTCGCCTGGTCCAGCCATGTCCGAAGCCAATCTGCCTTGCGCCCTGAAATTTTGCCCCGCTGGGAAGGCGTCTGCGAGAGCTGCAGCGACCCTGAGTGCGAGCACCGGATGTTCAGCCGCCTGTTGGCACACCCGCCGTCTCAATGAACCGCGGTGCTGTCACCCGGTTGCGCGGGTGTGTCCAAGAAAATTTGGGCGGCATCCACCGCATCAAATCGGTACTGCTGACCACAGAAGTCACAACCCACTTCAATTTCCTGACGCTCCGCCAAAATTGATTCGGCCTCCTCGGCCCCCAGGCTTCGAATCATGCGGCTGACGCGCTCTTGGCTGCAGGTGCAGGCAAAGCGCGGGCCGGTGGCGCCTTGCAAGGGCTCGAAGCGCAGCAGTTTTTCTTCCCAGAAAAGACGGCGCAAGATGGTTTCGGCATCCAGCTCCAACAACTCCTGTGCCTTCAGGCTAGCCGCCAGGATCGCGATGCGCTGGTAGTCCTCGTTGCGGCCAATTTGGTCTTCGTCTGCAGCCGTTGCGCGGGCCGAAAGATTGGCTTCGCCTTGCACAGGCAGACGCTGGATCAGCAGTCCTGCCGCCACGTTGTCGTTGGCGGCCAGCACCAGGGTGGTGTCGAGCTGCTCGCTTTGCAACATGTAGTGCTGCAAGATATCGCTGAATTTTTCCAAGGGCTTGCCAGCATCGTCCCACAAGGAAATGATGCCTTGGTAAGGTTGTTGGCCAGGCAACTTGTCTTTGGGGTCCAGGGTGATGGCGCAACGACCTTGGTTGTTTTGGTTCACCATCTGGCTCAGGCGCGCCTGTTGCGGTACTTCGCCCACGCTTTTGGCCGTGGCGCGCAAGCTCAGGTCGGGCTGCACCTCCACCACGGCCACTTTGAGTGGGCCATCGCCGAAGACTTGCAGCACCAAAGCGCCATTGAATTTGATGTTGGACTGCATCAGCGCAGCCGCTGCCGTCATCTCGCCCAGCAGATGGCGAACCGGTTCCGGATAAGGTCCCGTCTCGGCATTGTTGGCCCGGCGTTGCAGGATGTCACGCCATGTATCCGTCAGGCGCACCAGCATGCCGCGCACCGGCAGGCCATCGAATAAAAATTTGTGCAGCTCGGACATCAGCCAATCTTTCGCAGACCGTTGCGGAAGCGACGGGCATTCTGGGCGTAGTTTGGGGCACTGCGGCGCAAGCCGGCAATTTGTTCGGGCGTGAGCTCGCGCACGGCTTTGGCGGGGCTGCCCACAATCATCGAACCATCGGGGAATTCCTTGCCTTCGGTGACCAGCGCGCCGGCGCCGACCAGGCAGTTCTTGCCGATCTTGGCGCCATTGAGCACGATGGCGCCCATGCCAATCAGAGTCTCGTCGCCAATGGTGCAGCCGTGCAGGATGACTTGGTGACCAACGGTGACATGTTGGCCGATTGTCAAGGGCAGGCCATGGTCGCTGTGGAGCACGCTGCCATCCTGAATGTTGCTGCCTCGGCCAATGTGGATAGGCTCGTTGTCGCCGCGAATTACGGCGTTGAACCAGACGCTGACATCGTCCTCCAAGGCAACGCGGCCGATGACTTCGGCGCTGTCGGCAATCCAGGCCGATTCAGCGACTTCGGGAACAATGTCGTCGAGTTGATAAAGTGCCATGGCCGACCTTCGTGCGTTGCTAAAACTACAATTGTACGAATGGAACTCCGACAACAGGCGCTCAAGGTTTTGGCCATCGCCGATCCGCAAGAGAAAGTGCAGGCTGTGCAGGCGCTGTGGGCCCATCGCGCCACTTTGTCACTGGCGGCGACCGAGGTCTTGCACCCTGGCGATCTGCACCTGCCCGGACGTCCCAGCCATCCGCTCTTGAAGCCAGCCCGAGACGTGCCTTCGCGCTCCCCGTTCACCACCCAAGGGCTGGCAGCCTTGATGCACGCAGTCTGTCACATCGAGTTCAATGCCATCAATCTGGCCTTGGACGCCGTCTGGCGATTCGCCGGCATGCCTGATAACTACTATGCCGATTGGCTCAGCGTGGCTTGCGAGGAGTCTACGCATTTTGTGCTGGTGCGCGACTTTTTGAACACGCTGGGTTTTGCCTATGGCGACTTTGATGCTCACGACGGCCTGTGGTCCATGTGTGAAAAAACCCGCGATGACGTGGTGGCGCGCATGGCTGTGGTCCCACGCACCTTGGAAGCCCGTGGACTGGACGCGACGCCGCTGATCCAAGAAAAACTGCAACGGGTTGGCACCGAAGATGCGCGCAAAGCCAGTGCCATTCTGGACATCATCCTGCGCGACGAGGTCGGCCATGTCGCCATTGGCAACCATTGGTACCACTGGCTCTGCGAGCAACAAGGCCTGGACGCAGTAGCGCACGATCAATACCTGGTTACCAAGCTGGAAGCCCCCCGCCTGCGCCCCCCCTTCAACCTCGAAGCCCGCCGCCGCGCAGGCTTCACTTCCGAAGAAATACAACGCCTTGAACAAGGGGTCAGGTCTTGAGTTTTGCCTTTTTTCTGTGGATAACTAAACAAGTTTGCGAGCCAACTGAGTTATCCACAGAAAAAAGGCAAAACTCAAGACCTGACCCCTTGTTCACCACCGCGGGGATGGTGTAGCGCATGCAGGGTCTGCAAACGCTCTCGAGCTACATGGGTGTAGATGGTCGTGGTCGAGATGTCTGCATGGCCCAATAGCATTTGAACGGCCCGCAGATCGGCGCCATGGTTGAGCAGATGGGTCGCGAAAGCATGCCGCAGGGTATGGGGTGACAGTGGCCGGTGAATGCCTGCCAATCGCGCATACTTTTTCACCAGGGTCCAGAACATGACACGGGTCATGGCCTCTCCCGATGTGCTGCCGCGCGCGGTCACAAACAAAGCCTCATTGAGTTGCGACCCCAACAACACAGGACGTGCCTGGGCAAGGTATCGATCGAGCCACTCCGCGGCCACCGCACCGAAGGGCACCAGTCGCTCTTTGCTGCCTTTGCCCATCACCCGCAACACGCCCTCCGACAAGCTGACTTGAAAAACTTTGAGGCTGACCAGTTCCGTCACACGCAAGCCACACGCATAAATCAACTCCAGCATGGCACGGTCGCGCAACCCCAAAGGCGTGTCGACAAGCGGTGCGGCGAGCATGGCCTCGACCTCGGCCTCGCTCAAGGTTTTGGGCACACGCAGAGGCTGCTTGGCCGAGAGCATGCGAACCGTCGGATCGGCAGGCAACAAGCCTTCTCGCACGGCCCAGCGGAAAAATCGCCTGAACACCGTCAAGCGTCGGTTGGCGGTAGTGGCCCGCGTCTCGGCATGGCGGGCCGCAAAGTAGGCTTGAAGGTCCGACTCGGTCACAGTGACCAAGCCACGCGCAGGCAAGCTGAGGGCAAACAGCGTGAGGTCGCGCCGGTAAGCCGACAAAGTGTTGGCTGACAGCCCATCCTCCAGCCAAAGGGCATCCAGGAACCGGTCAATCAAGGGATCGACCGACTCTGCCGCTGGTCTGTCGCGAGCCAAGGTCTCAATCCAGGCGAAGTTTTTGGGTGTCCACCACTTTTTTGTAGACCTCGAACTCGGCCTTGATCTGGGCCGCAAATTGTTCGGGCGAGTTGGCGACGATCAGTGAGCCCGTGTCTTCAATGCGCTTGCGCACCGCTGGATCCTCCAGGGCTTTGCGCACACCCGCATTGATCTTGTCCACCACCTCTTTGGGCAAGCCTTTGGGGCCGTAAATCCCGTAATAGGCCATGCGGTTCACGGCCTCCAAACCCACTTCCTTGAAGGTGGGCACGTTGGGCAACACGGCCAGTCGCTGCGGTGCGGCCACCACGATGGGCACCAAACGGTTGTCCTTGATGAAGGGCAGCGCAGACGGCAGATTGTCAAAAATCATGGGAACCTGGCCAGCCACGGTGTCATTCAGGGCCGGACCAGCGCCGCGGTAAGGGATGTGGGTGATGAAGGTGCCCGAAAGGCTCTTGAACAACTCCGTCTGCAAATGGCCGATCCCTCCCGTGCCAGAGGATGAATAAGAGTACTTGCCAGGGTTGGTTTTGACTTCTTGGATGAAGCCTTTGTAATCTTTGGCAGGAAAGCTCGGGTTCACAGCAATCACATTGGGCGTGGCCGCAATGTTGATGATGGGCGTGAAGTCCGTCAGCGGGTTGTAGGGGATCTTGGGGTTGATGGCCGGGTTTGCTGCCGTGGTCGACACCGTGGCCATGCCCAGAGCGTAGCCGTCGGGTGCCGACTTGGCCGTTTCTTGGGCCCCGACCACGCCGCCGCCGCCAGCCTTGTTCTCGACCACCACGACTTGTCCCAAAGCCTTGCCCAGAGGATCGGCTATGACGCGCGCAATGATGTCGGTGGTGCCGCCCGGGGCAAAAGGCACCTGCAGCTTGATGGTCTTGGTGGGGTAGGCCTGCGCCATGGCGGGCGAGCCTCCAGTGGCTACCGCAACAACGACCATCCCGTACAAAAAGAAACGTTTTTTCATGTTTTAACTCCCAAATAACTCAGTTTGAAATATACCCCCGACAGTCACACCTGCAACCGATCAGGGTCAATGAATCGCTTATGCTCAACGCGTGAACTATGCCCAACTTTTATTTCCCGATTTCTCTCTGATTTTGTGTGGCTATCTGGTGTGCCGCTACACCGCCTTGAACCGCACGGTCTGGCAACAGGTGGAAACACTGGTCTACTTTTTTTTATTCCCAGCCCTGCTGTTTCACTCCATCACGCGCACACCGCTGGACCTTCGCACCGCCTCCAGCCTGATGGGGGCTGGATTGTCACTGGGCTTGAGCGGCATTGTGTTGTGCTATGCCTTGCCTTACCTGCCCTGGCTGGGCCGACAGATAGATGTACGCCAGCATGCCGCTGCGGCCCAGGTGGGCTTTCGCTTCAACTCTTTCATCGGGCTCGCCTTGGTTGACAGGCTGGCCGGGCCCGAAGGCTTGTCGCAACTGGCCGTGCTCATTGGCGTCTGTGTGCCCATGTTCAACATTGCGGCAGTCTGGCCCATGACCCGCCATGGCCAACACAGTTTTGGGCGTGAGTTGATCCGCAACCCCCTGGTCATCACCACAGCTGCAGCTCTGAGCTTCAACCTGGCCGGCTTGCACATGCCGGGCTGGCTGGAGCCCACCATCAGCCGCATTGGCAGCGCCTCGATTGCCCTGGGACTGATGGCTGCGGGCGCCGGCCTGCAACTGAACCGCTTGGCCACCGACCGGGTGCTCAGCGTGGGCTTGCTGGCGGTGCGGCATTTGATCAGCCCCCTGATTGCGCTGGTCCTGATCCAGTTGTTTGGCCTGGAAAAAATTCAGGCCTCGGTCTTGCTGGCTTTTGCCGCCTTGCCCACTGCCTCCAGTGCCTATGTACTGGCAGCGCGCATGGGCTATGACGGTCCATATGTTGCGGGCCTGGTCACTTTGTCCACCCTGCTGGGCATGGCCAGCCTGCCGTTTGCTTTGGGCTTGATGCCCTGACTCAGACCACCACGGGTTCGGGCTCGAGCAGGATGCCAAACCGCTCGTAAACGCTGGTCTGGATGGCTTTGGCCAAAGTCACCACCTCACCGCCAGTACAAGGGTGTGCCGCGCCCCCGCGGTTCACCAGCACCAGGGCCTGTTTTTCGTAGACACCGGCATTGCCCACCGACTTGCCCTTCCAGCCGCAGGCATCGATCAGCCAGCCCGCAGCCAGCTTGATGCTGCCATCGGCCAGGGGGTAATGCACCACCTTGGGCTCGCGGCCAATGATGTCTGCGCATTGCTCGGGGGTGACCGTGGGGTTTTTGAAGAAGCTGCCGGCATTGCCAATCACCGCAGGATCAGGCAATTTGGCGCGCCGAATGGCGCAAACCCAGTCAAAAATTTGCCTGGCTGTGGGGTGGGTCACCCCTGTTTCTTGTTGCCGTCGCAACAAATCCTGGTAGCCCAGCTCGGGCCGCCAGGCTTTGGCCAGTTTGAACCTCACCCGGGTAATCAAAGCCTTGCCCGCCAGCCCCATGTGCTGCGATCCGCCCCTGGCCTGCTGCGGACCGTGTTTGAAAATGGAATCCCGATAGCCAAAGGCGCATTGGGCAGCGTTCAGGCTGAAACTGCGACCGGTGGTGAGGTCGATCGCGTCCAGGCTGTCAAAACGGTCTTGCAGCTCGACGCCATAGGCCCCGATGTTCTGTACCGGGGCGGCACCGACGCTGCCCGGGATCAGGGCCATGTTTTCCAGACCGGGCCAGCCCTGGTCCAGCGTCCAGGCCACAAAGTCATGCCAGGGCTCGCCGGCAGCGGCTTCGATCAGCCAGTGCCGCTCGTCTTCCCCCACCCACCGGCGGCCTTTGAGCTCCACTTTCAGCACCAACGGCTTGACGTCACCGGTCAAGACAATGTTGCTGCCGCCCCCCAGCACAAACTTGGGCGCAGCCGCCAGCGCCGGGTCGGCCAATACCGCCTGCACATCCGCTTCGGACGCGACGCGCACCAACCGTTGCGCCTTGGCCGCAATGCCAAAGCTGTTGTAGGGCTGAAGGGACAGGTTTTGCTCTACCATCATGGGAGAATTGTCTCATTCCCCTAGCCTTTCCAGAATTGCCATGCCCTCATTTGATACTGTTTGCGAAGCCAACCTGGTCGAAGTCAAGAATGCCGTCGAAAACGCCGCCAAGGAAATCGCCACCCGTTTCGATTTCAAAGGCACCTCGGCAGCCATTGAACTCAAAGACAAGGACATCACGATGTTCGGCGATGCCGAGTTCCAACTCACCCAGGTGGAAGACATCCTGCGTAACAAGCTCACCAAGCGCAATGTCGATGTGCGCTTTCTGGACAAAGGCGATGTCCAAAAAATCGGTGGCGACAAGGTCAAACAAGTGGTCAAGGTGCGCAACGGCATCGAAAGCGACGCCGCCAAGAAAATTCAGCGCCTGATCAAGGACAGCAAGCTCAAGGTTCAGGCCGCCATTCAGGGCGACGCCGTGCGGGTGACCGGCGCCAAGCGCGATGACCTGCAAGCGGCCATGGCCGTGATTCGCAAGGACATGGCCGACTTGCCCTTGAGCTTCAACAACTTTCGCGATTGAGGCTCAGTCTTTTTTCTTGCTGCCGGCAATTTTGGATTCTGTGCCTGCCAGCAAACGCGAGATGTTCTCTCGGTGACGGTACAGCAGCAAAGCACTCATGGCGGTGACCGCCACCGCTATGCCCTGGTCGGCATACCAGAGTTCCCGGTCGCCTAACAGATAGTAGGCCGGCGCCAGCACCGAAGCTGCCAGCGCAGCCAATGACGAATACCGCGACACAAAGGCAACGAGCAGCCAGGTCAACAACGTGGCCGTGCCCAGCCAGGGTTGCACGCCCATGAGCACACCGGCCGCTGTGGCGACGCCCTTGCCCCCCTGAAAGCGAAAAAACACGGGCCAGAGGTGCCCCAGAAAAGCCCCCAGGGCCACCAAGGCGAGCGTGCCCTCGCCCAGGCCCCACAGCGGACCATAGATTTTTACCAAGACCACGGGTACCCAGCCTTTGACGGCATCAAGCAACAAAGTCAGGATGGCGGCTTTTTTGCTGCCCGAACGCAGCACATTGGTGGCGCCGGGGTTTTTGCTGCCGTAGGTGCGGGGATCGTGCAAGCCCATCACGCGGCTGACGATCACCGCAAAAGACAGCGAGCCAATCAGGTAGGCCCCCAGCGCTGCCAGCCAGGCCAGTGCCCAAGGATATGACGTCAAAACATTCATTGCGCCGGGTCCCGTAACTCCCACCGAATGGCGTCCAGCGCTGCCAGCAACTCGGGCGACAAGGTGGTGTTCCATGCATCGAGGTCTTGGTCGAGCTGCGCCACCGAGGTGACGCCAATGATGGTGCTCGCCACCCGCCACTGGCGGTAGCAAAACGCCAAAGCCATTTGCGTGGGCGTCATGCCGTGCGCACGGGCCAGGGCGTTGTAACGGCGGGCCGCTTCCAGCGCCTCAGGGCGTCCCCAGCGCTGCTTGCGCACGCTTTCGTAGCGTGCGATGCGGGCGTTTTGCGGCGCCGCAGGATTCGCTGGGTCGACCTCATCGTACTTGCCCGTCAGCAAACCAAAGCCCAGTGGCGAGTACGCCAGCAGAGACACATTCAAGCGGTGCATGCTTTCATCCAGGGCATTCTCGTGGCTACGGTTCACCAGGCAATAGGCGTTTTGAACACTGGCCACACGCGGCAAGCCATGTTGCTCGGCCAGACGCACGAACTCGTGAACACCGTAAGGTGTTTCGTTGGACAGGCCAATGGCGCGAATTTTTCCCTGCTTGACCAAGCGGCCCAAAGTCTCCAACTGCTCGTGAATCGGGGTGGCCGAATTTTCTTTGGCCGGGTCGTAATACAGCGCGCCAAAGGCCGGCACGTGGCGCTCGGGCCAGTGAATTTGGTACAGGTCAATGACATCGGTTTGCAAGCGTCGCAAACTGTTGTCACACGAGGTGACGATGTCCTGCGCCGTCATGCCCGCGCCCGGCCGCACCCAGGGCATGCCGCGCGAAGGGCCTGCCACCTTGGTGGCCAGCACCAGTTTCTGGCGTGCCCCCGGGCGCTTGGCAAACCAGCGACCCAAAATGGTTTCGGTCGAGCCGCAGGTCTCCGCGCGGGCGGGCACAGAGTACATCTCGGCGGTGTCCAGGAAATTCACGCCGCGCTCCAGCGAGCGGTCCAGGATCGCGAACGAAGTGGCTTCGTCCACTTGCTCGCCAAAGGTCATGGTGCCCAGGCAAATGGGGGTGACATGCAGGTCGCTTTGACCCAGCGGTACGGTTTGGGTGAAGGGTTGAATCATGGTGCTAGTTTACGTTTGTCGGGCACGGGCTTCTTCTTGCAGGCGCAACACGCGCCGCTGCACTTTGCCGGTGGTGGTCATGGGCAGTTCGGCGATGAACTCAATTTCCTTGGGGTACTCGTAGGGCGCCAACTGGCCGCGCACATGTTTTTGCAAGTCGGCCACCAAGGCATCGCTGGCCTGGTAACCCGCAGCCAGCACCACGTAGGCTTTGACCAAGGCGCCACGCTCGGGGTCAGGCTTGGGAACGACGGCGGCATTGCCCACCGCCGGGTGCTTGACCAGACAGTTTTCAATTTCACTGGGGCCGATGCGGTAACCGGCGGACTTGAACACATCGTCTGCGCGTCCTTGGTACCAGAGGTAGCCGTCCGCATCGCAGACCGCCAAATCGCCCGTGCGGCACCAGTCTGCGGTGTATTTCGCTTGCGTCGCACCGGGGTTTTTCCAGTAACCCAAAAAGAAAATGGGGTCGGGCTGCCCGTGCTGATTGAAGCGGTGCAGCGCCACATCGCCCGGCACCCCGGGGAGGCATTCGCGCCCTTCTTCGTCGATGACGGCCACACGGTGACCGGGATAGCCCTTGCCCATGCTGCCAGCGCGTGCAGGCCAGCCCACGCCCCCTGCACGCTGATCGTTCATGGCGCAGTTGCCGACGATGTAGTTGATTTCGGTTTGCCCGAACATTTCATTGACGATCACACCCAGCTGGTCTTTGCAGTAGGCGAACACGGCATCGCCCACGGCTTCGCCCGCGCTCATGACAGCGTGGAGCTTGAATTGGAAATGTTGGCGGGGCTGCGGAAACGCTTTCATCATGGCTTTCAAAGCCGTGGGGAACAGAAAACTGTGGGTGACGCGGTGTTGCGAGATCAACTGAAAGGCCAATTCCGGGCTGAAGCGACCCGCCCAGGCCACGATGGGCCGCCCGAAATACAACGTGGGTAACAAGGCGTCCATCAGCCCGCCTGTCCAGGCCCAGTCGGCCGGCGACCAAAACACCGCCTGGCTTTCATGGGGCGCTGGGTTTTGGGGGTCAAAGCCAAACCAGTTCTGGCTGCAGACAAAGCCCGTCAAATTACCGATCAGGGCGCGGTGGGGAATGACCGCCCCCTTGGGCGGGCCCGTTGTGCCACTGGTGTAAATGAGCACCGCGGGATCGTCGGCGTGGGTTTGGGCCGCCACAAAACGGGCCTGCGTGCGCGCTGTGGCTGCGGCGTAATCCACATCGCACTGCGCGGCAGCGGCCCCCAGGCCAATCAGCTGGCGCAACAAGGGGCACTGCGCGCGCACGCTCATCAGGTTGGCCACCGAGGTGTCGTCCACGATGGCGGCGACGGCTTCGCTGTTTTGGAGCCGGTAGGACAACGCCTCCGGGCCAAACAGCAGCGACAAGGGCATGGCCACAGCCCCCATCTGCATCACGGCCATGTAAGCCACCGCTGTTTCAAATCGTTGCGGCAACACGATGGCCACGCGGTCGCCGCGCTGCACACCCAGGCTCACCAAGACATGGCTGAGCGCATCGGCCGCCGACTGCAATTGCGCATAACTGTAGCGCCGCGCCCTTCCCTGGGCGCTGTGCTCAATGATGGCCGTGCGGCGCGACGCACCGGGGTGGCTGGCCCAGCGGCGCGCGCAAGCCGCAGCCATGTTGAAGTGTTCATCGACATGCCAGCCAAATTGCCGCTGCATGCGCTCATAGTGGTCTTGGAGGTGACGGGAAGTCATGCACGAGGTCCTTATGATGGAGGGAATGTACATCGTTCAAAAAGCTTCGCGCAGCGCGTTTGTCCCGATTCGCAACCTGCAATACCACGTCCGCCTCTGGGGCGAGCCCGGCCCTGGCAAGACGCCGCTCTTCATGGTGCACGGCTGGATGGATGTGGCTGCCTCGTTCCAGTTTGTGGTGGACGCCTTTGCCAAAGACCGCTACGTGGTGGCCCCCGATTGGCGTGGCTACGGTCTGACCGATGCGGGTGGCGTGGACAACTTCTGGTTCCCCGACTATCTGGCCGACCTGGATTTTTTGATTGACCATTTCCAGCCCGAAGGCTCGGTGGATCTGGTGGGGCACAGCATGGGCGGCAACATTGCCATGCTCTATGCCGGCGTGCGCCCCGAACGCATTCGTCGCCTGGTCAATCTGGAAGGCTTTGGCATGGCGCAAACGCGCCCCTCGCAAGCACCGGGGCGCTATGCCAAATGGATTGACGAGCTCAAAGCGCTCAACCGCGGCGAAATGGCCCTCAAGACTTACCCCGATATGGCTGCGGTGGCGCAACGTCTCATCAAAACCAACCCGCGCATCAGCCTGGACAAAGCCGAATGGCTGGCCCGCCACTGGGCGCAGCCCAATGCGCAGGGCGAATGGGCCATCCTGGGCGATGCGGCCCACAAGGTGATCAATGCCAACCTGTACAAGGTGGAAGAGGTGCAGGAAATCTTCAAACGCATCAGCGCGCCCACGCTGTGCGTGATTGCCAGTGACAACAGCCTGGACACTTGGTGGAAAGGCAAATACACCCTGAATGAATTTCAGGAGCGCATGAAAGCGGTGGCGCAATTGCAAAACGCCTTGGTGCAAGACGCCGGCCACATGATGCACCATGATCAACCGCAGGTGCTGGCCGAGCTGATGGAAGCGTTCCTGGACGCCCCCGATGCATGACACCGATGTCTTGATGGTGGGGGCCGGTGCGGCCGGCTTGTTTTGCGCCGGCGTGGCGGCACAACTGGGCCTGAAGGTCTTGCTGATCGACCACAGCGCCAAAGTGGCTGAAAAAATTCGGATCTCGGGCGGAGGCCGCAGCAACTTCACCAACCGGGACATCGATGTGCGTGCACCGCACCGCCACTTTTTGGGTGAGAACCCCCAGTTTTGTCGCAGCGCCCTCTCCCGCTACACCCCGGCCGATTTCATCGCCTTGGTGCAACGCCATGGCATCGCCTTTCATGAAAAGCACAAAGGCCAGCTGTTTTGCGACCACTCCGCCGAAGAACTGATCCAGATGCTGCTCAAGGAATGCGCAGCCGGCGCCAATGGCGGCAGCGTCACCCGCTGGCAACCCTGCGGGTTGAAAGCCTTGCGGCATCACGACAGCCCCGAACCCCATTACGAAGCCGATACCGACCAGGGCACCGTGCGTTCACGCGCCGTGGTGGTGGCCACAGGCGGGCTGTCCATCCCGCAAATTGGCGCCAGCGACCTCGGGTACCGGCTCGCCACCCAATTTGGCCTGCGCGTGGTCACGCCACGCCCGGCCTTGGTGCCCCTGACGTTCGATGGCCAAGCCTGGGCCTCGTTTGCCCCATTGGCCGGGCTCTCATTGCCCGTCACCGTGACCACAGGCGCCAAGAAAAACCGCACCGCCTTTGACGAAGATCTGTTATTCACCCACCGCGGCCTGTCCGGGCCAGCCGTGCTGCAAATCTCCAGCTACTGGCAGCCCGGCCAAGCCCTCAGCGTGGACCTGGCCCCCGGGATAGACCTGTCACAAGCCTTGCTGGAGGCCAAACAGCAATCCCGCCGCCTGCTCGCCAACGCCCTGGCCACCTGGTTTCCGACCCGCTTGGCCGACACCTGGGTCCAGCGCGACCCCGAGTGGCAGCGGCCGCTGCCGGACACCCCCGACCGCGCCTTGAACCGGCTGGCCGAGCAATTGAGCCAATGGCAAATCACCCCCACGGGGACCGAGGGCTACAAAAAGGCCGAAGTGACCGCCGGCGGCGTGGACACCCGTGACCTCTCCCAGCAAACCCTGGAATCGCGCCAGCCCGGGCTGTATTTCATTGGCGAGGTGGTGGACATTACCGGCTGGCTGGGGGGGTACAACTTCCAATGGGCCTGGTCCAGCGCCCATGCTTGCGCCCAGGCTTTGGCCAGCCGGCTGAAACCGCTATAATCTCGGTCTTTGCTGGCAAAACCCCGACGGCCTGATCACCTGAAGTCGGGGACAACCGCAAGCACGGTCGCCCGGGCCCGATCTTCCCAGGCACCCAGTGCTCGCACATTTTTGAAAACTGTTCGTCAATGACCACCATTCGCGTTAAAGAAAACGAGCCCTTCGACGTGGCTCTCCGCCGCTTCAAGCGCACCATCGAAAAATTGGGCCTGCTCACCGAGCTGCGCGCCCGTGAGTTCTACGAGAAGCCCACGGCCGAGCGCAAGCGCAAGAAAGCCGCTGCCGTCAAGCGCCATTACAAGCGCGTGCGCAGCATGCAATTGCCCAAGAAGATGTATTGATCGCCGGCTGATTCGTCAGCGGTCAAACACCGATTGGCTCGCCCGGGGACGCCCGCGCGGGCCATTGTTTTTTGCAGGAGAACACGATGAGCTTGAAAGACCAGATCACCGAAGACATGAAAACCGCCATGCGCGCCAAAGACAGCGCTCGCCTGGGCACCATCCGCTTGTTACAGGCGGCCATGAAGCAAAAAGAGGTGGACGAGCGCATCACCCTGGACGATGCCGCAGTGATCGCCATCGTTGACAAGCTGATCAAGCAGCGCAAAGACTCCGTCAGCGCCTATGTGCAAGCCAACCGCCAAGATTTGGCAGACCAGGAAAGCTCGGAAATCAAGGTGCTGGAAGCCTACCTGCCGCAGCGACTGTCACCCGAGGAAATTCAAGCGGCGGTGAAAGCCATCGTCGCCCAGGTGGGGGCCAGTGGCCCTGGCGACATGGGCAAGGTCATGGGCGCGGTGAAAGCCCAACTGGCCGGCAAAGCAGACATGGGACTGGTCAGCGCCGCAGTCAAAGCCGCGCTGGCGGGTTGAGTCACATCACTCCCAACGCAGCGCGGCGATCTATCACCGGCACAAGATGGCCACGGCCCTTTGGGCCTGGCAACAATCTGGGGTCAATCAGGCGCCCGCCACCTTCATGCGGTTGATCAGCACCGAGCCGATGGTCTTGGCGCCGTAGCTGTAGGTGTCGGCGCCCACTGCCTCCAGGCCCTTGAACATTTTGGACAGGTTGCCGGCGATCGTGATCTCTTGCACCGGGAAGGCTATCTCGCCTTTTTCCACCCAAAAGCCACTGGCACCACGGGAGTAGTCGCCCGTGACGTAGTTCACGCCCTGCCCCATCAACTCGGTCACAAACAGACCCGTACCCAGCTTTTGCAGCATGGCCTTCAAGTCATCTTGCGCCTGGGTTTGACGCGAGGTCAGCACCAGGTTGTGCGAGCCCCCCGCATTGCCCGTGGTGGTCATGCCCAGCTTGCGTGCGGAATAGCTGCTCAGGAAATAGCCCTGCACCCGGCCCCCTTTCACCACCTGACGCGGGCGCGTGATCACGCCTTCTTCGTCAAATGGGGAGCTGCCTTTGCCGCGCAGCACAAACGGATCTTCCAAGACATCAATGTGGCGCGGGAACACCATTTTCCCCAGCGAGTCCAACAAAAAGCTGCTCTTGCGGTACAAGGAACCGCCGCTGACCGCTTGCACAAAATGGCCCAACAAACCCGCTGCCAAGGTCGATTCGAACAACACCGGGCATTCGCGGGTGGTGATCTTGCGCGCTTGCAAGCGGCTCAAGGCGCGCTCGGCCGCGTAGCGGCCCACCGCCTCCGGTGAAGCCAGTTCGTCGGGTGAACGCATCGAGCTGTACCAGGCGTCGCGCTGCATGTCGTCGCCTTTGCCGGCAATGGGCGCCACGGACAGGCTGTGGCGGGAACTGGCATAGCCCCCCCTGAAGCCACGTGTGTGGGCGCTGAAAAAATGGCTTTGCTGGGCCGATACGGCGGCCCCTTCGCTGTTGGTGATGCGGCGATCGGTCTTGAGGGCGGCGGCTTCGCAACGCAAGGCCAGCTTGGCGGCCGCCTCACTGCTCAAGTCCCAGGGGTGAAACAGGTCCAGGTCGGGATGGTGATGGGCAATGTCTTGCGCCTCGGGCAAGCCGGCGGCGGGGTCTTCCGCCGTGAAGCGTGCAATGTCATACGCCGCTTGCACCGTGCGCTCAATGGCGGCCCGTGAAAAATCGGAAGTGCTGGCATTGCCACGGCGGTTGCCGAGGTACACCGTCACACCCAGAGATTTGTCCCGGTTACGCTCGACCGTCTCCAGGGCGCCCTTGCGCACCGACACGCTCAAACCACAGCCTTCAGAGGCTTCTGCGCCCGCATCTGTTGCGCCCAATTTCTTGGCGTGCGCCAAGGACAGGTCGACCAGCTCCTCGAAAAAGGGACGGCTGTAACTGAACCCTTGCAAAGGGGCTGAAGAGGCGAGTGCGGGAGTGGATTTGGCGGTTTTCATGTGCCAGCTATGATACTTGCCACCCTGTGAGCGGGCTGACCGCTCTGAGATTCACCCCAAGATGTCCAGAAAACCCAAAAAAGGCTACTTTGTCCGTGGCGTGTTCGTAGCTGAAGGCAGCGAGCTCGACCTGGCCTACAAGCGCGAGCTCAAAGGCACAGACACGGCCAGCAAAACCGATTTGAAACGTGAAAGCGACGAGCGCCAGCAACTTGGCGAAGACCTGCTGACGCTGCGCGCCGATCTGGGCCAGCGCCTGTTGGACCAGGGCCATCTGAACGATAAACTGATGGACGCCGTGGTCGAGGCCAAGCGCATCACTAACTTTGAAGGCCGGCGTCGCCAAATGCAATTCATCGGCAAGCTGATGCGCAAACTCGAAGACGAAGACATCGAGGCGATCCGTGAAGCCCTGCGCGCCCAACACAGCGGCAGCGCCAAAGAAACCCTGGCCCTGCACCAGGCTGAGCAATGGCGCGACCGCTTGCTGCAAAGCGACGATGCAGTGGCCGAATGGATGGCGGCCTACCCCGCCACCGACAGCCAGCAACTGCGCGCCATGGTTCGTCAAGCGCGCAAAGACAACACGGCCGACAAGACCACCGAGTCTCAAGGCCTGGCACCCCGTCAGGGCCGCTCATACCGAGAAATTTTTCAACTGGTGAAGCAAACCCTTCAGCAAGCCGAGGACGCGCATGAGTGACACGCCCCTGCCCACCCCCGATCTGCGCTGCGACCCGGTCAAGGTCGGCATCGTGTCCATCAGCGACCGCGCTTCCAGCGGCACCTACGAAGACAAAGGTTTGCCCGCCCTGCGCGACTGGCTGGGCCAGGCCTTGTTGAATCCCCTGACGTTCGAGGCACGCCTGATCCCCGACGAACAGGCCTTGATCAGCGAGACCCTGATCGCCTTGGCCGATCTGGGTTGCTCATTGATCCTGACCACTGGCGGCACTGGCCCGGCCTTGCGCGATGTCACGCCCGAGGCCACGCTGGCCGTGGCCGACAAGGAGATGCCTGGCTTTGGCGAGCAAATGCGCCAGATCAGCCTGCGTTTTGTCCCCACAGCCATTTTGTCGCGCCAAGTGGCGGTGATTCGAGGCCAAAGCCTGATCATCAACTTGCCCGGCCAGCCCAAATCGATCCAGGAAACCCTGGGCGGCTTGCGCAATGCCGAGGGCCAGCAGATGGTGGATGGTATTTTTGCAGCGGTGCCCTATTGCATTGACCTGATTGGCGGCCCCTACATGGAAACGCGCGACGCCTTCTGCAAAGCGTTCCGTCCGAAAACCGCCCAGCGACCTGCGCGCAACTGATCGCTTATTTTCCGACCAGCTGGTTCAGCTTCTCGGCTTCAAACTGCTCTTGCTTGGCAGCGTCTTGCGGCACGCAGTCGGCGCCTTGCTGCGACAGGCTTTCCAGGGCTTTCCACAGCAAGGCAATCTGGTGCTCTTGCGACGCCGCACTGTCAATCAAGCCACGCATGGCTTGGCTCAAGGGGTCATCGTCCTGGGTGATGCCATAGGCGTTGAACTTGCGCGTGCCCGCCGTCACATCAGCGCTTTCGCCTTCTTTGGCGGGAATGATGCGCGCAGGAATGCCGACAGCGGTCGCCCCCGCAGGCACGGGCTTGATCACCACGGCATTGCTGCCGATCTTGGCCCCATCGCCCACCACAAATCCCCCCAGCACTTTGGCGCCAGCACTGACCACCACATCGCGCCCCAGGGTGGGATGGCGCTTGGTGCCTTTGTACAAGGAGGTTCCCCCCAGAGTCACGCCCTGGTAAATCGTGCAACCGTCGCCAATTTCGGCGGTCTCGCCGACCACCACACCCATGGCGTGGTCGAAAAACACGCGGTCCCCAATCTTCGCACCGGGGTGAATTTCAATGCCGGTGAGCCAGCGCGACAGGTGCGAGATAAAGCGCCCCAGCCACTTGAGGCCCATCTGCCAGCAGGCATGGGCCATGCGGTGCATCCAGATGGCATGCAAACCGGGGTAACAGGTCAGTACCTCCCAGCGGCTGCGGGCGGCCGGGTCCCTGTCCAAAATGCACTGAATGTCGGATCGCAAACGGGCAAACATGGGGGAAGTCTAGCCTTTTTGGCGGTTGGCCATGGCCATCTGCTTGGCAACACCGCGCAGGATGTGGACTTCTTCCTGCGTCAACTGCGCCCGGTTAAACAGTTGCTGCAGGCGTGGCATCAGCTTTTTGGGGGCCGCCGGGTCGAGAAAACCAATCTCGGTCAAAGAAGCTTCCCAGTGCCCCAGCATGCCCGCCACCTGCTGGGCGTCGGCCAGGTGGGGCTCTGGGGTGGCGGCTTGAACGTCGTAGCCTCCCAGCGCCAGGCGCCACTCGTAGGCCAACACTTGCACCGCGCTGGCCAGGTTCAGCGAGCCAAACTGAGGATTGGTCGGAATGCTCAATGCCACATGGCAGCGGTACACGTCTTCGTTGCGCATGCCAAAGCGCTCCGAGCCAAACAGAAAGCCCACGCCCTCGGGACTGGGCTGCCGGGCCAGCAGCGCCTCAAAATGCGGGCGCGGGGTGTCAGTGGGTGGGCCAAAGTCGCGCGGCGTCATGGCAGTGGCGCACAAATGTGTCAGCCCATCTAGCGCCTCATCCAGGGTGTCCACAATGCGGGCCTGATTCAGCACATCCAGGGCACCGCTGGCGCGCTGGATGGTTTCCTCACGACGCAACACATTGTCCCAACGGGGCGCGACCAGCACCAAATCGTCAAAGCCCATGACTTTCATGGCACGGGCAGCGCCACCCACATTGCCGGCGTGGCTGGTCTGAATCAGGATAAAGCGGGTCTTCATGGCAACAGGCGTAAAATAGGCTCTATTGTCGCCGCCCGCATCGACGGGGGGTTCCCTCTTGCTCTTACCGCCAGGGCGAGCACCTCTCAGGTGCTGGCCGGGCCCACAATCCATGTCGTCCACACTCCACCCCATGCTCAACGTGGCCATCAAGGCCGCCCGCGCCGCTGGCGCCATCATCAACCGCGCTGCGCTCGATGTGGAGTCGGTCCGGGTCTCGCAAAAGCAGTCGAACGACTTTGTCACCGAAGTCGATCAGGCCAGCGAGAACACCATCATCGAGACCCTGCTGACGGCCTACCCCGACCACGGCATCCTGGCCGAAGAGTCTGGCAGCACACGCGGCAACCCCGACGCAGAGGCCGTCTGGATCATCGACCCGCTGGACGGCACCACCAACTTCATTCACGGCTTCCCTGTCTACTGCGTCAGCATTGCGCTGCAAGTCAAAGGCCGCCTGGAGCAAGCCGTGGTGTACGACCCCACCCGCAATGACTTGTTCACCGCCACCCGAGGTCGTGGCGCCTTCATGAACGAGCGCCGCATCCGCGTGGGCAAGCGCACCCGCCTGCAAGAGTGCCTGCTGTCGACCGGCTTTCCCTTCCGTCCTGAAGACGACTTCAACACTTACCTGCGCCTGATGGGCGACATGATGCAACGCACCGCCGGCCTGCGCCGTCCGGGCGCGGCCGCGCTCGACCTGGCTTATGTGGCCGCTGGCTTCAGCGATGGCTTTTTCGAACTCGGACTGCAGCCCTGGGACATGGCCGCTGGCGCCTTGCTGATCACCGAAGCCGGGGGGCTGGTGGGCAACTTCACTGGCGAAGCCGACTTCCTGCAACACCGTGAGTGCCTGGCGGGCAACCCGCGCATTTATGCGCAAATGGTGGCCGTGCTGCAAAAATATTCGAAGTTCGCCGGCGTGCAAGACAAAGCTGCCGTGGTGCAAGCCGTGGCCGAGTTGCAAGCCCATGGCACCGACCCCGTCGCACCGCTGTAACGGACACCGATAACCGGACACAAGCATCGCAGGCGCTGCAACGGCATGGCAACCGCAGACCTCTCTCAGCATACCCCCATGATGGCGCAGTACTTGGCCATCAAGGCCGAGTTCCCCAGCACGCTGGTGTTCTACCGCATGGGCGATTTCTACGAGCTGTTTTTTGGCGATGCCGAAAAAGCTGCCCGCCTGCTGGACATCACCCTGACCCAACGCGGCCAGTCTGCGGGACAGCCAGTGGTGATGGCAGGCGTTCCGTTTCACTCGGTCGAAAATTACCTGGCACGGCTGATTCGCCATGGCGAATCGGTGGCTATTTGCGAGCAAGTGGGTGAAGTCAGCGGCAAAGGTCCGGTAGAGCGCAAGGTGGTGCGGGTGGTCACGCCCGGCACCCTGACCGACAGCGAATTGCTGACCGACAAAAGCGAATCCTTTTTGCTCGCCGTGCATGCCAGCAACCGTGCAGCACGTGCTGACGGCTGTGGCCTGGCGTGGCTGAGTTTGACGCAGGGCGAGCTGCACCTGGCCGAATGCGCCTCCGATGAGTTGCCCAACCTGTTGGCGCGCATTGCGCCGAGCGAAGTCGTCTTCAGTGCGGAATTGCCCGCCGATCTGCGCGCCCTGTTGCAAGGCCCGCACAGCCTGACCGAACGTCCTGCCTTTCAATTCGATTCCGCACTGGGATTGCGCAAACTCCTGGCGCAATTACAAACCACCAGCCTTGGTGCCTGGCAAGCACAAGATATCGGACAAGCCCACGCCGCCGCTGCCGCATTGCTGGGCTATGCCGAACACACCCAAGGCCGCAGTCTGAGCCATGTGCAAAGCCTGCATGTGGAACGCGACGACCGGCTGATGGCATTGCCCCCGGCCACGCGCCGCAACCTCGAGTTGACGCAAACCCTGCGCGGCGAAGACAGCCCTACGCTGTTTTCCTTGCTCGATACCTGCATGACCGGCATGGGCAGCCGTACGCTCAAGCAATGGCTGCTGGAGCCTCAGCGCGACCGCACCCAGGCCCTGCAACGCCTGGAAGCGATCGCCGCATTGCAAGGGCTGCAAGGCCATGGCCCCTGGCGCAATCTGCGCGAGAGCCTGAAAGGCATGGGCGATGTGCAGCGCATCAGCGCGCGCATTGCGCTACGCCAGGTGCGCCCGCGCGAGCTGGTCGCTCTGGGCCTGTCGCTGACCAAATCGTTGCAGGTGCAAGCCTTGGTACCCGAGAGCCCCTGGCTGGACAACCTGGCCAACGACCTGCAAGCGCCGCCAGACTGTGCTGAACTGCTGGGCCGCGCGCTGCTGCCCGAGCCAGCCGCCCTGGTGCGTGATGGCGGCGTGATCGGGCACGGCTTTGACGCCGAGCTCGACGAGCTACGGGCCATTCAAAACAACTGCGATGACTTTTTGCTGGACCTGGAAGTTCGAGAGCGCGCCCGCACCGGCATTGCCAACTTGCGGGTGCAGTACAACAAGGTGCACGGCTTTTACATCGAAGTCACCCAAGGACAGCTCGACCGCGTACCCGAAGACTATCGGCGACGCCAAACCCTGAAGAATGCCGAGCGCTTCATCACCCCCGAGCTCAAGGCCTTTGAAGACAAGGCCTTGTCTGCCCAAGAGCGCGGCCTGGCTCGGGAAAAATGGCTGTACGAACAATTGCTGGACTCGCTGCAAGCCTTCGTGCCGGCCCTGGGGCGGGTGGCCCGTGCGCTGGCCACCCTGGACGCCTTGTGCGCCCTGGCCGAGCGCTCGCTCACGCTGAATTGGTGCGCTCCGCAGTTTGTGAAAACGCCTTGCATCGAGATTCAAGCAGGACGCCATCCGGTGGTACAAGCGCGACTGGCAGAAACCGGTGGCGGCGCTTTCATTGCCAATGACACGCAGCTGGGGCCGACACAGCGCATGCAAGTCATCACCGGCCCCAATATGGGCGGCAAGTCTACCTACATGCGCCAGGTCGCCTTGATCGTGTTACTGGCTTCTATTGGCAGCCATGTGCCCGCGCAAAACTGTCGACTCGGCCCCATTGATGCCATTCACACCCGCATTGGCGCGGCCGATGACCTGGCCAATGCCCAATCCACCTTCATGCTGGAGATGACCGAGGCCGCACAAATTTTGCATGCTGCCACGCCACACAGCCTGGTGCTGATGGATGAAATCGGGCGTGGCACCTCCACCTTCGATGGCCTGGCCTTGGCCTCGGGCATTGCCACGCATTTGCATGACAAGACCCAGGCCTTCACTTTGTTTGCCACGCACTACTTCGAGTTGACCGAATTCCCATCCAGCCACCGCGCAGCTCTGAATGTGCATGTGAGCGCCACCGAGGGCGGCAACGACATTGTGTTTCTTCATGAAATCCAGCCGGGCCCTGCCAGCCGTAGCTATGGCATCCAGGTGGCCCGATTGGCGGGCATGCCCACGCCCGTGCTGAACCACGCGCGCCACGCCCTGAGCGCGCTCGAAGCCAATGCAGACGCCTCCCGCACGCAGGTGGACTTGTTTGCGCCGCCCCCCGAGGCCGCGCATGCCGGACCCACGCCGCTGGAAGCCCGGCTTTCACAAATTGACCCCGACGCACTCAGCCCCCGTGAAGCGTTGGACGCCCTTTACTCTCTGAAAAAACTGCTATGACGTACTGTGTAGGCATCAAACTCAAAGCGGGTCTGGTTTTTTTGTCTGACTCCCGGACCAATGCCGGGCTGGACCAGATCAGCACGTTTCGCAAGATGATCGTTTACGAAAAGCCGGGCGACCGCTTCATGGTCTTGCTGTCGGCAGGCAACTTGAGCATCTCGCAATCGGTGCGTGAAATCCTGCAGGTCGAGCAACTCAAAGAAACGCCCGAAAGCGAACCCATCACCATCTGGAACGCGCAAAGCATGTTCGATGCAGCGCGCGTCTTGGGTTCCGCCGTTCGGCATGTGCACGAACGCGATGCCGCCTCGCTGAAAGCCTCAGGCGTGGAGTTCAACGTCTCTCTTATTTTTGGCGGCCAGATCAAGGGCGAAGGCATGCGCCTGTTCCAGGTTTATTCGGCTGGCAACTTCATTGAAGCCACCTCTGAAACGCCCTACTTTCAGGTGGGCGAATCCAAATATGGCAAGCCGGTGCTGGATCGCGTTCTGACACCGCAAACCCCTTTGAACGAAGCCGCCAAGTGCGCCTTGGTGTCCATGGACTCCACTCTCAAGTCCAACCTCTCGGTGGGCTTGCCGCTGGACATGGTGGTGTACCAGGCCGACCAACTGCAAAGCGACCAGGTGCTGTGCATCGACGACAGCAACGCCTATTTCAAAATGCTGCGCAACAGTTGGGGCCAAAAACTGCGCCAGGTGTTTGACGAACTGGAAGACCCGATGTGGCATGGCGAGGCCACCGATGTACCGATCCTGACGCCCGAGGCCCAATCGCGTGCCCTGAAAAAAATCGCTACGCCTGACGAAAAATTAATCTGAGCCTGTGAGCACTGCCCCCCTGCTGCGAATTTTTGCGCGTACCGACGGCCTCACGCCGACCAGCTGACCCAGCCGCCCCAGGAGGTCAGCAGCACCACACAGCCAAAGGCAATGCGGTACCAGGCAAAAGGCACAAAGCTGTGCGAGGCGATGTAACGCAACAGCCAGCGAACGCAGACCCAGGCACTCAAGAAAGAAAACAACAGTCCCACCAAAAAGACGGGCAAGTCGGCCATGCTGAGCAAGGCACGCTCCTTGTAGAGGCTGTAAGCACCGGCACCGATCAAGGTGGGGATGGCCAGGTAAAAGGAAAAATCGGTGGCAGCCTTGCGGCTCAAGCCCAACAACATGCCGCCAATGATGGTAGCGCCGCTGCGGCTGGTACCCGGCACCATGGCCAAGCACTGCACCAAGCCCACCTTGAAAGCGTCTTTCGGGGTCATCGACTCGACGTTCTGAATGCGCGCATGGTCGTTCGGATGTTCATCGGGCTTGCGGCGACTGCCCCAACCTTCGACCCACAAAATGATGAAGCCACCCACAATGAACGTGCTGGCCACCACCGTTGGCGTGAACAAATGCGACTTGATGAATTTGCCAAACAACAGGCCCAGAACTACCGCAGGCAAGAAGGCGATCAAAACGTTGAGGGCAAAGCGCCGAGCCATGCGTTGCGTGGGCAAAGCCACAAGGGTGCCGGCAATCTTGTGCCAATACACAATGACCACTGCCAGAATGGCGCCTGTCTGGATGGCGATGTCGAAAACCTTGGCCTTTTCGCCTTCGAAGCCCAGCAAGGCACCCGCCAAAATCAGATGTCCGGTGGATGAGATGGGTAAAAACTCGGTCAGCCCTTCGACCACGCCCATCACGGCGGCCTTCAACAACACAATGAAATCCACACCAACTCCGCAGATCCGAAAACGACAATTATCGCGCGTCGTGCCTCTGTGTCGGGAGGACGCCCTAAAATGGTGGCCATGAGTTCGTCCCCCGCATCTTCCCAGCCTGCAGCTGACGCTGCCGAAGCGCACAAGCCCAGCAATTTTTTGCGCCAGATCATCGAGAGCGACCTGGCAAACAACCGCTACGCCAGCCGGCGTTGGGGCGGCTCACCAGGCGATGCGCAACACCATGCCAAGGGCGAGCCCGACCCAGCCAAAATTCGCACCCGCTTTCCGCCCGAGCCCAATGGCTATCTGCATGTGGGTCATGCAAAAAGCATCTGCATCAACTTCGGCCTGGCCAGAGACTATGGCGGCGTCTGCCACATGCGATTTGATGACACCAACCCGGAGAAAGAAGACACCGAGTACGTCAACGCCATTCTGGATGCCGTGCAATGGCTGGGCTTCGATTGGGACAGCCACTACAACGGCCAGACCACGACCCACCTGTACCAGGCCAGCGATTACTTTGACTTCATGTACCGCGCGGCCGAAACCTTGATCGAGCGCGGCCACGCGTATGTGGATGAACAGTCTGCTGAAGAAATGCGTCTGAACCGTGGCGACTTCTCCACCCCTGGCAAAGACAGCCCGTTTCGCACGCGCACCCCCGCTGACAACCTGGCGCGCTTTCGCGCCATGCGAGACGGCCAGCTGGCCGACGGCGCTGCTGTGCTGCGCGCCAAAATCGACATGGCCTCGCCCAACATCAACATGCGCGATCCGGCCATCTACCGCATTCGCCGAGCCACGCATCACCACACAGGCGACCGTTGGTGCATTTACCCGATGTACACCTTTGCGCACCCGATCGAGGACGCGCTGGAACAGATCACGCACAGCATTTGCACCCTGGAGTTCGAAGACCAGCGCCCGTTCTACGACTGGTTGCTCGAACGCCTGACCGAGGCCGGCTTGCTGCAAGCCCCGCCACCGCGCCAGTATGAATTTGCCCGCCTCAACCTGACCTACGTGGTCACCAGCAAACGCAAACTGGCGCAGCTGGTGAACGAGCAGCGTGTCAGTGGCTGGGACGACCCGCGCATGCCCACCATCGTGGGCTTGCGTCGCCGCGGCTACACCCCCGCCAGCCTGCAGTTGTTTGCCGAGCGCATTGGTGTCACCAAAAGCGACAGTTGGATTGACTACAGCACCCTGGAAGGCTGCTTGCGGGAAGACCTCGAAGCCCAGGCCGCACGTGCCATGGCCGTGCTGGAGCCCGTCAAGCTGGTCCTGACCAATTGGGACGAAGTGATGGGCGCTGGCGTGACCGACACCTGCAGCGCCCCGGTGCATCCGCACCACCCCGAGCGCGGCCAGCGCAGTTTCAAGATTGGCCGCGAAGTCTGGATCGAACGCACCGACTATGAAGAAACGCCCCCCAAGGGCTTCTTCCGGCTGTTCCCTGGCAACAAGGTGCGCTTGAAGTACGGCCACGTGGTCGAATGCACCGGCGCCGAAAAAGACGCACAAGGCCAGGTCACCCAGGTCTTGGCCAAGCTGATCCCTGACACCAAAAGCGGCACCCCTGGGGCCGACAGCGTCAAGGTGAAGGGTGTCATCACCTGGGTGGGCGCCGACGATGGCGTGGCTGCCGAAGTGCGCCTGTACGAGCGCTTGTTCAGCGACCCGCAGCCCGATGCGGGCGGCAAAGACTTTCTCGCCTGCCTCAACCCCGACAGCTTGCGGGTGGTCACGGCCTATGTCGAGCCTTCACTGGCGCAATGCAGTGGGGACACCCGCTTTCAATTCGAGCGCCACGGCTACTTTGTGTCAGATCGCATCGACCATGTCCCCGGCAGCAAGCCCGTCTTCAACAAAGCCACAGGACTGAAAGATTCCTGGGGCAAATAAAGCTTACTGAACCGGGCCTTTGAGCGCGGCTGGAATGGGCAGGGGCATCACGGCGATGCCCTCCTCGTGGAGCGCTTCGGTTTCTTCGCGGCTGGCCTGGCCGCGAATATTGCGCTCTTGCGATTCGCCGTAGTGAATTTTGCGCGCTTCGTCGGCAAATTTATCGCCCACATCTTCGGTATGGGCCATCACATGCTGGACCATTTGCAGCCAGGCAGCTTGCAATTGCTGGGGCGCCAAACTGGCAACCTCGTGAGAGATCGGGGCGCTGCTTGGAGTTGCGGCAGGAGCCTCCGTGACAGGCTCTAACGGCCTGTCTCCGCGGGAGGTGGCCAGATTCAGCCGGGGGGCGCTGAGTTTTTTGCTAATGTCACGGTCACCGCACAAAGGGCACTCGACCAGGCCACGTGCCAGTTGCCCCTGGAAGTCGTCTTCCGAGGCAAACCAGCCCTCAAAGGCATGCGAATGGGTGCACTGCAGGTCCAAGACTTTCATGACTTGAATTATGGCTCAGGAAGACCCGGCAGCGTTTCAAGCCCAGGACAATTCCCAAGTCCCTGCCAGGACGTTTTGCAGCCACAAGGCCCCCGTCAAAGTTTTGGCATCGGTCACCTGGCCTTGACGACACCAGTCCATCAATTCCTGGGGCGTGGCGGTGAACACCTCCAGAAATTCCTCGTCGTCGAGTTGTCGGGCCCCGGCCTGCAAACCGCGCGCAAACCAGATCTCGATGAACTCGGTTGAATAGCTGATCACAGGATGCAACACGCCCGCCCGCGCCCACTCACGCGCGGTGTAGCCAGTTTCCTCGAGCAACTCTCTGCGCGCACAGCGCAAGGGTTCCTCGCCAGGGTCCAGTTTGCCCGCAGGGAATTCGATCATCACTTGCTGTACGGGGTAACGGAATTGGCGCTCCAACACCACACGGCCATCATCGAGCAATGGAATCACCATCACCGCGCCCGGATGCACCACATACTCACGTGTGGCCTCGCGCCCATTGGGCAAACGCACCGTGTCACGGAAAGCATGCAGGAAATGGCCCTGAAGCAGCTCCACGCCGTGCAGGCGTTGCTCGATCAGGGCCTTGTCATCCATGACGGATGAGGGCGGCGTCTCAGCTGCCCAGTGACTGCACGATGGCCTGGGCGCACAAGGCCATCAGCCCCCCCGGCAACAGGCCCAGAATGAGGATCAGCGCGCCGTTGATGGACAGCACCACGCGCACATCGGGAGCTGCCGACACCGTGGTGGCGGTCAAGGGCTTGTCGAAGTACATGACCTTGATGACGCGCAAGTAGTAGAAAGCACCAATCAGAGACATCATCACGGCAAAGATGGCCAGGGCCACAGCGCCAGTCTGGCCTGACGCCACCAGGGCCTGCAGCACCGACAGTTTGGCATAGAAGCCCACCAGCGGGGGCACGCCGGCCAGCGAAAACAGGCACACGGCCATCACGCCAGCGTACAAGGGGCTGCGCTGGTTCAGGCCAGCGAGGTCTGCGATTTCTTCGCTCTCGAAGCCTTCGCGGGCCAGCAGCAAAATCACGCCGAAGCTGGCCAGTGTGGTCAGCACATAGGTGATCACATAGAACATGGCCGAGCTGTAGGCATTGGCGGCCGAGGCGGTGTTGCCATTGACCACGCCCGACAGCAAGCCAATCAGCACAAAGCCCATTTGAGAAATGGTCGAGAAGGCCAGCATGCGCTTGAGATTGGTCTGTGCAATGGCGGCCAGGTTACCCACCAGCAGCGAGGCCACCGAGAGCACCATCAGCATCTGCTGCCAATCGATGGCCAAGGGCAGCAACCCGTCCACCAAAAGACGCATGGCCATGGCGAAAGCGGCCAGCTTGGGCGCACCGCCAATCAGCAGAGTGACCGCTGTAGGCGCACCCTGGTAAACATCGGGAATCCACATGTGGAAAGGCACCACGCCCAGCTTGAACGCCAGGCCGCAGACCACGAACACCAGGCCCAAGACCAGCACTTGGTGCTTGACCTGGCCCGATGCCACCACCTGGAACACAGTGTTGATGTCCAACGAGCCGGTGGCACCGTAGAGCATCGACAGGCCATAGAGCAAAAAGCCGCTGGCCAGGGCGCCGAGCACGAAGTACTTCATGGCGGCTTCCGTGGCCACGCCATTGTCGCGGCGCAAGGCCACCAGCGCGTAGCTGGAGAGGGTCAGCAATTCCAGGCCGAGGTACAGCACCAGGAAGTTGTTGCCCGAAATCATGACGAACATACCCAGCAAGGAGAACAGGCTCAGGGTGAACAATTCGCCGCCGCGCAGCATGTCACGGTCTGCCGCATAAGGACGGCCGTACACCAGGGTGGCCATCATGGCGATGGCCGCAAAGCATTTGAGCCAGTTGCCCATGGGGTCGGATACCACCATGTTGCCAAAGCTGTACACCGTGGCACCGGTGCTGGCGTACAAGCCTTGCAAAAGCGCCACTGCGGCCAAGGTCAGCAAGGACAGGACATAGGTCACCGTGCGGGTGGGGGTTTTCACGCCCAGATCGACCAGCGCGATCACGCAAGCCATCACCAGCAGCAAAATTTCAGGGTAAGCCGTCACCCAACTCAGGTTGTCAATCATCTTCTTATCCCTCTTATTTGGGCAGCTTGGACTGAGCCACGTGGTTCAGCAACTCAGCCACCGAGGCATCCATCACGTCGGTGAAGGGCTTGGGGTCAATGCCCATGGCCAACACCGCCAGCGCCAGCAAAGACAGCATCAGGAACTCGCGGCCGTTGATGTCTTCGAGCTCGCGCACATGGTCGTGGGTTATTGGGCCCAGGTAGACGCGCTTGACCATCCACAGTGTGTAGGCAGCGCCAAAAATCAAGGCGGAGGCCGCCGCAGCACCCAACCAGAAGTTGGCCTTGATGGCCCCCAGAATGACCATCCATTCGCCGACAAAACCCGCGGTGCCCGGCAGGCCACAGTTCGCCATGGCGAACAACAAGGCGAAGGCCGCAAACTTGGGCATGGTGTTGACCACGCCACCGTAGCTGGCAATTTCACGCGAGTGCACACGGTCGTACAGCACGCCGATGCACAGGAACATGGCACCCGACACAAAGCCGTGGGCAATCATCTGCACCAAGCCGCCGGCCACACCCAGGTCATTGAAAATGAAGAAGCCCAAGGTGACAAAGCCCATGTGCGCCACCGAGGAGTAGGCCACCAGCTTTTTCATATCCTGCTGAACCAGCGCCACCAGGCCCACATAAATCACCGCAATGAGCGACAGGGCAATCATCAGCCAGGCCCATTCGCGCGCTGCATCCGGGGCGATCGGCATGGAGAAGCGCAGGAAGCCATAGGCACCCAGCTTCAACATGATGGCGGCCAGCACGGCCGAGCCGCCCGTGGGCGCCTCCACGTGCACATCAGGCAACCAGGTGTGCACCGGCCACATCGGAACCTTCACGGCAAACGCCGCAAAGAAGGCAAAGAACAACAAGGTTTGCACCGTGCCCGGCAAGGGCAGTTTGTGCCAGGTGGCCAGGTCAAAGCTGCCAACTGACTGGATGTAGAGGTAAATCAGCGCCACCAGCATCAACAGCGAGCCCAGCAAGGTGTAAAGGAAGAACTTGAAGGCTGCGTAAATTTTGTTCGGCCCGCCCCAGATACCGATGATCAGGTACATCGGGATCAACGTGGCTTCGAAGAACACATAGAACAGCATGGCGTCTGCGGCAGTGAAAACGCCAATCATCAAGCCACTCAGAATCAGGAAGGCGCCCATGTACTGGTTGACGCGCTCGGTGATCACTTCCCAACCGGCGATCACCACAATGACCGTGATAAAGGCGGTCAGCAACACGAACCAGAGGGACAGGCCATCCACCCCCAGGTGGTAGAACACATTGAAGCGCTCAATCCATTCAGATTTTTCAACGAACTGCAGGGCCGCACTGCCGTTGTCGAAACGGCTGTACAACGGCAGGGTGACCAGGAAGCTGACGACCGACCCGATCAGGGCCAGCCAGCGAACGGCTTTTGCATGCTCGTCACGCCCCAGGGCCAGCAACACGGCACCGAAGACTATCGGTGTCCAGATGGCAAGGCTTAACAATCCCATTTGTTTTCTCTCTGTTCAGTGTCGGGTGATCTTGCGGTCAGCCCGGTTCAAGGATTCAGCCAGACGAACCAGGTCATCAGCAGGAACACGCCCAGGATCATCACCAAGGCATAGTGGTAGAGGTAGCCCGACTGGAAGTGGCGAGCGATGCCCGACACCCAGCCCACCAGTTTCCATGAGCCATTGACCAGTCCGCCATCGATGATGGCTTGGTCGCCGCCCTTCCACAGGCCCAGCCCCAGGCCGCGTGCAGCGCGGGCCAGAATGTTTTCGTTGATCCAGTCCATGTAGTACTTGTTTTCCAGCAGGGTGTGCAGGGGCTGGAAAGCACGCTTGATTGCAGCCGGCACGGCCGGGTTGACCATGTACATGTAGTACGACACCACTACGCCCCCCAGCGCCAACCAGAACGGCAGCGTAGAGAAAGCATGCAGAGCCATGGCCACGGGTCCATGGAAGGCTTCGCCCAGTTCTTTCATCACATGGTGACGCTCGGCATCCACAAAAATGGCGTCCTTGAAGAAATCGCCAAACAGCATGGGGTCAATGGTCATGTAGCCAATGAGCACCGACGGAATCGCCAACAGCACCAGCGGCACCGTCACAACCCAGGGTGACTCATGCGGGCTGTGATCGCCATGGTGACCATGGTCACCATGACCATGGTCGTCGTGGTGTGCCTCCGGGTTCTGGTCATAGCGCTCTTTGCCATGAAACACCAGGAAGTACATGCGGAAGGAATAGAAGGCCGTGACAAACACGCCCGCGATCACCGCAAAGTAGGCAAACCCGGCACCTGGCAGATGGCTCTCGGCGACAGCTTCAATGATGCTGTCCTTGGAGTAAAAGCCGGAGAAGAAAGGCGTGCCAATCAGGGCCAGCGAACCCAGCAAGGAGGTGATCCAGGTGATGGGCATGTACTTGCGAACGCCCCCCATCCAGCGAATGTCCTGGTTGTGGTGCATGCCCATGATGACCGAGCCTGCACCCAGGAACAACAAGGCCTTGAAGAAGGCGTGCGTCATCAGATGGAACACCGCCACCGAGTAGGCCGAGGCGCCCAGCGCCACGGTCATGTAACCCAGCTGCGACAAGGTGGAGTACGCCACCACGCGCTTGATGTCGTTTTGAATGATGCCCAGAAAGCCCATGAACAGCGCCGTGATCGCGCCAATCACCAGCACAAAGTTCAGCGCGGTGTCGCTGAGCTCATAAAACGGTGACATGCGGGCCACCATGAAGATGCCAGCCGTCACCATGGTCGCAGCGTGAATCAGGGCCGAGATGGGGGTGGGGCCTTCCATGGAGTCGGGCAGCCACACATGCAAAGGGAACTGTGCGCTCTTGCCCATGGCCCCGATGAACAAGCAAATGCAAATCACGGTCACCAGCATCCAGTCAGTGCCGGGGAAGCTCAGCTTGCCCAGCTCGCCAGCTTTGGCAAAGGCCTCGGCATAGTTCAGCGTGCCACCGTAGGCGGCAATCAGGCCAATGCCCAAAATGAAACCGAAGTCGCCCACGCGGTTGACCAAGAAGGCTTTCATGTTGGCGAAGATGGCGCTGGGCTTGTTGAACCAGAAGCCAATCAACAGGTAAGACACCAGACCCACGGCCTCCCAGCCGAAGAACAGTTGCAGCATGTTGTTGCTCATCACCAGCATCAACATGGAGAACGTGAACAGCGAGATGTAGCCAAAGAAGCGGTTGTAGCCCTCGTCTTCTTCCATGTAGCCAATGGTGTAGAGGTGAACCATGAGCGAGACGAAAGTCACAACGCACATCATCATGGCGGTCAGCCCGTCCACCAGGAAGCCGACTTCCATCTTCAGGCCGCCGACCACCATCCAGGTGTACAGGGTTTCATTGAAGCGCGCGCCATCGACCACGACGCTTTGCAAGGTCAGTGCGGACAGCACGAAAGCGATGAGCACGCCCAGGATGGTGAAAGTGTGGCTCAGCTTGCGGCCCAGCCAGTTGCCACCCAGCTGGGTCCCGAACACGCCGGCCAGGACCGCGCCCGCCAGGGGAGCCAGCGGAACCGCCAACAAAGTGGATGCTTGTAATGTTTGACTCATGGCTCAGCCCTTGAGGGTGTTGAGTTCGTCCACATTGATGCTGGACCGGTTGCGGAACAGCAGCACCAAGATGGCCAGGCCAATGGCCGACTCGGCGGCAGCGACCGTCAAAATGAAGAACACGAAGACCTGGCCCTGGATGTCTCCCAGGTAGTGCGAGAAGGCCACGAAATTCATGTTGACCGCCAGCAACATCAATTCGATGGCCATCAGCAACACGATGAGGTTTTTGCGGTTCAGAAAAATGCCCGTGACCGACAGCGCAAACAGCACCGCGCCCAGGGTCAGGTAATGTCCGAGCGTGACACTCATGCTTGTTTCTCCTCTGCGGCGACCGGCTCAGGCGCGGGACGCACGGGGTCCATCTTGACGATTTCAACGCGGTCGCGCGCTTTGACGCGAACCTGTTGGGACGGGTCCTGGAACTTGCTGTCCTTGCGCTGGCGCAGGGTCAGGGCAATGGCGGCCACGATGGCGACGAGCAAAATCACGGCTGCAATTTCAACCGGGTACAGGTACTGCGTGTACAAGGCAATGCCCAAGTCTTTGGTGTTGGACACTTGGGCCGCGGCCACGCCCACGGCTTGCGCTGCCACCGGCGGCTCGCTCACGCGAAAGCCACCCAACAACACGGCGGCCAGCTCCAGAGCCACCACCGCACCCAGCGTGGCAGCCAGCGGAAAGTTTTTCCAGAAGCCTTGGCGAATCGTGTCCAGGTTGATGTCCAGCATCATCACCACGAACAGGAACAACACCATCACCGCGCCCACATAGACGAGGACCAGGGTGATCGAGAGAAATTCGGCCTTGAGCAGCATCCAGACGCCAGAGGCCTGGAAAAACGCCAGCACCAGGTACAAGGCGGCGTGCACAGGGTTGCGTGCCGTGATCACGCGGAAGGCTGCAAACAGCAGCACCGCCGAGAACACGTAGAAAAGAGCTGATTTGATGTCCATGATGGTTTCGCGTTCGGCGGCTTTCAGCGGTATTTCGCGTCCGCCGCCTTGTTGGCGGCAATCTGCGGCTCGTAACGGTCACCGACCGCCAACAGCATCTCTTTGGTGAAGTACAGGTCGCCCCGCTTCTCGCCGTGGTATTCGAAGATGTGGGTCTCCACAATCGAGTCGACCGGGCAGCTCTCTTCGCAAAAGCCGCAGAAGATGCACTTGGTCAGGTCGATGTCGTAGCGCGAGGTGCGGCGACTGCCGTCGTCACGCACTGTGGATTCGATGGTGATGGCCATCGCCGGGCACACGGCCTCGCACAATTTGCAGGCAATGCAGCGCTCTTCGCCGTTCTCGTAGCGACGCAAGGCGTGCAGGCCGCGAAAGCGCGGGCTCTGTGGCGTTTTCTCTTCCGGGAACTGAATCGTGATTTTGCGAGCGAACATGTACTTGCCGGTCAGGGCCATGCCCTTGAACAGCTCGGTCAGCATGAAGCTAGACAAAAAGTCGCGCCAGGAGAACGGGGCAGATGAAGTGATCGTCGTCATGAAGGGCTCCGGATCATTTCCAAATGGACAGGGGGGACTGCATCCACAGGCCCACCACCACCAGCCACACCAGGGTGACCGGGATAAAAATCTTCCAACCCAGGCGCATGATCTGGTCGTAACGGAAGCGCGGGAAAGTGGCGCGGACCCAGAGGAACAGGGTCACCACCACAAAGGTTTTCAGGCCCAGCCAAATCCAGCCGGGGATCAGGTTGAACAAGTCGCTGTTGATGGGCGGCAACCAGCCCCCCAGGAACAGAATGACGCACAAAATGGACACCAGGATCATGTTGGCGTATTCGGCCAAGAAGAACATGGCGAACGACATGCCCGAGTACTCGATCATGTGGCCGGCCACAATCTCCGACTCGCCTTCCACCACGTCGAAGGGGTGGCGGTTGGTTTCAGCCAGGCCGGCAATGAAATACACCACGAAGATCGGCAGCAGCGGCAGCCAGTTCCAGGAGAGGAAGCTCAGGCCATTGTCGGCAAACGATCCCTTGCCCTGCCCCATCACGATGTCGGTCATGTTCAGGCTGCCCGAGACCATCAGCACCACCACCAGGCAAAAGCCCATGGCGATTTCGTAGCTGACCATTTGCGCCGAGGCGCGCATGGCCCCCAGGAAAGCGTACTTGGAGTTGGAGGCCCAACCGGCAATGATCACGCCATAGACTTCCAGCGAGGTGATGGCCATGAGAAACAACAGGCCAGCGTTCACATTGGCCAGCGCCACCTCGGGACCAAACGGCACCACCGCCCATGCGGCCAAGGCCGGCATGATGGTCATGATCGGGCCCAGCAAAAACAGGCCCGTGTGGGCGCGCGTGGGCACAATGATTTCCTTGGTCAGCAACTTCAGCGCGTCGGCAATCGGTTGCAACAAGCCGCCCGGGCCGGTGCGGTTAGGGCCCAAACGAATTTGGGTGAAGCCAATCGCCTTGCGCTCCCACAGCGTGAGGTAAGCCACGCAGCCCAGCAAGGGCAAGAGCACGGCCACAATTTTGAGCAAGGTCCACAGCACCGGCCAAGCCAGTGACGTCCACCAAGCCTGGCTGGACAGGCCCAGGCCTGCATTGAAAATGGCATCGACCATGGTCAGGCTCCTCCCTTGGCGTCGGCCGTCTGTTGCAGCGACGCTGCGCGACGCACCAGGCCATCGAGTTGGTAGATGGCGGCGCTGGCCGGTTGACCCGGCACAGGGTTCACATCGATCCAGGCGCTGCACGCATTGGACAGGCGCGCAGCCAGATCTTGCGGCAAGGCCTGCGCACGCACTTGCTCCAGGGTTTCCTGTTCAAAGCCGGGCAATCCCAGCATCGAGCCCAGCACCCGCAGCACCTTCCAGGCCGGACGGGTTTCGCCCAGCGGCCGCACCACACCATGAAAACTTTGGGCACGGCCTTCGGTGTTGACGAAGGTGCCCGCCGTTTCGGTGAAGGGCGAAATGGGCAACAGCACGTCGCTGATGTCCAGGTTGGTCTTGAAGGGCGAGAGGGTCACCACCATGTCGGCGCCAGACAAAGCAGCGCGCGCGGCAGCGCCGTCGGCAGTATCGAACTCGGGTTCATTGTTCAGCAACAGCACGGCCTTGAGCGCGCCAGCTTGCAACATCTGGCCAGCATTCAAACCGTTGGCCACGGGCAAAGCCCCCACCAGTTGTGCGCCCACCGTGTTGGCGGCTTCACCCAGGAAGCCCACGGTCGCGCCGGTTTGGGTGCCGATCCAGTTGGCCAGGGCCAGCAGGCTGGAAGCACGGGCGTGGTGTGCTGCGGCATTGCCCAACAAAATGGCTTTGCGCTCGCCCCCCATGAGCGACTTGGCGATGGCCTGCGCTTGTGGCTGCTCGGCATTGCCGGCCACCGGCGCCAGCACGCCAGTCTGCGTGCTGATGGCGGCTGCGATGTCGGCCAGGGCTTGCACCCATTGAGATGCATCGGTCAACAGGCTGTGGGCCACCGGCATGGCCCAGTCGAAGGCCACGGCATTCAAAGCGTTGACCTGCCCGCCCTTGCGGGCCGCCTGGCGAATGCGTTGCGCCAGCAAAGGATGGTCTTTGCGCAGGTTGGAGCCGATCACCAGGGTTCGCTGCAAATCGGACAGCGCCGCAATCGATGTGCCCAACCAACGCACGCCACCTTCGTGGAAGAAGTCGGCCGCGCGCAGGCGGCTGTCAATGTTCTGGCTGCCCAGGGCACGCGTCAGATTGGCTGCAAGATACAGTTCTTCGGCGGTGCTGTGCGGGCTGGCCAGCGTGCCGATGGCGTGTGCGCCGTGCGTGTTCTTGACTTGTTGCAAGCCATTGGCCACGTACTCGAGGGCGGTTTGCCAGTCGACGGTTTTCCATTCGCCGCCCTGCTTCAGCATGGGCGCGGTCAGGCGCTGGTCGCTGTTGAGCGCTTCGTAAGAGTAGCGGTCGCGGTCTGCCAGCCAGCATTCATTGATGGCTTCGTTTTCCAAGGGCACCACGCGCATGACGCGGTGGTTTTTCACCTGCACAATCAGGTTGGCGCCGGTGGCGTCATGCGGGCTGACCGACTTGCGACGGCTCAGCTCCCAGGTGCGGGCGCTGTAGCGGAATGGCTTGTTGGTGAGCGCGCCCACGGGGCAGATGTCCACCATGTTGCCCGACAGCTCGGAGTCAACGGTGGCGCCGACAAAACTTTCGATTTCGGAGTGCTCGCCACGGTGGGACATGCCCAATTCCATGGCGCCAGCGATCTCCTGGCCAAAGCGCACGCAACGGGTGCAGTGAATGCACCGGCTCATTTCTTCCATGCTGATCAGCGGGCCCACGTCTTTGTGGAAGACCACGCGCTTTTCTTCTTCGTAGCGCGAGGCCGAGCCACCGTAACCCACGGCCAAGTCTTGCAACTGGCACTCGCCGCCCTGGTCGCAAATCGGGCAGTCCAGCGGGTGGTTGATCAGCAAAAACTCCATCACCGACTTCTGGGCCTTGATGGCCTTGTCGGTTTGGGTGCGCACCACCATGCCTTGTGTCACGGGCGTGGCGCAGGCGGGCATGGGCTTGGGCGCTTTTTCAACATCGACCAGGCACATGCGGCAGTTGGCGGCAATGCTCAGTTTCTTGTGATAGCAGAAGTGCGGAATGTAGGTGCCTGCCTTCTCGGCCGCATGCATGACCATGCTGCCTTCGAGGACTTCAACCTTCTTGCCGTCGAGTTCAATTTCAACCATGGTGACTCGTCCGATCAAACATACGCGGGGACCATGCAGGTCTTGTGCGTGATGTGGTGTTCAAATTCGTGGCGGAAGTGCTTGAGCATGCCGCGCACCGGCATGGCCGCCGCATCGCCCAATGCGCAAATGGTGCGGCCCATGATGTTCTCGGCCACGTTGTCCAGCAAGGCCAGGTCGCTCTCGCGGCCCTGCCCGTTTTCAATGCGGTCCACCATGCGCCACAGCCAGCCCGTGCCTTCGCGGCAAGGCGTGCATTGGCCGCAGGATTCGTGCTGGTAAAAATAGCTCAGGCGTTGCAGGCTTTTGACCATGCAGCGCGAGTCGTCCATCACGATGACCGCGCCCGAGCCGAGCATCGAGCCGGCTTTGGAAATGGCGTCGTAGTCCATGGTGATGTCCATCATGATGTTCGCAGGCAGCACGGGTGCAGAAGAGCCGCCGGGGATCACCGCCTTCAACTGGCGGCCCTTGCGCACGCCACCTGCGAGCTCCAGCAGCTTGGCAAACGGGGTGCCCATGGGAATTTCATAGTTGCCAGGACGCTCCACGTCACCACTGACCGAGAAAATCTTGGTGCCCCCGTTGTTGGGCTTGCCGCACTCGAGGTAGGCCTGGCCACCGTTGCGAATGATCCAGGGCACGGCCGCAAAGGTCTCGGTGTTGTTGATGGTGGTGGGTTTGCCGTACAGGCCAAAGCTGGCGGGGAACGGCGGCTTGAAGCGGGGCTGGCCTTTTTTGCCTTCGAGCGATTCCAGCAACGCGGTTTCTTCGCCGCAGATGTAAGCGCCAAAGCCATGGGCTGCATGCAACTGGAAGTTGAAGCCAGAACCCATGATGTGGTTGCCCAAATACCCTGCAGCTCGTGCCTCTTCGAGCGCTTCTTCAAAACGCTCGTAGGTCTGGAAAATTTCGCCGTGAATGTAGTTGTAGCCCACGCTGATACCCATGGCGTAGGCCGCAATGGCCATGCCTTCGATCACGATGTGGGGGTTGAACTGCAGAATGTCGCGGTCTTTGCACGTGCCCGGCTCGCCTTCGTCGGAGTTGCACACCAGGTACTTCTGGCCCGGGAACTGGCGCGGCATGAAGCTCCACTTCAAGCCGGTGGGGAAACCTGCGCCACCGCGGCCGCGCAAGCCAGACTCTTTGACGGTGGCAATGACCTGGTCTTGGGTCAAACCTTCACCGCCGTCCTTGCCCAGAATTTTGCGCAAGGCCTGGTAGCCACCGCGCGCCTCGTACTCTTTCAACGACCAGTTGCGGCCATTCAGGCCGGCGTAAATCTGGCTGTTGATGTGACGGTCGTGAAAACATGTTTCCAGGCCTTGGGCCTGGAACTGCGAGAGAACTTGATGGACGTTCATGCCTGACCCTCTGCGCTGCGCAAGCCGTCAATCAATTGATCGAGCTTGTCATGACTCATGAAACTGCACATGGTGCGGTCGTTCACCAGCAGCACAGGCGCATCGGCACAGGCGCCCATGCACTCGCCGGGCTGCAGGGTGAATTGGCCATCGGCCGTGGTACCGCCCACTTCCACACCCAGTTTTTCGCACAGGTGCGCAAGCGCTTTGCCACCATCGCGCAATTGGCACGGCAAGTTGGTGCAGACGTTGATTTTGAACTTGCCAACCGGTTGCTGGTTGTACATGTTGTAGAAAGTGGTGACCTCATGCACGGCCATGGGCGCCATGCCCAGGTAGTGGGCCACCGCCAACTCCGCCTCGGGGCTGACGTGGCCCTGCTCTTGCTGAACGATCGACAGGCAGGCCATGACAGCCGACTGTTTTTGGTCTGCAGGGTACTTGGCGACTTCGCGTGCGAAGCGCGCTTGGGTCTGCGCCGAGAACACGGCGGCTTGAACAGTTTGAGAGCTCATCGGTCAATTTCCCCGAACACGATGTCCATGGTGCCAATCACCGCCACGGTGTCGGCAATCATGTGACCGCGCGCCATTTCGTCCATGGCCGCCAGGTGCACAAAGCCCGGCGCACGAATCTTCAGGCGATAAGGCTTGTTGGCCCCATCGCTCACCAGGTAAATGCCGAACTCTCCTTTCGGGTGTTCGACCGCTGCATAGGCTTCGCCTTCAGGCACATGGAAGCCTTCGGTGAACAGCTTGAAATGGTGAATCAACTCTTCCATGCTGGACTTCATGGACTCCCGGCTGGGCGGCGCCACCTTGTGGTTGTCGGTGATGACCGGGCCGGGGTTGGCGCGCAACCAGGCCACGCACTGCTGAATGATGCGGTTGGACTGGCGCATCTCTTCCACGCGCACCAGGTAACGGTCGTAGCAGTCACCGGTTTTTCCAATGGGGATGTCGAAGTCCATTTGATCGTAGACGTCGTAAGGCTGCTGCTTGCGCAGGTCCCAGGCGATGCCCGAGCCACGCAACATCGCCCCGGTGAAACCCAGGTTCTTGGCACGCTCGGGCGTGACCACGCCGATGCCCACGGTGCGCTGCTTCCAGATGCGGTTGTCGGTCAGCAGGGTTTCGTACTCGTCGACCAACTTGGGGAAGCGGCGAGTGAAGTCTTCGATGAAGTCCAGCAGCGAGCCTTGACGGTTTTCGTTCAGGCGGGCGATCGCCTTGGCGTTCTTGACCTTACTGACCTGATACTGCGGCATGCTGTCGGGCAAGTCGCGGTAGACGCCGCCCGGACGGAAATAGGCTGCATGCATGCGCGCACCGGACACGGCCTCGTACATGTCGAACAGGTCTTCACGCTCGCGGAAGCAGTAAATCAGGATGTTCATGGCGCCGCAATCGAAGCCATGGCAACCCAGCCACAAAAGATGGTTCAGCAAACGGGTGATTTCGGCGTACATCACGCGGATGTACTGCGCACGCACCGGCACCTCGATGCCCATGAGCTTTTCGATCGCCAGGCAATAAGCGTGCTCGTTGCTCATCATGGACACGTAATCCAGGCGGTCCATGTAGGGCAAGGACTGGATGTAGGTTTTGCTTTCGGCCAGCTTTTCAGTCGCGCGGTGCAGCAGGCCAATGTGCGGGTCGGCACGCTGGACCACTTCGCCGTCGAGTTCGAGCACCAGGCGCAGCACGCCGTGCGCTGCCGGGTGTTGCGGGCCCAGGTTCAGGGTGTAGTTCTTGATGTCAGCCATGCTCTGCTCTCAGTGCAAACCGCCGTAGTTGTCTTCACGAATAATGCGCGGGGTGATCTCGCGCGGCTCGATCGTCACAGGCTGGTACACCACGCGCTTTTGCTCTGCGTCGTAACGCATTTCAACGTGGCCCGAAGTGGGGAAATCCTTGCGGAAGGGGTGCCCAATGAAGCCGTAGTCGGTCAGGATCCTGCGCAGGTCCAGGTGACCCTCGAGCACGATACCGTACAGGTCGAAGGCCTCGCGCTCAAACCAGTTGGCCGCATTCCAGATGTCGTTGACCGAGGCCAGCACCGGCATGTCGTCGTTGACGGCAAACACGCGCAAGCGCAAGCGCCAGTTGTGCTGGATCGACATCAGGTGGCTGACGATGGCAAAACGCGGGCCGTCGGTGTAGGCCGAGGGCGCACCGTCTTTGTAGGCCGAATAATCCATGCCGCACAAGTCGATCAGCTGCTCGAAAGCCAGCTGAGGATGGTCACGCAGGGTCAGCGCGATGGCATGGTAATCCTGCGCGGCCACAGTGAGGGTCAGCTCGCCCAAGGCCAGCTTCAGGTCTTTGATTTTGTCACCCAGCACCGCTTGCAAAGCAGACTGCAGGGTCTCAAGAGATTGACTCATGGTCTCGGTGTCCTTGGCTCAGCGAGCAATGGTGTTTTCGCGGCGAATCTTGGTTTGCAGCTGCAGAATGCCGTACAGCAAGGCCTCCGCTGTCGGGGGGCAACCGGGCACATACACATCCACCGGCACGATGCGGTCACAGCCGCGCACCACGGAATAGCTGTAGTGGTAGTAGCCACCGCCGTTGGCGCACGAGCCCATGGACAAGACCCAGCGCGGCTCGGACATTTGGTCGTACAC